>NZ_JAPDNQ010000002.1:0-600000 GCF_025989145.1 Microbacterium sp. SSM24 | reverse complement strand
ATCTACGCGAACATCGTCGTCGAGCGCGACAGCCAGAAGGCGATCATCATCGGCCGGAAGGGGTCGCGTCTGGCCGACGTCGGCAAGCGTGCGCGCGCCGGCATCGAGCCGCTCGTCGGAACCCGCGTCTTCCTGTCGCTCCACGTGCGCGTTGCGAAGGAATGGCAGCGCGATCCGAAGCAGCTCGGCCGTCTCGGCTTCTGACGCCGATCAGCCGTCGACCGGGCGGAGGGCCGAGCGGATGATGACGGTGTTCTCGCCGTAGTCCGCGTCCGCGGCATCCTGCCACGTGCCGTCGTCCCACACGACGTCGACCCACAGCCACCCGTTTTCGGGGTACGAGCTCAGGTAGGCCTCGTCGAGTGCGTCGGGGAGGTCCTCCTGGATCGCGAGGAGCGTCTTCTCGTCGCCGGCGCCGGGCTCGCCGCCGGTCGGGTCCTCCGGCATCATGGGGTCGTAGAGCGCGAGCATGATCGGCGGCTGCGTGACCGTGAACTCCTCGCCGTCGTACGTGCCCTGCACGGCGTAGGAGCCCCAGGTCGTGTCGCCCGACGTCTCGGATCCCTCGATGCCGTCCCATGTCCAGTTCGTGATCGGCACGCCGCTGCACTGGGGCGGGTAGGACTCGGCCACCGCGCCGAGGCACAGCTCGGCCTCGCCGCCGACATCCATCACGGTGCCCTGCGCGACGACATCGCCCTCGGGCGGTGCGGGCCAGAGCGAACCGAGCGAAGCGCCCGGAGGGGCGTCCGAAGCGCCGGCGGGTGCGCCCGATCCGGAGGGCGTGGCGCAGCCGGCGAGAGCGAGGACGGATGCCGCGCTCAGCGCGACCAGCAGGTGTCGACGGTGACGTGTCATACCCGGGAAGTGTCGGCGGTGGCGCGATCGTCTCACATCGAGATCCGGCACGGTGCGGCATCCGTCGCCCGCGTGTGACGGGCGGTTCGCGAACCCGCTCCGCACGGGTGTACCCTGAGGTCATGCGTGCAGGCTCGCTTCTCCTTAGCTGCCGCGACGAGGCCTCGATCTAGGGCCCTCCTCGTCGCGGAGCTTGTCGTCGGCCCGCCATTCGACGAGAGAAGAAGAGCGACATCATGGAGAACACCCAGAAGCCCTCGGGCATGCCGGTTCACAAGTACCGGCCGTACCACGAGCAGATCGCGGTGTCCGTGCCCGACCGCACGTGGCCGGATCGCCGCATCACCGCAGCGCCGCGCTGGTGCGCCGTCGATCTGCGCGACGGCAACCAGGCTCTGATCGACCCGATGAGTCCCGAGCGCAAGCGGGTCATGTTCGAGCTGCTCGTGAGCATGGGGTACAAGGAGATCGAGGTCGGCTTCCCGTCGGCCAGCCAGACCGACTTCGACTTCGTGCGACAGCTCATCGAAGAGAACCTGATTCCTGACGACGTCACCATCCAGGTCCTCACCCAGGCGCGGGAACACCTCATCGAGCGCACCTACGAGTCGATCGCGGGGGCGAAGCAGGCCATCGTGCACCTGTACAACTCCACGAGCGTGCTGCAGCGCGACGTCGTGTTCCGCACCGACAAGCAGGGCATCATCGACATCGCCCTCGAAGGCGCGCGGCTGTGCCGTCGGTTCGAGAAGCGGATTCCCGAGACGAAGGTGTTCTACGAGTACTCGCCGGAGAGCTACACCGGCACCGAGCTCGAGTTCGCCCTGGACGTCTGCAACCAGGTGATCGAGGTCTTCGAACCGACGCCCGAGCGCAAGGTCATCATCAACCTGCCGGCGACCGTCGAGATGGCGACGCCGAATGTCTACGCGGACTCGATCGAGTGGATGAGCCGACGACTCGCCCACCGTGAGAACGTGATCCTGTCGCTGCATCCGCACAACGACCGCGGGACGGCGATCGCCGCCGCGGAGCTCGGGTACATGGCCGGTGCCGACCGCATCGAAGGCTGCCTGTTCGGCAACGGCGAGCGCACCGGCAACGTCGACCTCGTCGCCCTGGGCATCAACCTGCTCACCCAGGGCATCGATCCGCAGATCGACTTCAGCGACGTCGACCAGGTCAAGCGCACCGTCGAGTACTGCAACCAGCTGCCCGTTCACGAGCGCAGCCCGTGGGCAGGCGACCTCGTCTTCACGGCGTTCAGCGGCTCGCACCAGGACGCCATCAAGAAGGGCTTCGAGGCGATGGCCGCGCGGGCCGCGTCCGACGGCGTCACGGTCGACGAGATCGAGTGGGCCGTGCCGTACCTGCCCATCGACCCGAAGGATCTCGGCCGCTCCTACGAGGCCGTGATCCGCGTCAACTCGCAGTCGGGCAAGGGGGGCGTCGCCTACCTGCTCAAGACCGACCACGCGATCGACCTGCCGCGCAGGCTGCAGATCGAGTTCTCGGGCGTCGTGCAGGCGAAGACGGATGCCGAGGGCGGCGAGGTCACGAGCGACCAGATCTGGGCGATCTTCAACGACGAGTACCTCCCGTCGCCGGTCGACGACGAGCGCTGGGGCCGGTTCGAGCTGCTGGCGACCAGCACGCGCAGCGACATGTCGGGCGATGTCTCGCTCGACGTCACGCTGCGCGACTCGGACGATCAGTACGAGGCATCCGGCCACGGCAACGGTCCGGTCGCGGCATTCCTCGAGGTGGTGCGCGCGCAGGGATTCGATGTGACGCTCTACGACTACGTCGAGCACGCGCTCAGCGCCGGCGGCGACGCGCAGGCGGCGGCGTACGTCGAGCTGCAGGTCGACGGCGAGCGCCTGTGGGGCGTCGGCATCGACGGCGACATCTCGACCGCGTCGCTCAAGGCGATCGTGTCGGGGGTCAACCGCGCGATCCGCACCCGTGAGCGCTCGGGGGAGCTGGCCGGGGTCTGATCGCCCTCCCGCGCGCGGACGACCGGATGCTTCGGCATCCGATCGTCAGGACTTGACGATCGGGATCGCGGAGGTCTCGACGGCGACCTTGCGCCGGTAGAGCGCGCGCTGCTCGGGCAGTGAGATGTCGAAGATCACGGCCAGCAGGCGGATCACGGTCGTCACGACCACGCCGACCACCGCGGCGATCACGAGGTCGAGCCCGAATGCGTTCGCACCTGCGAGCACGAGGCATCCGACCCCGGCCGCCACGGCGTAGAGCGAGCCGACGTGCATGATCGCGACGGGCAGACCCATGATCATGTCTCGGAGGATGCCGCCGCCGACCGCGGCGCACACGCCGACGAAGACCGCGGGGACGAGGGGGAGGCCCAGGAAGAGCGCCTTGCTCGTGCCGAAGGCGCCGAACAGACCGATCACGAGCGCGTCCAGGCCGACGATCGCGGCGTTGAGTCGCTGGAAGAGGCCCGCGAGCAGCATCCCGAGCAGCGCCGCCCCGGTGGCGGTGAGCAGGTACCAGTTGCTCTGGAGGGTGACGGGCGTGACGTTGAGCAGGAGGTCGCGGATGAGCCCGCCGCCCATGCCCACGACGATGCCGATGATCGCGACGCCGAGCAGATCCAGTCGGCGCTGCCCGCGGAAGCCCGACGCGAACAGGGCGCCTTGGATGCCGCCGAGGCCGACGGCGATGAGGTCGGCCCACAGCGGGATCACGAAGATCGGTTCGTCCACCCCACCATTGTCGTGGCGGGTCACGGGATGTGCGTGCGCACCGCCGTCATGAAGCCGTCGAGATCGTCGACCCACAGCCGTACGGCATCGAGCTCGGCCTCGGAGTCGCCGACACGCGTCCGGACGGGCTTCTCGAGGGTGACGAGGACGTTCGTCTCGTTCTGCATACGCAGGGCGAGGGTGCGGCCGTGCGGTTCATCACGCACCTTCGGGGCCTTCTCGAGGACGTCGCGCGACTTCTCGACGCTCGCGACCGCGTCCCACGGCAGGTCGACATCGATGTCGGCGCCGAGACGCGCGCGGATGCCTTCGGGGCCGACCGCATGGGGTCGCGTCAGGTAGCTGAGGAGCAGTCCGATCATCCACGTCACGCCCCAGATGCCGAGGGCGAGGAGCGGGATGCGCACCCACGGCCATCGATGCACGATGAGGTCGACGATCGGGATCTCGATCGCCGACAGCACGATGAAGATCACGAGGATCGTGAGCACGGGGGAGTGATAGGTGAACCCGGACGCCCCGCGGGGCACGCGCGGGCGCCGGAAGAGCCATCGGCCCAGGCTCCGCCAGATGCCGATCTCGGCGCGCCACGCGGCGCGGGCGATCCACACGACACGCTCGAGCGGTCGGAGCGATGCCGTGCGAGCCGTCTCGGGTGCGAGGCCGGTCATGGCTCCTCACGCTCCCGCTGTGCGCGCTCGTGCTCGGCGACGAGGTGCTCGAGCCTGCCGTGCACGTGGTCGAGCGCCCGGATCGCCGTCCGCACCGTCTCGTCGTCGAGACCGTCGATGAGGGCCGCACCGAGGTCGGTGTGCTCGGCATCCATCGTCTCCATGATCGAGAGACCGCGCTCGGTGAGGTGCACCAGGACGGCTCGGCGGTCGGTCGGGTGCGGTTCGCGGCGGGCGAGACCGGTGGTGTCGAGGGCGTCCACGAGCGTCGTGATGTACCGGGGTGTCACGGCGAGCGCCTCGGCGAGGTGGACCTGCGTCGTCGGTCCGCCGTGGAAGAGCACCCACATCAGGTGCGTCCGGGGCACGGTGAGCCCGCGGCGATCGAGCTCGCGCTCCTGGTCCGTCTCGAGGATGCGGGAGATGGCGAGGAGCGTATCGAGTACGTGAGTCCCAGACATAGTGAACAGAATACAGTATGTGACCACCCGTTGACCCGGGCCCGGATCTGTTGGGATCCTTGCCGCAGGTTCCGCGACCCTGGGGAAAGGTGACGGCCATGACGATCTCGGTGCGCGCGACGAGAGCGAAGGCGGCGGTGGATGTCGTCACGACGTTCTTCGCGAAGATGCAGGCGGCGGCGGACGACCCCGACGCGCTCGACTTCACCTTCGGCAATCCGCACGAGTTCGCGCTGCCGGGGTTGACCGACGCGCTGCGAGCGCAGATCGAGCCGCAGAGCGTCGACTGGTTCGCGTACAAGACGAGCGAGCCTCTCGCGCAGCAGACGGTCGCGGATGCGCTGAGAGCCGAGGTCGGCCTCGCGTTCGAGCCCGATGACATCGCCATGACCCAGGGCGCGTTCGGGGCGATCTCGCTCGCGCTGGGTCTGCTGACCGACGCCGGCGACGAAGTCGTCATCCCCGTCCCGGGGTGGTTCTGCTACGAGCCGATGCTGTACGCCGCCGACCTCGCACCGGTGCGCGCGGCGCTGGACACCGACACGTTCGATCTCGATGTGGAGGTCATCGCCCGAGCGATCACGCCGCGGACGCGCGTGGTGATCGTGAACTCGCCCGCGAACCCCACCGGCCGGGTCTATCCCGCGGCCACGTGGCGCGCGCTCGCCGAGATGCTCGAAAGCGCGTCGAGGGCGAACGGCCGCAGGATCTGGCTGCTCTCCGACGAGCCCTACCGGCGCATCCGGTTCGACGGCATCGACTTCGCGAGCCCCGCGGCGGCGTATCCGTGGACGGTCATCGCCTACAGCTACGGAAAGGTGCTCCTCGCGCCGGGTCAGCGCCTCGGCTACCTGGCCCTGTCGCCGCTGATCCCACGCGAGGATCGCGACGCGCTGCGTGCGGCGCTGTTCCCTCTCGGCCTCGCGATCGGCTGGGGATTCCCCGACGCGGTGATGCAGTACTCGGTGCCGGCGCTCGAGAACGTCTCGATCGATGTCGCCGAACTCGCCCGCAAGCGCGATCGGCTCTACGACGCGCTCGTCGGTGCAGGCGTCGAGATGACGCGGCCGGAGGGCACGTTCTACCTGTGGGGGAAGGCGCCGGGCGGCGACGGCGAGGCGTTCTGCGATGCCCTCGCGAGCCGCGGCGTCCACCTGATGCCCGGATCGCTGTTCGTGCAGCCGCACCACTTCCGCATCTCGCTGACGGCGACGATGGAGTCGATCGAGCTCGCGCTCCCGCACCTGCTCGACGTCTCGAAGGAGCTGGGCGGCATCCAGGACTGACGGGCACGGGGCGCCACCGCGCCCGCGTGGGTGGTGGAGACCATAATTGACGAGTGCCCACCTATCGCGACGAAGTCGTGATCCTGCGCACCCACAAGCTGGGGGAGGCAGACAGGATCGTGACGATGCTGAGCCGCCGCCACGGCAAGATCCGCGCCGTCGCCAAAGGCGTGCGCCGCACCACGTCCCGCTTCGGAGCCCGGCTCGAGCCGTTCATGGTCGCCGACGTGCAGCTGTACGAGGGACGCTCCCTCGACATCATCCAGCAGGCCGAGTCGCTCGGATCGTACGGCGCCGACATCGCCACCCACTACGACCGGTACACGTCGGCGCACGCGATGGTGGAGGCCGCCGACCGCCTCAACGAAGCCGAGGCGACACCCCAGCAATACCTGCTGCTGGTCGGAGGACTGCGTGCACTCGCCCGCGGCGAGCATGCCTCGCGCAGCGTCCTCGACTCCTACCTGCTCCGGGCGATGGCGCTGTCGGGCTGGGCCCCCGGGCTCTCCGAGTGCGCACGGTGCGGCGCTCCAGGACCCCACGACACGTTCGTCGCGCAGCTCGGCGGCATGATCTGCCACGACTGCGCACCGACCGGGGCGGCGCGCGTCCACCCCGACACCGCCCAGCTCCTGGACTCGCTGATGGCTGGCGAGTGGGAGCGAGTGGATGCCTCCTCCGCGGCGTCGTGCGCTGCGGCATCCGGTCTCATCGCCGCCTATGCGCAGTGGCATCTGGAGCGCGGCATCCGCTCCCTCGCGCACGTCTCATCCGCGCGCGACGGAGGCGATCGATGACGCCCAAGCCGTTCACGCACCGCGACGCGGTCCCCTACAAGCCCGTCGATTGGACGGGCCTGTACCCGCCCGCCTTCCCTTCGGGAGCGGTGCCCCGGCACGTCGCGATCGTGATGGACGGGAACGGCCGGTGGGCGAACCGTCGCGGGCTGACCCGCGTCGAAGGTCACAAGGCGGGGGAGGCGGCCCTGCTCGATGTCGTCGCCGGCGCCATCCAGGCAGGGGTGAAGCACCTTTCCGTCTACGCCTTCTCGACCGAGAACTGGTCGCGCTCGCCCGATGAGGTGCGCTTCCTCATGGGCTTCAACCGCGACGTGCTTCACCGACGTCGCGATCAGCTCAACGAATGGGGTGTGCGCGTGCGGTGGGCGGGACGCAAGCCCCGGCTGTGGTCCAGTGTCATCAAGGAGCTGCAGTTCGCCGAGCGCCTCACCGCGGGCAATGACGTGCTGACCCTCACGATGTGCGTCAACTACGGCGGCCGTGTCGAGCTGGTCGACGCGATGCGCTCCATCGGCGACGACATCGCCGCGGGTCGGATCGCGCCGTCGGCAGTGACCGAGAAGCTCATCCGCAAGCGGCTCTACCAGCCCGACATGCCCGACGTCGACCTCTTCGTCCGCTCCAGCGGTGAGCAGCGCACGTCCAACTTCCTGCTGTGGGAGTCGGCGTACGCGGAGTTCGTGTTCCTCGACACACTGTGGCCGGACTTCTCCCGCGCCGATCTGTGGCGGGCGATCGGACTGTACCTCGATCGCGATCGCCGATTCGGCGGCGCGGTCGACGTGCCGGAGGATCCCGCGCTGTAGGGCACTGTCCGGATGCCGCTCCCGGGCGTATTCTGCGAGCGTCACCGTCCTCTTCTCTGATGAGAGCCGCGCCGCCGCGGCCGTTCAGGAGGTGTGCCATGCCCCGTTCCCTCGGGAGGGTCGCTCTCGGCGCTGCCATCGTCGCCGTCGCCCTGCTGTTCTGCGGTTGCGCGCCCGCCGTGGACGAGGGGGCGGGCGGCAACGACGGCACCTCGACGGACGGAGGTGGTTCCACGCCGAGCGAGGAGAACGGCGGGGGAGGGAGCGAGGGCGAGGAGGATCCCGAGCAGGACCGCGTCCGCACGGGGCCGACGGTGGACTACGGAGGCCCGGACGACGGCGACCAGGGAGACGCGACGGTTCTGGAGCCGGGGGTCTGGTGCGAGACGGTCGCGGTGTTCTGGGGAGGCGACCCCGTGCCCGAAGGCGTCCGCTTCACATACACCGAGGCGATCGTCGACCGGGCGGGGCTGGAGGTGACCGACGACGCGTGCGGCACGGATTTCGACGGGGTGCCGCTGGCCTCCTGCATCGGGTTCGTCCTCGAAGCGGACGCGTCCGGGTTCTGCAGTCTCGAAGTCCGACCCGGTGACGACTTCGTGGACGGCACGCGGATCACCTTCGCCGGCACGCTCGAGTGCCCCACGGCCGAGGCGTGCGTCGCGGTGGAGGAGAGGGCGGTCGAACCGGGCCCGCCGATCGAGATCTTCACCCCGGAAGGCGCCTGATGGCGGCGCTCGGGAAGGGCCGGCGAACTGCTCCGCCGCCGGAATCCGCCGACGACCCCCCGGAGCCGCCGGCGTCGTCGGCAGAGCCGTCAGCACCCGCCGCGGGCGGCCTCGGCTTCGAGAAGTGGATGGGCTTCCTGTCCTCGTTCGTGGCTCCGCTGACGCTGGTGACCGCGCTGCTCTTCTACTTCGGCTACGTCTCCACGCGGGAGTTCTTCCGCTACTTCGGCATCGACGTGGACATCATCGGCCTGAGCTCGCAGGAATTCGTCATGCGCAGCCCGGGCGCGCTGTTCATCCCCGTCATGGTGCTGCTCCTGCTCGCCGCCGGCCTCATCGTCGGTCACCGCCGCCTGCGTCGCCACATCGAGGCATCAGAGCCCGATCGGCGACGGCGACTCATCGCGGTCATCGCGTGGACGGGGATCGGATTCCTCCTCGCCGGCCTCGCTCTCGCGTTCCTCATGCCGGTCTTCGACGACGGGGAGTACGCGCAGCTGTTCACACCGCTGTTCCTGGCGATCGGCGCAGGCCTCGCGGCCTACGCCGCGTCGACCGTGCGCGCCCTCGGCGGATCGGGCATCGGGCGCAGCGTGGTCGTGATCCTCGTCCTCGTCCTCGTCGCGGGCACCTTCTGGTCGACGGCCACGATCGCCCGGTGGTGGGGTCTCGGACAGGCCCGCGCCCTCGCCTCCGACCTGCAGACGCTCCCCGCCGTCGTCCTCGACACCAAGGAGCGGCTCTACCCCGGAAACGACGACATCTCGTCCCGCGAGCTGGGGGAGGCGGCATCCGATCCCGCCGGCGAGGGTGACGAGGGCGCCCAGCAGGCGGATCCGCCGACGTACGGCTTTCGCTACTTCGGACTCCGGCTGCTGGCGCAGGGAGGCGGCCGGCTCTACCTCGTGCCGGACGAGTGGTCCGCGGACGCATCGACCATCGTCGTGCCCTACGACGACGTACGCGTGCGGTTCCGTTTCCTCCCCGACGCCGACCCGCCGAACGGCGGATGACGCATTCGCCGGAATAGACAGGGGACGTGCCGCGGTTGTCCTGAGCATGACGGATGCCATCAAGATCGACGTGTGGAGTGACATCGCCTGCCCCTGGTGCTACATCGGCAAGCGCAATCTCGAGAAGGGGCTGGCTGAGGCATCCGGTGATGAGGACGCCCCTGCCGTCGAGGTCGTCTTCCACTCGTTCGAGCTCTCGCCCGACACCCCCGTCGACTTCCACGGCGGCGAGGCGGACTACCTCGCGACCCACAAGGGCATCTCGCAGGACCAGGCGCAGCAGATGCTCGACCGGGTGACCGGGGTCGCTGCCGAAGCGGGTCTGGAGTACCGCTTCGATCTGCTCAAGCACACCAACACCGTGAAGGCGCATGAGCTCCTGCACTTCGCGAAGGAGCAGGGTCGCCAGCACGAACTGGCCGAGCGCCTCATGTCCGCATACTTCACCGAAGGACGCCACCTCGGCGAGGAGGACGAGCTCGTCGCACTCGCCGCCGACGCGGGGCTGGATGCGGATGCCGCGCGCGACGCCCTTCGCAGCGGGAGGTTCCTCGACGCGGTGCGCGCCGACCAGGCGCAGGCTCAGGCCTACGGCATCAACGGGGTGCCGTTCTTCGTGATCGACGGGAAGTACGGGGTCTCCGGAGCCCAGCCCGCCGAGGCCTTCGCCCAGATCGTCCGCCAGGTGTGGACGGAGCGCAGCGAGGACGCGCCGGTCGCCGTCTGAGATCCCCGAAGCATGGCGAAAGCCCGCCGCATGTCGTCGCGGCGGGCTTTCGCGTGTCCGGGCTCAGCCGGGCAGGTTCGCCTCGATGACGCTCACGATGGCCGGGTCATCCGGCGTGACGTTCGGGCGGAAGCGGTGCACGTCGCCGTCAGGCGTGAGCACGAACTTCTCGAAGTTCCACTGGATGCGTCCCTTGTTGCCCTCGACGTCGCGGGCATCCTTGAGCGCCTTGTAGAGCGGGGCGGCCTTGCCGCCGTTGACCTTGACCTTGTCGTGCACGGGGAACGACACCCCCCATGTGGTCGAGCAGTACTCGAGGATCTCGTCCATCGAGCCGGGCTCCTGCCCCATGAACTGGTTACAGGGGAAGCCGAGGACCGTGAAGCCGCGGTCGGCATAGGCCCGCTGGAGCTGCTCGAGCTGCTCGTACTGCGGGGTCAGGCCGCACCGGGACGCGACGTTCACGACGAGGAGAACCTTGTCGCCGTAGTCGGCGAGGGTCGTCGTTCCGCCGTCGGCGGTATGGAACGGGATGCGGCGCAGGTCTGTGGCGGTAGCCTCGGTCATGACCCCAGGCTAAGCCCTCGCGTGGGGGGCGGCTCCACAGGCGGGGATCACACTGCGCTCGCCCAGCGGGAGTCTGGGAGAATGGACGACGTGACCACTGCCCTCGCTCCCGCGCGCACTCTGCGCATCGGGCCCATCCAGCTCGACGCGCCCGTCGTGCTCGCGCCCATGGCGGGGATCACCAACACCGCGTTCCGCCGGCTGTGCCGCGAATACGGTGCCGGGCTCTACGTGAGTGAGATGATCACGACCCGTGCGCTCGTCGAACGCAACGCGACCACGATGCGTCTCATCACGCACCACGAGTCCGAGAAGCCGCGCTCGATCCAGCTCTACGGCGTCGATCCCGCGACCACCGAGGCCGCGGTGCGCCTGCTGGTCGAAGAGGACCGCGCCGATCACATCGACCTGAACTTCGGATGCCCCGTTCCCAAGGTGACGCGCAAGGGCGGCGGCGCGGCGCTGCCGTGGAAGCTCGGCCTCTTCCGCGAGATCGTGACGCGCGCCGCGCGTGCGGCGGGCGACGTGCCGCTGACGGTGAAGATGCGCAAGGGCATCGACGGCGATCACCTCACCTACCTGGATGCCGGCCGCATCGCCGAGGACGCCGGTGTGGCGGCGGTGGCGCTCCATGCACGCACGGCCGCCGAGTTCTACTCGGGCGAAGCGGACTGGTCGGCGATCGCCGCCCTCAAGCAGGCGGTGACGAGCGTCCCCGTGCTCGGCAACGGCGACATCTGGTCGGCCGCCGATGCGGCGCGCATGATGGCGGAGACCGGCTGCGACGGGGTCGTCGTCGGTCGCGGATGCCTCGGCCGCCCCTGGCTGTTCGGAGATCTCGCACGCGAGCTCGGCGGGCCGGACGCGGCATCCGGTGCCCCCGTCGACGCGACCCTGGATTTCGTCGCCCGCGCGTTCCGTCGGCACGCCGAGCTCCTCGTGGAGTTCTTCGAGGACGAGGACCGCGGATGCCGCGACATCCGCAAGCACGTCGCCTGGTACTTCAAGGGGTACCCGGTGGGTGGTGACATCCGTGCGCGCCTCGCGACAGTGTCGAGCCTGGCCGAGATCGACGACATGCTCGCGACCCTCGACCTCGCCGCCCCGTATCCGGGTGCCGCGGCCGAGGGCCAGCGCGGACGCGCCGGAACCCCCAAGCGGCCGGCCCTCCCCGAGGGGTGGCTGGACTCGCGTGACCTTGGTGCCGAAGCATCCTGCGCCCTCGCCGAAGCGGAGCTCGACCACAGTGGCGGGTGACGGCGCCGTCGCGATCGGCATCGCGTCGGAGCGTCCGTCCGGCTACGACGATGCGGATGCCGCGCGCTTCCACCCCGAGCGGCACCGGTCGCAGCGCGACGACTTCGCGCGGGACCGTGCGCGTGTGCTCCACTCCGCGGCGCTGCGCCGACTGGCCGCCAAGACCCAGGTTCTGAGCCCGGCGAGCCCGGCGGACTTCGCGCGCAACCGGCTGACGCACTCGCTCGAGGTCGCCCAGGTCGGGCGCGAGCTGGCGACGGCGCTCCTGCTCGCTCCTGACGTCGTCGACACCGCCTGCCTCAGCCACGACCTCGGCCACCCGCCGTTCGGGCACAACGGCGAGCGCGCCATGAACGAGTGGGCGGACGACATCGGCGGGTTCGAGGGCAACGCCCAGACGCTGCGGATCGTCACGCGATTGGAGCCCAAGATCGTCGACGACGCCGGGCGCACGTTCGGCCTGAACCTCACCCGCGCGAGCCTCGACGCGACGTGCAAATACCCGTGGACGGCGGAGCATCCGCTGCCGGATCCCGGTGGCCGTCTCAAGTTCGGCGTCTATCCCGACGACGAAGACGTCTTCCGCTGGATGCGGGCAGGTGCGCCGGGGCGGGTGCGCTGCATCGAGGCCGAGGTGATGGACCTCTCCGACGACATCGCCTACTCGGTGCACGACTTCGAAGACGCGGTGGTCAACGGCTATCTCGATCCCGCGCGCCTGGCCGATCCGGCCGAGCACCAGGCGCTGCTCACGGCGATACAGTCCTGGGTCGGCTTCGACTTCGCCCGCGACGAGCTCGAGGATGCCCTCTATCGCCTGATGCGCATGCCCGAATGGATCACGGCGTTCGACGGAACGCGCGCCTCGCTGGCCCGCTTGAAGAACCTCACATCCGACCTCATCGGGCGGTTCGCCCGGGCGGCGACCACCGCGACGCGCGACGCCTACGGGATGTCGGTGCTCACCCGGTATCGTGCGCACGTGGTGGTGCCGCGGGTGGTCGAGGCCGAGATGGCCGTCCTCAAGGGCATCATCGGTGCCGTCGTCGTATCGATCGACGGACGCAAAGAGCTCTACAAGGAGCAGCGCAAGGTGCTCAAGCGGCTCGCGACGGCCCTGTGGGAGCAGCCCGAGGCCCTCGACGCGCTCCATGCCGAGGACTTCGGCTCCGCCCAGACCTACGCGGCGCGCCGACGCGTCGTCGTCGATCAGGTGGCAAGCCTCACCGATCAGGTCGCGATCGCGTGGCACGGCAGGCTCGTGGGCGAATTGGATGCCGCGTCCCTCGGAATCTGGTCCCCGGGTGCCCGCGGGACGGGGGCGCGCTGATGGCGGGGCGCATCCGCCAGGCCGACGTCGAAGAGGTGAAGGCGCGCACCAACATCGCCGACATCATCGGCGAGCGCGTCGCGCTCAAGAACGCGGGAGTCGGCGCCATGAAGGGGTTGTGCCCCTTCCACGACGAGCGCAGCCCGAGCTTCAACGTGCGCCCGCAGGCGGGCTTCTACCACTGCTTCGGATGCGGCGAGTCCGGCGACGTCTACTCGTTCCTGACGAAGATGGACCACGTCTCGTTCACCGAGGCCGTCGAGCGCCTTGCCGGCCGCATCGGCTTCACCCTGCACTACGAGGATGGCGGAGCGGCGCCGGAGCACACCGGTCGTACGCGTCTCTACGCCGCCAACGCCGCCGCCGCCGAGTTCTTCCGGGGCCAGCTCGCCACGGGTGAGGCCGACATCGCGCGCCGCTTCCTCGGGGAGCGCGGCTTCGACGCCGGCGCGGCCGCCCACTTCGGCGTGGGCTACGCCCCCAAGGGCTGGGAGGGCATGCGCGACGCCCTCCGCGCGAAGGGCTTCACCGATGAGGAGCTCACCAACTCGGGGCTCGTCTCGCAGGGACAGCGCGGCGTCTACGACCGATTCCGTGGACGGGTCGTGTGGCCGATCCGCGACGTCACCGGACAGGTCATCGGCTTCGGCGCCCGGCGTCTCTTCGAGGACGACAAGGGACCCAAGTACCTCAACACCCCCGAGACCACGATCTACAAGAAGGCCCAGGTGCTGTACGGGCTCGATCTGGCCAAGCGCGACATCTCGCGCGAGCACCGCGTCGTGGTCGTCGAGGGCTACACCGACGTGATGGCCTGTCACCTCGCGGGCATCACGACGGCGATCGCGACGTGCGGCACGGCGTTCGGCTCGGACCACATCACGGTGCTTCGCCGGGTGATGGGTGACGACTCCACCGCCGGCGAGGTCGTCTTCACCTTCGACCCGGATGCCGCGGGCCAGAAGGCCGCGCTGCGCGCGTTCGCCGATGCGAAGCGGTTCAACGCGCAGACCTACGTCGCAACGGGTCCCGAGGGCCTCGACCCGTGCGACCTCCGCCTGCACCGCGGCGACGCCGCCGTGCGCGGCCTCATGGAGACGAAAGCGCCGATGGTCGAGTTCGTGCTCGACCAGCGCATCGCCGGCTTCGACCTCGCGTCCGTCGAAGGACGCGTCGGCGCGCTCCGCGCGGCCGCCCCGGTGGTCGCAGAGCTGCGAGACGCACTTCTGCAGCCCGAGTATGTGCGCGTGCTCGCGCGGCGACTCGGAATGGACACGGAGGACGTGCGACGGGAGGTCGAGCGTGCGGGCCGCAGCGGCTCGCGGCGCGAACAGGCTCCGGATGCCGCGCCCCCGGCGGCGGACCGCGAGGGCGAGCCGGTGGTCCGCGTCACGCTCACGTCGCTGCCCCGCACGGCGGAGGTCACCCTCGAGCGCGACGCGCTGATGGGCCTACTGCAGTTCGGTCACCGGCTGGACGCGCCGCTCGTCTCTCGCGCGCTGGAGCTGCCGTTCCGGCATCCGGCCCTCGACGCGGTGCGCACCGCCGTCCAGCAGCACGCGACGGGCATGGCGCGACCGGGCTGGGCCGTCGATGCGATCGGCACGGTCCGGGAGCCGTATCGCGCCCTCGGCGGCCAGCTGCTGGCCGCCGACTTCCCCGCGCTGGACGACGCGGCAGCGGTGTCGTCGACCACCGATCTCGCGCGCCGGCTCGTGATCCGCGGGCTCGATGCCCAGAAGAACGAGCTTCTCGGAGCGATCCAGCGCGTGCCTGCGGCGTCCGAGGAAGGGCGTGAGATCCGTCTCAGGCTGCGCGAACTGGACGCGCAGCGTCAGCAGCTGGCTACCGAGGTCTGAGCCCGCGTCCTCGGCTGGCGTCGCTCTGCGCGACAGGGCAGGATGAAGCCATGACTCGACGCCGAGAAGCCGACGTCGCCATCCGGTCGAGCGATCTCTCGATCGCCCGTGCAGGGCGCGGCGGTCCCGCGCAGCGCGTGGTCGACGGCGTGTCGTTCACCCTCCCGCACGCCGGCACGCTGGCGGTGATGGGTCCGACCGGTTCGGGCAAGTCGAGCCTCGTGTCGGTGCTCGCCGGCTCCACCGACGACGGGCTCGCCGTCGTCGGCGGCGACGCGCTCGTCGAGGGCATCCGGGTGCGGCGGCCCGGTCGCGGCATCCGCCAGCTCACGTACATGACGGGGTTCCTTCCGCAGGCCGCCGGCGCAGCGCTTCCCGCGCGGCTCACCGTGTCGGAGGTCATCGGCGAACCCATCACGGGCCGTGATCGGCGCGTGAACCAGCGGGCCCTCTCCGTGCGGGTGGCGACCCTTCTCGACGAGCTCATGCTGCCCCTCGGCGCAGCGGCGAAGTACCCGTACGAGCTGAGCGCGGGGATGCGGCAGCGCGTGGCCTTCGCCCGGGCACTGGTGCTGCAGCCGCGCCTGTTCATCGGCGACGAGCCGTTCTCGAACATGGATGTCGAGGTGCGCCGCGCCGCGCGCGAGGCGATCCTGCGCCGCCGCGCGGAGTACGGCATGACGACGCTCGTGGTGACCAATGAAGCCGAGGTCGTGCGCGAGCTCGACGCCGACGTGCTGGTGCTCCGCGGCGGCCACGCGATCGCCTACGGGCACGGCACGAAGGATCTGCTGTGGACGCCCAGCGGCGAGGCCGACCACCGGCTGATCGCCTCATGACGTCACGAGCACACCTCATCATTTGCTAAGATGGTGTGGTTGCCCGCGCGAGCGAGCAGTATTCCTCCATAGCTCAATTGGCAGAGCAATCGGCTGTTAACCGGTAGGTTCTTGGTTCGAGTCCAAGTGGGGGAGCGAAGGCCTCGGGGCTCCACCCTCGGGGCCTTCTTCATGCCCGCGGGCGCTGACGAACTGCGGGCGCGTCAGGCGTCGATATCGTCGACGCCCGGCATCCACGACTGCCCGGGGCGGCCCCAGCCGCGCTTGCGCGCGATCTTCTGCGCGGTCTTCCAGTCGCCGTCACCGAGCCGGTCGACGTACAGGATGCCGTCGAGGTGGTCGAACTCGTGCTGCATGATGCGCGCGCGCCAACCGTCGACCCGGATGCGGACGGGCTCGCCCTCGAGGTCGGTGCCCGTCACGAGCACCTCGTCGGAGCGGCGCAGCGGAAACCTCTCGCCGGGGAACGACAGACAGCCCTCGGACTCCTCGTCTTCGTCGGGCTCACCCGGATCGAGCGGGCGCTGCCATAGCTCGGGATTGATGATGACGCCGCGCCAGGGTGCACCGTCGTCGTCCGAATAGGAGTAGGTGAAGAGGCGGAGCGGCACGCCGACCTGGGGACCCGCGAGGCCCACGCCGGGCGCGGCATCCATCGTCTCGAACATGTCCGCGACGAGCGCACGGATCTCGTCCGTGATCTCCTCGATCACGCCCGCCGGGGCGTGGAGGACGGGGTCACCCATGATGCGAATCGGCAGAACGGCCACGCCTTGAGCCTACCGAGCGGCGACGGCGGCTAGTGTCGACGTGTGGTGTGGATGGCGGACGAACTCCAGGACGTGGGCGACCAGCTGGTCGGCGCGTTCCAGAACCCGGCCCTTCTCTACGGCATCCCGCTGGCCCTCCTCGGCGCCGTCTTCATGTCGTTCGGCGCGCAATACCAGCACCGGGGCGTGACCAAGGTCGAGAAGATGTCCGGGTCGAGCAGCGGCGGCCTCAACCTCCATCACCTCCTGAAGCTGCTGTCGCGGCCGTCGTGGGTGGTCGGGACGGTCATGCTGGGTCTGGCGATCGTGTGCCAGCTGTCGGCACTCGCGGTCGCGCCGCTGATCGTCGTGCAGCCGCTCGGAGCGATCGCCCTCGTCATCACCACATTGCTCAACGCGCAGATCAGCGGGCACCGTCCGACCAAGCGGTCGCTGATCGCGATCGCGGCGTGCGTCGGCGGGATCTTCGTGTTCGTCACGATCGCCGCGCTCTTCGCCACCGAGAAGCCGGTCACCAACGCGCAGGTCATCACGATCCTCATCATCTTCGCGGTCGTGACCCTCGTGCTCGGCGGACTGTGGCTGTGGCGGCGCAAGCGGATCGGCGCGCTCTTCTACATCTCCGCCGCCGGTGTCATGTACGGCTTCGTGGCCACCCTCGCGAAGGTGATCATCGAGCGCATCAAGACGGGCGACTTCGAGTGGCTCACCGTCACCTGCGTCGTGGCTCTGATCCTGGGCGCCACCATCGGCGCGTACTTCGTGCAGACCGCCTACGCGTCGGGTCCCCCCGATCTCGTGATCGCCGGGCTCACGGTCATCGATCCGATCGTGGCCGTGGTCATCGGCCTGACGATCCTCGGCGAGGCGAGCGGAGCTCCGGTCTGGGTCTACTTCGCCTTCACCGCGGTCGGCGCGGTCGCGGTCTGGGGCGTCTATCAGCTCGCTCGGTACCATCCGCAGATCCTCAGCGACAGCCAGGAGATGCCGATCAAGCGCGGCAGCGAACCCGGTGCAGACAGCACTCAGCCCATGACCGGATCCATCCGCGTGACCGAGGCGGTCGCCAAGGTCTGGCCGGACCCCCCGCTCAAGAACAAGGCAGACGGCCCCGGTTCACGCTGACGCGTCGCCGTCGTCCACGCGGATGACGAGCCGGCCGTTCTCGATCCGTCCCTTGTCGCCCGGAGTCGGCGCGGGAGCAGGCATCTCGACCGCTGCCTCCCAGTCGGCGTGGGCGTCTTCGGCGGACGGTCGCCACACGGCGTCGAATCCGGATCCGACGCCCGCGAGCGATCCGCCGGCGGTGCCGTCGAGCTGCTTGCGCAGCTGCTCCCGCTTGAGGCGCGGCGCCAGCGCGATGAGCACGACCGTGGTGACGCTCACCGCCACGAGCACCAGCCACCCGATCGCATCCACAGGAGAATTCTGGCACGCTCCTCCGCGGCTTTCGGTCCCTGACCCCATCCGACGGTGAAGGCCGGACACGAGAGAAGGGGCCGCCGCTCGGCGACCCCCTCTGCTCGTAGGGCGGGTGGGACTTGAACCCACGATCGTCGGGTTATGAGCCCGCTGCCTTGACCAGCTTGGCCACCGCCCCCTGCCGGACGAGCCTAACGCTCGCGAGGCTCACTTCATCGCCGTGCCGATGTAGGAGTACTTGACGAAGACCTCCGGTGCGATGCCCGCCTGCTCGAGCACACCTTGCACCGCGGTGAGCATATAGCTCGAATCCCACCCCATGTAGAGCCAGTTCTCGTCGTCGAGGCGGTCCCACTGCCCGTTCCAGGACTGCTGCGGATACACGGGTCCGCCGCGACGGGCGCTGTAGGCGACGACGTCCTCGCGCGAATCCGCCCAGAGCCGCTTGAAGATGCGGTTGAAGAGGTACTTCACGTCGGGCACCTCCCAGTGCTCGCCGCGGTACTCGACGTAGTCCCACTCCCGCTGCCATCCGGCCGGCCATCCCCGGCGCCGCACCGCGTCGAGGACCGGAGTCAAGCCGTCGTCGTCGATGAGCCTCGTCTCGGGCCGGGCCCAGAGTTCGGCGACCTGTTCGGCGAGACGGGCCGACCTCTCCGCGATCGTGCCCGTTCCCCAGGCCTCGACGGCGGCGAGTTCGCGCGTGGAGGAGACGGCACTCCGCGCGTACAGCCGCCGCTTCTCGGGGAACGATGCGTCGAATGCCGCGATGGCGAGGTCCTCCTCGAGGAGCGTGAGATTGCCGAGGGTGTCCGCCAGCGCACGATGGCTGTTCTGCTCGTCCTCGCTGTATTCGCTCCACACGCGCGTCCCGTCGCCCGTCCACGCGTCGGAGGGCGCGGCCGGCACGATGTGCTCCACGTCCAGTCCGGCGGGGGAGTCCAGCCCCGCGAGGCGCCCCAGCACGTACGCCGGGTGGGGAAGGGCGGAGTACTTGAGCGCGGCGCGCACGCGCTCATCCGACGGCGAGATCCGCGCGATCGCGGCGGACAGCGCAGCCGCGCCCTCCTCGCGCGCCCGGCAGAGCCGTGCGACAAGACGTTCGTTGGTCACGCCGACGATCGCGCGCCGCAGCTGCAGCGCCTGCACGTGCTCGAGTGTGCGAATGAGCTCGTCCGTTCCCAGCGCGCCCTGCGCGTGGTCGCGGTACAGGCGCAGGACCAGGGGGTACATGCCGCTGCCGAAGGTGCCGAGCCACGCGAGCTGTCGCGCGATGGCGGCATCCGGCTCCTGACCCGGGTCGAGCAGGACCCGGTAGATGTCGGAGAATTCGCGCCACTGCGCGGCATGGCGCCGCAGGTCGGCGAGCTGCAGCCGGGGAAATACCTGCCGGAAGGTGTCATAGACCCCGCGGCCGCCCGTGACGACGACTTCGCGGCCCGTCTTCATGACGAGATAGTGACGCCAGAACGCGGCGATGGCGTCGCCCGTGTTCTGCTCGATGGGGAGCCAGTACTCGGACTCGATCTCCTGCTGCTCGGCGTGCGAGAGGCCCATCAGGACGTAGTTGTGGATGAGCTCGTGGTCGCGCAGCGGCTCGCCGGTGGAATTGAGGCTCTCGAAGATCTGCTGCGCGTTGGCACCGGCGCCCAGCGTGATCGAGACGTGCTCGAGCTTCTGGAGGCCGCGCCAGATCCGGGGGGCCTCCTCGGCACTGATCTGGCTGCGGAAGAACGCGTAGTTGTCGTCGAAGCGCGAATCGCGTGCGCCGTCGCCGTTGCGTCGGTCGAGGACGACGGCTTCGAACACCCCCGCCCACGCGCGGTGCGGTCGCAGCTTCGTGCGCTCCGGTGAGGCGCGGTGCACCAGGACCCGCTGGAGGTCCGCGGCGAGTGCGGCGTCGTGCTCGCGGACCGTGTGCTGCAGGGCGGCGACCAGCAGCATCAGCGTCGTGATGCGCTGCTGCCCGTCGATGAGCACGAGCTCGGCACCTGTCTCCCGTGCCGTCGCGGACGAGAGGATGGACCCGATGAAGTGCATGTGGCGGTCGTCGGAGTCGGAGACCGCGCGGATGTCGGACAGCAGCTGTTCGCAGGCTCCGATGTCCCAGCGGTACTGCCGCTGGTAGACGGGCACCACGATCGTCGCGTCCCCTGCGGCGAGCCAGCCGATCGTATTGACCGCGGTCGCATCGACATTGGTGGCACTGACCATCGCGCGGACACGCTCCTTCGAACCTCGTCAACGTGCGGTCGACAGCCGCCGGGCACGCCGCGCCCGAGTCTAATCGACCCTCCGTGCGGGACAGGGGAGGCGGCATCCGTTATTCACGGTCCGGCCTCGGGGGCGCGGCAGGGCTCCAAGGTAGGCTTGCCTTAGTTGGGCCTGTTAAAACGTGCTGGCCCGCTGACCGAAAGGCAATCCGTCATGGGTTACATCAAGTCCGCTGCGCTCGAGGAGACCGGCTACGTCGTCCTCGACCGCTACAACCAGGAGCTCGACCCCCGGGAGTGGCTCGACATCGAGTACAACGACTGGAAGTCGTCGGGCGACACGCGCTTCGCCCCTCTCGCGAGCGCGTTCGGCGAGATCGAATGCAACGGCTTCTGGAACCACAAGCCGCCGCGCACCGACAAGGACGGCGTGTGGATCGACTCGCAGACCGAGAAGGCGCCGAACCTCACGCGCCGCGCGCAGGAGCCCGGCGCCAACGTCGGCCGCTGCCGCGTGATCGAACTGCAGCCGACCCCGTACGGCGAATGCCTCTACAACCTCCACCAGGACGACAACAACCGTCTCAACCCGGACGGCACCGGGTGGGTCGTGCGCGGATTCTTCAACCTCACCGACGACAAGGACAGCTTCTTCGTCCTGCGCGAGAACCGCACCGACCCCGAGGGCGAGGTGCGCATCGCGCTGCCGGCCGGTGCGCAGCTCATCATCGACACGCAGCGCCTCTGGCACGCCGCCACGCACACGGGCGACGAGCCGCGCTACTGCCTCATCACCTCGTGGACCTCCGGCCCCGAGCTCGACGCGTACATCGAGAAGTACAACGGCGTGAACCACACCGAGAACTTCCCCGTCGCGCAGGACGTGCTCGAGGCCGGCTATGCCGAGCAGGCTCGGAAGGATGCCGCGCGCGCGGCATACTACGCAGCCAAGGGCCAGGCGGCGGTCGACGTCATGAGCGAGGCCTGACCCAACGCATCCTTCGAACGCCCCGGCCCTTCGGCCGGGGCGTTCGTCGTGAGGCGGATGCCGCGACAGGCCGAATGACACGCTTGTCATTCCCCTGCGCCGTGGGCGATAATGGCCACAGCACAATCGAATATCGCCAGAGCGCCGTATCAGGTCGTTGGGGAAGACGCACCTGATGAAACGGAGAGATCATGGCGACACCACAGGCGCGTGGAGTGATCTACATTCACTCTGCGCCACGCGCGTTGTGCCCCCACCTGGAGTGGGCTGTCGGCCGAGCCCTGGGGCGGGCGGTGAGCTTCGACTGGGCGGACCAGCCGGTCCTCCACGGTGCACGCCGTACGGAGCACTACTGGGAGGGTCCGGCCGGCACCGGTGCAGCGCTGGCGACCGCGATCCGCGGCTGGGAGCACCTGCGCTTCGAGGTGAGCGAGGATCCGACACCGCGCAGTGACGGCGGCCGCTGGCTCCACACGCCGGGGCTCGGGATCCACTACGCGCAGACCGACACGGCGGGCAACGTCGTGATCGGCGAAGACCGCGTCCGGTACGCGATGGAGGTCGCCGCCGGCAACATGCTCGAACTGCACCGCGAGCTGCAGGTCGCGCTCGGCGCCGCGTGGGACGAAGAGCTCGAGCCCTTCCGCCACGCGAGCGACGACGCGCCCGTGGTGTGGCTGCACAAGGTCGGCTGACCCGCACACGCTCAGGCGGGCGAGGCGTCACTACCGAGGCTCGGAGGAAGACGAATCCCGGGCCGCGGGAACGCGAATCACCGCCTGACACGACAGACGCCCCCGGAGGAATCCCGGGGGCGTCTTCGCGTCTGGCGCGAGGCGTCAGACCGAGCGGATCGCGACGACGGCGTTGTGGCCGCCGAAGCCGAACGAATTGCTGATCGCGAGCTGCGGGCCGTCTCCGAGGGGCACGACCTCGCCGGAGACGCGGAGCGGGATCTCCGGGTCCTGCGTCGAGATGTTGATCGTCGGCGGCGCGACGCGGTCGCGCAGCGCGAGGATCGTGAAGATCGCCTCGAGGGCGCCGGTGCCGCCCAGCAGGTGGCCGGTCGCCCCCTTCGTCGCGGAGACGGGGATGTCGTGCACCCGCTCGCCGAACACGCTGCGCAGCGCCTTGTACTCGGCGATGTCGCCGGTGGGTGTGGAGGTGGCGTGGGCATTGATGTGCGTGACCTCGTCGGGGGTCGCGCCGGCCTGCTCGAGCGCCTTCCGGACGGCGCGCGATGCGCCGAGGCCCTCGGGCTCGGGTGCGGTGATGTGGTACGAGTCCGCGGTGATGCCACCGCCGACGATCTCGGCGTAGATCTTCGCGCCACGGGCCTTGGCGTGCTCCTCGGTCTCGAGCACGAGGCACGCGGCGCCCTCGCCCATCACGAAGCCGTCGCGGTCGACGCTGTACGGCCGCGAGGCGGTCTCGGGGGAGTCGTTGCGCTTGGAGAGCGCCTGCATCGCGGCGAACGCGGCGAGCGTGAGTCCATGGATGACGGCTTCGGAGCCGCCCGCGATGATCACGTCGGCCTCTCCGGCCTTCAGAGCCTCGTACGCGTTCACGAGCGATTCGGTGCTCGAGGCGCACGCGGACGCGACCGTGCGGGCATACCCGCGCGCCCCCAGGTGCATCGACACTGCCGCCGCCGGCGCGTTGGGCATCAGCATCGGCACGCTCATCGGCATGACGCGGCGCGGACCCTTGCTCTTGAGGACGTCCCAGGCGGCGAGCGTGGTCTGCAGACCGCCGATCCCCGTTGCGAAGTCCACGGCGAACCGCTCCGGGTCGACCTCGGGGCTTCCGGCATCCGCCCATGCCTCGAGAGCCGCGACGAGCGCGAACTGCGCGGACGGGTCCAGGCGGTTGGCGACGGGGCGATCGAGCACGGTGTCGGGCCGCACGAGCGCCTCGGCGGCGAACGTGACCGGGATCTGGTACTCCTCCACCCAGTCGTACTCGAGAGTGTGGGCGCCCGACGCCCCTCCCAGGAGGGCCGCCCAGGTGTCGGGTGCGTTCCCCCCGAGCGGGGTGGACGCGCCGATGCCGGTGACGACGATGCGGGGTGTGCTCATGAGATCAAGGTCCTCGAGTGTTGACCGGTGGGGGCCGAGGCCCCCACCGGGGTGGTCCTACGCCTGGTTCGACGTGATGTAGCTGACGGCGTCGCCGACGGTCTTGAGGTTCTTGACCTCGTCGTCGGGAATCGTGACGCCGAACTTCTCCTCGGCGTTCACGACGATCGTCATCATCGAGATCGAGTCGATGTCGAGGTCGTCGGTGAACGACTTCTCGAGGGCGACCTCGTCGGCCGAGATGCCCGTCTCGTCGGTGATGAGCTCGGCGAGCCCGGCAAGGACCTCGTCGCTGCTGAATGCCATGGTTTCTCCTGTTTCTTCGGGGTGCGGGACCGGGTGGTCCGGGTCAAGTCTAGGGTCGGCCTCGGCCCGGCTCAGGGGAGCACGACGACCTGCGCGCCGAACACCAGACCGGCTCCGAAGCCGATCTGAAGCGCGAGCCCGCCGCTGAGCTCCGGATGCTCCTCGAGCAGGCGGTGCGTCGCGAGCGGGATCGATGCGGCCGACGTGTTGCCGGTGGTCTCGATGTCGCGACCGATCACGACGCTCTCGGGCAGGCCCAGCTGCTTGGCGAACTCGTCGATGATGCGCATGTTCGCCTGGTGAGGTACGAAGGCGGCGAGATCGGATGCTTCGACCCCGGCGGCCTCGAGCGCCTGTCGTGCGACCTTCACCATCTCCCACACCGCCCAGCGGAAGACCGTCGGGCCCTCCTGGCGGAGCGTCGGCCACGGCGCGAGACCGTCGCGGAAGTCAGTCAGGGTGTGGTTCATGCCCACCGCCTCGGCCTTCGAGCCGTCCGAGCCCCACACCGTCGGTCCGATGCCGGGCGTGTCGCTCGGACCGATCACCACGGCTCCCGCCCCATCGCCGAGGAGGAACGAGATGCTGCGGTCGGCGGGATCGACGACGTCGCTGAGCTTCTCGGTGCCGATCACGAGTGCGTAGTTCGCCGCGCCGGCACGGATGAGCGCGTCGGCCTGCGCGACGCCGTAGGCGAAACCGGCGCACGCGGCGTTCACGTCGTAGGCCGCGGCGGGGTTGGATCCGACGCGGTCGGCGACGATCGCCGACACCGAAGGGGTCTGCTTCGGGTTGCTGATGGTGGCGACGATGACCGCGTCGATCTTCGCGGCGTCCACTCCCGAACGCTCGATCGCCTCTCGGGCAGCGTCGGTTGCGAGGTCGATCGCGTCGGTCCCGGGGACGGCGCGCGTGCGCGTGACGATGCCGGTGCGCTGCCGGATCCACTCGTCGCTCGAGTCGATGGGGCCGACGAGGTCGTCGTTGGGCACGGCGATCTCACCGCGGGCAGCCCCGTACGAGTAGATGCGCGTGTGGGCTGCGCCGGTGGCCTGGACGAGTGTGGGGGTCATGCGGGGTTCTCCGGTCATGCGCCGGCGGAGCCGAGGAGATCGGCTGCCGTCGGGAGGTCGTCGGGAGTCTTGACGGCGACAGCGGGGACGCCGCGCAGTGCCCGCTTCGCGAGCCCCGTGAGCGTACCCGCGGGCGACAGCTCAACGATGCCCGACACACCAGCGGAAGAGAAGGCCGCCATGCACAGGTCCCAGCGGACCGGCGACGCGACCTGCTCGACGAGCAGTCCGACGAACTCGCTCCCTGATGCCACGGACGATCCATCGCGGTTGGTCCACACGGTCACGCGGGGATCGGATGCCGCCACCTGCGTCGCTGCCGTGCGCAGTGTGTCGACGGCCGGCGCCATGTAGCGGGTGTGGAAAGCGCCCGCCACCTGGAGCGGGATGACGCGCGTGCCGGCCGGCGGTTCGGCCGACAGCTGCGCGAGGGCGTCGAGGGCGCCCGCGGCTACGAGCTGTCCGCCGCCGTTGTAGTTGGCGGGCGTGAGGCCGAGTTCTTCGAGCCGGGAGACGACGGATGCCTCGTCCCCGCCGATCACCGCGCTCATGCCGGTCTTCTCCGCCGCTGCGGCCTCGGCCATCGCTCGGCCGCGGATGCCGACGAGGCGCAGCGCGTCCTCTTCGCTCAGGATGCCGGCGGCCGCCGCGGCCGCGAACTCGCCGACCGAGTGGCCTGCGACACCGACGACGGCGTCACGGGTCGGGAGGGCGTTCCACGACAGCAGACTGGCCGCGACGATGAGCGGCTGAGCGACCTGCGTGTCGCGGATCTGCTCGGCATCCCATTCGGTCCCGGCCGCGACGAGATCGACACCCGACCACTCCGAGTACTGCGAAAGCCGGTCGGCTGCGCCGTCGAGGGCGAGCCAGGGGGACAGGAATCCGGGGGACTGCGAGCCCTGCCCAGGGAAGACGGCGATTCTCACTTTTCCATCCTGCCAAGGATCGAGCCCCCGGTTCTGGCGATCCCGACACAAGAATTGCGGGAGCGTTTGTGCGAGGTGTACAGATCAGGGCGCCGAACGGCGTGCCTGCGGTGCCCGGCGGCGGGTGGCATCCGTCCCGATCGATCCCAGGATCAGCGCGGTCTGCAGGATGAGCGCCTCACGGGGACCCGTGGCGTCCCACCCGATCACCTCGGATACGCGCTTGAGCCGGTAGCGCACGGTGTTCGGGTGAACGAAGAGCTCACGCGCGGTCGCCTCGAGCGAACGGCCGTTGTCGAGGTAGCTCCACAGCGTCGTCACGAGATCGGCGCTGTGCGCCTGGAGCGGGCGGTAGATGCGATCGACCAGGGTCAGCTTGGCGAGCGGGTCGCCCGCGAGTGCGCGCTCGGGCAGCAGGTCATCAGCCTCGACAGGGCGCGGGGCGTGGCGCCAGGCCCGGGCGACCGCGAAGCCGGCGAGAGAGGCGCGGGCGCTCTGGCCGGCGTCGACGAGTGCGGGAACGGTCGGTCCCAGCACGAGGAAGCCGGGGCCGAAGCCCGGTTCGAGGCGCTTGGCGATCTCCGTGAACGGGAGATCGGAAGGGACGTCATCGGGACGAGTGGGAGGCTCGGCGCGACCCAGCACGAGCACGAGACGCGATCCCTGCACCCCGATCAGCACGTCGACACCCAGTTTGCGCGCGGTGCGCCGCAGCTGATCGATGTCGAACTGCGGGGGTGTCGTGCCCACGAGCACCGCGACCTCGCCGTGACCGTGCCAGCCGAGGGCGGCGATGCGGCTGGGCAGCTCCTCGTCGGCCTCTCCCGTCAGGATCGAGTCGACGACGAGGGCCTCGAGGCGGGCATCCCAGAGCCCGCGGGCCTCGGCTGCGCGCGCGTAGACGTCGGCGGCGGCGAAGGCGACGTCGCGCGAGTAGAGCAGGATCGCCTCCCGCAGGTGCTCGCCCTTGCCGGCGACGCGTTCCTCGGTGATCTCGACGGTCACGCGGATGAGCTGGAGCGTCTGCTGCAGGCTCACGCTGCGCAGGAGCTCGCGCGGCGCCACCGCGAAGATGTCGGCCGCGATCCACGGGGTGGACGTCGGATCCTCGTACCAGGAGATGAACGAGGTGATGCCCGCCTGCGCCACCAGTCCCACCGCCGACCGCCGCGCCGGCGGCATGTCGGCGTACCAGGGGAGCGTGTCCTCCAGGCGCTTGATGGTGGCCGTCGCGAGGTCGCCCGAGATGCGCCGCAACCAGGCGAGCGTCTCGGTCTTGTCCATCGAGGCGGGGGCGGGCATCGCTCCGGTCAGCTCTCGCCGCCGGCGTTTCCGCTCGTGCCGGCCGTCACATCGTGCAGGCGGTACTTCTCGATGGCCTGGGCTGCGAGTCCGCGATCCACGACACCGTCGGCCGCGAGGGCCTGGAGCGTGCGAACGACGATCGACGGACCGTCGATCTTGAAGTACCGGCGTGCGGCCGCGCGCGTGTCGGAGAACCCGAAGCCGTCGGCTCCGAGCGTCACGAAGCGGTTCGGCACCCACGGGCGGATCTGGTCCTGCACGGCGTGCATGAAGTCGCTCACGGCGACGACCGGGCCCGCCGCGCCGTCGAGCTTCTGCGTGATGTACGCGGTGCGCGGCTCGTCCGACGGGTGCAGGAAGTTGTGCTCGTCAGCGGCGAGGCCGTCGCGGCGCAGCTCGTTCCACGAGGTCACCGACCACACATCGGCCTGCACGCCCCAGTCGTCGCGCAGCAGCTGCTGCGCTTCGAGCGCCCACGGCACGCCGACACCCGAAGCGAGGATCTGGGCACGCGGCCCGTCGCCCTCGGGGGAGGAGATGCGGTGGATGCCGCGCACGATGCCGTCGACGTCGACACCCTCGGGCTCCGCCGGCATGACCAGCGGCTCGTTGTACACCGTCAGGTAGTACATGACGTTGGGGTCCGGGTGGTTCCCGCCGTACATCCGCTCGATTCCCGAGCGGACGATGTGCGCGATCTCGTAGCCGTAGGCGGGGTCGTAGGAGACCGTCGCCGGGTTCGTCGATGCGAGCAGCTGCGAGTGGCCGTCCGCGTGCTGCAGGCCCTCGCCGGTCAGCGTGGTGCGGCCCGCGGTGGCGCCGATGATGAATCCGCGTGCCATCTGGTCGCCGGCGGCCCACTGGGCGTCGCCGGTGCGCTGGAACCCGAACATCGAGTAGAAGACGTAGACCGGGATCAGCGGCTCGCCGTGTGTCGCGTACGAGGTGCCGGCCGCGGTGAACGCCGCGAGAGCGCCCGCCTCGTTGATGCCGACGTGGATGATCTGTCCCTGCGGGCTCTCCTTGTAGGCGAGGAGCAGCTCACGGTCCACAGACGTGTAGTTCTGGCCGTGCGGGTTGTAGATCTTCGCGGTCGGGAAGTACGCGTCCATGCCGAACGTACGCGCCTCGTCGGGGATGATCGGCACGATGCGGTGACCGAAGTCCTTCGCACGGAGGAGGTCCTTCAGCAGGCGCACGAACGCCATCGTCGTGGCGATCTCCTGCGTGCCCGAGCCCTTCTTCGGCAGCGCGTACGCGTCGTCACCGGGCAGCTGGAGGCCGACGTGGTGGCTGCGGCGCTCGGGCAGGAATCCGCCCAGCGACCGACGGCGATCCAGCATGTACTGGATCGTCTCGTCCTGCGGGCCGGGGTTGTAGTACGGCGGCAGGTACGGGTTCTCGTCGAGCTGCTCGTCCGAGATCGGGATCCGCATCGAGTCGCGGAAGTACTTGAGGTCCTGCAGCGTCATCTTCTTCATCTGGTGGGTCGCATTGCGGCCCTCGAAGTGGTGACCGAGGCCGTAGCCCTTGATGGTCTTCGCCAGGATGACGGTGGGCTGCCCCTTGTGCTCGGTCGCGGCCTTGTACGCGGCGTAGACCTTGCGGTAGTCGAGACCGCCGCGGCGCAGCTTGCCCCAGATGTCCTCGTCGGACCAGTCCTTCACGAGGGCTGCCGTGCGCTCATCGCGACCGAAGAAGTGCTCGCGGATGAACGCGCCGTCCTCAGCACGATAGGTCTGGAAATCGCCGTCCGGAGTCGTGTTCATCAGGTGGACGAGGGCGCCGTCGGCATCCTTCGAGAGCAGTTCGTCCCACCCGCTGCCCCACACGACCTTGATGACGTTCCAGCCCGCACCGCGGAAGAAGCTCTCGAGCTCCTGGATGATCTTGCCGTTGCCGCGCACCGGCCCGTCGAGGCGCTGCAGGTTGCAGTTGACGACGAACGTCAGGTTGTCGAGGCCCTCGTTCGCGGCCACCTGGAGCTGACCGCGGCTCTCGACCTCGTCCATCTCGCCGTCGCCGAGGAACGCCCACACGTGGGAGTTCGAGAGGTCCTTGATCCCGCGGTTGGTGAGGTACTTGTTCGACATCGCCTGGTAGATCGCATTGATCGGACCGAGGCCCATCGACACCGTCGGGAACTGCCAGTACTCCGGCATCAGGCGCGGGTGCGGGTACGACGGGATGCCGTCCGGGGCCTTCGACTTCTCCTGACGGAAGCCGTCGAGCTGCGTCTCGCTGAGGCGTCCTTCGAGGAACGAGCGCGCGTAGATGCCGGGGGAGGCGTGGCCCTGGATGAAGATCTGGTCGCCGCCGGTCGGGTCGTCGAGGCCGCGGAAGAAGTGGTTGAAGCCGACTTCGTACAGCGACGCCGACGACGCGTAGGTGGAGATGTGGCCGCCGACGCCGATGCCCGGGCGCTGCGCGCGGTGCACCGTGATCGCGGCATTCCAGCGCAGCCAGCGACGGTAGCGCCGCTCGAGCTCCTCGTCACCGGGGAACTCGGGCTCGTTGTCGGGCGCGATGGTGTTGATGTAGTCCGTGGTGGGGACCTGGGGCACGTTCAGCTGAAGCTCGTGCGAGGTCTGGAGCAGGCTGAGCATGATCTCGCGGCCACGTCCGTGGCCCTTGGCCTGCACGAGCTGCTGCAGGGATTCCTGCCACTCGGAGGTCTCATCGGGATCGCTGTCGAGGGGGTCCTGCGAGTACGGATCCTGATCGTTGACAGTCACAGATGACCTTTCGTCGTCTGGCAGATCGTGCCAGCTATTCGCTACCGAAGCGGTGCAGGCTTTGTTCGCCGTGCACAACGCACCGTCTCTCAGCCTACCCAGTCCGGGGCCGCAGGGATGCACCTCCTAGACTGGGCGGCGAGGGCCTTTAGCTCAGCTGGTAGAGCGCCACGTTTACACCGTGGATGTCGTCGGTTCGATCCCGGCAGGGCCCACCGTTCAGGTTCGCGAGTCGCCGCTCGTGTCGTCGCGCTGATGCGAGACGACGTGCGGCAGCGCGAACTCCTCGTATCCCGGCTGCCCGATGCGGGAGTGCCGTCGCGAGTAGACGAAGTAGATGACGAAGCCCGCGGCGAGCCAGATGAGGAAGCGCAGCCAGGTCTCCACCGAGAGGTTCAGCATCAGGTAGATGCAGATGAGAGCCGACAACGCGGGCAGCCACGGGCTGAGGGGCACGCGGAACGAGCGCTTGAGGTCGGGCCGCTTTCGGCGCAGCACGATCACACCGACGGACACGAGGACGAAGGCCGACAGCGTGCCGATGTTCACCATCTGCTCCAGCACTCCGATGGGAGTGAAGCCGGCGACGATCGCGACGATCGCCGTGACGACGATCGAGATGACCCACGGGGTGCGGAAGCGGGGGTGCACCTTCGCGAGGCGCACGGGGAGCAGCGCATCGCGCGACATCGCGAAGATGATGCGGGTCGCGCCGATGAGCAGCGTGAGCACGACGGTGGTGAGTCCGGCGACGGCGCCCGCGGAGATGAGCACGGCCATCCAGTCCGCGCCGTGGAAGACGAACGCGTTCGCGAGCGCCGCGTTGGGGTCGAGGTCCTGGTAGGGGACCATCCCCGTGACGACGAGGGCGACGGCGCAGTAGAGCAGCGTGCAGATGACCAGAGACGCGATGATGCCGATCGGCAGGTCGCGCTGCGGGTTCTTCGTCTCCTCGGCGGTCGTGGCCACCACGTCGAATCCAATGTAGGCGAAGAAGACCAGCGCGGCACCGGCGAAGATCCCTCCGACGCCGAAGGCGGTGGGCTCGATCCCCGAGAGGAACTGGAGCAACGGCTGCGTGAGCCCGGACTCCGACTCGGCGGGGACCGCCTCGGGGACGAAAGGCGACCAGTTCGCGGGATTGACGAACAGCAGGCCGGCGACGATCACGAAGAGGACGATGAACAGCTTCACCGCGACCAGCACCATGTTGACCCGCAGCGATTCCTTGATCCCGAAGGTCATGAGCGCCCCGAGCACCACCACGAGCACGATCGCCATGACGTCGACGGTTCCGCCGTAGCCGATCTCCTTCGGGATCGGTGCGCCGAGCTGCTCCATGAGGGTGCCGAGGTAGGCACTCCATCCCTGGGCGACCACGCTCGCACCGAGGAACATCTCGAGGATGAGATCCCACCCGATGATCCAGGCGAACAGTTCGCCGAGCGACGAGTACGAGAAGGTGTAGGCCGATCCCGACACCGGCACGGTGGACGCGAACTCCGCGTAGCAGAGCGCGGCAAGGGTGCATGCGATGGCGGCGACCGCGAAGCTGATGACGATCGCGGGTCCCGCCACCTCGTGTGCAGCGCGTCCCGTCAGCGTGAAGATGCCCGCTCCGATCACGACTCCGATGCCGAAGACCGTCAGATCGAGAGCAGTCAGCGATTTCTTGAGCCGGAACTCCGGTTCATCGGTGTCGGCGATCGACTGCTCGACGGACTTGGTGCGCAGAACGCTCATTGTTCTCGCCTTCCTGGTGGGGACCGGTCGTTGAATGCTAGTCCCGCGGCGCGGGGGCGTCGATGCCCGGGTAGGTTGGTGTCGTGAACGCCAGCCCCGCAGACCAGCTCCGCCTCGTCGAGGTCGCAGGCCTCGACGCCCGCATCCGTCAGGCCGACCACGCCCGCAGGAATCCGCCGCAGGCAGCCCGCGTCCAGGAGCTGCTGGCGCAGCGCCAGACGCTGTCGCAGGAGCTCACCGCGCGGCTCGGATCGCGTGACGACCTTCGCGCCGAGCTGTCACGCATCGAGTCGGATGTCGCGGTCGTCGACGCCCGCAGCGCCCGTGACGCCGGGCGCTTGGCGACGTCGAGCAACTCCAAGGAGGCGCAGGGCCTCGAGAGCGAGCTGGCGTCCTTGGCCCGACGCAAGTCCGACCTCGAAGACGCCGAGCTCGAGGTGATGGAGCGCCTGGAGCAGGCGGATGCGTCGGTCGCCGCCCAGGAGGCGCTCATCGCCGAGACGAATGCGCAGGGTGCCGAGCTGAGCGCCGAGGCCAAGCGCGTGGTCGCCGAGGCGACGGCCGCGTTCGACGCTGCCACCCGTGATCGTGCCGCTCTGGCGGGCTCGGTGCCGGCTGATCTCCTCGCCGAGTACGAGAAGCTCGCCGTTCGCAGCGCGGGCGCTGCGATCCTCCGCGCCCGCACGTGCGAGGGCTGCAACATGGTGCTCTCGGGCACCGACCTCAACGCCCTTCGCCAGGCTGCGGAGGATGCCGTCGTGTACTGCCCCGAGTGCGGCAGCATCCTGGTCCGCACCTACGACTCGGGACTGTGAGCCGGCACCTCGTCGTCGAGGCCGACGGGGGTTCCCGCGGCAATCCGGGCGTGGCTGCGGGCGGCGCGGTGGTGGTCGACGCCGCGAGCGGTGCCGAGCTGACGGAGGTCGGCGTCTACATGGGCGTCGCGACCAACAACGTCGCCGAGTACGCGGGAATGATCGCGGGGGTCGAGGCGGCATTCGACCGCGACCCGGCGGCCTCGGTGATCGTCCGCATGGACTCGCGTCTCGTGGTGGAGCAGATGTCCGGGCGGTGGCGCATCGCGCATCCCGACATGCAGGCGCAGGCGCGGCGCGCCCGCGCGCTCATCGCCGAGCGTGACGTCGCGTTCGAGTGGGTCCCTCGCGCCGAGAACGCTCGAGCGGATGCCGTCGCCAACGAGTCGATGGACCTTCGAGAGAGCTTCCGACGTGACCTCGACGCGGGCCAGTCCTAGCCCTCCCGCCTGGATCGCCCTGGGGAGGGCGGGTGGGCATATCGATGCGGCGCTCCTGGACGCCGGCGGCGCCGAGCTCGACAGGCGGCAGGTGGAGGCATCCGCGCTGTCGTCCTGGGTGGCCGACAGCGAAGCACGCTGGTCTCCGCGGTGGGTGTGGAACGACGCGCCGCGATGGTACGCGGCCCTCCTCGCCGACGGCGTGCGCATCGGCCGGTGCCACGACCTGCGATTGGTGCACGCCATTCTGCGCGACTCCGCCCTCGTGCCCGAGTCGGCCGCTGTCGGACATGCGCCTGCATGGGATGCCGCGCCTCACGAGGCCGCGCCGGCGACCGCGCCGGCCCTGTTCGATCTCGACGAGTCGCATCAGCCGGCGGGACTTCCTGCCGACCTCGATGAGGTGGTCGCCGAGTTCACACGTCAACGTGACGCGATCGCGGAGTCGTCCGACGCGGTCCGCCTGCGACTCCTGACGGCCGCGGAGTCGGCCGGCGCCCTCATCGCGGAGGAGCTGCGGGCGGCGGGAGTGCCGTGGGACTCGTCCGAACACGACCGCATCCTCGTCGACATCCTCGGCGAGCGTCCGCCGGGCGGCGGTCAACCGGCACGGCTCGCCGCGGCCGCGGGTCGAGTGCGCGAGGCGCTCGGCGATCCCTCGGCCAGCCTCGACTCGCAGCAGAAGCTCCTGCGATCGCTTCACCGCGTGGGCGTGCTGGTCGAATCCACCAGCAGGTGGGAGCTGGCCGAGCAGAAGCATCCGGTCGTGGAACCGCTGATCGAGTACAAGAAGCTCTCGCGTCTCCTGTCGGCCAACGGATGGGCCTGGCTCGACGAATGGGTCGACGAGGGGCGGTTCCGCCCCGTCTATGTGCCCGGCGGAGTCGTCACCGGGCGGTGGGCCTCTTCGGGCGGGGGAGCGCTGCAGCTGCCACGCCAGCTTCGCGAGGCGGTGCGCGCCGATCCCGGATGGAAGCTCGTCGTCGCCGACGTCGCACAGCTCGAGCCGCGCGTGCTGGCCGCGATGTCGAGCGACATCGCCCTCGCCGATGCGGCGCGAGGACGCGACCTCTACGCCGGCATCGTCGACAGCGGTGCCGTCGCGACGCGGCAAGAGGCGAAGATCGCCATGCTCGGCGCGATGTACGGCGCGACGACGGGGGAGTCGGGGCGCCTCGTTCCCCGTCTGCGGCGCGCGTATCCGCGCGCGATGGGCCTCGTCGACGACGCGGCCCGCACGGGGGAGGACGGCGGGGTGGTCTCGACCTGGCTCGGCCGCACCTCGCCGCGGCCGTCGCCCGAGTGGTTCTCCGCGCAGTCCCGTGCGACAGAGGCCGATGCGTCGGGCGCGGAGGAGACGCGCGCGAAGCGATGGGCGCGCGACCGCGGCCGGTTCACCCGCAATTTCGTGGTGCAGGGCACGGCAGCGGAGTGGGCGCTGGCCTGGCTCGCCGACCTGCGCGGACGGCTCGAAGCGCTGCCTCCCGTCGGCGACGAGCAGTCCGCACCGCGATCGGGCCCCGTGTTCGCGACGCGGCCGCACCTCGCGTTCTTCCTTCACGACGAGGTCATCGTGCACACACCCGAAGCCCTGGCAGATCAGGTCGCGGAGGCGGTGACGGATGCCGCGGCGTCAGCCGGTCGTCTGCTGTTCGGCGACTTCCCGCTGGACTTCCTTCTCGACGTCCGCGTGTCGGAGATCGCCCTCAAGGACTAGCTCAGCCGCACTCGACCTTGCCCACCGACACCGCGACGTCGCCGATGAGCGGCGTGTGCAGCAACGTCGGTTCGACCGGCTCCGTGCGTGCGGCGATGAAGCGGAACTCGACAGTCCGGGTCTCGCCGGGTGCGAGCTCCACCCGCGCCGAGCTCACCGACAGGCCTTCCTCTTCGACGTCCACCGAGAGCAGCGGCTCCCCGGCGACGCTCACGCCGCCGAAGAACGAGCCCTCCGGCGCCGAGACCGAGACGTTCGTCGCGATGTTCCCGACGCGCGCACCGAAGTGCCCGCCTCCGGTCATCGCCGTGGGAAGCGTCGCCACCGCGTTCGGTTCGACGGTGTTGGTGAGGGTCACCGATACGACGACGTCCTGTCGGTCGTCGGCGCGGCAGCTGGCGCTCCCGGCGGCGATCGCCACGTCGAGGAGGCTGTCCATCTTGCCGCCGGTCGCATCGTTGAAGTACACGGCGAAGGCGTCCGGGCCGGCTGCCCGCTGGCGCGCCGCGGGGCCTGCGAGCGACGTCTGCGCGAGGATCTCCTGCTCGTCGGGGTGCACGCTCCACACGGAGATCCGGCCCTCCGCGATCGGCGCGGCCAGCGCCGTGGCGAAAGCGACCGGATCGATGTCGAAGTCGGCGACCTGAGTGAAGACCGCGGCCGCCGTCGTGCGGAACTTCGCGGTCTGAGCGGCCGCGTCGAGTGACATGTACGGCTCGACGAGGAGCTGATCGACGAGGTCGTCCGCAGTGATCGTGCCCTGCTCGGTCGCGATGGGCCCGGTCACGCTGAGCAGCGATCGGAGCACCAGCGGGTCCACCGAGAGCACCGTGTCGGGCGCGCTTCCCGTGCGGGCCTGCCACCACTGGGAGACGAGCCGAGAGGAGAGGTCGAAGTCGGCGGGCATCGTCGCGTTCTGCACGAACCGGCCCACCTGGTCGCCGTAGAGCGCCAGCGTCGCGGCGGGGATCGGGATGATGGGCGAGGCCGTCCGCTCGAACTCGGACGAGTCGGCCTGGGAGACCAGCGTGAGCTTGCCCGCGTCCGCGCGGAGCTCGACGAACGAACCGGTGATGCCGCCGGCGGTGCGCAGCTCGGCGTTGTTCTGGAGCATCACGAGGATCGTGCGCGGTCCGGCGGATCCGAGCGAAGTGGGCAGCACGGCGGCGGTGTCGTCGAGCGCCCCCACGATCGGCAGCAGGTCGGACACGGCATCGTCGAGCTGCCGGACCGCATCACCCACCGGTGGCGCCAGCGTGTCGGGGTCGATCTGGCCGAGTTCGTCGGCGGATGCCGCCAGTGTCGCGCGCGCGTCATCGAACGCGGGCTGCTGGCTCGCGAGCAGCGCGGTGTCGATGCCGCCTTCGGGCAGTCGGAGTTGATCCACCAGCAGCCGGGCGCTCTCCATCATGGGAAGCGCCGCGCCGGAGAGGACCTCGGTCAGCTCTGCCGAGATCACACGGGCGGCGGCAAGATTGGCGCCGGCAACAGGAACGACCTCGGCCCCTCGCCAGAGCGGGTCGGACGTCAATCCCGACGCTGCCTCGGCGTGTGCCAGCATCCGCTCCGTCGTCGCCGACGCCGCATCCAGGTCACCCGACTCCACGGCGTCGCGAAGGTCGCTCGTCAGCGCGCGTGCACTGTCGAGCTCCTCCTTCGCCAGCCACCCGCGCACACCGATCCACGCGACCCACGCGAGCGCCGCCACCAGAATGGCGGCGCCCACGATGAGCACGATTCTCGATGGGCGCGTTACCGCCCGCATCACCTCAGGAGCGAGCGGAGCGGCGACGGTAGACGACGACCGCGGCGCCGAGACCGACGAGCGCGACGCCGACACCGGCAGCGATGTACGGCAGCGAACCGCCGGTGGCCGCGAGTGCGGGGTCGCCGACGGATGCGGGCGACTCCGGCGAGAGCGCCGTCGGAGGCGTGGTCGCGCAGTTCGGCGTGGCTGCCGGGTACGACAGCGGGACCGACAGCTCGGGGTTCACCTTGATGACCGCGGAGATGCTGCCGCGGGTCCAGGCGAAGTTGCCCGAGGTCTCGACCCAGGTGCCGTCCACGAATGCCCAGCCCGGCCATCCGCTCGGGTTGCCCTCGTCGTCCACCGAGGCGCCGGGCCAGAGGACCGTGCCGGAGAGGTGGTTGTCGACCAGGGTTCCCAGCGGAACCGTGACGATGTTCGAACCGCTGGAGAGCACCAGCGATGCGACGTTTCCGGTCGACTGCTCGTCGGGATCCGTCAGCGTGATGTCGTAGTGGATGTACGGCACGTCGGCGACGCACTCACCGACCGCGACCGAGCCTGCGAGCGTCGCTGCAGTCGGCTCGTGCGGAGTGTACGGGTCTTCCTCGACAGCGGATGCCGCCATTGGCGTGGATACCGCGATGAACGCTGCGACAGCGATCACAGAAAGAGTTTTACGCAACATGATTCAGCCTCCCCAGTGGCTGTTTGCGACGCGCGACGGCGCGTCGAGTGAAACCTGCGGTCCGTTTTCCCAGACGAACCACCCGCATCCCCAGATACGAGTGGCGCCAGCTTACATGACGACGGCCGACTTGACGAGAGATGACGTGAGCGACGCGCCGTGTCCCGCCGACTAGAATCGACCGTGCGAATGGGTCGGCTGGACGGTCGCGTCGCGGGTCTCCCGCGCCGAGGAACGTCCGGGCTCCACAGGGCAGGGCGGTGGGTAACACCCACCCGGAGTGATCCGCGAGACAGTGCCACAGAGAGCAGACCGCCCCGGTTCCGACCGGGGTAAGGGTGAAAGGGTGGTGTAAGAGACCACCGGGGCCGCGGTGACGCGGCCCGCAGGGTAAACCTCGCCCGGAGCAAGGCCAGACAGGGGATGACGACGCGGCTCGCCGAGTCCCCGGGTAGGCCGCTGGAGCGGCACGGCAACGTGTCGCCGAGAGAGATGACCGTCCACGGGGCTCACGCCCCCGGACAGAACCCGGCGTACAGGCCGGCCCATTCGCCCTCTCCTGCGGCGCTCAGCCCAGCGCGAGCGCCGCAGCCCCGATGATGCCCGCGTTGTTGCGGTGCACGGCCGGGACGATCGGTGTGCGCAGATCCAGCAGGTGCAGGAACTGGTCGGCGTGCTTGGACACCCCGCCGCCGACGATGAAGAGGTCGGGGCTGAAGAGGAACTCGATGTAGCTGTAGTACCACTGCAGCCGCTTCGCCCACTGCTCCCACGACAGATCCTCGCGCTCCATCGCGGAGTACGCGGCGAAGGCTTCGGCATCCTTCCCGTGCTTCGCGCGCTGCACGTGACCGAGTTCGGAGTTGGGTACCAGGACGCCGTTGTAGAGCAGCGCCGAGCCGATGCCGGTGCCGAGGGTCGTCAGGATGGTCAGTCCGGGCTTGTCCTTCGCGGCGCCGTAGCGCACTTCGGCGACGCCGGCGACGTCGGCGTCGTTCGCGAAGTGGATGTCGCGGCCCAGCCCGTCCTCGAAGAACTTCTCGGCTTCGAAGTCGATCCACTTGTCGGACACGTTCGCGGCCGACAGGGTGCGCCCGCTCTTCACGATCGCCGGGAACGCGACACCGAGCGGGATGGCGTCGTGCGAGACGTCGAGCGTGGCGAGCACCTCGGTGACGGCCTTCAGCACGTCTTCGGGCTCTGCTCCGGCGGGTGTGGAGACCTTGATCCGGTCGCTGAGGAGCTCGCCCTTGACGAGATCGACCAGCCCTGCCTTGATTCCGGTGCCGCCGATGTCCACGCCCACGGCTCGCGTCGCCTGAGATGCCATGCGCTCAGCCTATCCAGCCGCGACGGGCGGGTGCGCGCGGGCTGTCACTAGGATCGAGCCAGGGCCGCTGAGGGCCTGGATCGACCGAGGAGCAGACCGTGACGAGCGACAGCGAGAAGTACTGGTACAACCTCAAGACAGGCGAGGTCGAGAAGGGCTACGAGTCGCCGTCCGTCGACCGCGCCGGTCCGTTCGAGACGCCCGAGGAGGCCGCGAAGGCCCCTGAGATCATGCGTGAGCGCTCCCGCGCGTGGGCCGAGGAAGAGGCGCGCGAAGACTCCTGAAGCGGCTCGTCGCCGTCGGATGCGTCCGGCGCTGACCAGTAGTCTGGCTACGGCCCGTTCGGGCGCCCGGAGAGGATGCGATGGACAAGCAGCGTGACTTCGTTCTGAGGACGATCGAGGAGCGGGGCGTCAAGTTCGTCCGGTTGTGGTTCACCGACGTCATCGGCACGCTGAAGTCGGTTGCGATCGCGCCGGCAGAGGTCGAGGGCGCCTTCACCGAGGGTCTCGGGTTCGACGGCTCGGCGATCGAGGGACTGACTCGTTCGTACGAGTCCGATCTGCTCGCCCACCCCGACCCCACGACGTTCCAGATCCTGCCGTGGCGCGGCGAGATCGACCCCACGGCGCGCATGTTCTGCGACATCACGACGCCCGACGGCCAGCCCGCGGTGGCCGACCCCCGTCATGTCCTCAAGCGCACGCTCGCCAAGGCGGCCGATGCCGGCTTCACGTTCTACACGCACCCCGAGATCGAGTTCTACCTGCTCAAGTCGTCGTCCTTCGGAGCGGACGGTCCTGAGCCCGTCGACTCGGCCGGCTACTTCGACAACGTGCCCGGCGGCACGGCGCACGACTTCCGTCGCCGCTCGGTGCGGATGCTCGAAGACCTCGGCATCTCGGTCGAGTTCAGCCACCACGAGGGTGGTCCCGGGCAGAACGAGATCGACCTGCGGTACGCCGACGCGCTGGCCACCGCCGACAACATCATGACGTTCCGCACCGTCATCAAAGAGGTGGCGATCGAGCAGGGCGTCTACGCGACGTTCATGCCCAAGCCTCTGAGCGGCAAGCCGGGCAGCGGCATGCACACGCACATGTCGCTGTTCGAGGGTGACGTCAACGCGTTCTACGAAGAGGGCGCGCAGTATCAGCTCTCGCGCGTCGGTCGCCAGTTCATCGCCGGACTCCTGCGCCACGCGAACGAGATCTCGGCGGTCACGAACCAGTTCGTGAACTCGTACAAGCGCCTGTGGGGCGGTGACGAGGCTCCGAGCTTCATCTGCTGGGGCCACAACAACCGCTCGGCGCTCGTACGCGTCCCGCTCTACAAGCCGAGCAAGGGGCAGTCGTCGCGCGTCGAGTACCGCGCTCTGGACTCCGCTGCGAACCCGTATCTCTCGTATGCGCTCATGCTCGCGGCCGGCCTCAAGGGCATCGAGGAGGAGTACGAGCTCCCTCCCGAGGCCGAGGACAACGTGTGGTCGCTGACCGACGCGGAACGCCGTGCACTCGGCTACGCACCGCTGCCTGCGAGCCTCGACCACGCTCTCGAGTACATGGAGGAGTCCGAGCTCGTCGCCGAGACACTGGGCGAGCAGGTCTTCAACTATGTGCTGCTGAACAAGCGTCGCGAGTGGCAGGAGTACCGCTCGCAGGTCACGCAGTTCGAGCTCAAGAGCAACCTCGAGATGCTCTGAGCCGCCCAGCGACGCATGTCTGCGAGCGAACGGTCCAGCTCTCTCACGCATCTCGCGCGCCTGGGATTCAGCGGCCTCGCCGACGCTGACGCGCTCCTCGACGAAGTCGAAGCCGTCGGCATCTCGCGCGAGTCCGCGATGGCCGGTGCCTCCGTCGCGGCCGATCCCGACGAGGCGCTCGGCGCACTGGCACGGATCGCGCGGCGCGACCCCGACGCGGTTCGTGCACTGCAGTCCGACGGGAAGGGCTGGCGAGCGCTGTGGGCGCTGCTCGGCGCGTCGACCGGGTTCGCGGACTTCTTCCTCCGGCATCCCGGCGAACTCGCGCAGCTGATCGGAGCGGGCGATTCCCTGCCGTCCGGGGGAGAGCTGCGAGACACCCTTCTCGACGCAGTGAGTGCGGTCGACGGCTTCGCGGCGGACGGCGGAGAGGCATCCTGGGTCGCCCTCCGGGTGCGGTACCGCCGCATGCTCGCCCGCATCGCGGCGTTCGATCTGCTCAGCGCCTCGCCCGTCGACCATGTGCCCTCGGTGGCGGCACGATTGGCGGATGCTGCGGGCGCGGCGCTCGAGGCATCCCTCGCCGTCGCCCGCACGAGGGTGTCGGGCGGCGCCGCCGGGGCGGGCCTGTTCCCCCGCGATCAGGTGTCGCGGGCGAAGCTGGCCATCATCGGCATGGGCAAGACCGGAGCGCGCGAGCTGAACTACGTCAGCGACGTGGACGTGATCTTCGTGGCGGGTGCCGACGACGACGCGATCGAGGAGTTGGGCGAGAGCCGTGTGGTCGATATCGCGACCCGCCTCGCCGTGCAGACGATGCGCGGCATCTCGAGCATCGAGATCGAGCCGCCGCTGTGGGAGGTCGACGCCAATCTGCGGCCCGAGGGCAAGCAGGGCGCGCTCGTGCGCACGCTGGACTCGCATCTGGCGTACTACGACCGATGGGCGAAGAGCTGGGAGTTCCAGGCGCTGCTCAAGGCGCGTCCGATCGCCGGGGACGTGGAGCTCGGCGAGGCCTACGTCGCGGCGGTGCAGCCGAAGGTGTGGACGAGCGCCGCGCGCGAGAACTTCGTCGACAGCGTGCAGCGGATGCGGGAGCGGGTCACCGAGCACATTCCGGCGACGGATGTCGCGTTCCAGATCAAGCTGGGGCCGGGCGGGATCCGCGACATCGAGTTCACGGTTCAGCTGCTGCAGCTCGTGCACGGTCTGTCTGACGACCGAATCCGCCAGCGCGGCACGCTCGAGGCGTTGGACGCGCTGGTCGCCGAGGGCTACATCGGCCGGTCCGAGGCATCCGCATTCTCACGCGACTATCGGGTGCTTCGCCTTCTGGAGCATCGTGTGCAGCTGCGCAATCTTCGACGCACGCATCTGATGCCGGCCCGCCCGGAGGAGCTGCGGGTGCTGGCCCGTGCGAGCGGACTCAGCGATTCGGGGCCGGGGATCTGGGAGCTGTGGGAGTCGGTCAAGCGCGAGGTGCGCGACATTCACGTGCGTCTGTTCTATCGTCCGCTGCTGTCGGCGGTGGCGGCTCTGCCGGCGGAGGAGCGGGCGCTGTCGACCGCGCAGGCGCACGATCGACTGGCGGCGATCGGGTTCGCCGATCCTGCGGGCGCGCTTCGGCACATCGCGGCGTTGACGAGCGGGTTGAGCCGGAAGGCGACGATCCAGCGCCACCTGATGCCGGTGATGATCCGGTGGTTCGCGGACGGTGTCGACCCCGACTACGGGCTCGTCGCATTCCGGCGGTTGAGCGAGCGGTTGGGTGACACGCCGTGGTTCTTGCGGATGCTGCGCGATTCGTCGGCGGCGGCCGAGAGCCTCACCCGGGTTCTGTCGGGTTCTCGGTACATCGGCGAGCTGATGGAGTGGATCCCGGAGTCCGCCGCGTGGCTCGACGACGATGAGCTGCTGAGGCCTCGCTCCGGGGTTGCCCTGCAACAGGAGGCCCGGGCGATCCAGGCACGTCACGGCTCTGTGGACGAGTCGATGCGGTCGGTGCGGGCGCTGCGGCGGAGGGAGCTGCTGCGCACCGCGATGGGGGCGATCATCGGGACCATCTCGATCGAGGAGGTCGCGGATGCGCTCACCACGATCACCGAGGTGACGATCCAGGCGACGCTGCGAGCTGTGCGGCCGGGCGTCGTGCCGCCCGAGGACGACGCTCTCGACTTCTCGGTGATCGCGATGGGCCGGTTCGGCGGCCGTGAGCTGGGTTTCGGGTCGGATGCCGACGTGATGTACGTGTATCGCGCGAACGGTGTGGATCCACAGCGGGCGCATGAGCTCGCGTTGAAGCTGGTGGCGGCGTTGCGTGCGCAGTCCGAGGATCATCGGGTGCCGCTGGATCTGGATGCCGGGCTGCGGCCGGAGGGGCGCAACGGCCCGATGGCGCGCTCTCTCGATGCGTATGCCGAGTACTACCGCCGGTGGTCGTTGTCGTGGGAGGCGCAGGCTCTGCTTCGTGCGCGGGGGTTCGCGGGGAGCGTCAAGCTGATCGAGGCCTTCACCGCGCTGGCGGATCAGGTGCGCTATCCCGAGAGGGCTGACCTGCAGGGGCTTCGGGAGATCAAGCGCATCAAGGCCCGGGTCGAGAGCGAGCGGCTGCCGCAAGGCGCTGACCCGGCGCGGCACCTGAAGCTGGGACCGGGTTCGCTGAGCGACGTGGAGTGGCTCGTGCAGCTGCTGCAGCTGACACACGCTCATGCTGTGCCGGGTATGCGCACGACGTCGACGCTGGAAGCCTTGGCGGCGGCGCGCGACGCCGGTCTGGTGCCCGGCGTTTCGGCGGAGCGCTTGACGGAGGCGTGGCGGCTGGCGAGCCGGCTGCGCTCTGCCAACACCCTGCTGTCCGGGCAGACGAGCGACGTGCTCCCCGTCGATCGCAAGAAGCTGGACGGCATCGGACGCCTGCTCGAGTACCCCCCGCGCTCGGCGACGCAGGTCGAGGAGGACTACCTCGGCGCGACCCGCCGCGCCCGGCGCGTGTTCGAGAAACTGTTCTACGGGTAGACGGGTGTCGCGTCAGCATCCTGGCCCGTCGGGATTCTCGATGCAGGTCTTGTCGACGAGCGCCGTGCGCGCTTCGAGCACCCGCACGGCGTAGCCACCGCTGGTCGCCGTGACGTAGCCCGGTACCGGCCGCCACGTGCCCGTGCCGAAGTTCACGGAAGCCGCGTACCGCACCGTGACCGCCACAGAGTACGTCCCCCGGTCGCGGAAGACGTGGCTGGTCGCCGTGGGTGTGAGCTGCGGCTGGCCCAGCTGCTCCCACGTCGCGCCGCCCGTCGTGTAGACGGCGCTCGTTCCGTCGCCGTGGTCGAACTCGAACGAGACCGGTGTGAAGCGCACCGTCACCTCCCAGTCGAGGACGGTGCCCGGAATCGACTGGACGGATGCCGCCGCCACCAGATTCGCCGGCATCCCGGCGATCGCGAACCCGGCTGGCTGCCCCGTGAGACGCGGTGTCGCTGGCCGGAACGATGCCAGGTCGGCCAGCGTCACGTCGGGGATCATGACGACGCTGTAGGTGGGGCGACAGCCCAGTGGCCCGCATTCCTCAGGCGTGGGCGTGGCGTCGGCGTCTTGCTGCGAGGGGGGACCGGGGGAGTCCTGTGATGGAGTGGTTGGGCCGTTCGAGCCCGGGTTGGATGCGCCGGCGGACGTGCCCGCAGCAATGTCAATTCCGGATCCGGAGTTGGTTACTGCGCACGATGAGGCCGACATTCCGAGATCGCCACACGACTGATCGGCATATGTGAGCGGCACATGGACCGCCAACGCGATGACCGCCGAGACAATCAGCGACCGCATTGCGGATCTTCCGTCCTCGGGCCGATTGCATCAACTAGTAGCCCAGTCGGTGACGACTGGGACCGTGCCAGGTTCACCGTCAAGCTCAGAATGTCAGCCCTGTCTTCATCGATTAGCGATTTGCCCGCTGCATCGATTAGCTCAAACTCAGACACATTCAGACAAACGGCGAGCTGCACGCGTCCAATGTTCGCCTTGGGAGCAGGTGACACGGAGTCGATGGTGGACTCACCCCCAATCTCCGCACCATCCGCGTGGTAGCGCGTCAGCGACTCTCGGTCGGAGGCGTTCAGATCACCAGTCGTCCACGCATACACATCCTCAAACGTCTCCGGATCGCTGAGATCGACCGCGTTCAGCGCCTTGATGTACTCGCGGTAGGTGGCTTCTGCGGCGGCGAACGCCTCGGCCTCACTTGAGAACGTCGGTGTCGGATCGATGTCTGTCGGGGTGGGTGCGCAGCCCGCGAGAGCCACAGCAAGGCCGAAGCCCGCGACGGCGATGAGTTTCGTCGGCGAGGTCATCGCCCCACGCTAACCAGCCCGCCGCCGGCGCGAGCGACTTATCCACACCCGGCTTGGATTCCGGGTCAGAGCGCGCCCTGGGGAGGAGCCGGTGTTCCGTGATCGCCACGAGTCCCGCCGATGCGCTGATGCCGCTTCATCGCGGACTCCGCAGTCACTTCCGGGGGCCCCTGGAGCCCCCGTGCCCGCGAGAACTGACTGCGGAGCGGCATCCGCTTCGCGCCGGCACATGACGAAGGGCCCCGGTCTTCCGGGGCCCTTCGCGGTGCTGGAACGACTCAGACGCCGAAATACAGCTCGTACTCGAACGGGTGCGGGCGAGCAGCGATCGGCTTGATCTCGTTCTCGATCTTGTACTCGATCCAGGTCTCGATCAGCTCGGGCGTGAACACGCCGCCGGCCAGCAGGAACTCGTGGTCGGCCGCGAGGGCGTCGAGCGAGTCCAGCAGCGAGTTGGGCACCTGCGGGATGTTCTTGGCCTCCTCGGGCGGCAGCTCGTAGAGGTCCTTGTCGACGGGCTCGTGCGGCTCGATGCGGTTCTTGATGCCGTCGAGGCCGGCCATGAGCTGCGCCGCGAACGCGAGGTACGGGTTGCCCGAGGCATCCGGCGCGCGGAACTCGATGCGCTTGGCCTTGGGGTTGGAGCCCGTGATCGGGATGCGGATGGCAGCCGAGCGGTTTCCGGCCGAGTAGACCAGGTTGACGGGAGCCTCGTAGCCCTTGACCAGGCGCTTGTACGAGTTGATCGTCGGGTTGGTGAACGCGAGCACGGCGGGCGCGTGGGCCAGCAGACCGCCGATGTACCAGCGGGCGGTGTCGGACAGGCCGCCGTAGCCCTTCTCGTCGTAGAAGAGGGGCTTGCCGTCGAGCCACAGCGACTGGTGGGTGTGCATGCCCGAGCCGTTGTCGCCGAACAGGGGCTTCGGCATGAACGTCGCCGTCTTGCCCCACTGGTCAGCGGTGTTCTTGACGATGTACTTGAACTTCAGGATGTCGTCAGCCGCGTGCACCATCGTGTCGAAGCGGTAGTTGATCTCCTGCTGGCCACCGGTGCCGACCTCGTGGTGCGAACGCTCGAGGATGAAACCGGACTCGATGAGCTTCAGCGTGATGTCGTCGCGCAGATCGGCGGTCTTGTCGACGGGGCTGACCGGGAAGTAGCCGCCCTTGTAGGGGGTCTTGTTGGCGAGGTTTCCGCCCTCTTCCTCGCGGCCCGAGTTCCAGGCGCCCTCTTCGGAGTCGACGCTGTAGAAGCTCGAGTTCTGCTTCACCTCGAAGCGCACATCGTCGAAGATGTAGAACTCGGCCTCGGGAGCGAAGAACGCGGTGTCAGCGATGCCGGTGGAGGCGAGGTACTTCTCGGCCTTCTTGGCGACCTGACGCGGATCCTTGCTGTAGATCTCGCCGTTGCGCGGGTTGTAGATGTCGAAGACCATCACGAGCGTCTTGGCCTCGCGGAACTGGTCGAGGTACGCCGTCGACACGTCGGGGATGAGCTGCATGTCGGACTCGTGGATGTTCGCAAAGCCTCGGATCGAGGAGCCGTCGAACAGCTGACCGACCGTGAAGAACTCTTCGTCGACGGTCGAGGCCGGGATGTTGAAGTGCTGCTGCACACCAGGAAGATCCGTAAATCGGATGTCGAGGAACTTGACGTCCTCGTCCTTGATGTACTTGAGCACCTCGGATGAATCTTTGAACATGAAGGCTCCAGAGATAGGGCATCGGGAACTGCCGCACGCGTACGCGCTTGTGTGGCACGGTACCCGGGAGGGATTGCCCGGCAGTGACACCTTTGTTTCGGGCATGTTACAGCCGCCTGGTTACGCTGGAACAGTGACGGACAGCGCCCATCTCTACCCCGGCGAACGCCTTGGACTGCCTCAAGAGGGATCCGGCTCGATCGGACGGGTGGGACGACGGATCGGAGCGCTGTTCCTCGACTACGGCGCCGCGTATCTGATCTCCGGATTCTTCGGGTGGGATCCGCTGGCGATCCTGGCGATCTTCGCGGCGATCCAGCTGGTGTTCATCCCGACGCTGCAGGGGAGCCCCGGGCACCGCATCTTCGGGCTGCGCGTCGTGCGCATCGACGGCGCCTGGGTGGGGCTGTGGCGCCCGATCATCCGGACGCTGCTGCTGATCGTGGTGATCCCCGCAGTGATCTGGGACGCCGATCAGCGCGGTCTTCACGACAAGGCCGCGGGAACGATCCTGCTGCGCGCCTGAGCCAGGTTTCGCGCCTGCGCGCCTGAGCGCGTTTGCGCGTTAGCGACTGAGCGCGTCAGCGCGGGCGCGGAGCGCGGACCTTCGTCGGGTCGATGCCCTTCGGGATCGGCATCGAGGAAAGCGACTGCGAGACCGACTCGATGCGCTTGATGACGGCGGCCATCGTGGAGCGGTCGATCTTGTTCGGCAGCGCCTTGATCGAGGATGAGAGCTTCGAGATCGGCACCTCGCCCTCACCGTGGCCGATGTAGAAGACGGTGACCGGCACGCCGGAAGCGACCCGCTGCACCTTGGAGCGCTCGTCGTTGACCAGGCGGGTGAGGCGACCGCGCGCTCCCTCGCCGACGATCACGACGCCGCCGCGGCCGACCGCGCGGTAGACGGCTTCCTGCGTCTTCGGGTTGACGCCCACCGGCATGTCGGCGGCCTGCCACTTGCGCCCGAGAGAGGTCGAGAGCACGTGACCGGCGGCGCCCGGCATCCCCTCGATCTTCTTGTACATCGCGTTCGTGGAGAGACGCGTCATGAGCATGAGCGCACCGAGCACGCCGAGCATGAGGCCGGTGATTCCCCAGAGGATGATGCTCCAGATCGCGACCGGCGGGAGGAACAACCCGATGCTGACACCGATGGCGATGCCCAGCAGCACGATGCCGACGAGCATCCACGGCAGCCAGGGGAACGCCTGCTGCGTGAAGGTGTAGAGGGAGCGGATCTGCGAGAAGAAACCGGGGCGCTTCTCGGGTGCGGAACTGCGGGCGGCCATGCCCTCCAGCCTACCTTTCCGCGCGTGCGTCCAACGGCTCCTCCCCAGGGCGTTCGCCGAAGGCGTTCCCCACAATCGACGCCCTCGCCGGCGGACCGATGGCCGGAGCGACGACAGTGGGCCTGTGACCCGCCTTGAAGACCTGCTGACGTCGCCGTACCGTGCCGTCCGACCGATCGTGGCGCCCGGTGACGGTCCCTGGGCGGGCATGCTCACCAGCCTGCCGTCGGGCGAGCGAGGCGTGCTCGTCGATGCCGAGGTGCTCGGTGCCGGATGGGGCGGATGGAACGCCGTGCCTGAGGGACACGTGCTCGGCCCGCTCGATGTCGTGCGCATCCCCGGCGGTCACGAGATCATCCTTCCGGTATGCCCCGAGACGCTCGAAGGGTTCATTATGCGCCGGCAGGCATCGGCGGCGCCGCTCACCGGAGGGGAGGCCGTCACGATCGGGGTGAGTCTGCTGCGAGGGTCCGTCGACCTCCTCGGGCGTGACGCGGTCGCCGGGCAATGGTGGCTCACCGACGCGGGGCGGCCGGTGTTCGCCACGGATGCTGCCCCCTCACTCTTTCGAGACGACACCCTTGCCGTGCTCGGCGCCCTCGCGCGCGCCGTGCCGCATCCATCTGCCTGGGCGGGCGCGGCGGACGCGGTGTCGGCGCCACGTCCGTCTGCCGCCGAACTGGATCGTGCGGAAGTGGAGCTGTTCACCATCGCAGACCCGGTCGCGCTCGACCTCACCACCAGTGCGCTTCGCTCGGGCATCCTGCCCGCAGTGCGAAACGACCCGGTCGGCTCGCAGGAGCGCGAGCCGCGTCGTGCTCTGTGGGAGTCCCTCGCCCGTCATATCGATGCCGATCTGGCAGACGTCGTCTCCCGCGCGACCACATCGGTATGGCGTCGGGCGCGAGGTGCCCGGCGAGAGCGCCGCCGCGCCCCGCTGCTCGTCGGAGCGGGCATCGCAGCAGCCGTGCTGTGCGTCGGCTTGATGTGGCCCGAAGGGGAGGGCAGCGTGGCCACGGCCGAGGGCGCGGGCAGCGCGGGGACGACGCCGGTCGCCCAGCCCACCGTTGCGTCGACGGCTTCTGGGACCGAGGTCGTCCCCGGCCCAGGATCGCAGTCGGACTCGGTCGGCGCAGCCCCGGACTCGGGCACGGGTTCGGGTTCGGGTTCGGACCCGAGCGCCGGCTCGGGCACAGACGAGGACCTCGAGGCAGGCACGTCAGCCCTGCTCGAGCGACTCGACCGATGCGGTGACGACGGGGACTGCATCGCCGAGCTCGCGATGGACGGCTCCGCAGGCCGCCTGCAGCCGGCAGCGGCCCCCGCTGAACGCCGGAAGCTCGTGCTGCTCGACGACTTCGGCGGTATGGCTGTCCTGCGGGTGGACGATTCGGCAGAGAAAGTGCCCGCTCAGCTCGTCGTCATCGCGCTCGAAGACGGCGAATGGCTGCTGCGCGACATCCAGGACGCCGCGCAGCAGCCATGATGACCGCTGAGATCAGATGCCGAGCTGGCCCTCGAACGCGGCCGCCTCGAGACGCGTCTTGACCGCGCCCAGGAAGCGGGCGGCATCCGCGCCGTCGATGATCCGGTGGTCGTACGACAGTGCCAGGTACACGTAGGACCGCACCGAGATCGCGTCCTTGCCGTCGACACTCACGACGCCGGGGCGCTTGACGACGATGCCGGTGCCGAGGATGGCCGACTGGGGCAGGAACACGACGGGCGTGTCGAAGAGCGCGCCGCGCGAACCCGTGTTGGTGAGCGTGAAGGTTCCACCCGCCAGCTCATCCGGCTTCAGCTTGTTGTCGCGCGTGCGAGCCGCGAGATCGGCGATCTCGTGCGCGATCTGCGCCAGGTTCTTCGACGCCGCATCGCGAAGCACGGGTGTCAGCAGGCCGCGCTCCGTGTCGACCGCGATCGAGAGGTTCTCGGTCGGCGGGTAGACGATGTCCGTTCCGTCGACGGTCGAGTTGACCACCGGGTACGCCTGGAGTGCTTCGGCAGCCGCGAGAGCGAAGAACGGCAGGAACGACAGCTTGTCGCCCGTCTTGGACTGGAAGTCGCCCTTCACCTTGTCGCGGAACGCAGACAGCCTGGTCACGTCGACCTCGACCACGGTCGTGAGTTGTGCGGTCGACTGCATCGAGGCGACGGCGCGCTCCGCGAGAACCTTCCGCAGACGCGACATCGGCTGGGTCGTGCCGCGCAGCGGCGAGACCTCGAGCGGCGCGGGCGCCGCCGCGGCAGGAGCGGCAGCCGAAGCGGCCGGTGCGGCTGCGGCCTCCGCGGCCTTCAGGACGTCTTCCTTGCGGATTCGGCCGCCGACGCCCGTTCCGGTGACGGAGGCGAGATCGACACCCTGCTGCTGGGCGAGACGGCGCACGAGCGGGGTCACATACGACACCACGTCGGAATCGTCCGCTGCGGCGGGTGCCGGCGCAGCAGGCTGCGGGGCGGCCTGAGGAGCAGCGGCGGGCGCCGCGGCCGGCGGAGCCGAGGCAGGTGCAGGTGCCGGGGCGGGCTCAGCAGCCGGTGCCGGCTCAGCCGTCGGCGCTTCCGCCTGCGGGGCGGGGGACTCGGATGCTGCGGGAGCAGGCGCCTCAGCGGGAGCCGCTGTCGCACCAGCCTCGCCGATGCGGGCGAGGGCCGCGCCGACGCTCACGGTCTCGTCTTCCTGGACGAGGATCTCCTGCAGGGTGCCGGCGAACGGCGACGGGATCTCGGTGTCGACCTTGTCGGTGGAGATCTCGAGAAGAGGCTCGTCGACGGCCACGTCATCGCCGACCTGCTTCAGCCAGCGGGTCACGGTGCCTTCCGTCACGCTCTCTCCGAGTTCGGGGAGCACGACGTCCTTGCCACCAGAGGAAGCAGGAGCAGCGGGAGCGGGCTCAGCGGGAGCGGGCTCTGCAACGGGCTCAGCAGGAGCGGGCTCGGCAGGTGCCTCCTCGGCGGGGGCCGGAGCCTCCGTCGACTCCGCCGCAGCGGTCTCGGGCTGCGGGGCGGCGTCGGGTGCGCTCGATCCATCACCGATCTTGGCGAGGACGGCGCCGACCTCGACGGTCTCGTCCTCCTGGACCAGGATCTCCTCGATCACACCGCTCACCGGCGACGGGATCTCGGTGTCGACCTTGTCCGTGGAGATCTCGAGCAAGCCCTCGTCCGCCTCGACCGTGTCGCCGACCTGCTTGAGCCAGCGGGTGACCGTACCCTCTGTGACGCTCTCGCCGAGAGCGGGGAGGACCACGGAAGTGCTCATGTCGATGTCTCCTTAGGAATGGATATCGGATCTAGCTTAGTGATGCCGCGAGGCCCGAGCGTCAGAGCGCGTGGAGCGGTTTGCCCGCCAGCGCGAGGAACGCCTCGCCCAGGGCTTCGCTCTGCGTCGGGTGGGCGTGGATGAAGGGCGCGATGTCTTCGGGATGGGCCTCCCAGCCGACGGCGAGCTGCCCCTCGGTGATGAGTTCCCCGACACGATCGCCGACCAGATGGACGCCCACGACCGGACCGTCCTTGACGCGCACGACCTTCACGATGCCGCCCGTGCCGAGGATCTCGCTCTTTCCGTTGCCGGCGAGGTTGTACTCGTACGACGCGATGCCGTCGGAGCCGTGCGCCTCGGCAGCCTGCGCCTCGGTGAGCCCGACGGACGCGACCTCCGGGTGGCTGTACGTGACCTTGGGGATCTGCGTGTCGGGGATCACGACCGGCGACAGCCCGGCGATCTCCTCGGCCACGAAGATGCCCTGCTGGAAGCCGCGGTGGGCGAGCTGCAGACCGGGAACGATGTCGCCGACGGCCCACACGTGTGCGACGCCGGTGCGCAAGCGCTCGTCGGTGACGACGAACCCGCGATCGATCGTGAGACCGGCCTCCTCGTAGCCGAGGCCTGCGGTGGCCGGACCGCGACCGACCGCCACGAGCAGGTAGTCGGCGTCGAAGGTCTTGCCGTCCTCGAGGGTCACGGTGACGGCGTCCGCCGTCTGCGACACGCTCTGGAACCGCACGCCGAGCGACGACGCGATTCCGCGGCGACGGAAGGCGCGCTCGAGCGCCTTGCTGAGCGCGATGTCCTCGTTCGGAACCAGGTGCTCCAGCGCCTCGACGATCGTGACGTCGACGCCGAACGAGCGCCACACGCTCGCGAACTCGACGCCGATGACACCGCCTCCGAGGATCACGACGCGCGACGGGATCTCGTCGAGCTCGAGGGCGTGCTCACTCGTGAGCACGCGGCCGCCGATCTCGAGGCCGGGGAGGGTGCGGCTGTACGAACCGGTCGCGAGGACGACGTCGGTGCCACGGTAGAGGTCCTCGCCCACGCGCACGGCGGGGCCCGCCTCGAGGCGGCCCTCACCGGCCACGACGGTGATCCCACGAGCCTTGACGAGCCCTTCGAGCCCCTTGTACTTCTTCGCGACGATGCCCTCGCGGTAGGCGCGCACGCCGGCCGGATCGACGCCGTCGAAGGACGCACGGATGCCGATGGACGAGGCATCCCGAGCCGTCTCGGCGACCTCGGCGGCATGGAGCAGCGCCTTCGTGGGGATGCAGCCGCGGTGCAGGCAGGTGCCGCCGACCTTGTCCTTCTCGATCAGGGCGACGGACTTGCCGAGCTCGGCCGCACGCAGGGCAGCGGCGTATCCGCCGCTTCCGCCGCCCAGGACGACGAGGTCGAAGGTGTGGTCGGTCATCAGGACTCCTCTGTCGTGACGAATCGGATCAGGCTGCGCACCGTGGCTGCCGTCGGACCCTTGTCGGTGAACCCGTAGCCCGCACCCTTGTGCATGCCGACACCGGCGATGTCGAGGTGGACCCAGGGGATGCGGGGCGCATCGGCGGCGTCGGACACTCGGCCGACGAAGTGGCGCAGGAAGAGCCCGGCGAACAGTGAGCCGCCGGCGGGATCGCCGATCTTGGCGTTCTGCAGGTCTGCGATGGGGGAGTCCAGCTCGTCGACCATGTGGGCCGGGAGCGGAAGTCGCCACGCGGGCTCGGCTTCCGCTGCGGCCGCGGCGAGATAGGCGGCGACGGCGTCGTCGTCTCCCATGACTCCGGTGTGACGCGTGCCGAGGGCGATCGTGATGGCTCCGGTGAGCGTGGCGACATCGACGATGACATCGGGATGCTCGCGGCTCGCGGCGACCAGACCGTCGGCGAGAACAAGACGACCCTCCGCGTCGGTGTTCAGCACCTCGACAGTGGTGCCGTCGAGCATCCGCAGCACGTCGCCTGGACGCGTCGCGCGGCCCGAGGGCATGTTGTCCGCGACGCACAGCCATGCCGTCACCGCGACCGGTGCGGCGATCGTGGCGACCGCACGCAGGACGGCCAGCGCCGTGGCGGCACCGCACATGTCGTACTTCATGCCGACCATTCCGGCAGCGGGCTTGAGCGAGAGGCCGCCGGTGTCGAAGGTGATGCCCTTGCCGACGAGCGCGACGTGACGTGTGGCGCCCTCGGGGGAGTACGACAGTCGGATCAGGCGCGGCGGGCGATCCGACCCCTGGCCGACGCCGAGGATGCCGCCGTAGCCGCCTTCACGAAGTGCGTTCTCGTCGAGGACGTCGACGCTCACGTCGAGACCTTCGACCGATGCGCGTGCGCGCTCGGCGAAGTCGGCGGGGCCCAGCCACTCGGCCGGGATCGAGACGAGGTCCTTCACGAGCGCGGCCGCGTCAGCGGTCGCGACGACAGCGGCGAGCGCGCCGGCGTCCTCCTCGACCGTGCCGTGCACGACCACGCGCGAGGCACGCGGCTTCGGTGATTCGGTCTTGTAGCCGTCGAAGCGGTATCCGCCGAGCGCGGCGCCTTCGGCGATCGCGGTCCACAGCTGCGGTTCTGCGAACGGCGCACTGACCGCGATCGTCGGGAAGCCCGTCAGATTGCGGACCGCCGCACCCACGGCGTCACGAATGGCGGCGGCATCCGGAGCTGTTCCGGTTCCCACGACGGCGAGCGGGCGGGTGGTGGACTCGGGCGCGTACACCCGCTGCAGCGACCCCGCCGCACCGGTGAAGCCGGTGGCGACCAGCGCATCGCGCAGGCCGGGCCAGTCGCTCAAGTCGGGGGCTGCATCACCCTCGACGGGCGGAAGCGCGATCAGGATCGCATCGGCGTCGGACTCTCGGATCTGTGCATCGCTGTACGCGAGGTCGGGAAACGACATGACCTCCATCCTAGGTTTCGATACGTGGTCCTTCGTCGCACTACTCAACCCGGCGGCGATCCCTCCGTGTTCGCTCTGAGCGGGACGACCGCGACCCGGACCGTCGGCGGCGACTCGTAGCATGGGAGGTATGCCCCTCTCCGGCCCGCTGTTCGAGCGTTCCGCGTCTGCGCCTCCCGTGCCGCGGGGCCTCCCGCTGGTGATCGCGCTCACCGGATTCACTGATGCCGGCAGCGCCGTGACCCGGGTCGTGGACTATGTCCGCGACGACCTCGCCCCGACACCGCTGATCGTGTTCACGAACGACGTGCTTCTGGACTACCGTGCTCGCCGGCCGCTGATCTCCTTCGATCAGACGCATCTCACCGACTACCGTCCGCCGCGGCTCGAGCTCTCCTTCGCCCACGACGCCCTCGGGCAGCCGTTCCTCGTGCTCTCGGGGTACGAGCCGGATTTCGCGTGGGACGCCTTCGCAGCCGCAGTGGTCGGCTTCGTCGACGAGTTCGGTGTGTCGACCGTGACCTGGGTGCACGCCATTCCCATGCCGGTGCCCCACACGCGACCGATCGGCACCACGGTGAGCGGTACGCGCACCGAGCTGACGGAGGCGCACTCCGTGTGGCAGCCGCACACGCAGGTTCCCTCGACCGCCGGTCACCTTCTGGAGTATCGGCTCGCCGAGGCAGGCGCGCTCGTGGCCGGCTTCGTGCTGCTCGTGCCTCACTACCTGGGCGACACCGAGTACCCGGCCGCGGCATTGGCCGCGCTCGACAGCATCACCGTCGCGACGGGACTCGTGTTCACCGGTGAAGAGCTCCGCGAAGAGAACCGCGAGTACCTCACCAAGGTCGGCGATCAGGTGACGGGCAGCGAGGAGCTCTCCCGCATGGTGGAAGGGCTCGAGGAGCGATACGACGCCTACATGGCCGGATCCACGCTCGCCACGCCGATGATCCACACCGGCGACCTCCCCAGCGCCGACGAGCTCGCCGCCGAACTCGAGCGCTTTCTGGCGACCCGTCCGACAGGCGACGACGACAAGCGCGGCTCCTGACGCGGAATGTGCGAGCGCTCCCCGGTGTTGTACCGGCTGAGCGATGCGGCGCGACGGCAGCCCGTGCTGGCGGCCCATCGCAAGTATGAGATACTGGATGCTCTGACCCGTTGTCAACTGGTTCCGTGAGGTCATCTCGGCGGAGCGAGGACTTGACAAGGGTCTTACTAGTGTCCGAAATCTACCGGCGGCGTGCGGCCCATGCTCCCGGTGAAAGGCGAAACGTGACCTCAGGCACGAACACCAAGGCTCGCTCGGCCGCGAAGGACACCGAAGCGGACGAGACCACCACCGCGACGAAGGCGCCCGCGAAGACAGCGGCGGCCAAGCCTGCCGCGAAGAAGACCACGACGCGCGCCAAGGCAGCGCCGAAGACCGCATCGAAGAAGGCGGCGAAGGACGACGAGTCGGAAGACGACGTCGAGGAGATCGACGACGTCGAACTCGACGCCGACGCCCTCGAGGAAGACACCGACGACGCGGACGCGCCCGCGAGGCCCGCGCGTCGCGGCGCCAAGGCCGCTCCGGTCGAAGACGGCGACACTGCGGCATCCGACGACGCCGATGCCGAGGAAGAGGACGAGGAGAGCACCAAGCCTGTGTTCACCGAGCCACTGCCCACCGGTGCGATCGTCATCTCGTCGAGCGACGAGGACGATGTGCCCGTCTACTCGACGCAGATCACCGGCGCCACCGCCGACCCGGTCAAGGACTACCTGAAGCAGATCGGCAAGGTTCCGCTCCTCAACGCGGCCGAAGAGGTCGAGCTCGCGATGCGCATCGAGGCGGGCCTCTTCGCCGAAGAGAAGCTGTCGCACATGTCTCCGGCCGAGAAGTCCTCGCAGCTGGGTCTCGACCTGCAGTGGGTGGCTCGCGACGGCCAGCGCGCGAAGTCGCACCTGCTCGGCGCGAACCTTCGCCTCGTCGTGTCGCTCGCGAAGCGCTACACGGGTCGCGGCATGCAGTTCCTCGACCTCATCCAGGAGGGCAACCTGGGCCTGATCCGTGCGGTCGAGAAGTTCGACTACACGAAGGGCTTCAAGTTCTCGACCTACGCGACGTGGTGGATCCGTCAGGCCATCACCCGTGCCATGGCCGACCAGGCGCGTACGATCCGTATCCCGGTCCACATGGTCGAGGTCATCAACAAGCTCGCCCGCGTGCAGCGCCAGATGCTCCAGGACCTGGGCCGAGAGCCCACCCCGGAAGAGCTCAGCCGCGAACTCGACATGACCCCCGAGAAGGTCATCGAGGTGCAGAAGTACGGCCGTGAGCCGATCTCGCTGCACACGCCGCTGGGCGAGGACGGTGACAGCGAGTTCGGTGACCTCATCGAGGACACCGAGGCGGTCGTCCCGGCCGACGCCGTCGGCTTCACGATGCTGCAGCGCCAGCTCGAGTCGCTCCTCGATTCGCTCTCTGAGCGTGAGGCGGGCGTGATCCGCATGCGCTTCGGGCTCGGCGACGGTCAGCCCAAGACACTCGACCAGATCGGCGACACGTTCGGCGTCACGCGTGAGCGGATCCGCCAGATCGAGTCGAAGACGATGGCCAAGCTGCGGCATCCGTCACGTTCGCAGTCCCTGCGGGACTACCTCGAGTGAGCGAGGCGAACGCCGGCAAGGCGCTCACCGTCAAGGTCGAAGACTCTTCGTACGCCCGCATCCCGATCCGCACCCGGGTCGTGATGCCGGGCGACGACCTGGACGCGTTCGTGCGCGAATATGCGGGCGACCTCGTCCGCGAGGGAGACCTGCTCTTCGTCACCGAGAAGATCGTGGCCATCACGCAGGGCCGGTCGTACCAGCTGAACGAGATCCAGCCTCGCCGTCTCGCCCGCTTCCTGTCGAAGTACGTCACGCGCACGAGCTACGGCATCGGCCTCGGCATGCCCGAGACGATGGAGATGGCGCTGCGCGAGTGCGGCGCTCCGCGCATTCTGCTCGCCGCCGCGGTTTCCGCCGTCACGAAGCTCTTCGGGCGACGCGGGGACTTCTACCGGGTCGCCGGCTACAAGGCCCGCTCGATCGATGGTCCGACCGCGCACACCATCCCGCCGTACAACACCGCCGTGGTGCTCGGACCGGCGAAGCCGAAGCAGGTTGCGCAGCACGTGCAGAGCCTCCTCGGCGTGGCCGCACAGGTCGCCGTGGTCGACATCAACGACATCGGCGGGAACATCCTCGGCTCCACGCTGGATTCGGCCGGTGAGAAGCGACTCGTCGCCATCCTGAAGGACAATCCGCTCGGACAGGGCCACGAGTCGACGCCGCTCGGCATCGTTCGCAAGGTCTGACGACACCGTCAACGCGAAAGGGCGGGCTCTCATCGAGAGCCCGCCCTTTTCGGCGTTGGTGAGGAGGCGCGGACCGGATCAGACCGATTCGGCCAGGCGTGCCGTCTCGTCGTGCCACGACGTGGCGATGGCGCGGAGCTTCTCTTCGTACTTGCGACCGTGGTGCGCGCAGAAGAGCAGTTCGCTGCCGTTGACCTCTGCGGCGATGTAGGCCTGAGCGCCGCACGAGTCGCAGCGGTCGGCCGCCGTGAGGCGGTGCTCGAGGACCGTGCCGGCCTCAGTGGGAGTCGAAAGCGTGGTCATGTCGGTGCCTCCTCGTTCAGATAGAACTCCGTTGCGGGTCATGAAATACAACCACGCCTTTGTTTCGAGAATGCCGCGAACGGGTCACATTTCGCTGTGCGCGTACCGTGAGGCTCGCGGGAGCGTGTCGGATCCGCCCTCAGAGGCCCGGCGGATACTCTTGGAGATTGTGACAGCCGAGTACTCCGCCCATCATCTCCAGGTGCTCGAAGGCCTCGAGGCGGTACGCAAGCGGCCCGGCATGTACATCGGCTCGACCGACTCCCGCGGTCTCATGCACTGCCTGTGGGAGATCATCGACAACTCCGTCGACGAGGCCCTGGCCGGGCACGGCTCCCGCATCGATATCGTGCTCCACGCCGACGGCAGTGTCGAGGTCCGCGACCAGGCGCGCGGGATCCCGGTGGACATCGAGCCGCGCACGGGACTGTCGGGCGTGGAGGTCGTCTTCACGAAGCTCCACGCGGGCGGCAAGTTCGGCGGCGGCTCGTACGCCGCATCCGGCGGACTCCACGGTGTGGGAGCATCCGTGGTCAACGCGCTCTCGGAGCGCCTCGACGTCGAGGTCGACCGCGGCGGCAAGACGTGGGCGATGTCGTTCCACCGGGGCGAGCCGGGCGTCTTCGCGAACGGCACCCCGGACTCCGGCTTCCGTCCGTTCGAGGATCGCAGCGAGCTCCGGGTCGTGGGCAAGGCCGCGCGCGGCGCGACCGGCACGCGCATCCGGTACTGGGCCGACCGCCAGATCTTCACGAAGGATGCCGCTTTCAGCGCGCAGGAGCTCGAGCAGCGCGCGCGTCAGACCGCCTTCCTCGTGCCCGGTCTCGAGATCGTCATTCGCGACGAGCGCGCTGAGGAGCCGATAGAGACCAGCTACCGCTTCGACGGCGGCATCTCGGAGTTCGCGGACTTCCTCGCCCCCGACTCACCGATCACCGACACGTGGCGCCTCACCGGAACGGGCACCTTCACCGAGACGGTGCCGGTGCTCCAGCCATCGGGTGCGATGGTTCCCACCGAGCTCGAGCGCACGTGCGAGGTGGATGTCGCGGTGCGGTGGGGAACCGGCTACGAGACGACGTCGCGCTCGTTCGTCAACATCATCTCGACGCCGAAGGGCGGCACGCACCAGGCCGGCTTCGAGGTCGGGCTCATGAAGGTGCTGCGCACCCAGGTCGAGCAGAACGCGCGCCGCCTGAAGTTCGGCGCCTCCGACAAGCTGGAGAAGGACGACATCCTGGCGGGGCTCTCAGCCGTGCTGACGGTGCGCCTGCCCGAGCCGCAGTTCGAGGGCCAGACCAAGGAGGTCCTCGGCACGCCGGCCGTGCGCCAGATCGTCGCCAACGTCATCACCCGCGAGCTCACGGCGAAGTTCACGTCACCCAAGCGCGACGACAAGGCGCAGACGGCGCTCCTGCTCGAGAAGGTCGTCGCAGAGATGAAGGCGCGCATCTCGGCCCGGGCGCACAAAGAGACCCAGCGTCGCAAGAACGCCCTCGAGTCCTCGTCCCTGCCGGCGAAGCTCGCCGACTGCCGCACGAGCGACGTCGAGGCCTCCGAGCTGTTCATCGTCGAGGGCGACTCGGCGCTGGGCACCGCGAAGCTCGCCCGCAACAGCGAGTACCAGGCGCTGCTGCCGATCCGGGGCAAGATCCTCAACGTCCAGAAGGCGTCGATCAGCGACATGCTGTCCAACGCCGAGTGCGCCGCGATCATCCAGGTGATCGGAGCAGGATCGGGCCGCTCGTTCGACCTCGAGACGGCGCGCTACGGCAAGGTGATCCTGATGAGCGACGCCGATGTCGACGGCGCACACATCCGCACGCTGCTCCTGACGCTGTTCTTCCGCTACATGCGACCCCTCATCGACGACGGCCGCGTCTACGCGGCCGTACCGCCGCTGCACCGCGTGGTGGTGATGAACCCCGGCACCAAGCCCAACGAGACGATCTACACATACTCCGAGCAGGAGCTTCACGGACTGCTCGCCAAGCTCACGAAGGCGGGCAAGCGCTGGCAGGAGCCCGTGCAGCGCTACAAGGGCCTCGGTGAGATGGATGCCGACCAGCTGGCGACGACCACGATGGATCGCGCCGGTCGGACCCTGCGGCGCGTGCGAATGCAGGACGCCGAGGCGGCGGCATCCATCTTCGAGCTCCTCATGGGCAACGACGTGGCTCCCCGCAAGGAGTTCATCATCGATTCGAGCGATCGACTCGCGCGCGAGCGCATCGACGCCTGATCCGGCCGTGCGGCGGGCGGGCCGCGATCAGCGGATCCCGGTTCCGATCGCGCCGATCACACCGTCGAGCGGCGTGCCCGAGGCATCGCGCTTCGCGCCCGGTTCCGGCAGCGCGCGCGTCGCTCCATCGGCGCCGACGGCCCGCGGCTCCGTACCGATCCACGCGTGTGTGAGCGCGTCCTCGCCCTTCAGGAACCGTTGCGCGCGGACCCCGCCCGTGGCACGACCCTTCGCCGGGAACTCGGTGAACGCGGACACCTTGGCGCTTCCGGCATCCGTTCCGGCCAGCGCGGCGCCCGAGCCGGCGACGGTCACCACGACGGCATCGAAGGCGGATGCTCCCACCACGGTGAACGCGATGACCTCGGCGCCGTCGCCCAGGCGGATGCCCGCCATGCCGCCGGCAGAGCGTCCTTGGGGGCGCACCGAGGCCGCGTCGAATCGGAGCAGCTGAGCGTCGCTCGCCACGAAGACGAGTTCCGCGCCGTCGGATGCCGGCGCCGCACCGACGACGCGGTCACCGTCGCGCAGCGCGATGATCTCGATGTCGTGCTTGGTGCCGAGTTCGGACGCGGCGACGCGCTTCACCGTGCCGTGCAGGGTTCCGATCGCGATCGGCGGACCATCCTCGAGCGGCACGACCGCGACGACGTGCTCTCCCGAGCCGAGTCCGAGGTACTGATCGGCACGCGTTCCCGCCGCGAGCTGTACGGAGTTCCCAGGGACGGACGGAAGGTCGACGGGGGAGAAGCGGATGAGGCGGCCGTGGCTCGTGACCGCGCCGACGTCGCCGCGTGTGGTCGAGTCGACCCACGCCCGGATCGCGTCGTGCTTCGCGCGGCGAGACGGCGGGACGATCCCGCCGTTGGGGGCGTCGGCGGCGAGTTCGGCGCGCACCATCCGGCCCGTCGCGGAGAGGAACACGCGGCATGGCGTGTCGGCGATCTGCAGGTCCGCGGCAGCGGCGGCCGCACGGGAGCGAGGTGCGACGGGGCCGCCGTTGAGCAGCAGGGTGCGGCGGGGCGTGCCGTACGTCTCCGCGGCCACGTCGAGCTCGCGTGCGACCTGCGCACGCAGCAGCACCTCGCTGCCGAGGAGCTCCTCGAGCTCGGTGATCTCGGCCTTGAGCTTGTCGCGCTCGGCCTCGAGCTCGATGCGCGAGAACCGCGTGAGGCGGCGCAGACGCAGCTCGAGGATGTACTCCGCTTGCGCTTCCGACAGGTCGAAGACATCCATCAGGCGCGTACGCGCGGCCTCGCCGTCGTCGGACGTGCGGATGACCTGGATGACCTCGTCGATGTCGACGATCGCGACGAGCAGACCCTCGACGAGGTGCAGCCGCTCCTTGCGACGCGCCAGCCGGTAGGCGCTTCGCCGCGTCACGACGCTCAGCCTGTGGGCGAGGTAGACGCGCAGCAGCTCGCGGAGCCCGAGGGTCTGCGGCTGGCCTTCGACGAGCGCGACGTTGTTGATGCTGAAAGAGTCCTCGAGCGGGGTGAGCCGGTAGAGGTGCTCGAGCACCGCCTGAGGGTCGAAGCCCGTCTTGATCCCGATCACCAGGCGAAGGCCGTGATGGCGGTCGGTGAGGTCGGTGACGTCGGCGATGCCCTGCAGCTTCTTGGCGTTGACGGCGTCTTTGATCTTCTCGATGATCCGCTCGGGACCGACCAGGTATGGGAGTTCGGTGACGACGATGCCGGTGCGGCGCGGGCCGAGGGACTCGACGGAGACCTTGGCGCGCGTGCGGAACGAACCGCGTCCCTTCTCGTAGGCGTCCTTGATCCCGTCGAGGCCGACGATGATGCCGCCGGAGGGGAGATCCGGCCCGGGGACGAACTCCATGAGCTCGTCGACGGTCGCCTCGGGATTGTCGAGCAGGTGGATCGCCGCACCCACGACCTCGATGAGATTGTGGGGCGCCATGTTCGTCGCCATGCCGACCGCGATGCCGGTGGCGCCGTTGACCAGCAGGTTCGGGTACGCAGCGGGGAGCACCTCGGGCTGCTGGAACTGCCCGTCGTAGTTGGGGATGAAGTCGACGACATCCTCGTCGAGATTCTCGGTCAGTGCGAGCGCGGGCGCAGCGAGACGGGCCTCCGTGTAGCGCGGTGCGGCGGGGCCGTCGTCGAGCGATCCGAAGTTGCCGTGGCCGTCGACCAGGGGCACGCGGAGCGAGAACGGCTGCGCGAGGCGCACGAGGGCGTCGTAGATGGGGGCGTCGCCGTGGGGGTGGAGCTTTCCCATCACCTCGCCGACGACGCGGGCGCTCTTCACGTGCCCGCGGTCCGGCCGCAGGCCCATGTCCGCCATTTGGAAGAGGATGCGGCGCTGGACGGGCTTCAGCCCGTCACGGGCATCGGGCAGCGCCCGGGAGTAGATGACCGAGTACGCGTACTCGAGGAAGGACCCCTGCATCTCGGTGGCGACATCGACGTCTTCGATGCGGCCGTGGTCGATGGGGGTGGATTCGGTGCGGGATGCGGGCATGACGGAGCCTCGGGTTACGGCGGAGCGGCGGGGGCCGATCGCCTGTGTGCGAGACTGGCCCCGATGTCCCTCAGCCTACCCGCGGACCCGCCGCGAGCCCGGAGCCTCACCGGTGTCGTGCCGCAGTTGTCGGCGGCGCTCGACGGCCGTTCGGACTGGTTCGCCCCCGCCACGAGCGCGGTGATCCTCGTCGTCGACGGACTCGGCGCGATCAACCTCGCCGCACGCGCGGGGCACGCGCGCTTCCTCGCCCAGGCCGGCACGAAGAAGGATGTCGCGCGCACGGTGTTCCCCTCGACGACGGCATCCGCTCTCACGAGCCTGCTGACGGCGACGGCGCCAGGTGCGCACGGCATCGTCGGCTACCGTGCGCGCGTGCCCGGCACCGACGACGTGATCAATCAGCTGCGCGGCTGGGACACCGACGGCCTGCCGCAGTCGTGGCAGCGGTCGGTGCCGCTCACGTCGTCGTCCGGACGGCCCTTCTTCACCGTGACGAAGCGCGAGTACGCCGGAACGGGCTTCACGGCGGCGACGCAGGCGGGCGCGGAGTTCCACGGCGTGGACGACCTCGTCGAGCGCTTCGAGACGGCCGCGGACCTGGCATCCCGCACTCCCGGCTCACTCGTCTACCTCTACGCCCCTGAGCTCGACGGCATCGGACACCGCCGCGGCTGGGAGTCGGACGAGTGGCTCGTGGGCCTCGAACGAATGGATGCCGCCGCCCGCATCCTCGCCGAATCACTCGCTCCGGGCGTCGGCGCGATCGTGACCGCCGACCACGGAATGGTGGATGTGCCGAGGCACCGCCACATCCTGCTGCATGACGACGACCCGCTGCTCGACGGGGTGCACCTGATCGGCGGAGAGCCGCGGATGCTGCACCTCTACGCCGAGCCGGGCGAGGCTCAGGCCGTGCTGCACAACTGGCGGGTTGCCGAGGCATCCCGATCCTGGGTCATGTCCCGCAGTGAGCTGATCGCATCAGGACTCATGGGCCCGGTGGATGCCGAGGTCGCCCCGCGGATCGGAGACGTGATCGTGGCCGCGCGATCGAACGTCGTCTACTACGACGACCGCCTCGCCGACAAAGGGCCGCAGAAGATGGTCGGGCAACACGGCTCGCTCACTCCGGAGGAGCGGGTGGTCCCGTTGCTGCGCCTCGGGGCGTTCGCCTGACGGATCAGTCCTCGGTGCGAGCGCCGAAGACGATCTCGTCCCAGGACGGCATCGAAGTACGGCCCTTGCGACGCCCCGCCTCGGCGACTTCGGCGACGGTCGGCGGCGAATCGAAGTCGATGTCCTCGTCGTCGTCGTCGACAGGAGCTTCGTCATAGCCGGGCTCGAGCGCATCGAACAGCGCCACGGGGGAGTGCGATCGACTCGATGCCGATTCCTCGGTACCGGGCAGCGGCTCACGCTGACCGCGGCGGCGCCGAAGAGCCTCGAGCAGATCGGCCGTCTCGGCGGACGTGGCCACCGGCTCGTCCGCACGTTTGATGGCCGCCTGTTGAACGGCAGCCGCTGCCGGAGCGGGAAGGTCGGGCGATTGGAGGTCGGCGTCGGGAAGCTTCCGAGGGCCGAACGCGCCGCTGTCGAAGCGGGTGTCGTCCTTCGCCGGAGCGGTGTCGAGCGCGCGCAGGCGCGGGATCAGGCCGTCCGGGAGCGAACCCTGTCTCGACAACTGGATCGCATCGGCGTTGAGCGGGGAGAGCGTGCTGCGTCGGGGATCGAACCCCCAGCGCGCGTCGTGGTCCACGTCGTTCGCGGTGAACTCGAGCTTCACGATCCAGCCGGTGTGATCCTTCCAGCTGGTCCAGCGCTCCGCGATCGCTCCCGCATCGGCCAGCTTGGCGCGCACCGCCGCCCCGAAGGTGGGATTGGTGTCCGAATCGAAATCGCCGCCGAGCAGCACGGGGACCGCCAACGCCTGGCCGACGACATGCTCGCGCTCGGCGAGCACGGGGCCTTCGAACCGGATGACGTCCTCGACGCGCGCGCCGAGCAGGCTCGCGACCTCGTCGGCGGACAGTCCGGCACGGATGTGCGACTGGATCTCGCGGGGGCTCGGACGCGCGCCCTGCGTCTCGCCGTCGCGCTCACGGCGCGCTTTGCGCAGCTCGATGCGCAGTACCTCGTCGACGGCGAGTACGAACCTCTCGCCGGACTCGGTCGCCAGGACGAGACTGTCGTCCTCGGTTCCGATCACCTTGAGCTGTTCCATGCGAACGCGCCTCCGATCCTGCATGTCCCGCCCATGCTGACACAGGGGATGTGGACGGCCGGGAATATCCCGCGCGTGGCGCGAGTTTCAGGCGGACGCAGGGCGGGGCATCCGATCTTCAGCATTTGCGAAAACGAGCCCCGTCATGCAAACTATCGCCGCCCGAAAGGGCGCGCACCCGAAATACTCCGGAAGTTGAGACGCTTACGCATGGCCACCGATTACGACGCCCCCCGCAAGACCGAGGACGACAGCGAGTCGATCGAGGCGCTGAAGGAGCGCGTCCCCGACAAGCTCTCGGGCGCGGTCGATGTGGAGGACGCCGACAACCCGTCAGGCTTCGAGCTGCCGGGAGCAGATCTGTCGGACCTCGAGCTCGACGTCGTCGTCCTGCCCCCGCAGGAAGACGAGTTCACGTGCTCGAACTGCTTCCTCGTGAAGCACCGTTCGCAGCTCGATCACGACACCGCCCAAGGGCCTATCTGCTCGGAGTGCGCCGCGTGATCTGAGCGCGGCGCACCGCCGCGACGAGCCGATCCGGCGTGCGGGTGGACACCACCCACGCCGGAGTCGGGTCGTCGGGGTCGATCACCGACACCACCACCACGGCGTCGATCCCGCCGCGGATCAGATGCCACGATCGCGGATCCAGTCCCGCTCCGCGTGCCGTCCTCGCCTCGTCTCCGGTGACGGCCACGGGATCGCCCAGAAGGGCGACATCGATGTGCGCGCGCCCCGCGCGCAGCACACCCTCCCTGATCGTCACGACGGGGGAGCCCGCCACGAGCAGCGCCACGACCGTCACCCCGACGACCGCGCCGATCACGAGCGCGAGCGTCGTGTCGATGGGCGTGAACACGAGTGCGGCCATAGGCCCGGCCAGCGCCGCGCTCACCAGGATCCACAAAGAGGGACCGAGCCTTTCGCGATACTCGCCGGCCCCGACATCGAGTGTTGTCTTCTGCATTACCCTCATTGGGTGACTGAAACGGTGGACGTCCCCATTATCGCTTCCGACGTCCCGGTGTACGCGCACCCGGGCGACGCCGGTGCCGACCTGGTCGCCGCCGAGGCCGTGCGCCTCGAGCCCGGCCGGCGGGCGATGGTGGGAACGGGAGTGCGCATCGCGCTGCCGGAGGGCCACGTCGCGTTCGTCGTCCCGCGCAGCGGGCTGGCGGCCAAGCACGGCATCACCGTCGTGAACGCCCCTGGCACCGTCGATGCGGGCTACCGCGGCGAGATCAAGGTCATCCTGCTCAACACCGATCCCGAGCACGCGCACGACATCGCCGTGGGCGACCGGATCGCTCAGCTGATCGTCATGCCCGTGCCTCGCGCGCGATTCATCCCCGTGGAGACTCTGCCCGACAGCGTTCGCGGCGAGGGCGGCTTCGGGTCCACCGGGCGGGGGCGCGGCGGAGCCGCCGACGAGCGCTAGCGAGTCCTCGCGGGGAGCTCCCCGCGACCGAGATATACACAGAAGGACGGAGTCCTCGCATGACCGATCCCACACCCGCAGACGCCCCGCAGAAGGACGCACCGGAGGACCGCGCGGTCACCGGACCCTTCGACGAGTCCGAGGCCAATCCGGTGCGGCCGTACATCGATCTCGGCGGCATCAAGATCCTTCCTCGTGAGGGGCTGAACCTGCGGCTCGAGGTCGAGGAGCAGACCAAGCGCATCGTCGCCGTCGGTCTCGACTACGCCGACTCGACGCTCCAGGTGCAGCCGTTCGCTGCCCCGCGCACGGCGGGGCTGTGGGCGGAGACGCGTGAGCAGATCCGTGCGCAGATCCGTCAGCAGGGCGGTCGTGTCGAGGAGCGCGAGGGCCCGTTGGGACCGGAGCTCCTGGCGGAGGTGCCCGTCGTCGCCGGACCTGACAGCTCGGCCGGCAAGCGCCTCGCCCGGTTCATCGGCGTCGACGGCCCGCGATGGTTCCTGCGCGGAGTCATCGGCGGCGCTGCGACGTCGGACGTCGAGGCCGCGGCCGCGGTCGAGGATCTCTTCCGTTCGATCGTCGTGGTGCGCGGCGGCTCACCGATGCCGCCGCGCGATCTCATCCCGCTGCGCATGCCTGCCACCCCCGGATCCGCGTGAGCGACGCATCGAAGCCCGAGGATGCCGAGCGCAGCGCCGACCTGACGCCGCCGCCCGCGACCGAGGCATCCGCTTCGGACCTTCTGGGTGCGGCGCTCGGCAGCGCCGCGAAGCGCGCCGGGCTCGACCCCGCCGAGGGCAAGTCCACGGGGCACGTGGTCTGGGCCGCGATGGGCGGCTGGCGCGGTGTGCTCGAGTCCGTCCTCCCCGGTGTCGTCTTCCTGGTCGCGTGGACGGCGACCTACGATCCCGCGACCCGATCGGGGAACCTTCTTCTCAGCCTCGTGCTGTCGGTCGGTCTCGCGGCGGTGTTCACCCTCGTTCGCCTGGTGCAGCGGCAGTCCGCCGCGGCCGCGATCGGCGGCCTGGTCGCGGCTGCGGCCGCCGCCGGCCTCTCGCTGCTGACGGGGAGGGGGGAGGACAGCTTCATCCCCGGGTTCATCACGAACGCGGTATACGGCACAGCCTTCCTCGTGTCAGCGCTCATCGGGTGGTCGCTGATCGGTCTGGCCGTCGGATTCCTCATGGGCGAGGGAACCGCGTGGCGTGCAGATAAGCGCAAGCGCCGGGTGTTCTTCTGGCTCGCGATCGCGTGGGCCTCGCTCTTCGCGGCACGGCTGCTGGTGCAGGTTCCGCTCTACTTCGCGGGCGACGTCACCGCTCTGGGCACGTTCAAGCTCGTGATGGGGCTGCCGCTGTTCGCGCCCCTCGTCGCGGTCACCTGGCTCGCCGTTCGCGCCCTCTACCCCCACCGTGAGTCGCGCGCCGATCCCGCCGCGGAGTGATACATTTATCTTGATATCAAGATAAATTCGCTCCGCCGAGGATTAGGTCACCCTCACTAGCCGAGGGGTCCCGGGCGGGGGAAGATGGGGAGTGCCGGGCTTCGATCCCGCTCCCGCCGCCGACGAAGGAGACAGACGTGTCCACGGTTGACAGCTTCGGTGCCAAGAGCACCCTGACGGTCGGCAGCACCGACTATGAGATCTTCCGCATCGACACGGTCGCGGGCTACGAGAATCTCCCGTTCAGCCTCAAGGTGCTGCTCGAGAACCTCCTCCGCACCGAGGACGGCGCGAACGTCACGAAGGCTCAGATCGAGGCCCTCGGATCCTGGAACCCGGCTGCCGAGCCCGACACCGAGATCCAGTTCACCCCCGCCCGTGTCGTCATGCAGGACTTCACCGGAGTGCCCTGCATCGTCGACCTCGCCACGATGCGTGAGGCTGTCGGCGCCCTCGGCGGCAACCCCGACAAGATCAACCCGCTCTCGCCCGCCGAGATGGTCATCGACCACTCGGTGATCGCCGACCTCTTCGGCACCGAGAACGCCCTCGAGCGCAACGTCGAGATCGAGTACGAGCGCAACGGCGAGCGCTACCAGTTCCTGCGCTGGGGCCAGACCGCCTTCGACGACTTCAAGGTCGTCCCCCCAGGCACGGGCATCGTGCACCAGGTGAACATCGAGCACCTCGCCAAGGTCATCTACGACCGCAGCGTCGACGGCGTCCTGCGTGCCTACCCCGACACGTGCGTCGGCACCGACTCCCACACCACGATGGTCAACGGCCTCGGCGTGCTCGGCTGGGGCGTCGGCGGCATCGAGGCCGAGGCCGCGATGCTCGGTCAGCCCGTGTCGATGCTCATCCCTCGCGTCGTCGGCTTCAAGCTGACCGGCGAGATCCCGGCCGGCGTCACGGCGACCGACGTCGTCCTGACGATCACCGACATGCTTCGCAAGCACGGCGTGGTCGGCAAGTTCGTCGAGTTCTACGGGGCGGGCGTGGCCTCCGTGCCGCTCGCCAACCGCGCCACCATCGGCAACATGAGCCCCGAGTTCGGCTCGACCGCCGCGATGTTCCCGATCGACGACGTCACGCTCGACTACCTGCGACTCACGGGCCGCAGCGAGCAGTCGGTGGCGCTCGTCGAGGAGTACGCGAAGCTGCAGAAGCTCTGGCACGACCCGTCGCACGAGCCGGCGTTCAGCGAGTACATGGAGCTCGACCTCTCGACGGTCGTCCCCTCCATCGCCGGACCGAAGCGCCCGCAGGACCGCATCCTGCTGTCCGAGGCGAAGTCGCAGTTCGAGGTCGACATCCTCAACTACGCCGAGGCGACGACCTCGGACGACATCATCGATCTGGAGTCGAAGCACTCGTTCCCCGCCTCCGACCCCGGTGCGGGCCCCGGCGACGAGCACGAGGAGACGCGCGTCGTGCACATCTCCAGCGGGGGACCTGCGGCGGCATCCAAGCCCGTCAAGGTCACGTCTCCTGACGGAACGACGTACATCCTCGACAACGGAGCGGTGACGCTCGCGGCGATCACGTCGTGCACCAATACGTCCAACCCGTCGGTCATGCTCGCCGCCGGACTCCTCGCGCGCAACGCGCTGCAGAAGGGTCTCAAGCAGAAGCCGTGGGTCAAGACGACGCTCGGCCCGGGCTCCAAGGTGGTCACCGACTACTACGAGAAGTCAGGTCTCGACAAGGCGCTCGAGGGTCTGGGCTTCTTCACGGTCGGCTACGGATGCACGATCTGCATCGGCAACTCGGGACCGCTCATCGAAGAGGTCTCGCACGCGATCAACGAGCACGACCTGGCTGTGACGGCCGTCCTCTCGGGCAACCGCAACTTCGAGGGTCGCATCAGCCCCGACGTCAAGATGAACTACCTCGCGTCGCCGCCCCTGGTCGTCGCCTACGCCCTCGCCGGCTCGATGCACTTCGACTTCGAGACGGACGCGTTGGGCAAGGACTCGGACGGGAACGATGTGTTCCTGAAGGACATCTGGCCCTCGCCCGAAGAGGTGCAGGCCACGATCGACACGTCGATCTCGCGTGAGCAGTTCATCAAGCAGTACGCCACCGTGTTCGAGGGTGACGAGCGCTGGAAGAGCCTGCCGACGCCCGACGACTCGGTCTTCCAGTGGGATGAGAACTCGACCTACGTCCGCAAGGCGCCCTACTTCGACGGCATGACGATGGAGCTCACGCCGGTCACCGACATCCACGGTGCCCGGGTCATGGCCACGCTCGGCGACTCCGTCACCACCGACCACATCAGCCCTGCCGGAAACATCAAGATCGGCACCCCCGCGGCGAAGTACCTCGAGGAGCACGGCGTCCGCCAGAAGGACTTCAACTCCTTCGGCTCGCGTCGTGGGAACCACGAAGTGATGATCCGCGGCACGTTCGCGAACATCCGCCTGAAGAACCTGCTCGTGAGCGCGGTCAACGACGGCGCGATCGTCGAGGGCGGCTTCACGCGCGACTTCACGCAGGAGGGCGGTCCGCAGTCGTTCATCTACGACGCATCGCAGAACTACCAGGCGGCGGGCACCCCGCTCGTGATCTTCGGCGGCAAGGAGTACGGCTCCGGCTCGTCGCGCGACTGGGCGGCCAAGGGCACGAGCCTCCTGGGCGTGAAGGCGGTCATCACCGAGAGCTTCGAGCGCATCCACCGGTCGAACCTGATCGGCATGGGCGTCGTCCCGCTGCAGTTCCCGGCGGGCCAGTCGTGGGAGTCGCTCGGCCTCGACGGCACCGAGATCGTCTCGATCACGGGCCTGGAGCAGCTCAACGAGGGCGTGACCCCGAAGACGGTGCGCGTCACCGCGGCGCCCAGCGAGTTCTCGGCCGAGGGTAAGGAGACCGTCGAGTTCGATGCGGTCGTGCGCATCGACACGCCGGGTGAAGCCGACTACTACCGCAACGGCGGCATTCTGCAGTACGTGCTGCGCTCGCTCGTCTGACGCATACCTGGAGGGGTCGGCAGCGCGCAAGCGCTCCGGCCCCTCCGGTGTGTCACGGGTAGACTGACAACGCCCAGCCGGGCCGGGAAGGGAGCGCGGATGTCGCTGCTGTCGTCGATCGCCGGACCCCGAGATCTCGATGCCCTGAGCACCGATCAGCTCGAGGAACTGGCGGGGGAGATCCGCGGCTTCCTCATCGAGAACGTCGCGCGCACGGGCGGTCACCTCGGACCGAACCTCGGCGTCGTCGAACTGACCATCGCCCTCCACCGTGTGTTCGACTCGCCGGCCGATCCGTTCGTGTTCGACACCGGGCATCAGTCCTACGTTCACAAGCTGCTCACAGGGCGCCAGGACTTCTCGGCGCTCCGCTCACGCGGTGGGCTGGCCGGCTACCCGCAGCGGTCGGAGAGTCCGCACGATGTCGTGGAGTCCTCCCACGCGTCCAGCTCGCTGAGCTGGGCGGACGGCGTCTCCCGCGCGCTGACGCGCACGGGCCGCAAAGATCGGCATGTGATCGCCGTGGTCGGCGACGGCGCGCTCACGGGTGGCATGACGTGGGAGGCGCTCAACAACATCTCCGACGACAACGACCGCAACCTGATCATCGTCGTCAACGACAACGGCCGCTCGTACGCGCCGACCATCGGCGGCATGGCCCGCTACCTCAACCGGGTGCGCACGGCGGATGCGTACCGCAACCTTCATCGCGGCTCCGACAGTCTGTTCCGCAAGCTCGGGCCCGCCGCACGCGCGGTGTATCGCGGCGTCCGCGGCGGAACCCACGGCTTCCTCTCGCGATTCACGAACAACGCCGCGCTGTACTCCAACCTCGACATCAAGTACCTCGGTCCGGTGGACGGTCACGATCTGCCGACCCTCATCGAGACGCTCGAGCTCGCGAAGACCTACGGTGCGCCGGTCATCGTGCATGCGATCACAGAGAAGGGCCGTGGCTACCAGCCGGCCCTCGACGACGAGGCCGACGCCTTCCACGCCGTCGGCAAGATCGACCCCGCGACAGGAAAGACGGTCGGCGGTTCCAGTGGTGCGACCGCCTGGACCGATGTCTTCGCAAATGAGCTCGTCGCAGTGGGGGAGCGGCGCGACGACATCATCGCCATGACGGCGGCGATGCTGCGCCCGACCGGGCTGCTGCCGTTCGCGCAGCGCTTCCCCGAGCGCGTGTACGACGTCGGCATCGCCGAGCAGCACGCCGTCGCATCGGCCGCGGGGCTCGCTTTCGGCGGACTGCACCCCGTCGTCGCCATCTACGCGACCTTCATGAATCGCGCCTTCGATCAGGTGCTGATGGATGTCGCGCTCCACCGCGCCGGCGTGACGTTCGTGCTCGACCGCGCCGGGGTCACCGGTCCCGACGGGCCGAGCCACCACGGCATCTGGGACCTTGCGATGCTCCAGATCGTGCCGCACATCCGCATCGCGGTCCCCCGGGACGAGCCGCGTCTGCGCGAGGTTCTGCAGGAGGCGGTCGAGGTCGAGGACGCACCGACCGTCATCCGCTTCCCGAAGGGCGCGGTGAGCCCTGAGCTTCCCGCCCTCGAGCGCCTCGACGACGGTGTGGACGTGCTCTCGCGATCGGATGCCGAGGACGTGCTCATCGTGGGCATCGGGCCGATGGCGCACATCGCCGTCGACGTCGCCGAGCGCCTGCGGGCGCAGGGGATCGGCTCGACCGTGGTCGACCCCCGGTGGGTGGTGCCGGTGCAGCCGTCGATCGTCGAGCTCGCGGCATCCCATCGCCTCGTCATCACGCTCGAGGACGGCATCCGTGTCGGAGGCATCGGCACCCGGGTGCGCCAGGTGCTGCGCGAGGCGGGCATCGACACCGCGGTCGACGAGCTCGGCCTTCCCGATGAGTTCATCGATCACGCGAGCCGCGAGCAGATCCTCGAGGACGCCGGACTCACTCCCGCGAAGATCGCGCAGGATGTCGTGTCGCAGGTTCTCGGAACGCGCATCCCCGTCGCGCGGGGCGCCACGAGCGAGATCCCGACGATCGGCTCACTTGCCAGAAGCGAGGAGAAGCAGCGCTAGGCACCGGGGCGGTCGCGGCTTGGTGATCGGCGCCGCGTGAGCGATGTCGGAGGTATGTTCTAATGTCTGTGACATGACATTCCTCCCCGACGCCTCGGACTTCGAGTCCGTCGACGCCGTGCCGGGATGGGCTGCTCCGGTTCCGGATGACGTGGAGTTGGTGACCGAGGTCGCGGGGATGATGTCGGTCTTCGCAGCCGAGCGGTTCGAACGCGTGGAACGGCTGCGGTCCAACGCGGTCGAGAACGCGGGTCAGTACGGCGGGGGCGCTGTGGAGATCGTCGAACGGTCGGTGCGTCTGGAGTTGGCTTCGGCGCTGGGGATGACAGAGAGCACGGCCGGCGCGCTTCTCGCGCAGGCCGACGCGTTGGTGCACCGGTATCCGGACGCGCTGGAAGCACTGGGACGGGCACGGATCACCGAACGGCACGCGATCGTCCTCGTGCAGCTGATGGATCTTGCGTCCCTCGACGTGCGCGAGCGGCTCACGGGGCGAGCGGTCGAGTTGGCGATGGAACTGCCCGTGGGATCTTTCCGCCGGCAGTTGCAGAGACTGATCGAGTCGGAGGAATCCGCCACACTCATGCAGCGACACGAGCAGGCGTTGACGAACCGTCGGATCGTCGTCGAGCCCGCAGCAGAGGGGATGGCGTGGCTGCACGCGTACCTGCCGGCGGTCGAAGCGCACGCGATTCACGACCGGGTCACGAGAATGGCGAAAGTCATCAACGCTGAGCCGGAAGAGACCCGGTCGTTGGATCAGACCCGCGCCGATGTGTTGTGCGACCTGCTCATCGACGGCTCGACTGCCGCTCATCCCGACGGGGCACGGGGAGTCCGTGCGACCGTCGCGGTGACGGTGCCGGCACTCGCGCTGCTGGCTGAGGACGACACCGCCCGCCACAGACAAGGGCTCGCCCCCGCGACGGTAGAAGGAGTAGGCCCCATCCCGCTCAGCGTGGCCAAGAACCTCTGCGGTGGAGACGAGCTCTGGATGCGGGTGCTCACCCACCCCGAGACCGGAATGGTGCTGTCGGTGGGTCGCACCCGGTACCGCCCACCACCGGCCCTGCGAAAGCTCATCAGGTGGCGCGCAGACCGGTGCATGGCCCCCGGATGCGGGATACCGGCGTCCAGGTGCGAGATCGACCACAACATCGCATGGGAGCATGGCGGCCACACCGCCCTCGATAACCACGCCCCGTTGTGCGTCGGGCACCACACGGTGAAGCATCACGGTGGCTGGGCTGTCGAGAACCTTCCCGACAAGGGCGGGGCGCTACTGTGGCGGTCGCCGACCGGGCGGCAGTACCTCGTCAAACCCGAACGGGCGGTCCCCGTCTTCCGTCCGTCCGGACCACCCGACGTGGCGGACGCGCCTTTCTAGCCCCGGCCCCAGCTCCGTCCCCGACCGTTGAATCCCGTCGAGCTCCGGCGCGCCGCGGTGATCCGACGCGCCGCTGAGCTCCGACGCGCCCGGATACACCCAGCGCTGCACGACCGACGTGCACGTCGCGTGGAGGGCGAAACCGCCGGGATCCGCGTCACTCGTCGTGCGGGATCCTGGCGGTTCGCCGTCAACCAGGCTGTCAGAACGTCAGGCGCCGATGCCCCTGATGACCGGGTGGTGGAACGTGTCGCCGAAGGTACGCTCCGACGCACCCTCGCGGTCGAGGTAGGGCGATGCGCCACCGTCGATGAACGGCCAGCCTGCGCCGAGGATGAGGCACAGGTCGATGTCCTCGACCTCGGGGACGACGCCCTCGTCGAGCATGATCCGGATCTCCTGCGCGAGGCCGTCCTGCACGCGCGCGAGAATCGTCGCGGCAGACGCCGGGGACGACCCCACGGCGGGCTTGAGCGCCTTCTCCGCAGCCTTGGTCCATCCGGTGACCCGGCCGCCCTTGTCCGTCTCGACGACCTCGGAGAGTTCCGCGAGAGCGTGGAAGTTCTCGTTCGCGTAGAACCGGTCGGGGAACGCCTTCACCATCGTGTCCTGCACGTGCGCGGCGACCTTCCAACCGACGAGGTCGATCAGCTGGAAGGGGCCCATCGGAAGTCCGAGTGGGGCGAAGGCCTTCTCCACCTCCGCGACGGGCGTGCCCTCGTACACGGCCCGCGCGGCCTCGCCCATCACCTTGGCGAGCAGGCGGTTGACGACGAAGCCGGGGGCATCGGCCGTCAGCACCGCATTCTTGCCGAGGTTCTTCGCGACGACGAACGCGGTCGAGAGCGCGGCATCCGACGTGTGCGGCGTCTTCACGATCTCGATCAGCGGCATGACCGCGACCGGGTTGAAGAAGTGGAAGCCGACCAGACGTTCGGGGTGAGCGAGCTTCGCGCCGATCTCCTCGACGGACAGCGACGAGGTGTTCGTGGCGAGGATGGCGTCCTCAGCGATGACCTTCTCGATCTCACCGAAGACCGTCTGCTTGACGCCGACCTCTTCGAAGACCGCCTCGATGACGAAGTCGCAGTCGGCGTAGAGGCTCTTGTCGGTCGTTCCGGTGACGAGCGCGCGAAGCTTGTTGGCACTGTCGCCGTCGAGTCGGCCCTTCGCCTCGAGCTTGCCGATCTCGTCGTGGATGTACGCCACACCCTTGTCGACGCGAGCCTGATCCAGGTCGGTGATGAGCACCGGGACCTGAAGCTTGCGCACGAACAGCAGCGCGAACTGGCTCGCCATGAGGCCGGCGCCGATGATGCCGACCTTTGTCACCTTCTTGGCGAGGCCCTTGTCGGGAGCGCCGACGGGACGCTTCGCGCGCTTCTGCACCAGATCGAAGGCGTACATGGATGCCGCGAACTGGTCGCCGACGACGAGGTCGGCCAGCGCCTCGTCCTCACGGGCGAACCCCTCGGCCTTCGTGCCGCTCTTCGCCTTGTCGAGCAGTTCGAGCGCCGCGTATGGCGACTTCGGGACGGTGCCGATCTTGGACTCGAGCATTCCGCGCGCGACCTTGATCGCGATCGGCCATTTCGTGAGGCGCTCGATCTTGCCCGGCTCGTTCTTCCGATGAACCTTCACGGAGCCGCCCAGCACCGCGTCGGCCCAGCGCAGCGAATCCTCGAGGAAGTTCGCGGCGGGGAAGATCGCATCGACGATCCCGTAGTCGAACGCCTGCTGCGGCTTGAGCATGCGGTTCTGCTTGAGCGGGTTCGAGACGACCACCTCGAGCGCGTTCTCGATGCCGATCAGGTTCGGCAGCAGGTACGCGCCACCCCAGCCCGGGATGATGCCGAGGAACACCTCGGGCAGTGCGATCGCGGCGGCCGAGGCATCCACCGTCCGGTACGTGGAGTTGAGCGCGATCTCGAGCCCGCCACCGAGCGCGAGTCCGTTGACGAAGGCGAACGCAGGTACACCGAGCTCCGACAGCTTGCCGAAGACGTGGTGCCCGAGCTGCGCGATGAGACGGGCGTTGTCCTTGGAGCCGACCTTCGAGATGTCGGAAAGGTCGGCGCCGGCGGCCAGGATGTACTGCTTGCCCGTGACCGCGACGGCCTGGATCTCGCCGGCCGCCGCCCGCGCGGTGAGCGCATCGAGCGTCTGGCCGAGGTGCTTCAGCGTGGTCGGACCGAGCGTGTTCGGTCGTGTGTGGTCCCGACCGTTGTCGAGGGTCACCAGTGCGAGCACCTTGCCCGAGGGCAGCCGGATGTCGCGCACGCGGGAGTGCGTCACCACTTCGCCTTCGGCAAGGGCGTCCAGCGGGGAGAAGTCGATCTCTTCGTAGTTCGTCATTCGAGGCGGTCCTACTTCTTCTTGCCGTCGTAGTGCGGGTTCTCCCAGATGACCGAGCCGCCCTGACCGAGGCCCACGCACATCGCCGTGAGGCCGTACCGGACGTCGGGACGTTCGGCGAACTGCGCCGCGAGCTGGATCATGAGGCGCACGCCCGAGGCCGCCAGCGGATGGCCGAGGGCGATCGCGCCGCCCCACTGGTTCACGCGCGGATCGTCGTCGGCGATGCCGAAGTGGTCGAGGAGCGAGATCACCTGGATGGCGAACGCCTCGTTGAGCTCGAACAGACCGATGTCGGCGATCGTGAGGCCGGCCTTCTTGAGCGCCTTCTCCGTCGACGGAATCGGACCGATGCCCATGATCTCGGGCTGGACGCCGGCGAAGGCGAACGAGACGAGCTTCATCTTGGGGGCGAGCCCGAGCTCCTTGACGGCGCCGCCACCGGCGAGGAGCGACATGGTCGCCCCATCGGTGAGCGGCGACGAGGTGCCGGCGGTCACGCGTCCGTGCGGACGGAACGGGGTCTTGAGGGCGGCGAGGTCGTCCATCGTCGTCTGCGGGCGGCGGCCTTCGTCCTCGGTCGCGAGACCCCACGAGCCGTCGGCATCCTTGACAGCGACCGAAACCAGGTCGGGCTGGAACTTTCCGGCGTCGTAGGCGGCCTGCGCCTTGTGCTGGCTCAGCATGCCGTAGCGGTCGGAGCGCTCCTTGGTGAGGTGCGGGAACCGATCGAAGATGCGCTCCGCGGTGACACCCATGTTGAGCGCGCCCGGATCGACCATGCGCTCCGCGACGAAACGCGGGTTCGGGTCGGCATTGCCCCCGATCGGGTGGTGTCCCATGTGCTCGACGCCGCCCGCGAGGGCGATGTCGTACATGCCGACGCCGATAGACCCGGCCATCGTGGTGACGCTCGTCATCGCGCCCGCGCACATGCGGTCGATCGCGAACCCCGGAACCGTCTGAGGGAGCCCCGCGAGAATCGCGACGCTGCGCCCGAGCGTGAGCCCCTGGTCGCCCGTCTGCGACGTCGCGGCGATCGCCACATCGTCGATGCGGTCGGTCGGAACGTCCGCGTTGCGCTCCATGAGCCCGATCGTCGCCTTCACGGCGAGATCATCCGATCGGGTGTTCCAGTACATGCCCTTCTCGCCGGCGCGCCCGAAGGGGGTGCGCATTCCATCGACGAAGAAGACGTCCGAAAGCTCGGCCACTCTGCCTCCAAAAATAGGGATGCCGCCAGCCTAGGAGCGCGCTCGGAAGCGCCGGAATCGGGTGGGGGAATCCTACGAAGCGTCTTCGGACGCCGTCACGGCCGATTGCACGGAACCCACAAAGGCATCGGCGATCACCTGTGAGGTCTGCGCAATCTGCCATGCGCGTGCGCCGAGTGCCTCGAGGGCTTCGCCGACGGATGCCGCGGTCACCGGATCGGGCGGAGACCAGGCCACGCGGCGCAGCAGGTCGGGCGTGAGCAGGTTCTCGGTCGGCATCTTCAGCTCGCGCGCGAGCTCTTCCACGACGGGCCGAGCGGCCTTCAAGCGCGCATCGGCTTCCGGGTTGCGGTCCGGCCAGGCGCGCGGCGGGGGGAGCGTGTCGCCACCGGGGACGCGTTCGAGGGGCAGGTCGGTCGCGGCGCGTCCGTCCTCGAACGCCAGCCACCAGCGATCGAGCTGCATGCGACTCGCCCGGCCGGTGAACTCCTTCACGGACGCGAGCTCGGACTTCGACTTCGGGTCCGCCATCACCGCGGCCACGAGCGCGCGATCGGGCACGAGCCTTCCGGGGGCGACATCCTGTTCGCGGGCGTAGTCCTCGCGCGCCGTCCACAGCGAGCGGGCGATCGCGAGCGACCGCCGCCCCCGCACGAGGTGCAGACCGCTCAGGCGCCGCCACGGGTCGTCGCGCGGGGGCTTGGGTTCGCGTTCGAGCACGGCGCGGAACTCCTCGGCGGCGTACTCTGTCTTGCCCTGCTCGGCGAGCTCGGCGACGAGGATGTCGCGCACGTCGACGAGGTGCTCGACATCGAGCGCGGCGTACTCCAGCCAGGACTGCGGAAGCGGGCGTGTGGACCAGTCCGACGCCGAATGGGCCTTTGCGAGCGTGATCCCCAGCGTGTCTTCGACGACGGCTCCCAGGCCGACGCGCTCATGGCCGAGGAGGCGAGCGGCGAGCTCCGTGTCGAACATCGTCTTGGGCTCGAGCTCGAGCTCGCGCAGCGACGGGAGATCCTGGCTCGCCGCGTGGAGGATCCATTCGGCGTCGCCGATCGCGTCCTGCAGGGCCGAGAAGTCGCCGATCGGCGGCGGATCGAAGAGGAACACGCCCGCGCCGCGCCGGTAGACCTGAACGAGGTAGGCGCGTTGCGAATAGCGGAATCCTGACGCGCGTTCGACGTCGACGGCCACCGGGCCGTGCCCGAGGGCCAGTTGCTGCGCGGCGTCCCGAAAGTCGTCGAGACGATCGATGACGACGTATTCAGTCACGCGGCACCTTGCGTGAACCCAGCATTGCGATCCCTTCCGAGCCCGGGGGAAGACCCGCGAGCATGCACACCAACTCCGCCCATGCTTCCACGTGCGGCGCGATCTCGCCCTCGGGCGACCAGGACGCGCGCAGTTCGATCTGCGCTCCGTCCCCCTCCGCGGCCAGCGAACCGAACCCCTTCGAAAGGGTCTTCGTGGCGGTGCCGGATGCCGAGTGGTAGCCCGCGCCCCGCGAGCTGAGCGCATCCGTCAGCCAGGCCCACGCGACATCCGCCAGCATCGGGTCGATCCCGATGTCGGGTTCGAGCGGCGCCTGGGCGAAGCTCACGATCCGCCACGGTCCGTTCCACTGGGAGGGCTCGTCGGCGTCGTGGAGGAGCACCAGCCGCCCTGTGCCGTAGACGGACTCCTCGCCTTCGCCCTCGGGACGCACATCGCCCCGAAGGGCCAGAGCGTCCGGGGCCAGCCCCGAGGGCGCCGCGATCTCGCTCACCGAGATGTCGTCGCGGAAAACGATGGCCCGCACGGACTCGGCAGCATGCGCGAACGGCGTCATAGCCGCCGGAGGACGAAGCTCAGCCACTCGGACAGACTAGAGTGAGGCCTCGATGGCCGCTCCCAGGCGCGCCGCGATCCGCGGCGCATCACCCGCCCTCCTGACCGGAGTCAGGGCCGCGCTCACGATCCTCAGCGTGGCTCTCACCGGCGTGCTCGCAGCGACCGCCGTGGCCTCGATCCACATGGCGCGCCGCGTCGTCACGCCCGCGCTCCGGCGCGCCGACACCCGCATCCTCTCGCTCGACACAGCCGCGCAGACGATCACGCTCTCGCGCACGCCGGATACCGAGCTGCCCGGTCGCTATGGCCTGTTCACGAGCGGGACGTCCGACTACGTCAAGCTCGGCACGGTGCTGTCGGAGGACGCGACCACGGTCAAGCGCAAGCTGCTCACCCACGTCGGCGTCGATGCGCGGCTGTCGCCTGATGCGGCGTTCAGCGGCTGGTATTACGACCGTCCCGAGCAGCTGCAGCTGGCGCACAGCCCCGAACTCATCGGCTCGTCGGTCGGCCCGTGCCCGGCGTGGCTCTTCCCGGCCGGCGACGGCGAGGTCTGGGTCATCCAGGTGCACGGCCGCGGCACGACGCGCGCCGAATGCCTGCGCGCGGTCCCGCTGTTCCACGGACTCGGCATCACCACGCTGGTCGTCTCGTACCGCAACGACGGCGAAGCACCGCGCAGTCGAGCCGGCACGTACACCCTCGGCGCCACCGAGTGGCGCGACGTCGACGCCGCCGTCGGCTTCGCGCGGCGCCGTGGTGCGCGGCGCATCATCCTGATGGGCTGGTCGATGGGCGGCGCGATCGCGCTGCAGGTCTCGCTGAACTCCGCACACCGCGGATCGATCGCCGGGCTCATCCTCGAGTCGCCCGTGGTGGACTGGCGCGTCGTGCTCGAGTACCAGGCGCGCATGATGAACGTGCCGCATACGGTGAGCGGCCTTGCGATCGAGGCGCTGCGGCACGAGTGGACAGCCCCGATCACGCGAGCGGGGAGCGCGATCCCGTTCGACCGGCTCGACGTCGTGTCGCGCGCGGCGGAGCTGCGGCATCCGATGCTCATCCTTCACAGCGACGACGACGGATTCGTGCCGTCGGATGCTTCGCACGACCTCGTGGTGGCGCGCCCCGATCTGGTGCAGCTCGAGGTGTTCGAGGTCGCGCGTCACACCAAGCTGTGGAACTACGACCAGGACCGCTGGACAGACCGGATCACGGTCTGGCTCGCCGAGCAGGGGTTCACCGAGGCATCCGTCTCGGCCGACGCCTGAACCGGCTCCTCAGCCGGGCCGCTTGGCGAGGACCTGACGCTTCGCGCGCATCAGCATGCCGGTCATGCCCGAGATGCGCAGCGGCGAGACCACCCTGGTCAGTCCGATCGACTGCGGGTAGTCCGCCGGGATCGCGAGGACCTCGTCGGCCGTCAGGCCGGTGATGCCCTGCGCCAGGATGCTCGCGAAACCGCGCGTGGTGGGAGCCTCGCGCGGGGCCGTCGCGTGCATGGCGACGACGCCGTCCTCCGAGACGTCGACGACGATGAAGACGGGGGACTGGCATTCCGCCACGCGCTCGTACAGCTCGGGGTGGTTCTCGTACTCCGCCGGAACGGCCGGCAGGTCCTGCGAGTACTCGAGGAGCAGCTGAAGGCGGTCGGCCTCGGGCAGCTCGAGGAACTCGTCGCGGATCTCGGCGAGGCTGTCGGGAAGGTCGGCGTCGGTCATCCCCGCCATCCTTTCACGCGTGGAGGGGTCAGCCCCGGCTCAGCGTGCGGGGACCTCGCCCGGCTCGGCGCCCGTCGCGATGGGCACCCGCACCGCGCTGCCCCACTCCGTCCACGATCCGTCGTAGTTGCGGACATCCTCGAACCCGAGCAGGTGCGTGAGGACGAACCACGTGTGGCTCGACCGCTCGCCGATGCGGCAGTACGCCACGACGGCATCGCCGTCGCGCAGCCCGACCTCGTCCCGGTAGATCGCCTCGAGCTCCGCGCGGCTCTTGAAGCCGCCGTCCTCGGCGACCGCGCGCGCCCACGGCACGTTCTTCGCGGTGGGAATGTGTCCGGCACGCAGGGCGCCCTCCTCGGGGTAGGCCGGAGCGGAGGTTCGCGAGCCGTCGTACTCCTCCGGGGAGCGCACGTCGATCAGCGGACGCCCGAGGTGCGCGAGAACGTCTTCCTTGTAGGCCCGCAGCTTCGTGTCGTCGCGCTCGATCACCGGGTACACGGTCGGTGCCGGGACGGGCTTGTCGGTGGTGATCGGCCGCCCCTCCGCGATCCACTTGTCGCGTCCGCCGTCGAGAAGGCGGACGTCCTCGTGCCCGAACAGGGAGAACACCCACAGGGCGTACGCGGCCCACCAGTTGTTCTTGTCGCCGTAGACGACGATCGTGTCGTCGCGCGAGATGCCCTTGGCGGACAGCAGGCGCGCGAATCCCTCGCCGTCGACGTAGTCGCGGACGACCGGGTCGTTCAGCTCGGTGTGCCAGTCGACCTTGACGGCGCCCGGGATGTGGCCGGTCTCGTACAGCAGGACGTCCTCGTCGGACTCGACGACGACCAGGCCGGGGGAGCCCAGCCGCTCCTGGAGCCAGTCTCCCGTGACCAGACGGCCGGGTTCGGCGTACTCGGCGAACTTCTGCGACGACGTGTCGGTCTCGACGGTCATGGGCTGCTCCTCGGGTCCGGGGCGGAAACATGTGACGACTAGGGTTGAACCGTCGACTTCGACCTTAGATTCCCGCGGGACGCCGCATCCGGCTCCCGTAAGACTCCGACACAGGATCCCCTATGAGCGCGCCCGCCCCGACCGGCATCGTCCACCTCGCGGACCGCACACCCCAGCTCGCCGGCGCCGACATGGTCGCCGCCCTCGTCCCGCCGCCGCAGTTCGCCGATGCGACGTTCGAGACGTACCGCGCGGATGCCGCGTTCCCGTCGCAGCAGGAGGCCAAGGACCTGCTGCAGGTGTTCGCCGGCGCCGCGCAGCCGGCCAAGGGAGGCTTCTTCCGCAAGGCCAAGCGCCCCGAGACCAAACCCGGCATCTACCTCGACGGCGGCTTCGGCGTCGGCAAGACCCACCTTCTCGCCGCGGTCTACCACGCGATGCCCGCCCGCCGGAAGTACTTCGGCTCGTTCATCGAGTACACGGCACTCGTCGGGGCGATGGGATACAAGAACACGGTCGAGCTCTTCCGCGGAGCCGACCTCCTCTGCATCGACGAGTTCGAGCTCGACGACCCGGGCGACACGATGGTCATGACGCGCCTGCTCGGCGAGCTCGTGGCATCCGGAACGCGGCTGGCTGCGACATCCAACACCCCGCCCAACGCCCTCGGCGAGGGACGCTTCGCCGCGCAGGACTTCCTGCGCGAGATCCACGCGATGGCATCGAGCTTCCAGACCATCCGCATCGACGGCACCGACTACCGTCATCGCGCGGTCGACGGGCACGCCGCGGTTCTCACTACGGCGCAGTACGACGCGGCGATCGCGGATGCCGCCGCCCGCGGCGTCGCTTCGGACGACTCCTTCGCCGATCTGATCGCGCACCTGGCACGCGTTCATCCGTCGCGCTACATCCGTCTCATCGAGGGGCTCTCGGTCGTGGGCCTGCGAGACGTTGAGCCCTTCGCCGATCAGTCTGCCGCGCTGCGCTTCGTCGCGTTCATCGACCGCGTCTACGACGCGGAGCTCCCGATCCGCGCGACCGGGACATCGCTGGACCTCGTCTTCCCCGATGAGATGCTCGCCGGCGGGTACCGCAAGAAGTACCTGCGCGCCGTGTCACGTCTCGTTGCGTCGACTCTCGCCTGATTCCCGGGGCCGGTGAGGCGCGCCGAAACACGATGTTTACGCACGCGCACCTCCCGTAACCGACGGGAAACACAGGGTGAACCGCGATGGAAACGGGCGGTAGCGACACTGGGGGGACCCGACGCGATACCTGCGTCCCTGCAGAGAGGTTCTCCCTGAGATGGATCAAGGCAACACTGCATTCATCCTGATATGCGCGGCGCTCGTGCTCCTGATGACGCCTGGACTCGCTTTCTTCTACGGCGGTCTCGTCAAGGCGAAGAGCGTCATCAGCATGATGATGCTCAGCTTCGGCGCACTCGGTCTGATCGGCGTCCTGTGGGTCGTCTACGGCTACGCGATCGCGTTCCCCGGCTCGGAGGGCCTCGTCGCCCCGTGGTCGATCGACTGGAACAACATCGGGCTGTCGGCACTCATCGAGGTCCCCGAGGGCTCGGCCTACCCGCCGCTCGCGTTCGTCGCGTTCCAGGCGACGTTCGCCATCATCACCGTCGCGCTGGTCTCCGGCGCCATCGCCGACCGCGCCAAGTTCGGCTCGTGGATGATCTTCGCCGCGATCTGGGCGACGATCGTGTACTTCCCGGTTGCGAGCTGGGTGTTCAACTTCGGCCTCGCCGATGACGGCAGCTTCGCCTACGGCGGCTGGATCACCTACGGCATGCAGGAGTGGTTCGGCGTCGGAGCACTCGACTTCGCCGGTGGCACCGCGGTGCACATCAACGCCGGCGCCGCCGCTCTCGCGCTGGCACTCGTCCTCGGCAAGCGCGTGGGCTTCCAGAAGGGCGTCCACGTCCCGCACAACCCGCCGTTCGTGCTCCTGGGCGCAGGCCTCCTGTGGTTCGGCTGGTTCGGCTTCAACGCCGGCTCCGAGCTCGCGGCCGATGGCACGGCGTCACTCGCGTTCGTCAACACGATCGCAGCGCCTGCCGCTGCGCTGCTGGCGTGGCTGGTCGTCGAGAAGATCAAGGACGGCAAGCCGACGTCGGTGGGCGCCGCTTCGGGTGCCGTCGCAGGTCTCGTGGCGATCACTCCCGCCTGTGCGTTCCTCACGCCGATCTGGGCGATCGTGCTTGGTGTCATCGCGGGTGCGGTGTGCGCCCTGGCGATCGAGCTGAAGTTCAAGTGGGGCTTCGACGACTCGCTCGACGTGGTGGGCATCCACCTCGTCGGAGGCCTCATCGGAACGCTCTACCTGGGCTTCTTCGCCACCAACACCGGCCTGTTCACGGGTGGCGACGGAACGCAGCTGCTCGTCCAGGCGATCGCCGCGTTCTCCGTGCTCATCTACTCGTTCGTGCTCGCCTGGATCATCGGGTTCGCGATCGAGAAGACGATCGGCTTCCGCGTGAAGAACGAGGACGAGATCGCCGGCATCGACACCGTCATCCACGGCGAGGAGGGCTACGTCCTGGAGAACAGCCGGGCCTGACCTCCTGCACACAGCACGTGAGGGGCGTCGCGGATCATCCGCGGCGCCCCTTCCGCGTGCGCACTAGTCTGACGAGGTGACGACCCGGCCCCGGCTTCTCAGCCGCCTCGCGCAGCTCTTCCGCCCTTCGCCGAAAGAGGCGCCGCCCGGTTCGCACCGTGAGACGCCGGGCAGCGCCGGGCCCGGAGCGACCGTCGAGATCGAGCCACCCCCGTCTGGCGGGCTCACCATCTCCTATGCGCCGAGCATCGACGGCGACCCCGACACCGGGGAGATCGTCTGGACGTGGGTGCCGTACGACGAGCGCGACGGCCGGGGCAAGGACCGTCCCGTCCTCGTGATCGCGCGTGCGGATGCCGAGCACGTCCTCGCCGTGCGCCTGACGAGCAAATCGCACGACGGCGATCGCGACTACCTCGCCATCGGCGCAGGTCCGTGGGACGCGCAGGGGCGCCCGTCGTGGGTGGATGTCGAGCAGATCTATCGCGTGCACCGGGAAGGGATGCGGCGCGAGGCATCCGTTCTGGATCTCGACCGCTTCACGCGGGTCGCTGCGGCGCTGCAGGCGCGATACGGCTGGCGCGTCGGAGCGGGGGAGTAAGCGGGAGCGGTCCGCCGGAAACGACGAAGCCCCCGCCGGTGCGGGGGCTGTCCGTGTGCTGTCCGTGGGCGATACCAGACTCGAACTGATGACCTCTTCCGTGTGAAGGAAGCGCGCTACCAACTGCGCCAATCGCCCGTGACCCCAGGGGGCCGAGACTCGATACTACCCGATGCGTCACCCTCCTTCCGACCGAGATGAGGAGACACGCGCGGGTCGCGCCCGGTTTGGCAGTCGGGGTTTCGTGGGCTAAAGTCGTTCAAGTGCCCGGGTGCGAATCCGGGGATGAAATGCGGATGTAGCGCAGTTGGTAGCGCACAACCTTGCCAAGGTTGGGGTCGCGAGTTCGAGTCTCGTCATCCGCTCGAGTGCAGGGATTTCCCTCCGGGAAGTCACGGCACGTGGGGTCAAACCACACGCGGTGGCGTGGCCGAGCGGCTAGGCACCGGCCTGCAAAGCCGTTTACACGGGTTCGAATCCCGTCGCCACCTCACCGACAACTGAATAGCCTCTTTAGGCGCGATTGGCGCAGCGGTAGCGCGCTTCCCTGACACGGAAGAGGTCACTGGTTCGATCCCAGTATCGCGCACACTGAAACCCCCGGTTCGCCGGGGGTTTTCTCGTCCCACCCATGGACCGTGCAACATGCGTGCAATTCCGTGCTCCAGACCGATGCCGCAACGCATCCGCCAGTCGCGCAACCAGCCGTAGCATTGACCAGCGTCCCAGTTACCCGCGGAATCAGGTAGTTTTAAGCCGGATCCCGTATATTGGCGGGAAGCGAAGAACTAATAAGCACCGCAAGTAGCAGATCAATACAATCAGCAGCAACAAGACGGAAAGATACAGACCATGGCTTCGGAAGCACTGGGTGGCGCGTACGTGCTCACCGCCGAGGGTGTTGCGCAGCTGGCAGCTATGGCCAGCGACGGAAGCGCGCCCGTATCCGCCGCAGGTTTCACTTCTCACTTCCGCGACTCAGGTTCAAAGCGCCTGAGTGCGCTCGAAGAGCTGGTTCGGCACCGTCCCAAGCGTTGACCGGCCATAGCGGGCGAATCGACTACGACGTCCTCGCCCTAGCTAGTCTTGATGACCCAGGCCTCGAGTCGCTGAGCGCATCCGTCCGTGAGCGACTCGCCGAGTTCGAGTGTTCCCGGTCTGAGCACCTTCAAAAGTTCGCCAGAGGTGGCGTCCACAACTGGGAAGCTCACGGACATAGCCGCACCTATGTGATCCTCACCCCCGACGACGAGTACGGCGTGGACGTTGCCGGCTTCTTCACGATCGGCATGACCTATCTCGACCTGACCGCAGCCAGCAAAAACGCGCGGGCAAAGCTGATGGGCAACATTCCGATGGAGACGACAGGCGCGTACTGCATCGCTGAGTTGGCCCGAAGCGATCGATTCGATGCGACGCACCTGCCGGGCTCCGTCATCCTCGATGAGGCCAAGGCGATCGTTCGGCGTGCGCGCGACCTGATTGCCGGGCGATTCCTCGTAGTGGATGCACAAGAGGTGGTCTTCGATCGGCTCTACGCGCCCGCTGGTTTCAAGCGGGTTAGCGTGGCAATGCCGCCCGCGGGGATGGAAGACAGGAGCTTCGTTACTGCCTGCGCAGTCATCAAGGACTGGTAACGCGCTAGTTGCGCTCAGGCAGGTCGTCAAAGTAGCGGTCGAGCGTCCCGAGCAAAGGATCGTGTTGCCTCTTTCTAACTGCGATGCGGCTATGGTCCGTCAGAGTCGCCCGAAAGGCTGAGAGTGGTGTGGGCTGGAGGCACGACAACTAGCGCCGCGGGAACTTGGATGCTGACGCCTTGAATCGTGTTCTCTGCACTTGACGAAGTTCCGCCGAGTGCGTCGATGAGTGGAAGCATGCGGTCGTGGATCAAACGGTCAACCTTGTGGTGCGCTTCGCGCAAGTACGCGACGGGATCGACACCCGCATCGTCGATGGTGAGGTGCCAGCGAGTGTTTGTTTCGAGACCCACCTTGACGTCGATGAATCGCTTGAGCGTGTCGTGGTGAGTAGTTCGGTTTCGTAGGTCGCGGAGCGTGGTTAGCCATCCCTTCGGATCTCGACCGATCGCAGCTTCGATGGCAACTTCGAGTTGCTCGCGCAGGAGTGCGCTGGTCGAGTCCTCAGCAAGTTCGATCAGGTGAAGGCGGTCCCATGCGAGTTCCCATTTGTATGCGTAGACGGGGATGGGCTTCGGCGCCTGTGGCCCCCCCGATTCAGCGGTCTCAGTAAGTTTGGCCTCAGCGACCACAATCAGCCCCGCGACTGCGGCGTCGTACGCGCTACTCAAGTGGCTTAGCGCTCCGTCGAGGGCCATCTCAATGCCCACCAGTCGGGGGAATCCATACTCCGTCGCGAGACGCTCAAGGAGATCGATGTACCAGGTCGCCGCACGCAGCTTGTACTCACACCATGCTCGAGTCGAGTCCGGTGCCGCTCCCACCCACTCGTTGTATGCGGGCGCGACTGGCCAGTCGGTCTGGATGAAGGTGTCGGACATGGACAGATTCTCCCGTGAATCCGGTCAGGAGGTTGGGAGGTGATCCAGTCTGGTCACCGAGGCACGCATGACTACACCCGCTCTGGTAGGTCATCGAAGTACCGGTCCAGCTCGTCCCGATCGAACAGGATCGTGCTGCCCCGTTTCTTCGCGGCGATGCGGTTGTGGCGCATTTCCTGGCGGAGTACCCAATCCGAGATCCCGAGGTAGCCGGCAGCTTCACGGACTGTGAACCCCCTCTTGGGAAGTTCGGATGCGGGGGACGCGGCTTCAGTGTGCTCTGTGATCATGTCGGTGAGCATCCCATTAAGCGCACGAGTGTGCAACAGGAAATCCCTGGTCAGGTGTACATTTGGACACCACCCGCAATGCACAATCCGTCTTGTCGATTCAAGCAAGCCCTACACGCGGCGCGCGGCGAGGACCAGCCGTGCCTGGTTCCACTCGTCGAGGTCAGCGGCGTAAAAGGCGCTCAGCTTGCCGTGCTTGTAGTGCTTCGGACCCTGCCCCTGCGAGATCAGGTTGTAGAGCGTCTGCACCTTGAGGCCGCAGTACTCGGCCGCAGCCTTCGACGTAAGCACGGGGCCGGTCATTCGATGCGCGTCGATCATGCTCGCCAACGTAGCGAAGAAGACTCCGGGAGGGTTTTCTCCCTGTGAGTAACGCTGCCCGCCCGGATATCGTGATCGGGTGAAGACCTACGACATCACAGTGACTAGGGACGGCGAGTGGTGGATGGTCGGCATCCCCGAGATCGACGGATTGACCCAGGCGCGTTCGCTCGAAGAAGTGGTGCCGATCGCTCAGGACTACATCGCCGTCACTCTCGACATCCCGATCACCTCATTCATCGTGACGATCACCCATCTCGAGGAGTGACGTCGCAGCGGTGTCGGTGGTCACGGCGTAGCCTGGACTCCTCAGGCCGGAGGAAGGATCCCGGCCCTGTGAGCAAGTCCGACTGGCACCCGATCTTGTCGGCCGTTGAAGGCCCGACCGGTGTGTGGCGGATGGTTGATCCGAGCGGCAAAGAGTACGGCCGCATCGAGATACGGCGCGTGAATGGAACTGAGACGCGCTATAAGGCGGTCTGGCGCGGTGAAGTCATCGGATGGGCTACCACGTTGCGTGAGGCGTGTCGGCGCGTTCACGAGGCGTACCTGTGCGCGCATGGCCCAGGAGGGTCTCCGATGGCCGACTGGGGTACGAGCTGGCGCACGCAGGGACCATCGTCCTAGTCGTCGCTGCCGTCGTCGGAGAAGGGCACGATCGGGGGTGGATGATCCGCGGGCCCGCTAGCGACGAACGGCTCTGCTGGTGGAGTGCCCATCTGTGTCCAGAAGTAGTGCGTGGCCATTTGGAACGTGTTGCCGACGGCCCTACCTGCGAGGTGTGAGAGGAATGCATCTCGTTGGCGCTTGTTGCGGATTTTAGGAATGTCCGACACCCAGCGCGGATGCAGTTTGCGCAGCTCAGATGTCGTCCCGATTAGCTCCCATCGATCGCGGACGGCGAGGTACCGAGGCCCTGTCGTGCGGGCTAGCCCGACGACAGGCGTGAACAGGTGATGAATAGCCGCCCGAGCTCCGAGCATCCCGTCGATGTAGGGCCCCAGCTCAGGGTCGACTTCAGCGGCGTCTCGAGCGCCCTTGTATGTACCGCGCTCCTTCAAGTAGTCGTCCATCGAGTGGATCCACTCGAGGACGTCATGGGTGGCGATCAGCGTGAGCGCAGTCGGGGACTCGCGCGGGTCGACCATCCCACTGGCTTCGACGGTGAGGTCTGGAGGTAGATCCTTCATAACGTCGTTCCACCGAGCAATTGCTAGACGGTAGCCCTGTCTGATGAAGGGCATCGGATCAGCTTTAGACCAGTCGTCTGGCGGCGGGAGGCGAGCCATCCATCGTCCGTACGGACTGTACACATCCCCTGGCCAAGCACCCTCAACGGAACTCGCTGGTCGAATCCAGAGAGGATCGCCGTCGTCGTTTTCGGGGCCGACCTCCAAGGAAGCCCCGGGCACTCTACTCATACGGCGACCATATCGGCGAGCGGCCAGAGAACAACTCAGGGCTTACGCCAGCCTGATCGATGGCTCTGCCTCGAGGGCTTCAGCAAGCTCCGAAAGGCGATCGGGGCGGACAGAAGTGGGATCGACCGTCGTCCTCGGTCCCCCGAAGGCACTTCTCGTCACGTGACACCGCAGGATGGGGGCCGGCCCGCCACACAACGGGCAATTGCCGTCGTTGTTCTCGATGGTGGCGGATGCCTCGGGAGTGTCGAGGTAGAGCTGTATATCACCAGCAACAAAGCCGTGCAGCATGCAGTCCACCACGACCCGGGCCGGTTGTGTCATAGGCGGATGCTACCGCCATATCGTCCCTCGAACCTCGAAGCTGCAGCCCGAGAAAGTCGCATGCCCGACCACGACAACGGGGTTGCCGCCGAAGTGGTATCCCATACTTCGCGACGTCAACGACGAGCGTGCGCGAGGACGGCACGCAAGTGAGGTACGACGTCCAGATGTCTGATTCACCGATCGCGGTCCCGCCGGGCCACAACGACGGCCGTACCACCGACATTTACGTCGACGGCCAGCTCCTGCGGACCACTGCAGTGACATCCGGACCCGCCATGTGGTCTGTGAGCTTCCGGTCACCAAACTCGAAGTTTGTACTCATCACGAGCGAGGGCGAACCGCCGAGCGAGATCACGCTGGAAGCCTCCCCGTACCGGGTCGGGATACTTGAGCGTCCGCGGCTCTTCCGCCGCCGGCGGTAGCAGCAACACTGCCCGTTCTCAGGGAACGGGCAGCGTGCCAGGTGCGTGCCGCCGGGCGGTGCGCCGCGGGATTGGTACTGTCGGTCTCTCACGTCGATGGAGATGGCATGACACGATCCGCCCCACCCGAGGTCGACCTCGCGAAGCGCGACCTCACGCTCGACCTCGCCCGTGTCGCATGCGTGCTGCTGGTCGTCGTCATCCACCTGCTCCAGGTCGGAATCGGCGTCGACGAGGCGGGGGCGTTCGTCGTCACGCGACCGGCCGAGATGCAGGACTGGTTCGCCCTCGCGACGTGGGCGGGTCAGATCATGCCGCTGTTCTTCGTCGTCGGCGGCTTCGCTTCCGCGGCGGGCTGGCGCTCCCACACGGCGCGCGGCGGCACGGGAACGGCGTTCGTTCGCGGGCGAGCGCTCCGACTCGCCCAGCCCGCGCTCCCGCTGTTCGCGTTCTTCGCGATCGTGCTGGGCGCGGCGACGATCCTGCAGCTCGCCCCCGACATCGTCGCCCCCGCGGCGATCGGCGCCGGATCGCCGCTGTGGTTCCTCGCGGCGTACCTGCTGTGCCAGACCTGCGTGCCCCTCATGATGCGACTGGACGAGGCGGCGCCGCGACTGACGCTGGCTCTCCTCGCGGCGGGTGTCGTGATCGTCGATGCTCTGCGCTACTCGACGGGAATCGAGGACATCGGGCTTCTCAACCTGGCCTTCGTGTGGCTCTTCTGCCAGCAGCTCGGCATCTGGTACTTCCGGGGCGTGTTCGACCGCGCCCGTCCTGTCGTGCTCGCCGTCATCGCCGCCGGGTGCTACCTGGCGCTGTGGCCCCTCACAGCGGTCGGCCCGTACTACGTCAGCATGCTCGGAAACCTCAATCCACCGACACTGCCGCTCATCGTGCTCGGTGTCGCACAGGCATGTCTGCTGCGCCTGCTCAAGCGCCCACTGACGGCCGTCATGGACCTGCGAGCCGCGCGTGCCGTGGTGTTCGTGGTCGGCAGCCGCCTCATGACGATCTACCTGTGGCACCTGCCGGTCATCCTGGCCGTCACGGGTCTCACGCTCCTCATCCCGGGGGCAGCCCCCACTCCCGCCACGCCCGCGTGGTGGTGGAGCCGCATCTCGATGTTCATCGTGGTGATGGGACTGCTCTACGCACTCTCGCTCGTCGTCGGCCGCTGGGAGGCGATCCCGCCCCTCCCAGACGGCCCCGGGCCGATCGCCGTCGGCGTCGGCGTCGTCCTGGCGTTCGTGCCCGCATTCCTCGTGATGGAGCTCGGTCTCGACGTGGTGCTCGCCGTCGTGGGAGCGGTCGCCTACGCGGTCGCCGTGACGGTGCTTCGCCGCACCGGAAGGCGCGAGCCGCGCGCGGACGCGCCGCAGGCCGTCAGCGACGCGCGCGCCTAGGTGTACCGGGTCAGGACGTTGGTCGCAGTCGGCAGTTCGGATTCTCCCGTCAGCGGCGGTGACTGGTCAGTGACACGTCGGGAGCTTGGGTGTCAGTCCTTCTCGTTCAGAGGCGTGATCTGGCTGTCGTCCTCCGCGATGACCTCGTCGAGCGAGTCGTCGCCGGGGATGACCTTGTTGAAGCCCGTTACAGGCTGGTTCTCGTCGAACGCGACGACCCGCCGGCGGAATCCCCTGGTGATGACAGCCAGATAGAGGAGCCCGATCGCTGCCCAGATGAGGCCGCCGACGAGCGCGTCGACGTGGAGGTTCGCCCACAGGATGCCCGTGAGGACCATGCCGATGCCGGGCATCACGATGTAGGTGAAGATCTCCTTCGGCGTGCGCCTCATGCCCTTGCGGATGGCGAACCACGCGATCACGGAGATGTTGACGAACGTGAAGGCGATGAGCGCCCCGAAGTTGATGAACGCCGCGATCATCTCGAGGGTGAACGCCGCGGCGAGAAGACAGATCGCGCCCGTCAGAACGATGTTGAACGTCGGCGTGTGGGTCTTCGGGTTGATGTAGCCGAAGAACCGCTGCGGCAACACGTTGTTTCGTCCCATCACGAGCAGCATGCGTGAGACCGAGGCGTGCGACGCGAGTCCGGATGCGAGGGTCGCGGCGAAGCCCGCCGCCGTCAGCACAGCCATGAGCACGTCGCCGCCGACGAGCTGGCCGATGATCGGAAGCGTGCTGTCCTCGACGAACTGCATATCGCCCCCGGGCGCGAACACGTTCCAATCGGGGAACCGCAGTTGCGTGAAGTAGGACGTGACGAGGAAGATCCCGCCTCCGATGAGCACAGTCATGAGGATCGCCCGGGGGACGACCCTCGGATGCTTCGCTTCCTCGACATACATCGTGACAGCGTCGAATCCGATGAACGAGAAGCACACGATGGTCGCGCCCGTGAGCACGGCGGCCATCGTGACGCCGTCGTGGAAGAAGGGCGCAGTTGATGCAACGGTTCCTGCCCCCTCGCCCTGGACGAGCTGCGCGATGACCATGACGACGAAGACGATCATGACGGCGATCGCGATGACGAGCAGGACCATGTTCATGTTCGACGTGCCGCGCATCGTGAGGTAGATCACCGCCGTCACCAACGTGCAGTACGCCACCACCCAGATCCAACCGGGGATATCGGGGAAGATCGCCTCGAGGTAGCTGCGGATGATGAGGCAGTTCACCATCGGCAGCAGCATGTAATCGAGCAGCGACGTCCAGCCCACCATGAAGCCGGCATTCGGATGCACGGACTCTCGCACGTAGGTATAGGCCGACCCGGCGCTGGGAATGGCCCCCGACATCTTGCCGTAGCTGATCGCAGTGAAGACCATAACGATGAGCGCGACGAGGTATGCCATCGGGACGACGTTGTCCGTGTCTCGCGCGACGAGTCCGAAGGTGTCGAACACGACGGTCGGCGTCATATATCCGAGGCCCAGGCCGACGATGGCCCACAGCCCCAGATTGCGTCGCAGATTCGAGCTCTTCGCAGTTGTCAGTGCCAAGGCGGGCTCCTCGGTTCTCTCCCCGTTCGACACGGCCGACGGCTGGTGATGCCCGTTCGGGTCGGGGCTACGAAGAGTATGCACCGCGGGGCGTGCTCAGCGTGAGTGATTCATCGGGACGCACCAACCCACCCGCGAGGAGCGCTACGTGGGTCGGCGGTGGTCGACGGGGTAGACGTCGCGGATGCTGTCGCGGAAGAAGCGGCCCGCGCTCTCGGCCTGGAGCAGGGCTCGGTGCACCGAGGGCGGGACGGCGTAGTACTGATAGACCTCGCCTGAGGTGAACTCCAGCTCGAGCACCGCCAGCGCGGGGTCGTACCCGGCCGACGCGATCGCGCCGGATGCGAGGGGCCGCCGTTTCATGCGCACGAGCGTACCTGCGGCATCCGCTCTCCAGTTTGACTTGCCCGGGTCGATGACGGATGCTGTGCGAACATCCCCTCGCCCCCTTTGTCACAACGGAGTGTCAATGCGGTCTCATCGACGTCCTCTCGTCGCGCTCGTCAGCATGCTCGCGCTGGTCCTGATCCCATCCATCGCCGACCCCACGGGGCTGCTCGCCCTCGTCGGCTGGTCCGGGGCCTCGCCTCGATGGACGGAGCTGTGGACCCTCGCGCCGTACGTCGTCTTCGTGCCCGTGCTGCTCGGCGTCACGTGGTGGGTCGCCCTGCGAGCGGGGGACCGGTACTGGACGCTCGTGGTCGGATTCGTGCTGGCGATCCTGCTCGCGCAGGCCGCGGCATGCCTGGTCATGACGTGGGACGTCGCGATCGCCGCGTGGGCGGCGGCCTACGTGACCGCCAAAGCGGTTCCCGCGGCGCTCATCGTCGCCGCCGCCGCACGCTGGCTCGGCGGACCGGTGAGCCGTGAGCGCGGCGAGCGCGGCGCGACGCTGCTGCCCGCCTCGCTGTTCGGCGCTATCGCACCCCTGGTGTCGGGCTTGTGGTGGACGACCGTCGTGTACGCGCTGGGAGTGCCGATCGCGCGGCCGGAGCGCGGCATCCTGTCGGTCGTCGTCGCAATGGTGCTGATCGCAGCCGCGACCTGGATCAGCCTCCGATGGCTGCGTCCCCGGGTTCCCGGCGTGCTGGGAGGCTGGCTCGCTGCGGTCGTGGCCGGCGCACTCGTCGGCGTCGTGCAGGCTCTCGTCGCGCTGGTGATCGATGGCGTGCGGGCTGATCTGTGGCCTCTGATGGCCGCGTACGTGACCGTCGCGGACGGTCTCTCCTTCGGCGCCTGCGTCGGCTGGGTGGTCGGTGTCGCCGCCGTGGCCGTCGACCGCATCCGGTCGGCCACCGCGCTGCGCGTGGCCACGGCGGCGATCGCGTCGGTCGCGGTCGTCGCGCTCGGGGTGACGGTGCTCGTTCCGGTCACGTCCGGCACGGCGGCTTCGGGCGATCCCGTCGACACCCCTCCTGGGATGCTGCGCGCCGACGACGAGCGCATCGTCGACGGCGACGGGAACCAGGTCCTCCTGCGCGGGGTGAACGTCAACCAGCTCGTCGACTTCTATAGCCCCGACGCGGACGTCGAGGCGACGCGTCCGCTCACCGACGAGGACTTCGCAGGCATGGCCGAGCAGGGCTTCAACGTGGTCCGGCTCGGGATGTCGTGGTCGGCCCTGGAGCCGGAGCGCGGCGAGCTCGACGAGGACTACGTCACTCAGATCGTCGCCGCAGTGGACTCGGCGAAGGAGCACGGCCTCTACGTCGTGCTCGACATGCATCAGGACTCGTGGTGGAACGAAGGGACCCCCGAGGGGACGACGTGTCGACCCGGCACCGACCCCATGTGGGGATACGACGGGGCACCCGGGTGGGCGACGATCACCGACGGCGCACCCCGATGCCAGTTCCAGGGGCGCGACATCTCGCCGGCGAGCGATCGGGCGTTCCAGCACTTCTACTTCGACACCGACGGGGTGCAGTCTGCGCTCGTGAACACGTGGGCGGAACTCGCCGCGATGTTCAAGGACGAAGAGGCGATCGCCGGCTACGACCTGCTCAACGAGCCCGGGTTCGGCGAGACGGCGCCGGTCACGACCTCGCACCTCCTCGGTCGCTTCTACGAGCGGGCGATCGGCGCGATCCGAGCTGCGGGAGCCGAGCAGATCGTCTTCATCGAGCCGAGCATCCTGTGGTCGGGTCTCGGGTTCGACAGCGGTCCGCGACCCGGGTTCTCCGACGACGCGAACCTCGCCTACTCGCCTCACCTGTACGCCGAATCGATCACGATGGACCGATCGCTCGGCATCCCTCCCATCGTCTCGATGGACCGGCAGTTCGACCTCGCGCTGCGCGCGGCGAGCGCCTACGGGATGCCGCTGTGGTCGGGGGAGTACGGCTACTGGGGCGACGACGCCGACCGGGTCGCGCGCCTGGAGCGCTACGCCGCGCTGGAGGACGAGCACATCCTCGGCAGCGCCTACTGGGTGTGGAAGCAGGCATGCGGCGACCCGCAGGGCGGGCTGGTCGACCTGACCGACTCGCTCATGCGACAGGACTGCGCGACCGGCGAGGACGCGGCGCCGCGCACCGACCTGCTCGAGATCCTCAGCCGTGCGTACCCGCGATCGGCGCCCGGCGTGCTGACCTCCTTGTCGGCGGACGGCGCGGACGTGCGGCTGACCGGCACGGGTGGCGACGGGTGCGGGCTCGAGGTGTGGATTCCCGGCCAGGCGGAGCCCGACGTGCAGGTCACGGGCATCACCGAGCTCGAGGCGACGAGCGTCGACGGCGGATGGCTCGTCACCGGCTGCGCGGCCGGGGACTACGAGCTGCGATCGGGCGACGCGCCATGACCGACCTCGTCGCGCGGATCCGCGCAGGTCTCCGGGCGGCGGCGGACCCGGCGCTCGCCCCCGGCCAGCAGGCGTACATGAAGTCCGCGATGCCTTTTCTCGGCGTCCGCGTGCCCCGCGCCCGCGCCATTGCGCGGCAGTGCGCGAAGGGCGAGACGGATGCCCCGACCCTCTTCTCCTCCGCACGAGAGCTGTGGGACGCGGCATCCCACCGTGAAGAGCGCTATGCGGCGATGTCGCTCCTCGGGCTGAGACCGTTGCGCGGCGACCGCCGGCTCGATGCGGTCATCGAGCACATGGTGCGCACCGGGCAGTGGTGGGATTACACCGACGAGCTCGCCCACCGCCTCGCCGACCGGCACGACGTCGACCCCGTGACGACCGCCGCCCTCGTCCGGCGCTGGGCGACGGACGGCGACTTCTGGGTGCGGCGGATCGCGATCCTCTCCCAGCTCGGACGCCGCGATCGTGTCGACCGGGCGCTGCTCGCCGACACGATCGAGCCCAACCTCGCCGACGGCGAGTTCTTCATCCGCAAGGCGATCGGCTGGGCGCTCCGCGAGGTCGCCCGCATCGATCCGGTATGGGTGCGCGATTTCGCAGACAGCCACGCGCTGAGCCCCCTGAGTCGTCGCGAGGCTCTCAAGCACCTTCCTGGATAGACTCGGGGCATGGAACTCGTCGGGGCGCGCGCGGCCTTCGCCGTGACGGTCCGCACGCGAACGCTCGGCGCCTGAGCGGGCAGGACGCATACGGCGTCCGAAGCTGAGTAGCCTTGATCCGAGCCATCTCCAGGAGAGTTTCCGTGACTGACGACGTCCTCCCGCCCGCCGTGCCTTTCCCCGCAGACGGGTTCGCCCTGTTCCCCGACCGCTCCGTCGTCGCCCTGCGCGTCAACGGCGAGCTGAAAGACCTCGCGACGGTGGTGCAGGAGACGGATGCCGTCGAGCCGATCACCTTCGACAGCCCCGACGGGCTCGCGATCCTTCGCCACTCGACCGCGCACGTCCTCGCGCAGGCGGTGCAGCGCATCAATCCGCAGGCGAACCTCGGCATCGGCCCGCCGATCACCGACGGCTTCTACTACGACTTCGGCGTGGAGCATCCGTTCACGCCCGAGGACGTGAAGGCGATCGACAAGGAGATGCAGCGCATCGTCCGCGAGGGCCAGCGCTTCGTGCGCCGCGTGGTCACCGACGAGGAAGCGCGCGCCGAGCTCGTCGACGAGCCCTTCAAGCTCGAGCTCATCGGACTCAAGGGCGGATCCAAAGAGGCGGCGGAAGGCGCTTCCGTCGAGGTCGGCGCCGGCGAGCTCACCATCTACGACAACGTGGACCGCGACGGGCAGACGGTCTGGAAGGACCTCTGCCGCGGCCCTCACGTGCCGAGCACCCGCATGATCGGCAACGGCTGGGCACTCCAGCGCGTGGCCGGCGCGTACTGGCGCGGGAGCGAGAAGAACCCGCAGCTGCAGCGCATCTACGGCACCGCCTGGCCGACCAAGGAGGAGCTGCGCGCCTACCAGCAGCGTCTCGAGGAGGCCGCCAAGCGCGACCACCGCAAGCTCGGGAAGGAGCTCGACCTGTTCTCGTTCCCGGACGAGATCGGGTCCGGCCTCTCGGTGTGGCATCCCCGCGGCGGAATCGTGCGCGGCGAGATGGAGCAGCACGCGCGCCGTCGCCACATCGGCGGCGGGTACACCTACGTGTACACGCCCCACATCTCGAAGGAGGACCTCTTCCTCCAGTCGAATCACCTCGTCACCTACAAGGAGGGCATGTTCCCGCCCATCGTGATGGACGAGGAGCGCGACGAGCACGGGGAGATCATCAAGCACGGCCAGGACTACTACCTGAAGCCGATGAACTGCCCGATGCACATCCTGATCTTCAAGGAGCGCGCGCGCAGCTACCGCGACCTGCCGATGCGCCTCGCCGAGAACGGCACCGTGTATCGCAACGAGCTCTCCGGCGCGCTCCACGGTCTCACCCGTGTGCGCGGGTTCACCCAGGACGATTCGCACCTGTTCGTCACCCCGGAGCAGCTCGAGACCGAGACCACCCGGGTCCTCGAGTTCGTGATCTCGATGCTCCGCGACTTCGGTCTCGAGGACTTCGAGCTCGAGCTGTCGATGCGCGACGACGAGAAGGACAAGTGGATCGGCTCCGACGAGTTCTGGGACTACTCGACGAACGCCCTCCGCAACGTCGCGCACGCGAGCGGGCTGAAGGTCACCGAGGTCCCCGGCGAAGCCGCGTTCTACGGCCCGAAGATCGACCTCAAGACGAAGGACGCGATCGGCCGCACGTGGCAGCTCTCGACAGTGCAGGTCGACGTCAACCTGCCCGAGCGCTTCGAGCTGGAGTTCACCGACCGTGACGGACAGAAGAAGCGCCCGATCATGATCCACCGGGCTCTCTTCGGGTCGATCGAGCGGTTCTTCGCGATCCTGCTCGAGCACTACGCCGGTGCGTTCCCGGTCTGGCTGTCGCCGGTCCAGGTGGTCGGCATCCCGGTCGCCGAGGAGTACGCCGACTATCTGTCCGACGTCGTCTCGCAGCTCCGGGCGGACGGCGTACGCGCCGAGCTCGACCACAGCGACGACCGCATGCAGAAGAAGATCCGCACGCACACCACGCAGAAGGTGCCGCTCATGCTGATCGCCGGCGAGCAGGATCGCGCAGGCGGGACGGTCTCGTTCCGCTTCCGCGACGGCTCGCAGGAGAACGGCGTGCCGATCGCCGACGCCGTGCGCCGCATCCATGAATCGATCGCGACGCACGCGCTGGTGAACTCCGCAGAGGACTTCGGGTGAGGAGCGGGACCCCGGGGACGGATGCCGCAGCCGACGAGTCCGGCGACGTCGCGGGTCTCGTGGATGCGGCATCGCTCCCCGGCGTCCCCGACGCGTTCCAGCGCCTGTGGACGCCGCACCGGATGGCCTACATCCAGGCCGGACCGGATCCGCTCCGCGAGGAGTGCCCGTTCTGCGCGGCACCTCACAAGAGCGACGCCGACGGACTCATCGTCGCGCGCGGCCGCACCGCCTACGCGCTGCTCAACCTCTTCCCGTACAACTCCGGGCACCTGCTGATCTGCCCGTATCGCCACATCGCGACGTACGACCAGGCGACGGACGAGGAGGTCGCGGAGATCGGCGAGCTCACTCAGACGGCGATGCGCGTGCTGCGGACGGTGTCGCGCTGCGACGGGTTCAACATCGGGATGAACCAGGGGAGTGTCGCCGGCGCGGGGGTCGACGAGCACCTCCACCAGCACGTCGTACCCCGCTGGGGCTCCGACGCGAACTTCTTCCCGATCATCGCCCGCACGAAGGCGCTGCCCCAGCTGCTCGGCGAGGTGCGCGTCGCCGTCGCGGAGGCCTGGAACGACTGAGGCGAATCACGCCTCGCGGGCGTGCGGGCGCGGCATCCGGCCCCGCTCAGCGGACCTGACGCACCTCGAACTGCATACGGGGGTGCGCGTAGGACTCCTGCGACTCCACGAGCTGCAACTCGCGTTCGCCCGACTCGTGGGTCCGCTCGAGCAAGTCGAACACGCTCGACGTGGTGCGCGCGAGCGCGTCGCCGAGGTCGCCTGTGCGTCGGTAGTGCGCCGTGAAGAGCGCGGCCGTGACGTCTCCCGAGCCGTTGGCCTTCATCGGGATGCGCGGCGTCTGGACGATCCACGCGCCGCCGTCGTCGACGGCGAGCATCTCGATCGTGTCGTCGGGGCGGTCGGGGCGTTCGACGCTCGTCACGAGCACGGTGCGCGGACCGGTGTCGCGGATGCGGTCGACGGACTCGAGCGTCGATGCGAGGGTATCGGGCTCGGTGTCGGTGAGGAACCCGAGCTCGAACTGGTTCGGGGTGATGATGTCCGCCGAGGGGACGACCCGGTCGCGGAGGAGGATCGGGATCGCCGGCGCGACGAAGCATCCGGATTTCGCGTTGCCCATCACGGGATCGCAGGAGTACACCGCGTCGGGGTTGGCCGCCTTCACGCGTGCGACGGCGTCGAGGATGACATCGGCGATGCCCTCGCCGCCCTGGTAGCCCGAGAGCACGACATCGATCTCGGGAAGCACGCCGCGCTCCTCGATGCCGAGGATCACGTCCCGCACATCGTCGGGGCCGATCAGGGGACCGCGCCACGCACCGTAGCCGGTGTGGTTCGAGAAGTTCACCGTGTACACCGGCAGCACCTCGACGCCGATGCGCTGGAGGGGGAACACGGCTGCCGAGTTGCCGACGTGACCGTACGCGACGGCGGACTGGATCGAGAGGATCTTCACCGGTCGATCATCCCATCCCGTGCTCGTACGCGAAGGCGGACTGGTTGGAATGGTTCGTCACCGGTCGATCGCTCCCACGGTGGCCGCGACAGGGCGGCCGCCGACGGCGTGCACGGCGGCGGCGATGTCGTCCGCGAGCTGATCCGCCTCGGCATCCGTGAGGTCGTGCGTCGTGAGCCGGAGCCGGTGGGAAGCGTCGGTGCCGCCGAGCGCGAAGTCGTCCCCGCTGCGGGCGAGCCACCCGCGGCGCATGAGCCGCTCGGTGACCGCGCGCGCCGGCACCGGCAGCGCCACCCAGAGGTTGAGCCCGTCGCCGGAGCCCGCGGGGATTCCGAGCGCGGTGAGGCGCTCGGCGAATGCCGTGTTGCGCGCGGCGTAGTGCGCGCCCGCGCGATCGATCTCCGCCATCACGACGGGGTCCGAGGCGAGCGCCAGCGTCAGTCGCTGCAGCAGATGGCTCACCCACGTCGTCCCCGGGGTCAGCCTCATCGCGAGGCGACCGGCCGTCTCGGCGTCGGACGCCGTCACGGCGAGGCACATGTCGGGCCCCAGGAACTTCGACACCGAGCGGACGAGCGCCCACCGGAGGTGCGTGGCGGGGATGATCGTGTGGAAGGGCTCGCGCGACAGCATCGAGAAGTGGTCGTCCTCGATGACGAGCACGTACGGATGCTCCGCCAGCACCGCGCGGAGCTGTTCGGCCCTTCGCGCCGAGACGCTGGCGCCCGTCGGGTTCTGCGCGCGCGGTGTGCAGATGACGGCCCTCACTCCGTCGTCGATCGCCGCCTGGAGCCCCGCGACCGTCATGCCCTCGTCGTCGACGGGGACGGCGACCGCCCGGTAGCCGCCGACGCGGACGGTGTGGATGCTGGTGAGGAAGCAGGGGTCCTCGAGCGCGACGGCGTCGTCGCGGGTCAGCGCGCTGGCCAGGAGCCGCTCGACGGCGTCGGCGGCGCCGCTCGTGATGGTGAGGCTGAAGTCGGAGGCGGGGGAGTCGCCCATCCAGGCTCGGGCCCAGCGTTCGAGGTCGGGGTCGATGACGGGTTCGCCGTAGAGCACCGGCCTCCCGGCGACACCGGCGAGCGCGCGGGAGAGGTCGGGAATGCGGGTCGGATCGGGGTTCCCCGTGCCCACGTCGCGCAGCACGGTGTCGGCTGCGAACCCTTCCTGCGCGACCACGGCGCGGTCGGCCACGCGCGTGCCTCCGCGGCCGTAGGTGACCACGAGGCCGGCCTGTGTGAGCTGGCGGTAGGCGGCGACCACCGTGTTGCGATTGACGCCGAGGCTATCGGCGAGCGCGCGCACCGACGGGAGGGCGTCGCCGGGGCGCAGCATCCGTCGCTCCACGAGAGCTCGCAGACTGTCGGCGATCTCCGCGGCGGAGCGTCCGCTGATCCCGTGGTCCATGCCACCGCCCTTCACCGTGCCGATTCTATGGGTCGGTACATGCTATCTTTTGGCCTAGGCCAATCGGCCACCTCGTCTCCATCCGGTCGCGCGCGCCGTGCGGCCCACCCGAAGGGAACCCTCGTGAGCGCAGTCGACACGGGAACCGGTCGCGTCAAGCGCGGCCTCGCCGAAATGCTCAAGGGCGGCGTCATCATGGACGTCGTGACCGCCGACCAGGCGAAGATCGCCGAAGACGCCGGTGCCGTCGCGGTCATGGCGCTCGAGCGTGTGCCCGCCGACATCCGGGCCCAGGGCGGCGTGTCGCGCATGAGCGACCCCGACATGATCGACGGCATCATCGACGCGGTCTCGATCCCCGTGATGGCGAAGGCTCGCATCGGCCACTTCGTCGAGGCCCAGGTGCTCCAGGAGCTCGGCGTCGACTACATCGACGAGTCCGAGGTGCTCTCGCCCGCCGACTACGTGAACCACATCGACAAGTGGGGCTTCACGGTTCCCTTCGTCTGCGGTGCCACCAACCTGGGCGAAGCGCTCCGCCGCATCAACGAGGGTGCCGCGATGATCCGCTCGAAGGGCGAGGCCGGCACCGGTGACGTCTCCGAGGCCACCAAGCACATCCGCAAGATCTCGAGCGAGATCAACGTGCTGCGCTCGATGACGAAGGACGAGCTGTACGTCGCGGCCAAGGAGCTCCAGGCGCCGTACGAGCTCGTCGCCGAGGTCGCCGAGACCGGCAAGCTCCCCGTCGTCCTCTTCGTCGCCGGTGGCGTGGCCACTCCTGCGGACGCCGCGATGATGATGCAGCTGGGTGCCGACGGCGTGTTCGTCGGGTCGGGCATCTTCAAGTCGGGCAACCCGGCGGAGCGCGCCGCGGCCATCGTGAAAGCGACGACCTTCTACGACGACGCCAAGGTGATCGCCGAGGTCTCCCGAGGACTCGGCGAGGCGATGGTCGGCATCAACGTCACCGACCTCGCGGCCCCGCACCGCCTCGCCGAGCGCGGTTGGTGACCGTTCCCTCTCGTCCCCACGTCGGCGTCCTGGCGCTGCAGGGCGACGTGCGTGAGCACGCGCGCGTGCTGACCGGCCTCGGCGCCGAGGTGTCCCTCGTGCGCCGGCCGGTCGAGCTCGCCGCGGTCGACGGGCTCGTGATCCCCGGCGGCGAATCGAGCGTCATCGACAAGCTGTCGCGGACGTTCGGGATGCGCGAGCCGTTGCGCGACGCGATCGCCGCGGGGATGCCGATGTACGGCACGTGCGCCGGCATGATCCTCCTGGCGGACCGCATCACCGACGGCATCGAGGGGCAGCAGACGTTCGGCGGCCTCGACGTCACGGTGCGGCGCAATGCGTTCGGCAGCCAGGTCGACTCGTTCGAGACCGATCTGACCGTGCCCGTGCTCGGTGACCCTCCGGTGCACGCCGTGTTCATCCGCGCGCCGCTCGTCGAGGAGACAGGTCCCGATGTCGAGCGGATGGCCGTGCTCGACGACGGTCGCGTCGTCGCCGTCCGGCAGGGTGCGCTGCTCGCGACGGCCTTCCATCCAGAGGTCTCGGGGGAGCACCGGTTCCATCGGCTCTTCCTCGAATCGATGCGCGCGTCATGACCGGCGTCAGGACCACGTGGGTCGCGCTCCTTCGGGGCGTGAACGTGGGCGGCATCAGCATCCGCAGCGCCGACCTCGCGCGGGTGTTCACCGAGCTCGGCTTCGATGCCGTGCGCACGGTGCTCGCGAGCGGCAACGTCGTGTTCGAGGCGGATGCCGCGGCATCCGCCCGCCCGAAGCTGAAGGCGAAGATCGAGAAGGCTCTTCGCGAGCGCTTCGACTACGACGCGTGGATCGTGCTCGTCACGATGGACGAGCTCACGGCCGCGGCCGACGCGTTCCCCTTCGACGACGCCGACTCCTCGCGCCAGCCGTGGGTGATCTTCTGCGTCGACACGACCACGCGTGACGAGCTCGTGAAGGCCGCGAGCGAATCGGATGCCGCGGCCGACCCGGTCGCCTCCGGACCCGGCGTCGTCTACTGGAACCCGGTGAAGGGGACGACCGTCTCCACGGCATTCGCGAAGGTGATCGCGAAGCCCGCATACAAGGCGCGCACGACGAATCGCAACCTGCGGACGCTGCGACGGATCATCGGCTGACGCGGCGTTCCGCGGCGCGCGTCCGTGCTCGGGTTTAGACTTGTCAGCCGGCGGCAGGGTTCGGATCGCGTCGATGCGATCGTCCCCGCTGGGCCGACGAGCTGATCAGGAGAAGTATGTCCGGGCATTCCAAGTGGGCGACGACCAAGCATAAGAAGGCCGTCATCGATTCGCGCCGTGCCAAGTCGTGGGCAAAGCTCATCAAGAACATCGAAGTGGCCGCGAAGCTCGGAGGCCCCGACCTCCAGGGCAACCCGACGCTGTTCGACGCGGTCCTCAAGGCGAAGAAGACCTCCGTCCCCAAGGACAACATCGACCGCGCCATCAAGCGCGGCGCAGGCATCGGCGGCGAGTCGGTCGAGTACTCGTCGATCGTCTACGAAGGCTACGGACCGAATGGCGTCGCCCTCATGATCGAGTGCCTCACCGACAACAAGAACCGCGCGGCGGCCGAGGTGCGCACGGCGCTGTCGCGCAACGGCGGCACGCTGGCCGACCCGGGCAGCGTCGCGTACAACTTCACGCGCAAGGGCGTCATCGTCGTCTCGGGCGAGGGCACCAGCGAGGACGACGTCATGCTGGCAGTGCTCGAGGCGGGCGCGGATGATGTCGAGCCGCACGCCCAGGGATTCGAGGTCATCACCGAGGCGACCGATCTCGTCACCGTGCGCTCCGCGCTGCAGGACGCCGGCATCGAGTACGAGTCGGCGGACGTCGAGTTCGTGCCGAACCTCAAGGTCGAGATCGACGCCGATACGGCGCGCAAGGTCTTCCGCCTGATCGACGCGCTGGAAGACAGCGACGACGTGCAGAACGTTTTCAGCAACTTCGACCTGTCGGCCGACGTCCAGGCGGAGCTCGAAGAGGACGAGTAGGTCTCGCGCGGAGCGCCTCGGCGCCGCCGTCGCACGTGTCGCCTAACGTGATCGGGTGACCTCCGCACGCGCGCACGGCAGCCTCCGGGTGCTCGGCATCGACCCCGGTCTCACCCGCTGCGGAGTCGGCGTCGTCGATGTCGCGCGCGACCGCTCGGCCCGTCTGGTGCACGTCGGCGTCGTGCGCTCGGATCACGGCGCGCCGATCGAAGAGCGCCTGGCCATCATCGCGGCAGGCATCCGCGCCGTCGTCGACGCCCATGATCCCGACGTGATCGCGGTCGAGCGCGTGTTCGCGCAGCACAACCGCCAGACGGTCATGGGCACGGCGCAGGCGAGCGGCATCGCCCTCCTGATCGCGGGGGAGCGCGGCCTCCCCGCGGCGACTCACACGCCGTCCGAGGTGAAGGCGGCGGTGACCGGCTATGGCTCGGCCGACAAGCTCCAAGTGCAGAAGATGGTCGCCCGCGTGCTGCGCCTCGACGCCCTCCCGCAACCGGCCGACGCCGCGGATGCGCTCGCGCTCGCGCTCTGCCACGCCTGGCGCGGCGGGGCGGCGGTCGCGACATCCGCACCGCTCACGCCCGCGCAGAAGGCATGGCACGACGCCGAACGGCTCACGAGCCGCTGAGCGTGTCGCTCGAACAAACGTCCGAAGGCGCACGTAGGCTCGGAGCATGATCTCGTCCCTCCGCGGCACCGTGGTGCACATCGAGCAGGACGCCGTCGTCGTCGAGGTCGGCGGTGTCGGCCTGTCCGTCGCGGTGACGCAGCAGGTCGCGAGGGGCGCGCGTCTGGGCGAGTCGATCCTGCTCCACACGAACCTCATCGTGCGCGAAGACGCCCTGTCGCTCTTCGGTTTCGAAGAGCGTGAAGAGCTCGTCGTCTTCACGCAGCTCCTGGGAGTCACCGGCGTCGGGCCGAAGTCCGCGCTCGGCGTGCTCTCGACGCTCACCGTCGCCCAGATCGCCGACGCGGTCGCCGCCGACGACGATGCGCCGTTCCGCCGCGTCTCGGGCATCGGGCCGAAGACGGCCAAGCTCATCGTCGTTCAGCTCGCGGGCAAGATCACGGTCACGCGCACCGCCGGCCCTGGGCGAGCGGATGCCTCGCCGGCCATTCCCGCGCAGGTGGTGCAGGCGCTGGTGGGCCTCGGGTGGTCGGAACGCGTCGCCGCCGAAGCGGTGGATTCGGTCGCCGGCGACGCGACCGAAGCCGACCGCGCCACCGTCCCTGCGCTGCTCCGCCTCACGCTGTCCGTGCTCGGCCCCGCGCGCAAGGAGCCGATCGGTGGGTGACGTGCGCGATGTCGAGGAGCCGGCCGACGAGACCGAGCTCGCGATCGAGGGCGCCCTGCGGCCCACGTCGCTGGCCGAGTTCGTCGGGCAGCACAAGGTCCGCGGGCAGCTGCAGCTTCTGCTGGATGCCGCGCGCATCCAGCAGCGTTCGCCCGACCACATTCTGCTGTCGGGTCCGCCCGGCCTCGGGAAGACCACTCTCGCGATGATCGTCGCGCACGAGAGCGAACGACCGCTGCGCCTGTCGAGCGGTCCCGCGATCCAGCACGCAGGGGACCTCGCCGCCCTCCTCTCGAGCCTCACCCCCGGCGAGGTGCTCTTCATCGACGAGATCCACCGCATGGCGCGATCCGCTGAAGAGATGCTCTACCTCGCAATGGAGGACTTCCGCATCGACATCATGGTCGGCAAGGGCGCCGGGGCGACCAGCATCCCGCTCGATCTCGCACCGTTCACGCTCGTGGGCGCCACGACCAGGTCGGGTCTTCTCCCCAACCCGCTGCGCGACCGCTTCGGCTTCACCGCCCACCTCGAGTACTACGAGCCGGAAGAGCTCGAGCGCGTCATCGAGCGGTCGGCCGCCATGCTCGGCGTGTCGCTGCCGCCGTCGGCGCGGGCGGAGATCGCCCGGCGCTCGCGCGGAACACCCCGCATCGCGAACCGGCTGCTCCGCCGCGTTCGGGACTATCTCATCGTCTACGGCGATGGGCGCGAAGCCGATGCGGCGCTGGTGGATGCGGCCCTCGACCTGTACGACGTCGATGCGATCGGCCTCGATCGCCTCGACCGCGCGGTGCTCGACGCGCTCGTCCGCCGATTCCGCGGCGGGCCGGTCGGACTCGGCACGCTCGCGGTGGCGGTCGGCGAGGAGGGTGAGACGATCGAGTCCGTCGTCGAGCCGTATCTCGTTCGCATCGGATTCATGGGCAGGACACCGCGCGGGCGTGTGGCGACTCCCGAGGCGTACGCGCATCTCGGCGCGCGGCCCGCCGAATCGGTGCTCGACTTCGATGACCTATAATCGCTGGAGGCTTTCGCCCCCCTCCTCTCACAGGCAGCGCCGCCCTGGTGCGCGCCTGACCCGAAAGGTCACCTCACCTTCATGAACGAGTTCTTCACCAACTACGGCCTCATCATCCTGCTGGTCGTCCTTCTGGTCTTCATGTTCTGGAGCTCGCGCCGCCGCATGGCGAAGCAGAAGCTCGAGCAGGAGCAGCGCGCACGCCAGACGGTGCCCGGCGCAGAGGTCCTCCTCCAGGGCGGGCTGTTCGGCACGATCGTGTCGTACGACCCCGAGAACCTCGACCAGCCGGCGATCGTCGAGATCGCCCCCGGTGTCGAGATCAAGGTCCACAGCCAGGCCATCCTGCGCGTCGTCGACCCCGCGGTCGAGGTCCAGACGGAGGACGACTTCCTCCCCGAGGCATCCGCTCCCGTCGTCACTCCGGTCGATGACGTCGCCGACGACATCCGCGCCGTCGACGACAAGGCTGACGCGGCCGACCCGGACGCAGAGCCCGGCACCAAGCCCCAGGCCTGATCCCACCGGCCCGTTCGGGCTTCCTTCCAGAAAGCGGAATCCGTGGCGACTTCCACTCCCGTCCGGCATGCGTGGCGCGCGCTGACCGGCCTCCTCGTGATCACGGCCCTGCTGGCCGGCATCAACGCGCTCGGCGTCTACGTGTTCCAGCAGAGCTCGTGGACGCCGGCACTCGCGCTGGACCTTCAGGGCGGCACGCAGATCGTGCTCGAGGCGCAGACCGAGGACGGCACTGCGCCGTCCGAGGAGCAGATGAACCAGGCGGTCACGATCATCCGCCAGCGCGTCGACGCGTCAGGCGTGGGTGAGGCCGACGTCACGACGCAGGCCGGAAACCAGATCGTCGTGCAGATCCCCGGCCAGGCCGACGAGGAGACCCGCAACCGCATCGAGGCCTCGGCTCAGCTGCAGCTGCGTGCGGTGCTCCAGACCAGTGCGCCGGTCACGTCCTTCGTCGGCGAGGACGGCAAGGAGACGCCGTTCCCGACGCCGGACCCGACGCTCGCGGCCACCCCCTCCGTCGCGCCCACGAACGGAAGCGACTCCGCATGGGTCACGCCGAAGCTGCAGGCCGAGTTCAACGCGTACGACTGCGCGAATCCCACGAACGACCCCGCGAACGCGCCGGCCGACGAGCCGCTCATCACGTGTGACGCCGACGGCACCCAGAAGTACATCCTCGGACCGGTGGAGCTCGACGGCTCATCGATCGACGACGCCTCGTTCGGCTTGCAGCAGCAGAACGGACTGTGGGCCGTCAACCTGCGCTTCGACGACGAGGGCACCAAGATCTTCGGCGAGATCAGCCAGCGCCTCTACGGCGCCGACCCGCCGCTCGACCAGTTCGCGTTCGTGCTCGACGGCTACGTGCTCTCGGCACCATCGATGAACGCTGTCATCCTCGGCGGCGACCCGAGCATCACGGGAAACTTCACGCAGGAGTCCTCGAAGGTCCTCGCCGATCAGCTGAAGTACGGCGCTCTTCCGCTCTCGTTCACGGTCGAGAGCTCCAACTCGATCTCGGCGACCCTCGGCTCGCAGCAGCTGCAGATCGGCCTCATCGCCGGCCTCATCGGTCTCGCGCTCGTCGCGATCTATTCGCTCATCGTCTACCGCGCGCTCGGTTTCGTGATCATCGCGTCGCTCGCCGTGATGGCCGTGCTGACATACCTCACGCTGTGCATCCTCGCGTGGCGCATGGGCTTCCGGCTCTCGCTGGCCGGCGTCGCGGGTCTGATCGTGACGATCGGCTTCACAGCCGACTCGTTCATCGTCTACTTCGAACGCATCCGCGACGAGCTGCGAGACGGCAAGTCGATCACGAGCGCGGTCGAGGACGGCTGGAACCGCGCCAAGCGCACGATCTACATCTCGAAGTCGATCAACATCCTCGCCGCCGTGGTGCTCTACATCCTGGCCGACGCGACGGTGAAGGGCTTCGCCTTCACTCTCGGTCTCACGACCGCGATCGACGTGCTGATCTTCATCCTCTTCACCCACCCGGTGATGCAGCTGCTGGCACGCACGAAGTTCTTCGGCGGCGGACACCCGCTGTCGGGACTCGACCCGACAGCGCTCGGCGCGGTCTACCGCGGTCGCGCCCAGTTCCGCGCACCCGTCGCGGCGACCTCGACGACGGCCGCAGGTCGGCGCGCCGGGAAGTCCCGCGGAGAGGCGGAGCGACGGCAGACGATCGCCGAGCGCAAGCAGGCAGAACTCGCAGCCAGTTCGGCCGGCGACAAGTCGAAACCCGGCAAGACCGCCAAGGAGGGAGACGACTGATGCGCTCCATGAATCAGCTCGGAAACGACCTCTACACCGGCAAGACCTCCTTCCCGTTCGTCGGGCGCCGGCGCCTGTGGTTCCTGATCGCGGCGATCCTGGTGGTCGGCTCGGCGCTGGTGCCGGTCTTCCGTCCGATCCAGTTCTCGATCGAGTTCACCGGCGGATCGCAGTTCACGGTCAGCGGTGTCGAGAGCCCCGACCAGACCGTCGCGACCGAGGCCGTTCACTCCGTCGTGTCCGACGCCACGACGAAGGTCGTGACAATCGGCGACAACGCGGTGCGGGTGCAGACGGACCAGCTGACGGATGCCGAGAGCCGCGAAGTCTCTGCGGCCCTCGCCGAGGCGTACGACGTGCCCGCCAGCGAGGTCAGCTATTCCTTCATCGGACCCAGCTGGGGAGCCGATGTCACGCGTCAGTCCCTGTGGGGTCTTGCGATCTTCCTCGCGCTGACGTTCTTGATCCTCGCGCTCTACTTCCGTACGTGGAAGATGTCCGTGTCGGCGATCATCGGCCTGGTCGACGTCCTCATCATCACGGTCGGCATCTACGCCCTCTTCGGGTTCGAGATCTCGCCGGCCGCCGTGATCGGGTTCCTCACGATCCTGTCTTATGCGCTCTACGACACCACGGTCGTGTTCGACAAGATCAGGGAGAATACGAGCGAAGACGGCGAAGTGTCCGGCCGCACCTTCGGCGAGTCGGTGAACCTCGCGGTGAACCAGACCCTGGTGCGCTCGATCAACACGACCGTCGTGGCGATCCTGCCGACCGGTGCGATCCTCTTCATCGGCATCATCTGGCAGGGTGCGCAGACGCTCACCGATCTGTCGCTGTCGATCTTCGTGGGAACGATCGTCGCCGCGTACTCGACGATCTTCGTCGCCGCGCCGCTCTACTCGCTCCTGCGCGAGAACGAGGCGCCCATCAAGACGCGCGACGCGCGCGTGCTCGCAGCGCGCGAGCTCGCAGGCACCCCGGCCTGAGGCGCATCGGCGCGGGCGTAGGATTGTGAGGTCCAGCGGAGGGGAGGGAGCCGGGTGACCGAGACCGTCCCTCCCGCCCAGACCTCGTCGCTTCGGCGCCTCGTTCCGCGGATCTTCTCGCGGTCGGCGCGCCGCGACGATGTCGAGCAGCTGCTCCGCACGGTGCGCACGCACCACCCCAAGGGTGATCTGTCGATCATCGAGCGGGCCTACGCCGTCGCCGACACCGCCCACACGGGGCAGACGCGGCAGAGCGGTGAGCCGTACATCACCCACCCGCTTGCGGTGGCCCAGATCCTCGCCGACCTCGGCCTCGGGCCGAAGGCGATCGCGGCTGCCCTGCTTCACGACACGGTAGAAGACACCGGTTACGGCCTCGACGCGCTCACGGCGGAGTTCGGGGACGAAGTCGCGATGCTCGTCGACGGCGTGACCAAGCTCGACAAGGTCAAGTACGGCGAGAGCGCGCAGGCCGAAACCGTCCGCAAGATGATCGTCGCGATGTCGCGCGACATCCGCGTGCTGCTCATCAAGCTCGCCGACCGACTGCACAACGCGCGCACCTGGGGGTTCGTCCCGCCTGAGAAGGCGCGGAAGAAGGCGACCGAGACGCTCGAGATCTACGCGCCGCTCGCACATCGGCTCGGCATCCAGGCGATCAAGTCCGAGCTCGAGGACCTCTCGTTCGCCGTGCTCCACCCGAAGCTGTACGCCGAGATCGAGAGTCTCGTCAAGCAGCGCACCCCGCAGCGCGAGCAGTACGTGCAGAACGTGATCGACGCGGTCGACACGGATCTGCGCGAGCTCCGCATCCGCGGACGGGTGATGGGCCGACCGAAGCAGCTGTTCTCGGTGTACCAGAAGATGGTCGTGCGCGGCCGCGAGTTCGACGACATCTACGACCTGATCGGCATCCGCATCCTGGTGAGCAGCGTGCGCGACTGCTACGCCGTGCTCGGCGCGATCCACGCGCGGTGGACGCCGCTGCCGGGGCGCTTCAAGGACTACATCGCCACGCCGAAGTTCAACCTCTACCAATCGCTCCACACGACCGTCATCGGTCCCGGAGGCCGCACGGTCGAGATCCAGATCCGCACCAACGAGATGCATCAGCAGGCCGAGTACGGCGTCGCTGCGCACTGGAAGTACAAGGAGCGGATGAACGGCGGCAAGACCGACGCCAAGGCGGTCGACGCCGACATGGCGTGGCTCGCCCACATCTCCGACTGGCAGGCCGAGACCGCCGACCCGGGGGAGTTCCTCGACTCGCTCCGCTTCGAGATCGGCGCGAAGGAGGTCTACGTCTTCACGCCGAAGGGCCGTGTGATCGGCCTCCCGTCCGGCGCGACACCCGTGGACTTCGCCTACGCGGTCCACACCGAGGTGGGTCATCGCACGATGGGCGCGAAGGTCAACGGCCGCCTCGTGCCGCTGGAGACCGAGCTCAAGAGCGGCGACGTCGTCGAGGTGTTCACGTCGAAGAATCCGGATGCCGGTCCCAGCCAGGACTGGCTCGGCTTCGTGCGCAGCACCCGGGCGCGGAACAAGATCCGCGGCTGGTTCACGAAGGAGCGTCGCGAAGAGGCGATCGAGCAGGGCAAGGAGGCGATCGCCCGCGCGATGCGCCGGCAGAACCTTCCCCTGCAGCGACTCATGAGCCAGGACTCGTTCAGTGAGGTCGCCCATCAGCTGAAGTACGAGGATGTGTCCGCGCTGTACGCCGCTGTCGGCGAAGGACATGTCTCCACCCAGTCGGTGATCGAGAAGGTCACCGCGCTCGTCAGCGCGAGCGACACCAGTACCGGGCCGATCGACCTGCCGGGCGTGGGGCGCTCGCGTGCGCCCCGCAACGGCGACTCGGGCGTGCTTGTGCGCGGTGCTCCCGACATCCTCGTCAAGCTCGCGAAGTGCTGCACGCCGGTGCCGGGCGATCAGATCATGGGGTTCGTCACACGCGGAAGCGGCGTCTCGGTGCACCGCACGGACTGCACGAACGTCAAGTCGCTGATGGCCGACAGCGAACGGCTCATCGATGTCGAATGGGCGCCGACGACGAAGAGCGTGTTCATGGTCCAGATCCAGGTCGAGGCGCTCGACCGGTCGGGACTGCTCAGCGATGTGACGCGTGTGCTGAGCGAGCACCACGTGAACATCCTGTCCGCATCGGTATCGACATCGCGGGACCGGCTGGCGCTCAGCCGCTTCGTGTTCGAGATGGGCGACATCGTCCATCTCGACCGAGTGCTCAACGCCGTGCGGCGCATCGACGCCGTCTACGACGTCTACCGCGTCACGTCGTCCTGACCGCCGCCTGAGCCGCCGCGATCCCGCGGAGCAGTGCGACGGCGGCACGCTTGTGGGGGAGCGCACCCCGCTCGAGCCTGTCGATCGCGGCGGACACGAGGTCGGGGTCGTCTGCAGCGACCAGCCTGCAGGCACGGGCGTGCTCGTCGTCGTCGACGCGAGCGAGATCGACGAGGGTGCGCAGGCGGGTGGTGACATGCACGCCACCGACCAGCACGAGGTCTTCGGGATCGACGGCGAGGTCGCGGTAGACGACGCGCCGCGAGGGCGCGTGGCTCAGCCGTTTCGGCACGGCCCGCTGCACGGTGTGGCGATCGGGCGGGACGGGCAGTGCTCCGTGCACCCAGGCCGCCGTGAGGTGCGTTGCGGCGAGGGTGTGGCCGAGGAGCGCGGCGAGCGAACCGGCGCGGAGCGCACGGGTCTCGACCGCGTCGGCCGGGATGTAGGCGTCGCCGAGTTCGACGACGTGGCCATCGAGTCGTGCAGCCGTCAGCTCCGCGAGGGAGAGCCGGTCATCGACGTAGTAAAGGAACGGTGACGCCATCTCCGCAGTCTGACGCAGCAGCCGCCGAGTGCTCGGCCGAGCGCGGGATTCTGTGGACAACCCCGCGCTCGTACGACGGGGGAGAGACGGGGGTCAGCCGCCGAGCGCCTTCAGCCAGGACTTGCGCGCCTCGAGCGACTCGGTCGCGTTCGCGATCGCCTTCTTGTCCCCGGACTTCTTCGCCGCGGCCAGTTCTTCCTCGAGCTTCTCGATCGCGTCGGTGAGCTGACGCGTCATGTCGTTGGCACGCGCCTTGGTCTCGGGGTTGTTGCGCTTCCAGTCCGATTCCTCGCGGGTGCGCAGCGCCTGCTCCACCTTGCGCAGGTCGTCGTCGAGGCTGCGCTCGGCGTCGCGCGGGAAGATGCGGCCGATGTCATCCCAGCGGCGCTGGATGCCGGTGAGCAGCGTGCGGGCCTTCGAGATCTCGCGCTCGTCGCCGACGGCCTTCGCCTCCTCGAGGAGGGCGCGCTTGGCCTCGATCTTCTCGCGGGATGCCTCGACGTCCGCCGTCTCGCGCTCGACACGAGCGGAGTACAGCGCGTCTCCCGCCGCCTTGAATCGAGCCCACAGAGCGTCGTCGACCTTCTTGCCGGCGCGTCCGGCCGTCTTCCACTGATCGAGCAGCTCACGGTACGCGGGAATGCCGTCCTCGCCCTTCGGCGCGAGGCTCTCCGCCTTCTCGACGAGCTTGGTCTTGCTCTCGCGAACGCCCTTGTGGGCCTCGTCGAGCTCGGCGTAGAACTCGCGACGGTGCTTGTCGACCGTCGCGCGCGCGTCGCGGAATCGCTTCCAGAGCTGCTGTGCCGCCGACTTCGGCAGGCGCGGGCCGTTCTGCTGCTGCGACTGCCACTGATCGAAGAGATCGGTGATCTCGGCGGTGGCCTGCTTCCACTGCACGGTGCGGGGGTCGCGGGCGGCGAGGGCCTCGGCTTTCTCGACGATCTCGGTGCGGGCGCGCACCGCCTCGTCGACGGCCTCGCGGGCGGCGGCCGCCTCGGTGTCGGATGCCGCGGCCAGCGTCTCGGTCAGTGCGGCGACGCGGGCTTCGAGCCTCGCCAGATCGCCGACTGCGGCTGCGCCGTCGAGCTTGGCCGAGACGGTGCGCGCGGCGCTGCGGAGATCGGACGCCGATGCCCCGCCGCGGCGGTGGCGCACCTCGAGGAGCGTGACCTCGCTGGCCAGGTCGGTGTACTTGCGTTCGAAGTAGGCCAGGGCCTCTTCGGACGAGCCGTCGGGGAACTGCCCGACCACGCGCCAGCCGTCGGCCTCGCGCACCGATACGGTGCCGTCGTCGTCGACGCGACCCCAGGGCTCGGGGGATTCGGTAGCGGGACCGGTGGTCTCGGGAGTGGACTCTGCTGCGGCAGTCACGGGATGCACCTCATCGCGGCGTACGCCGCCTGTGGGGGATGGACGGCCCCAGCCTAGTACGGGCGCGGCCCTCGCCTCAGGTGCCGTGGAGAGCGCAGCTACGGAGTCGGTGTGGGCGTCGGGGTCGTCGACGACGTGGGGGTGGGAGTGGACGTGACGGTCGGCGTCGGGGTCACTCCGGTGTTGGTGGGGGCGGGCACCGGGGCGCCGGGGCCGGCGACGAAGTACGCCGTCTGGGCGCCCACCACGCCGAGGATCAGCAGACCGCCCACGATCCCGGCGACGAGGTTGTCGCGCGTGCGGCGACGGGACTGACCCGAGTGGAACTCCTGGCGCGCCTGATAGAGCCGCGCGCGCTCGCGCGACTCCCGCGAGCTGCGGTCCTTGCCACCGTTCGCCACGAGACCTCCTCCGATCCGGGTCGACGCCCGGGCCGGGGTTGATCCTACGGCGCGCGCGCGTGTGCGGCAAAAGCTCCCGCGTCCGGTGTCGCCCGTGCGCATTAGCCTGGACCGGTGACGACACCGACCGCCCTGTTCCAAGGGCAGACGCCGCTCGCCGTGCGCATGCGGCCGACGTCGCTCGACGAGGTCGCCGGTCAAGGTCATCTCCTGCGTCCAGGGTCGCCGCTGGTCACGCTGGCGGATCCGGATGCCGCGCGCACCGCCTCGTCCGTCATCCTGTGGGGGCCGCCCGGAACCGGCAAGACGACCCTCGCGCAGGCGATCGCGCGCTCGTCGGGCCGACGTTTCGTGGAGCTCTCGGCGGTGACGGCCGGCGTCCGTGACGTGCGGGAGGTCATGCAGGAGGCGCTCACGCAGCGCGATCTGTACGACCAGTCCACGATCCTCTTCCTCGATGAGATCCACCGCTTCACCAAGGCGCAGCAGGACGCGCTGCTGCCCGGTGTCGAGAACGGCTGGGTCGTGCTCATCGCGGCGACCACCGAGAACCCGTCGTTCTCGGTGATCTCTCCGCTGCTGTCACGCTCCCTGCTCCTCACCCTCAAGCCGCTCACCGACGACGATCTGCGGATGCTGGTCGATCGCGCCGTCGCCGACGCCCGGGGGCTCGCGGCATCCGTCAGCCTCGGCGACGACGCGCGCGACGCCCTCGTGCGGCTGGCCTCGGGGGATGCGCGCCGGGCGCTGACCGCCCTCGAAGCGGCGGCGTCGCTCGCCGAGCCGTCGGACGGCGCCGAGACCCCGGTGATCAGCGCCGAGCACGTCGCGCAGGCGGTCGATCGCGCGCTGCTGCGCTACGACCGGCAGGGCGACGAGCACTACGACGTGATCAGCGCGTTCATCAAGTCGATCAGAGGGTCCGACGTCGATGCCGCGATGCACTACCTCGCCCGCATGATCGAGGCGGGCGAAGATCCCCGGTTCATCGCGCGGCGCTTGATCATCTCCGCGGCAGAGGACATCGGTCTGGCTGATCCGCACGCGCTTCCGCTGGCCGTGGCTGCGGCCGACGCCGTGCAGTTCATCGGCATGCCGGAGGGCAGGATCCCGCTGGCGGAGGCGACCGCGTACCTGGCGACGACGGCGAAGTCCAATGCCGCCTACCTGGCGATCGATGCGGCGATCGCCGACGTGCGAACGGGCGGCTTCGGGCGCGTGCCGATCCACCTGCGCGACGCACACTATCCGGGTGCCAAACGTCTCGGGCACGGCAAAGGATACGTCTACCCGCATGACTCCGATGTGGGGGTGTCGGCGCAGCAGTACCTGCCTGACGAGCTCCGCGGGCGCCGGTACTACGAGCCCAAGGCCCTCGGCGCCGAGCGCGACGTGCAGGCGCGCCTGGAGAAGATCCGGCGCATCCTCGACGGCCGCTGACCGGCGACGACTCAGGCCGGAGCGGCCTGTACGCGCACCGTCATCCGAAGGACCGCCGTGACGAGGATGCCGACGAGGGCGGCGAAGCTCGCTCCGTAGAGGAGCAGCGACCACCGCGCGTAGTCGGCGCCGCCGATGCCGTAGGTGTCGGCCAGCGCCATGCCGGGACCGAAGGAAGCGATGAAGTACGCCGGTGCGCCCATCGCGATCATCGAGAGGTACGCGAGGAGCGCCGCGGTCGGGGTGGCGTCGGATCGTCGGACGAGGAGCGTGAGCAGGATGATCGCGAGCGCGACGCCGAGTCCCAGGATCGTGAGCGTCATCCCGGTGCCCGGTGCCTCGTTCATCTCGGCCATGTCGGCGTGGATCTGCGAGAGCGTCGTCCCCGGGCGTGCGGCGAGCGGATTGAGGACGAGGATCTGGAGCGCCGCGATCCCGGCGTAGACCGCCACGGCGAGCGTGCCGAACAGCGAGACGACCAGGACGAGCCGGTTGCGATGCGTCATGGCCACAGCATGTCGCACAGGGGCACGCCCCGGCGCGGTCTTCCGGTCGATTCGCAGGATGCGCGCGCCGGTCGGAGCCGGGAGGTCTTGCGTGCGCTGGTCCACGCGTTCTGCGGTGTGAGGGCGCGGAGCGAGTGAGGAGAGTCGTTCTGATAGACTTGACCGGCTCGAAACACAGTTTTCGGGCATCCCCTTCTCCCTTCACAACCTCCAGGACGCCCCGACGTGCGTCCCGACAGGTGGGATCCGGGATACGTCCGCGGGCCGTGATCGACACGGCCGCGTCATCGAAAGGAACACTTCGTGGCAACGAAGTCCCAGGACCGCCGCAAGGTCCGTCTCTCCCGCGCTCTCGGCGTGGCCCTCACCCCGAAGGCTGCGCGCTACCTCGAGAAGCGTCCCTACGCTCCCGGTGAGCACGGTCGCACCAAGCGCAAGCAGGACAGCGACTACGCCGTCCGTCTCCGCGAGAAGCAGCGTCTGCGCGAGCAGTACGGCATCCGCGAGAAGCAGATGCGCAACACGTTCAACGAGGCCCGTCGCACCCAGGGTCTGACCGGTGAGAACCTCGTCGAGCTGCTCGAGATGCGTCTCGACGCCCTCGTGCTCCGTGCCGGCCTGGCTCGCACGACCGCGCAGGCCCGCCAGCTCGTCGTGCACCGTCACATCCTCGTCGACGGTCAGCTCGTCGACCGCCCGTCCTTCCGCGTGAAGCCGGGTCAGCTCATCCACGTCAAGGCCAAGAGCGAGGGCACCGAGCCCTTCCAGGTCGCAGCCGCCGGCGGTCACGCCGACGTCCTGCCCCCGGTCCCCGCGTACCTCGAGGTCGAGCTCGACAAGCTGCAGGCGCGCCTCGTGCGTCGCCCCAAGCGCGCCGAGGTCCCCGTGGTCGGCGACGTGCAGCTCGTGGTCGAGTACTACGCAGCACGCTAAGACCGTTTCGTGCGAAGGGCGTCGGGATCTCCCGACGCCCTTCGTCGTTTCCGCCTACGATGGAGGGATGCCGCGCCCGGCGGCCCCGCGAGGAAGTGGTGACATGAAGAGCCTGCTGTGGTTCCTGGTCGGCATCGCCGGCGGGTTCGTCGTCGCCCATTTCATGAACAAGGACCCGCGGGGGCACGAGATCCTCGCGGAGGTGGACGCCCGCATCACGGAGTTCACCGATCGGATCGGCGACGCGTATCGCGAGCAGGAGGCCCGCATGTCGGGCTTGGTCGACGACGTGAAGGGCGCCGCCGCCGACGCCGTCGAGAGCGCTCGCGCCGCAGCATCCGACGCCGTCGACTCCGCCGCGGACGCGGCGAAGAAGCTCACCGACTGACCCAGCGTCCGCTCGGCCCCGGATCCGGGGGAGTGGACCGCGCCATTTGCGAGGACCCCGAATGAAGACCGCCGAGATCGCACAGCGCTTCCTCGACTACTTCGAGAAGAACGGCCACACGATCGTCCCGTCCGCCTCGCTGGTGACCGACGACCCCGCACTGCTGTTCACCGTTGCCGGCATGGTGCCGTTCATCCCCTACCTTTCGGGCGATGTCCCCGCGCCGTACCGGCGCGCGGCCGACAACCAGAAGTGCATCCGCACGAACGACATCGAAGAGGTCGGCAAGACGCCCCGACACGGCACGTTCTTCCAGATGCTCGGCAACTGGTCGTTCGGCGACTACTTCAAGGAGGGGGCGATCCGTTTCGCGTGGGATCTCCTGACCTCTGCCGAGGCCGACGGCGGACTCGGATTCGACCCGAAGGATCTCTGGGTCACCGTCTACGAGGACGACGACGAGGCTCACGGGCTGTGGCGTCAGCTCACCGACCTGCCCGAGGAGCGCATCCAGCGCCTCGGCAAGGACACCAACTACTGGAGCACCGGCCTTCCCGGCCCTGCCGGTCCCTGCTCGGAGATCTTCTTCGACCGCGGACCCGAGTACGGCATCGACGGCGGTCCCGCCACCGACGACGACCGCTATGTCGAGATCTGGAACCTCGTGTTCATGCAGTACGAGATCACCAACGTGCAGTCGAAGTACGACTTCGACATCGTCGGCGAGCTTCCCGCGAAGAACATCGACACCGGCATGGGCCTGGAGCGCATCGCGTTCATCAAGCAGGGTGTCGACAACATGTACGAGACCGATCAGGTGCGGCCGGTGCTCGACCGTGCCGTCGCCCTGTCCGGTCGCACCTACGGAGCGAACCACGAGGACGACATCCGTTTCCGCGTGGTCGCCGACCATGTGCGCTCCTCGCTCATGCTCATGTCCGACGGCGTCACGCCCTCCAACGACGGCCGCGGCTACATCCTGCGCCGGCTCATGCGTCGGGCGATCCGCTCGATGCGACTCCTCGGAGTCGACGGCCCGACCTTCGCCGACCTGTTCGCCGCCTCGCGCGACGCGATGAAGGACGCCTACCCCGAGGTCGAGGCGGACTACGCCCGCCTGTCGCAGTACGCCCTCGCGGAGGAGGCCACCTTCTTGCGCACGCTCGCGGCGGGGGAGTCGATTCTCGACGACTCGCTCGTGCAGACGAAGGCGGCCGGCGGCACGACGATTCCCGGCTCCGAGGCATTCCTGCTGCACGACACCTACGGATTCCCGATCGACCTGACGCTCGAGGTCGCCGAAGAGGCGGGCCTCACGGTCGACCGCGCCGCGTTCGACACGCTCATGCAGGAGCAGCGTGCGCGTGCGAAGGCCGACGCGAGGTCGCGCAAGCGCCAGCTCGCCGACACCAGCGTCTACCGTGACTTCCGCGCGGTGGGCGAGACGGTGTTCACCGGGTACACCGACCTCGAGACCGAGTCCTCCGTGCTCGGCATCCTCGTGGACGGGCTCTCCGTCGACCGCGCCGGCGCCGGGCAGATCGCCGAAGTGATCCTCGCCGAGACGGCGCTCTACGCCGAGTCCGGTGGTCAGGTCGCCGACCGCGGCGTCATCGTCGGTCCCGGCTACGAGCTCGAGGTCCTCGACGTCCAGAAGCCGGTGGCCGGGCTCATCAGCCACACCGTCGAGGTGACGACCGGCGAGGTCGGGGTCGGCCAGCCCGCGACGACGATCGTGGATGCCGCCAACCGCCGTGCCGCACGCCAGGCGCACTCCGCGACCCACCTCGTGCACGCCGCCCTGCGCGACACGCTCGGCAAGAGCGCGACCCAGGCCGGCTCGCTCAACCGTGCCGGGTACATGCGCTTCGACTTCACGTGGGGGCAGTCTCTCTCGGACGCGACGAAGAGCGAGATCGAAGAGATCGCCAACAACGCCGTGCGTGACAACCTCGAGGTCACCACCCGCGTGATGGCGCTCGATGAGGCGAAGTCGCTCGGCGCGATGGCACTGTTCGGCGAGAAGTACGGCGACACCGTGCGCATGGTCGATATCGGCGGCCCGTGGTCCCGCGAGCTCTGCGCGGGGACGCACGTGAGCACGAGCGCGGAGATCGGCCTCATCAACCTCGTGGGCGAGTCGTCGGTAGGAGCATCCAATCGCCGCGTCGAGGCCCTCGTCGGCCTGGACGCGTTCCGATCGCTCGCGGCCGAGCGCGCGATCGTCTCGCAGCTCACCTCGAGCCTCAAGACGCCGCGCGATCAGCTTCCCGCCCGCATCGCGGAGTTGACGGCGAGCCTGAAGACCGCCGAGAAGAAGATCGCCGCGTTCGAGGCCAAGGCGCTCGGCGATCGCGTGCCGGCCCTCGCGGACACCGCGTCGCGCGTCGGCGAGCTGGTCGTGGTGGCGGAGTCGCTGGGCGCCGCCGGCTCGGCGGACGACGTGCGGGCGCTGGCGTTGCAGGTGCGCGAACGCCTCGGGTCGGCGGCATCCGTCGTCGCGCTCGGCGCCGAGGTGAACGGTCGCCCGGTGGTCATCGTCGCGACCAACGACGCCGCTCGCGCCGCGGGAGCCAAGGCCGGCGTGCTCGCCAAGGCAGCGGCCGCCGTGCTCGGCGGCGGCGGAGGCGGCCGTGACGACGTCGCGCAGGGCGGCGGAACGGATGCCGCGGCCTTGCCGGCCGCGCTCACGGCGATCAAGGACGCGCTCGGCGCGTGAGCGGGTTCCGTCGGGGCGTGCGACTCGGCATCGACGTCGGCCGCGCCCGGGTCGGTGTCGCGCGCTGCGATCCGGACGGACTCCTGGCGACGCCCGTGGAGACCGTTCCGCGCGATGAGGCCGCCGTCGCGCGCGTGGTCGCGCTGGTCGAGGAGTACTCGGTGTTCGAGCTGCTGGTCGGGCTGCCGCTCAATCTGCGCGGTGAGGACACGGCGTCGACCGTCGATGCGCGGGAGTTCGCGACGGCGCTGGCGGCAGCATCCGGAGTTCCCGTCCGTCTGGTCGACGAGCGGCTCTCGACGGTCTCCGCTCACGCGGCTTTGCGCGATTCGGGCAGATCACAGCGTTCTTCTCGTAGCATTGTTGACCAGGTCGCCGCGGTGGTGCTGCTTCAGCAAGCCCTCGACGTCGAGAAGAGCACTGGCCGACCACCCGGAACCCCCGTCCCCCAGGAGCTCGCCTGACATGCCCGATTCCCCGATGGATGATCCGTCCGCGGCGCCGTCCGGCGCGGTGGGCGCCGGGGGAGCGCCGCTCTCCCGCCGCGAGGCGCGCGAGGCGGCGGCGAGACAGGTGACGGGCGAGGCGCCGGGCGCTGAGGTGCCGCGAGGCCCGAGGCCCGCGGCCGAGGAGTCCAGCCCGCTCGCACAGCCGCAGGTTCCGGCATCCCGCGCGATCGATGCGGAGGCGGGCGACGACGCCTGGCTCTTCGCGACCGGACCAGCCCCTGTTCCCACATACAGCCGCGCGGGCTCCGGGACGGACGGCGGGACGACCGAGACGGTGCCTGACCGCTCAGCCCGCACCGCGACGCTCCAGGACCTCTTCACGGGCGCGAGTTCCACCGACGACATCGGTGCGCCGCCGCCGCCGAAAGACAAGCGCAAGCGCCGCAGGGGCGGATGGATCGCGCTCGGCATCGTCCTCCTCATCATCGGCGGTGTCGGCGTGGGTGTGGCCTACGTCTGGAACACCTACGAGGACAAGATCCGCGAGGTCATGGGCTGGGAGGAGCCGAAGGACTACGAAGAGGGCATGGCCAACGGCGAGGCCTATGTCACCATCGCATCCGGCGATACCGGCTCGCCGATCTCGCAGAGTCTGTACGAGGCCGGCGTGACGAAGACTCCCGACGCCTTCTACGACTACCTGATCGAGACGGGTGAGAACCCGCCGTTCGTGCCGGGAGTGTTCAAGCTGCAGAAGCAGATGACCTCGGCGGCGGCCCTGGAGGCGCTCCTCGATCCCGCGAACAAGATGGAGAACACCGCGCAGCTGCGCGAGGGGCTCACCGTCGAGCAGTCCCTCCCGCTGCTGGCCGAAGCCACCGGCATCCCTCTCGAGGAGTTCCAGGCGGCGGTCGCCGACCCGTCCGTCTACGGTGTCACCGCAGACTCCCTCGAGGGCTGGCTGTTCCCCGCGACGTACACATTCGATCCGGACGTGACGACGCAGGGCGTGATCCAGACGCTCGTGGACCGCACGGTCCAGTCGCTCGACGAGGCGGGCGTGCCCGAGGACCAGCGCCAGGAGATCCTGACCATCGCGTCGATCATCCAGCGCGAGGCCCGCTACGAGGCCGACATGCAGAAGGTCTCGCGGGTGATCCAGAATCGCCTCGACCCCGCCAATCAGGAGACGTTCGGCCTGCTGCAGATGGACTCGACGGCGCAGTACGGGTACGGCGAGATGCACGACGGCACGGTCAGTTCCTCCCAGGAGGCGCTGGAGGACCCGAACCCGTGGAACACGTACGTGAACACGGGCCTGCCGATCGGCCCGATCTCGAACCCGGGCGACTTGGCGATCACGGCGGCCATGAACCCCGCCGACGGCCCGTGGCTGTACTTCGTGACCGTGAACCTCAACACGGGCGAGACGGTGTTCACGACGAACCTCGCCGACCACAACGCGGCGGTCGCGCAATGGCAGGAGTGGTGCTCGGCGAACCCGGACGCCGGGTGCTGATCCCCGCAGGTGCACGGCTCGCCGTGTGGGGCGATCCGATCGCTCACAGCCGGTCGCCGCAGCTGCACGCGGCCGCGTATGCCGTGCTCGGCCTGGACTGGACCTACGAGCGGCGCCGCGTCGACGACATCCGCTTCGGCGAGGCCCTTGCCTCGCTCGACGCGAGCTGGCGCGGGCTGTCGCTCACGATGCCGCTCAAGGGCGTGGCCCGCGCGGCGGCGCGCGAGGTCGACCGCCGTGCCGAGCTCACCGGCGCGGTGAACACCCTGGTCCTCGACGCCGCCGGACCGCGTGGCTTCAACACCGACGTGGGCGGCATCGTCCGCTCGCTCGCGGAGGAGGGCGTCGTCGAGGCGCCCCGCGCGCGCATCGTCGGAGCGGGCGCCACGGCGACATCCGCGCTCGTCGCGCTGTCGGAGCTGGGCGCGTCCGAGATCGACGTCGTCGCGCGACGACCCGAAGCGGTGGGGCCGCTGTCGGCTCTCGGGTCGGCGCTCGGAGTCGCCGTGAGTGCGGTGCCCTTCGATGCCGAGACGTTCGACGCCGTTCCGGTCACGATCGCGACGCTGCCGGGCGATGCGCCGGTCCCGGATGCCGCGGCCGCGGCCCTCGCGGCGGGCGGCGGGTTCCTGCTCGACGTCGTCTACGGTCACTGGCCGACAGCGCTGTCCCGGGCGTGGGAGACCGCGGGCGGGCGGAGCACGTCGGGTCTCGGGATGCTGCTGCACCAAGCGGTGCTGCAGGTGCGCGCCTTCACGACCGGCGACGTCACGGCCGCGCTCCCCGACGAGCCGGCGGTGCTCGCCGCCATGCGGCGTGCGCTCGAGTCCGACGCCTGACGTAACCCCCGACCTGCGCATGGGAGACTAGAGCAATGCTCCGCGTGCTCACGGCCGGCGAATCGCACGGTCCCGAACTCGTCGCCGTCATGGAAGGACTGCCCTCGGGCGTCCCGGTATCGCGCGCCGCCATCCAAGCCGATCTCGCGCGGCGCAAGCTCGGCTACGGCCGCGGCTCGCGCATGAAGTTCGAAGAGGACGAGCTCACCATCTCCGCGGGCGTGCGGCACGGCCTCACGCTCGGGAGCCCGATCGCCCTGCGCATCGGCAACACCGAGTGGCCGAAGTGGACCGAGGTGATGAGCCCCGAGCCTGTCGAGCTGACCGAGAAGTCCCGCGGTCGCGGCGCCGCCCTCACCCGTCCGCGCCCCGGACACGCCGACCTCGTCGGCATGCAGAAGTACGACTTCGACGAGGCGCGCCCGATCCTCGAGCGCGCGAGCGCGCGCGAGACCGCGGCGCGCGTCGCCCTCGGCGCCCTCTCGCGGTCCTTCCTCGGCGAGCTCGGCATCCGACTGGTCAGCCACACGCTGTCGATCGGCCCGGTCCGGGTGCCAGAGGATGCCGCCCTGCCGACGCCCGACGACGTCGACGCGCTGGACGCCGATCCGCTGCGGTGCTTCGACGCGGCCACGAGCGGGCGGATGGTCGCCGAGGTCGACGACGCGCGAAAGGACGGCGACACCCTCGGCGGCATCGTCGAGGTGCTCGCGTACGGTCTTCCCCCCGGGCTGGGCTCCCACGTGCACTGGGACCGCCGCCTCGACGGAAAGCTGGCGCAGGCGCTCATGAGCATCCAGGCGATCAAGGGCGTCGAGGTCGGGGACGGCTTCCTCACCACGACGCGCCGCGGCTCCGAAGCGCACGACGAGCTGCACGCCACGGGCGACGGCATCACCCGGTCCAGCGACCGGGCCGGCGGAACCGAGGGCGGCATGTCCACCGGCACGGTGCTCCGGGTGCGCGCAGGCATGAAGCCGATCGCCACCGTTCCGAAGGCGCTGCGCACGATCGACGTCGCGACCGGCGACACCGCATCGGCTCACCACCAGCGTTCCGACGTGTGCGCGGTCCCCGCGGCAGGAGTCGTCGCCGAGGCGATGGTCGCGATCGTGCTCGCAGAGGTCGTGCTCGAGAAGTTCGGCGGCGACAGCGTCGCCGAGACGCGCCGCAACCTCGACGGGTACCTCGCGGCCATTCCCGCGGCACTGCGCACGGCTTCCGAGAGCGACGCCGCTCTGGCCCAGCATGACCTCGACATCTAGAGCGATCGTCATGATCGGCCCGATGGGGGCCGGCAAGACGAGCGTCGGCAAGCGCGTCGCGCGTGCGCTCGACGTGCCGTTCTTCGACACCGACGCGGCGATCTCCCGCGAGCACGGTCCCATCGACCAGATCTTCGCCGACCGCGGCGAGGCGCAGTTCCGCGCGCTCGAGCGCGCGGCCGTGGTCGAGGGCCTGGCGACGGGGGGAGTCGTATCGCTCGGCGGCGGGGCGGTGCTCGACGCCGACACGCAGTCCGACCTCGCGCAGCACCGCGTCGTGCTGCTCACGGTCGCGCCGCGCGTCGTCGCCATTCGCGTGCGGGGGAGCAGCCGGCCGCTGCTGCAGGGAGACGAGGACCCGCTCGAGCGATGGACGAGGATCTACGAGCAGCGCAGGCCCGTCTACGAGCGACTGGCGAACGCCTCGTTCGACACCTCGAACGGCCCGTTGCAGAACGTGGTGGACCGCATCGTCGCCTGGACCCGCGGCGACGACGACCAGGGAGTGGCATGACCGACACGACGACCATCACGGTGAGCGGCGACGCGAGCTACCCGATCACGGTGGGACGCGGCATCCTGTCCCAGCTCGGCGAGGTGCTGCCCGCCGCCGCCCGAAAGGTGCTCGTGATCCACCCGCCGACCCTCGCGGAGCAGGCGGAACGGCTGCGCGCGCAGCTCACCGGTGACCGGGAGGTGCTGCTCGCCGAGATCCCCGACGCCGAAGCCGGTAAGCGCATCGAGGTCGCGGCGTTCTGCTGGCAGGTCATGGGAAAGGCCGACTTCACGCGCACGGACGCGGTCGTCGGCTTCGGCGGTGGCGCCGTGACGGATCTCGCCGGCTTCGTCGCCGCAACCTGGCTTCGTGGCGTCGCCGTCGTGCAGGTGCCGACGACGGTGCTCGGCATGGTGGATGCCGCCGTCGGAGGCAAGACCGGAGTCAACACCGCAGAGGGCAAGAACCTCGTCGGGGCGTTCTGGGCGCCGACCGCCGTGCTGTGCGATCTCGACCTGCTCGACTCGCTCACGAGGAACGAGCGCGTCGCCGGGTATGCCGAGGTCGTCAAGGCTGGGTTCATCTGGGCGCCCGAGATCCTCGATCTGGTGGAGGCCGATCCCGAGACCGCGACCGACCCGCGCAGCGACGCGTTCCGTCGCACGATCGAGCTCGCGATCGACATGAAGGCTCGCGTCGTGGGCGAGGACCTGCGTGAAGCCGGACTGCGCGAGATCCTCAACTACGGCCACACGCTGGGCCATGCGATCGAGCACGCCGAGCGCTACCGCTGGCGTCACGGCGCGGCCGTGTCGGTCGGCATGGTCTTCGCCGCCGAGCTCTCACGGCTCGCCGGACGGCTGCCGGATGCCGCCGCCCAGCGCCACCGCGACACCCTGAACCTGCTCGGCCTGCCGACCACCTACCGCGCCGGGGCGTGGCCGCAGCTGCTCGCGACGATGCAGCGCGACAAGAAGAGCCGTGGCGGGATGCTGCGCTTCATCGTCCTCGACGACATCGCCAAGCCCACCGTCCTGCAGGCGCCGGACGAGTCGCTGCTGTTCGCGGCCTACCAGGAGGTCGCGGGCTAGTCGCGCCGCGGAAATCACCCGCCGCGAGCGACGTGCGCTCGGGCAGGATGAATGCGACGGATCGGCTCCACGCCGGATCCCCGATGAGGAGGCCGTGATGAGCTTGGCGCCGACGACCACGGATGGCGGCGTGTCGCCGCGGCAGCTTCTCATCCTCGCGATCCCGGCGATCGTGCTCGGCGCATTCGCCGCGCTGCTGCTGTGGGGCCTCGAGCAGTTGGCCGACCTGCTGGGCGGCGTGCTGTGGACGGCCCTCCCGGACGCGCTCGGGGTCGACCCCGACGGCTGGTGGATCATCCTGATCCTCACTCTCACCGGCCTGGCCGTCGGTCTCGGCCTGCGCTTCCTGCCCGGTCACGGCGGCCCTGACTCGGCGACGACCGAGCTCATCTCGCCGCCGCTGAAGCTCCGCGTCCTCCCGGGGCTCGCGCTCGTCACCGTGTTCAGCCTCGCCGGCGGCGTGAGCCTCGGCCCCGAGAACCCGATCATCGCGATCAACATCGCGATCGTGGTCGCACTGTTCGCACGCCTGCTCCCGAAGGTGCCGGCCCAGATAGCGGTCCTGATCGGCGGTGCGGCGACCGTGGGTGCGCTGTTCGGAACGCCCGTCGCCGCGGCGCTCCTGTTCACGGGGATCGTCGCCGCGGCCAAGGGCGGGGGCTCGCTGTGGGACAAGCTGTTCCTGCCGGTCGCGGCGGCTGGTGCGGGTGCCGTGACGATGCATCTGCTGGGTGCCCCGCCACTCGCCTTCGATCTTCCCGCGTACGGCAGCCCCCAGGCGATCGATCTGCTCACAGGGAGTCTCGTCGCGTGCGGAGCCGCCGGGCTCGGCCTCATCGCGCTCTTCCTCTTCCCGATCTTCTGGCGCGCACTGCACGCTCTCAGAAGTCCGATCCTCATCGCGCTCGTCGGCGGATTCATCCTCGGCATCCTGGGGTTCATCGGCGGGCCGATCACGATGTTCAAGGGCCTCGCCCAGATCGGCGAGCTGCTGCAGGACCCGGGCGCCTATGACGGGACACAGCTCGCGGTGATCGCGGGCATCAAGATCCTCGCGCTCCTGGTCGCGGCGAGTGCCCTCTTCCGCGGCGGCCGCATCTTCCCCGCGACGTTCATCGGGGTCGCGCTCGGGATGCTCGGCCACGTGCTGATCCCCGGACTCCCGCTCGGACTCGCCGTCGCGTGCGGCATCGTCGGGGTCATCGTGGTGGTCGGGCGCGACGGCTGGCTAGCGATCTTCCTCGGTGTGGCCGTTCCCAACGACATCACGCTGCTGCCGATGCTGTGCATCATCGTCCTGCCCGCGTGGCTGCTCGTGTCCCGCATGCCCGCGTTCCAGATCATCGCGCCGACCCTTGAGCCTGAGTCGGCCGAGGCGCGCTGATAGCGTGACCTCGTGACCCGTCGTCTGCTCCTCGTCAACGGCCCGAACCTGAATCTGCTCGGCACGCGCGAGCCCGACATCTACGGCACGGCCACTCTTGCCGACGTGGAGGAGATGACCCGCGCCGCAGCGGCCGCGCGGGGATTCGACATCCGTGCGGTGCAGAGCAATCACGAAGGGGTGCTCCTGGATGCGATCCACGCGGCGCGCGAGGACTGCGCGGGAATCGTGATCAACCCCGGCGGTCTCACCCACACCTCGGTCGTCCTGCGAGATGCGCTCTCTGGCGTCGCCCTCCCGGTCGCCGAGGTCCACATCTCCGACGTTCGTTCGCGCGAGCCGTTCCGCCACCACTCCTACGTCGCCGACGTCGCGATCGTGCACGTGGTCGGAGAAGGGGTGGACGGCTACGCCACCGCGGTGGACCGGCTGATCTCCGCCATCACCGGCCAGTCCGACGGCTGACTGCGCCCCGCATCGGGGCCGCGGCGCGGCATCCCGTAGACTTCACTGTCGGGTCCCGATCGGCCCATCACCCTCACGAAACGGAATCTCCTTCCTCATGGCATCGACCGCAGACATCAAGAACGGCGTCGTCCTCAACATCGACGGGCAGCTCTGGAGCGTCGTGGAGTTCCAGCACGTCAAGCCCGGCAAGGGCGGTGCCTTCGTCCGCACCAAGCTGAAGAACATCCTGTCGGGCAAGGTCGTCGACAAGACGTTCAACGCGGGCGCCAAGGTCGAGACCGAGAACGTCGACCGCCGCGACTTCACCTACCTGTACAACGACGGCGACGGCTTCGTCTTCATGGATGTCGCCGACTACGACCAGATCACGGTCGGCGCCGCCACGGTCGGCGACGCGGCGAACTTCCTGCTCGAGAACCAGCAGGTGCAGATCGCGCTCAACAACGGCAACCCGCTGTACATCGAGCTCCCGGCATCCGTCGTCCTCGAGATCACGTACACCGAGCCCGGACTGCAGGGCGACCGCTCCTCGGCGGGCACCAAGCCCGCGACCGTCGAGACCGGGTACGAGATCCAGGTCCCGCTGTTCCTCGAGACCGGCACCAAGGTCAAGGTCGACACGCGCACGGGCGACTACCTCGGCCGCGTCAACTGACCGTTGAGCGCTCGGAGCAAGGCGCGCAAGCGCGCCCTCGACATCCTCTTCCAGGCCGACGTGCGGGGAGAGGACCTTCCGGCGATGCTCGCGGTGGAGGCCAAGCGCGCGGCCAATGAGCCCGCACGCGAAGCGTCGTGGCTGTACGCCCGCGAGATCGTCGACGGCGTCATCGACAACCGCGACGCGATCGACGAGCAGATCACCACGTTCGCGAAGGACTGGTCGCTCGCCCGCATGCCCGCCGTCGACCGCGCGGTGCTGCGCATCGGCGTGTGGGAGATCCTCTACAACGACGAGGTTCCGGCCGCGGTGGCGATCGACGAGGCGGTCGAACTCGCCAAGGAGTTCTCGACCGACGACTCCGGTTCCTTCGTCCACGGCGTGCTCGCGCGGATCGCGCGCTCGTCCTGACCTCTTCCGGATGCACCGCGCCGCCGTGCGCGGTGCATCCGCTTTTCCACGGCCCGGTGGTCCGCGGCCGTTCCGACCCCCTCTCGTAGACTTGTCGAGGAAGGAGCGAGCATGCGCATCACGGGCCTCGGTCACGCCGGAATGTTCATCGAGACGGCGGGAGGAAGCATCCTCTGCGACCCCGTCATCGGACCCACGTTCTTCGGCTCGTGGTTCCCCTTCCCCGACAACCGGGCGCTCGACTGGGCGAAGTACGGCAACGCGGACTTCCTCTACGTCTCGCACCGCCACCGCGATCACTTCGACCCGGCGCTCATGAACCGCCACGTTCCGAAGGACATCAAGGTCCTGCTGCCGGAGTACCCCACCGACGAACTGGAACAGGATCTGCGACGGCTCGGCTACGAGAACCTCATCTACACGCAGGCGGGGGTGCCCCTCCAGTTCGGCGACCTCACGCTCATGGTCACGCCGCTGCGAGCACCGAGCGACGGGCCGATCGGCGACTCGTCACTCAGCGTCGACGACGGCACCGCCAGCATCCTGAACCAGAACGACTCGCACCCGCTCGACCTCGAGAAGCTCCTCGGCTTCTCGAAGCCCGACGCGTACTTCACGCAGGTGTCGGGAGCGATCTGGTGGCCGATGGTCTACGACCTGCCGCAGGACGCCAAGCAGAACTTCGCGAAGCTCAAGCGCGACGCGCAGAACAAACGCGCGATGTACTACATCGAGAAGGTCGATGCGGAGCACGTGTTCCCGATGGCCGGCCCGCCGATGTTCCTGCGCGAGGAGCTGTTCAAGTACAACGGCTACGGTCTCGACGGCGACGCGATCTTCACGGACCAGCGTCAATTCCTCGCGCACATGGCCGAGCTGCGTCCCGAGCAGAAGGGCTACGAGTTCGTACCGGGCACGGTGGTCGAGCTGAACGGCGGTGAGCTGTCGGTCACGCAGACCCTGTACACGGATGCCGAGATCGACCGGATCTTCGACGACAAGTGGTCCTACCTCGCCGAGCAGCGCGATTCGCGTCAGGACGAGATCGCCGCAGAGGAGGCATCCCGAGCCGCCGTCCTTCCGCCCGCCGAGATGCTCGCGGCGATCCAGGAGTGGTGGGAGCCGCTTCTCCGCCGTGCCCGCACGATCCGCAACGGCGTCGGCGGCGTGGTGCGGTTCCGCATCGGCGAGCTCGACATGGTCGTCGACTTCCCGAAGGCCAAGGTCCGCGAGTACGCGGGCGAGGACTGCATCTACTGGTACACGATCCCCGCCGACCTCGTCTCGACGAACATCGCCGACCACGAGATCGACTGGTCGAACTCGATCTTCCTCTCGATGCAGTTCGAGGTCGGGCGCAGCGGCAAGTTCAACGAGTTCCTGACGACGTTCCTGAAATGCCTCTCGCGCGACCGCATCGAGTACGTCGAGAACTGGTACTCCGAGCAGACGGACCAGACCGAGGACGCCCAGCTCGGCGACTGGAAGGTGCAGCGCCGCTGCCCGCATCTGCGCGCGGATCTGACGAAGACCGGAAAGATCGAGGACGGCGTGCTCACCTGCTCGCTCCACGACTGGAAGTGGGATCTCGCCAGCGGGAAGTGCCTCACCAGCCAGGGTCATCCGATCCGCGCGAGCCAGGTCGAGGCTGAGGAGACCGCCGACGCCCCTGCCGCCTGACACGGTCGCTCGGTCGCCGTGGGCTCGAGTGAACGGGTGGATCCCCGTCATCCGAGCGGACGACGACCCCCGCGCGCTGATAGGATCGCGGAGAACCACAGCAACCTTTAACCCCGTCCCGTGAGGCGGAGAAGGGAGCGGCGGATGAGCACGCGAACCGTGCTGCACGAGGCCGACATCGCCCGAGCGCTGACTAGGATCTCCCACGAGATCCTCGAGTCCAACAGGGGCCCTCAGGATCTGGTCCTCCTCGGCATCCCCACTCGAGGCGTCACCCTGGCGCACCGCATCGCCGCGCTCGTCGAGGAGTTCGGCGGGGCGTCCGTCCCCGTCGGCGCGCTCGACGTGACGATGTACCGCGACGATCTGCACCGCAACCCGACCCGGGCCCCGCAGCCTACGCAGATCCCGGCGGGCGGCATCGACGGCCGGATCGTCGTCCTCGTCGACGACGTGCTCTTCTCGGGGCGCAGCATCCGCGCCGCCCTCGACGCCCTGCAGGACATCGGGCGTCCGACGGCCGTTCGGCTGGCCACGCTCGTCGACCGCGGTCACCGCGAGCTGCCCATCCGGCCGGACTTCGTCGGCAAGAACCTGCCGAGCTCGCGGGACGAGCGCGTGAACGTGCGCCTCACCGAGACCGACGGACGCGAGGAGGTGACGATCGAATCATGAGGCACCTGCTCGACACGAAGCACCTGTCGCGCCAGGAGGCGCTGCGCATCCTCGACGTCGCCGAGGACATGGCCGACACCCAGCGCCGCGAGGTCAAGAAGCTGCCCACGCTGCGCGGCAAGACCGTCGTGAACCTGTTCTTCGAGGACTCGACCCGCACGCGCATCTCGTTCGAGGCCGCCGCGAAGCGGCTGTCGGCCGACGTCATCAACTTCTCGGCGAAGGGGTCGAGCGTCTCGAAGGGCGAATCCCTCCAGGACACCGCCCAGACCCTGCAGGCGATGGGTGCGGACGCCGTCGTCATCCGCCACGGCGCGTCGGGCGCACCCCGCACCCTCGCCACGAGCGGATGGATCACCGCCGGGGTCGTCAACGCGGGGGACGGGACGCACGAGCACCCCACCCAGGCGCTCCTGGACGCCTTCACGATCCGCAAGCGCCGCTTCGGTGCGGACAGCCGCGGCCGCGACCTCGCCGGGGTGAGGGTCACCATCGTCGGCGACATCCTGCACTCCCGCGTCGCCCGCTCGAACGTGTGGCTGCTGGCCACCCTGGGTGCCGATGTCACCCTCGTCGCCCCGCCGACGCTGGTGCCGCAGGATGTCTCGGCCTGGCCGGCCCGCGTGCTCTACGACCTCGACGAGGCGATCGCCGCCGGCCCCGACGCCCTCATGATGCTGCGCATCCAGCTCGAGCGCATGAATGCGGCATATTTCCCCACTGAACGGGAGTATTCCCGCCGGTGGGGGCTCGACGCGCGGCGTCTGGACGCGCTCGGTGCGGATAGCATTGTCATGCACCCCGGTCCGATGAACCGGGGCCTCGAGATCTCCGCAGAAGCCGCGGACTCACCTCGCTCGACCGTGCTCGAGCAGGTGACGAACGGCGTCTCGGTGCGCATGGCCGCGCTCTACCTGCTCCTGGCGGGCGCGGAGCACAGCGAAGACACCCGAGAGAAGGAGAACACCCCATGACCGAGGCCCTTCTCTTCCGCGGAGCACAGATCGAAGGCACCGGCTCCGCCGACATCCTCGTCGAGGACGGGATCATCGCCGAGGTCGGCTCGGGTCTGAGCCGCGCCGGCGCGACCGTGGTCGATGCGGCAGGGCTCGTCGCCCTCCCCGGCCTCGTCGACCTGCACACGCACCTGCGCGAGCCCGGGTACGAGGCATCGGAGACGATCCTCAGCGGCTCGCGTGCGGCCGCGGCGGGCGGCTACACCGCCGTCTTCGCGATGCCGAACACGTCACCTGTCGCCGACACCGCCGGCGTCGTCGAGCAGGAGCTCGCGCTGGGGGAGGCCGCAGGCTTCGTCACCGTGCAGCCGATCGGGGCGGTCACCGTCGGACAGAAGGGCGAGCGGCTCGCCGAGCTGGGCGCCATGGCCGACTCGCGTGCCCGCGTGCGCGTGTTCAGTGACGACGGATTCTGCGTGTGGGATCCGCTGATCATGCGCCGTGCCCTCGAGTACGTGAAGGCGTTCGACGGCGTGATCGCGCAGCATGCGCAGGATCCGCGCCTCACCGAGGGCGCACAGATGAACGAGGGCGCGGTCTCGGCCGAACTCGGCCTCGCCGGCTGGCCGGCGGTCGCCGAGGAGTCGATCATCGCGCGCGACGTGCTGCTCGCCGAGCACGTCGGCTCGCGCCTGCACGTCTGCCACCTGTCGACGGCGGGGTCGGTCGACATCATCCGATGGGCCAAGCGCCGCGGCGTGAACGTCACCGCCGAAGTCACGCCGCACCACCTCCTGCTCACCGACGAGCTCGTGCGCGACTACGACGCGCGTTTCAAGGTGAACCCGCCGCTGCGGCGCGAAGAGGATGTGCTCGCGGTGCGAGAGGGGCTCGCCGACGGCACCATCGACATCGTCGCAACCGACCACGCGCCGCACCCGGCCGAGGCGAAGGCGTGCGAGTGGCACGCCGCAGCCAACGGCATGGTGGGCCTCGAGAGCGCACTGCGCGTCGTGCAGCAGTCGATGGTCGACACCGGCCTGCTCACCTGGGCGGGCGTCGCCCGCGTCATGTCTCGCGAGCCCGCGCGCATCGGGCGCCTCTCCGACCACGGCACGCCGCTGACGGCGGGACACCCGGCGTCGATCACCTTCTACGACCCGGCACCGGTGCGCTCGTTCACGACAGCCGACCTCCGCGGACGCAGCGTGAACTCCCCGTACCTCGGCCGCCAGCTTCCGGGTGAGGTGCGCTGGACGCTGCACCACGGCACAGCGACCGTCGCCGACGGCGCCCTTCTGGACGCGCCGGGGGTGCGCGCATGACACGCGAGGGCGCACTCGTCGTCACGGCCGTCGTCGCGCTGGCGCTCGTCGGGCTCGGCGTCTGGGCGTGGCGCCGACGTGCCCGCCGCGACAGCGGCATCGTCGCGCCCGTCGCGGAGGCGCCCGATGGTGCCACCGTGCTCGCCGCGTTCGCGTCGCTGTACGTCGCGACCACGCGTCACGGCGAGCCGCTCGAACGTCTCGCGGTGAAGGGTCTCGCCTTCCGTTCGCGCGCCGACGTCACCGTGACCGAGGCCGGTGTGGCGATCGACCTGACCGGCCAGCCCCGTGTGTTCCTCGACGCCGCCCGGATCGTCGAGGTGGCGCAGTCCACGGTCGCGATCGATCGCGTCGTCGAGCGCGACGGGCTCACGCGCCTCTCCTGGCGCACCGACGACGGCACGGTCGTCGACTCCTACTTCCGCCCCCAGGATGCCTCGGCTCGCGCTCTCGCCGACGCGGTGTCCGCCATCCTCCTCCCCAGCCAGACGGGAACCGACGCATGACCTCCCTGTTCCAGACCGCTCCCGCCGTGCTCGTCCTCGAAGACGGGACACGCCACGTCGGCCGCGCCTACGGTGCCGAGGGCACCACGATGGGCGAAGTCGTGTTCTCCACCGGCATGACCGGCTATCAGGAGACGCTGACCGACCCCTCCTACGCCGGCCAGATCGTGCTCCAGACCGCTCCGCACATCGGCAACACGGGCATGAACGGCGAGGACCCGGAGTCGCGCCGCATCTGGGTGTCGGGCTACATCGTCCGCGACCCCTCGCGCGTGGTGTCGAACTGGCGCGCCGACGAGTCCCTCGACGACGCCCTCGTGAACGACGGGGTCGTGGGAATCAGCGGCATCGACACGCGCGCCGTCACACGGCACATCCGCTCAGCCGGCAGCATGCGCGGCGGCATCTTCTCGGGTGACGCCGCAGCCCTGGACACCGAGGAGCAGCTCCGCCTGGTGCGCGAGGCTCCGCAGATGGCGGGGCAGAACCTCTCCGCACAGGTCTCGGTCTCAGCCGCAGAGGTCACCGCGGCCACGGGGGAGCGGATCGGCAACCTCGCGGTGCTCGACCTGGGCGTCAAGCAGGCGACGGTCGACAATCTCGCGGCTCGCGGCTTCGAGGTCCACGTCCTCCCACAGGACGTCACGATCGACGAGATCCGCGCGATCGATCCCGTCGCGGTGTTCTATTCCAACGGTCCCGGCGACCCCGCGGCATCCGGCGACCACGTCGACCTGCTTCGCGGCGTGCTCGACGACGGGCTGCCGTTCTTCGGGATCTGCTTCGGCAACCAGCTGCTCGGGCGCGCCCTGGGCCTCGGCACCTACAAGCTGCCGTTCGGGCACCGCGGCATCAACCAGCCGGTGCTCGACAAGGCGACCGGCCGCGTCGAGATCACCGCCCACAACCACGGCTTCGCGGTCGACGCGCCCATCGAGGGCGAGTTCGACAGCCCGAACGGGTACGGGCGCATCGAGGTGAGCCACGTCGGCCTCAACGATCGTGTCGTCGAGGGTCTTCGCGCCCTCGACATCCCCGCGTTCTCGGTGCAGTACCACCCCGAGGCCGCCGCCGGCCCGCACGACGCCCATTACCTGTTCGACCGCTTCCGCGACCTGGTCGTCGCAACCCTGGAGAGCAAGAAGAATGCCTAAGCGCGACGACATCAACTCCGTCCTCGTGATCGGCTCCGGCCCGATCGTCATCGGGCAGGCGTGCGAGTTCGACTACTCGGGAACGCAGGCCTGCCGTGTGCTCCGCGAGGAGGGCGTGCGCGTCATCCTGGTGAACTCGAACCCGGCGACGATCATGACCGACCCCGACTTCGCGGACGCGACGTACATCGAGCCGATCACGCCCGCCGTCATCGAGTCGATCATCGCGAAGGAGAAGCCCGACGCGATCCTGCCCACCCTCGGCGGCCAGACCGCTCTGAACGCGGCGATCGCCCTGCACCAGCTCGGCATCCTCGAGAAGTACGACGTCGAGCTGATCGGCGCCGATTTCGAGGCGATCAACAAGGGCGAAGACCGCCAGATCTTCAAGCAGCTCGTCCTCGATGCGGGGGCGGATGTCGCGGCATCCGTCATCTGCCACTCGATGGAGGAGCTGCTCGCCGGCGCCGAGCAGCTCGGCTACCCGCTGGTCGTGCGCCCGTCGTTCACCATGGGCGGTCTCGGTTCCGGGTTCGCCTACGACGAGACCGACCTCCGCCGCATCGGCGGTGCGGGCCTGCACGACTCGCCCACGAACGAGGTGCTCCTGGAGGAGTCGATCCTCGGGTGGAAGGAGTACGAGCTCGAGCTCATGCGCGACACCGCCGACAACACGGTCGTCGTCTGCTCCATCGAGAACGTCGACCCGGTCGGGGTCCACACCGGCGATTCGATCACCGTCGCCCCGGCGCTCACGCTGACCGACCGCGAGTACCAGAAGCTCCGTGACATCGGCATCGACATCATCCGCGCCGTCGGCGTGGACACCGGCGGCTGCAACATCCAGTTCGCCGTCGACCCGGCCACGGGACGCATCATCGTCATCGAGATGAATCCGCGCGTCTCGCGTTCGTCCGCGCTCGCTTCGAAGGCCACCGGGTTCCCGATCGCGAAGATCGCCGCGAAGCTGGCGATCGGATACCGGCTCGACGAGATCCCGAACGACATCACGAAGGTGACGCCGGCGAGCTTCGAGCCGACCCTGGACTACGTCGTCGTCAAGGTGCCCCGCTTCAACTTCGAGAAGTTCCCGGCGGCGGACACGACCCTCACGACCACCATGAAGTCGGTGGGCGAGGCGATGGCCATCGGGCGCAACTACGCGACAGCGCTGCAGAAGGCGCTCCGCTCGCTGGAGAAGCGCGGGTCGAGCTTCCACTGGGGCGACGAGGAGCGCTCGGCGGCAGAGCTGCTCGAGATCGCGAAGAAGCCGACCGACGGTCGGATCGTCGTGCTGCAGCAGGCTCTGCGGCGGGGGGCCTCGGTCGAGGAGGCCTTCGAGGCCACCAAGATCGACCCGTGGTTCCTCGACCAGATCGTGCTCATCAACGAGGTCGCCGAGTTCGTGGCGAAGGCCGGGGAGCTGGATGCCGCCACCCTGCGCGTCGCGAAGGAGCACGGCTTCAGCGACGCCCAGATCGCGCAGCTCCGTGGCACAACCGAGGCGGAGGTGCGCGGCATCCGTCACGCCCTCTCGATCCGGCCCGTCTACAAGACGGTCGACACCTGTGCGGGGGAGTTCCCGGCGCTCACGCCGTACCACTACTCGAGCTACGACTTCGAGACCGAGGTGACGCCGTCCGAGCGGACGAAGATCGTCATCATCGGCTCGGGTCCGAACCGCATCGGCCAGGGCGTGGAATTCGACTACTCGTGCGTGCACGCGTCGTTCGCCCTCTCGGAGGCCGGCTACGAGACCGTCATGGTCAACTGCAACCCCGAGACCGTGTCGACCGACTACGACACGTCCGACCGCCTCTACTTCGAGCCCCTCACGCTCGAGGACGTGCTCGAGGTGCTGCACGCGGAAGCGCAGTCGGGGACGATCCTCGGCGTCATCTGCCAGCTCGGCGGCCAGACGCCTCTCGGACTCGCGAAGGGCATCGAGGAGGCCGGGTACCCGATCCTCGGCACCCAGCCCGCCGCGATCGACCTCGCCGAGGAGCGCGAGCTCTTCTCGCGTCTTCTCGACGCCGCCGGACTCGTGGCCCCGCGCAGCGGCACCGCCATCGACGCCGACGGCGCGGTCGCGGTCGCCGAAGAGATCGGCTACCCCGTGCTCGTCCGGCCGAGCTTCGTGCTCGGCGGCCGCGGAATGGAGATCGTCTACTCGACCGAGGCGCTGCGCGACTACTTCGTGCGCGTCGCGGGTGAGGCGATCATCGGTCCCGGGCTTCCGCTGCTGGTGGACCGCTTCCTCGACGATGCGATCGAACTCGACGTCGACGCGCTGTTCGACGGCGACGAGCTGTACATCGGCGGCGTCATGGAGCACCTCGAAGAGGCCGGCATCCACTCCGGCGACTCCTCGTGCACCCTGCCGCCCGTGAGTCTGGGCCGCACCGACGTGGACCGTGTCCGCGAGGCCACGCGTGCGATCGCGGAGGGCGTGGGGGTGCGCGGGCTGCTCAACGTGCAGTTCGCCATCTCGGCCGGTGTGCTCTATGTCATCGAGGCGAACCCCCGCGCGAGCCGCACGGTGCCGTTCGTGTCGAAGGCGCTCGGCATCCCGCTCGCGAAGGCCGCGTCGCGCATCATGGCGGGAGCGAGCATCGCCGAGCTCAAGGCAGAGGGACTCCTCCCCGCGCAGGACGGCTCCCGCGTACCGCTGGACGCTCCCGTCGCGGTCAAGGAGGCCGTGCTGCCGTTCAAGCGCTTCCGCACCGCCGACGGTCAGACCGTCGACTCGGTGCTCGGCCCCGAGATGCGCTCGACGGGTGAGGTCATGGGCATCGACCGCGACTTCCCGACGGCGTTCGCCAAGTCGCAGGAGGCGGCCTACGGAGGCATGCCGCAGTCCGGCACCGTCTTCATCTCCGTCGCCGACAGCGACAAGCGCGCCGTGATCCTTCCCGCGCATCGCCTCCAGGAGCTCGGCTTCGACCTCGTCGCCACCGAGGGCACCGCCGAGATCCTCGCCCGCAACGGCATCGCGGTGCGCGTGGTGAGCAAGTTCTCCGAGACGCAGGAATCCGGCGCCACGAACATCGTCGACCTCATCAACGCGGGCGACATCGACATCGTCGTGAACACCCCTTCCGGCGGTGCCGCCCGCGCCGACGGCTACGAGATCCGCGCGGCGGCCGTGGCCGCCGACAAGGCGCTGTTCACCACGATGGCGGTGCTCGGCGCTGCGGTGAGCGCGCTTCCCGTGCTGCGGGAGGGCTTCGCTGTGAAGAGCCTCCAGGAGTACGCGATCGATCGGGCGGTGCGCACGTGAGCTCATTCGGCGATCGGGTCGCGACGGCTCTGGCGGCGCACGGCCCTCTGTGCGTCGGCATCGACCCGCACGTGGCCCTCCTCGAGGAGTGGGGAATGGATGCCTCCGCCACGTCGGCCCGCGAGTTCGGCCTGCGCGTGGTCGAAGCCGCAACAGGGCGCGTCGGCATCGTGAAGCCCCAGGTCGCGTTCTACGAGCGCTACGGCTCGGCCGGCTTCGCGGCGCTCGAGGACGTGCTCGCCGAGGCGCGCGACGCCGGCCTGGTCGTGATCGCCGACGCCAAGCGCGGCGACATCGGCACCACGATGGAGGGGTATGCGGCCGCCTGGCTCGAGGCCGGGTCACCGCTCGAGGCCGATGCGGTCACGCTGAGCCCGTACCTCGGGCCGGACTCGCTGCGGGCGACCCTCACGACGGCGATCCGTCACGGCAAGGGCGCCTTCGTGCTCGCGGCCACCAGCAACCCCGAAGCTTTCGCGCTGCAGAGCGCACAGGTGGTGGATGTCGCCGCGAGCGACGGCCAGACCGTGGCCGAGCGCGTCGCGCGGGACATCGCATGGGTCAACGGCTCGGCCGCGTTCGCGGGCGGGCTCGGACCGGTCGGCCTCGTCGTCGGTGCGACGGTCGACCGGGCCGCGATCGGCCTGACCGATGACGCCCTCCGCGGAGCGCCGATCCTCGCTCCCGGCTTCGGTGCACAGGGCGCGGATCCGGCCGACCTGGCGACGCTCTTCGGCCCGGTGGCCGGCCAGGTCATCGCGAGCGAGAGCCGCAGCATCCTGTCCGCCGGCCCGGCGGGCCTCGCCCGGCGCATCGAGGAGCGCGCTGCGCTGTACGGAGGACCCCGTGGCTGATTCCCGCACGCCCCCCGAGGTCGACCGGGTCGCGGCATCCCGGCGCGCCGTCGCGGCGCGCCGCGAGAGGGCGGCGCTCAAGAAGGACGTGTCGATGCGCGTCATCACTCCGCAGGAGCTGCTGCGGCGCGCCCTGGCGGACCCGGCATCGCCCGCCGGCGCCATGCGCGTGACGGAGTTCCTCACCAGCATCCCCGCGATCGGCGAAGGCAAGCGCGACCGCATTCTCGCGGACCTGGGGATCTCGCCGGTGAAGCGACTCGGCGGCCTGGGTTCGCGGCAGCGCACGCACCTGCGACGCTTTCTCGACGAGCGCTGGCCCGAGCTCGAGCCGCGGGGCGGGCGGAGTCGTCTCGTCGTGCTCGCCGGACCCACCGCGGTCGGCAAGGGAACGGTCGCCGCACACATCAAGGAGCACCACCCCGAGATCCACCTCTCGGTGTCGGCGACGACGCGCGCCCCCCGCCCCGGCGAGGTGGACGGCGAGCACTACTTCTTCGTCGACGACGCGGAGTTCGACCGGCTCGTCGAGGCGGGGGAGCTGCTCGAGCACGCCACCGTCCACAACGCCTATCGCTACGGCACGCCGCGCGCGCCGATCGAACGCGTGCTCGCCGACGGACGCACCGCACTCCTCGAGATCGATCTGCAGGGCGCGCGGCAGGTGCGCACCGCCGATCCTTCGGCGACGCTGGTGTTCCTGCTCCCGCCGAGCTGGGACGAGCTCGTTCAGCGTCTGGTCGGTCGCGGCACGGAGGGCGACGAGGAACGCGCGCGTCGCCTGCGCACCGCGAAGACCGAGCTGGCCTCGCAGGGGGAGTTCGACTATCGCGTCGTGAACGACGACGTGGCGCGCGCGGCCGACGAGGTCGCCGGGCTTGCGCGCTGAATCTCACCCGCTGACGTAGAATGGTGGGATGCCCCGGCACGTCCGGGGCTCCCGAACCTCTCCACCCGTCATACGATCCAGGAGGATTCCCATGGCAGGAACGAACCAGGGCATCATCGAGCCCCCCATCGACAGCCTTCTCGAGAAGGTCGACTCGAAGTACCAGCTCGTGATCTTCGCGTCCAAGCGCGCGCGCCAGATCAACGACTACTACTCCGACCTGCACGAGGGGAACCTGTTCGACAACGTGGGCCCGCTCGTCGACTCCACCGTCGAGGACAAGCCGCTCACGATCGCGATGCACGAGATCCACGAGGACAAGCTGCGTCTGCGCGCACTCGACTGACCTCTGTGACCTTCTGATGCCCCCGGCGCGGCCTTGTCCGTGTCCGGGGGCATACTGGTGCCTGCACTCATCCGACCTGGAGCATCGATGACCGACCTTCGTCTGTTCACATCCGAATCCGTCACCGAGGGGCACCCTGACAAGATCTGCGATCAGATCTCCGACAGCATCCTCGACGCGATCCTCGCCGAAGACCCGCGCGGTCGCGTGGCCGTGGAGACCCTGGTCACGACCGGGCTGGTCCACGTCGCCGGCGAGGTGTCGACCTCCGCGTACGTGGAGATCCCCGCGATCGTCCGCTCCGTGGTGAACCGCATCGGCTACACCTCGAGCGAGACCGGGTTCGACGGCGACTCGTGCGGCGTCAGCGTGTCGATCGGCGCGCAGTCGTCCGACATCGCGGCGGGCGTCGACAAGGCGTTCGAGCGCCGCGAGGACGGCTCCGAAGACCCGGCCGACCTGCAGGGCGCGGGCGATCAGGGCATCATGTTCGGCTACGCGACCACCGAGACTCCGGAACTCATGCCCATGGCGGCATGGACGGCGCACCGCCTGGCCGAGCGCCTCGCGGCCGTGCGTCGCTCCGGTGAGCTCCCGTTCCTGCGTCCGGACGGCAAGACTCAGGTGACGCTCGGCTACGACGGTGCCACACCGCGCACGGTCGAGTCCGTGGTCCTGTCCACCCAGCACCAGCCCGACATCTCGCAGAAGGCGCTGCGGGCCGCGGTCCGCGCCGAGGTCATCGACCCCGTTCTCGAGTCGACCGGTCTCGAGCTTCCCGACGTGAAGTTCTACATCAATCCCGCCGGACCCTTCGTGACCGGCGGACCCAAGGGCGATGCCGGGCTCACGGGTCGCAAGATCATCATCGACACCTACGGCGGCGCGTCGCGGCACGGCGGCGGCGCCTTCAGCGGCAAGGACCCCTCGAAGGTCGACCGCTCCGCCGCCTACGCGATGCGCTGGGTCGCGAAGAACGCCGTCGCCGCGGGCCTCGCTGACCGCCTCGAGGTGCAGGTGGCGTACGCCATCGGCAAGGCGAAGCCCGTCGGCCTGTACGTCGAGACCTTCGGCACCGGACGGGTCTCCGACGAAGCGATCACGCGAGCGATCCTCGACGTCTTCGACCTGCGGCCCAAAGCGATCATCGACCAGCTCGACCTGCTGCGCCCGATCTACGCGAAGACCGCTGCCTACGGTCACTTCGGCCGCGAGCTCCCCGAGTTCACGTGGGAGCGCACCGACCGCGCCGACGATCTGCGCGCCGCCGCCGGGCTCTGACGTGACCCGGCGCGTCCGCGGAGGTCGCAGGTGACCGCGCGGAGAGTCGCGCGCGTGCTGATCGACTCTCCGCTGCCGCAGCTCGATCGCCTCTTCGACTACGAGATCCCCTCCGAGTTCGCCGACTCGGCGCTGCCGGGCGTGCGCGTGCGCGTGCCGCTGCGCACGGCTGGTCGGGTGGTCGACGGCTTCCTCGTGGAGCTGGGCGAGCCGGATGCCTCGGACCGCCCGCTCTCGGAGCTCGATGCCGTCGTCTCGCCGGTCGCGGTGCTGCCGACCCGCCTCTACGCCCTCGCCCGTCGATGCGCCGACCGCGCCGCGGGGTCGGCGAGCGACATCCTGCGCCTGGCGATCCCGAAGCGGATGGTGCGCGCCGAGAGGGCCTGGCTGGCCTCCGGAATCGCCGAGGCTCCCGCCGTCGACCCGGATCACCTGCTGTGGGCGAACGGCACGCTCGATGCGTTCGATGGCCTCGGTGCCGGGATCGACGCGGGGGAGCGCCTCGCCGTCGACCCGCCGCCCGCTCCCGCGCTCCTGCCCAACGGATCGCCGATCGGGTCCTGGGCGCTGCTGCTCGCGGCGGCCGCGGTGCGCACGCTGGCAGCGGGGCGGAGCGCTGTGCTCGTCGTGCCCGATCATCGGGACCGCGCCGAGCTCGAAGCGGCACTCGAGGGCAGGATCCCCGAGACGGCGCTCGTGCGCGACGACTCCCGGCAGAGCTCGCCCGCTCGGTACGGCGCGTTCCTTCGGACGCTTGCGGCGTCGCCGTGCGTCGTGATCGGAAATCGCTCCGCGGTCTACGCACCCGTGCACGAGCTCGGGCTGATCGCCGTATGGGACGACGGTGATCCGCTGCTCGGCGAGCCGCTGAGTCCCGGAGTGCACGCGCGCGATGCAGCGCTGCTCCGGCAGGAGCTCGAAGGCGGTGCACTCGTGTTTGCCGGTCACACCCGCACCACGGACGTGGAGCGACTCGTCGCGGTGGGGTGGGTCCGGGAGTCGCCGGCGACGCGTCGTACGAGCCCCCGGGTCGTCCTCAGCGCGACGCGCGAAGGCGAGTCGCGCGGTGCTCGCGTCCCGTCGGCCGCCTTCGCAGCAGCCCGGGAAGCGCTCGCGCAGGGTCCGGTGCTCGTCCAGGTGGCCCGCCCGGGCTACGCCCCCGTCCTCGTATGCGCGGAGTGCCGGCATCCGGCGCGCTGCCCCCACTGCGGCGGACCCCTGCACGCAGCGAGGCAGGGTGCGGTGCCGACGTGCACGTGGTGCGGTCGCGCGATCCCCGGGTGGATGTGCCCGGAGTGCTCCTCCACGCGGCTGCGCATGGCCTCCTCGGGGAGCGAGCGCACCGCCGACGAGCTCGGCCGCGCGTTTCCGGGTGTGCGGGTCATCATCGCCGACGGCGACCACCCCGTGTCCACGGTGGATGCGCGCCCGTCTCTCGTCGTCGCCACGCGCGGCGCGGAGCCTCTCGCCGCAGGCGGCTACCGCGCGGTGATCCTTCTGGATGGCGATCGGATGCTGCTCGCCGAGGATCTGCGCATCGGAGAGTCCTGCCTGCGCTGGTGGTCGAATGCCGCCGCTCTCGCCGCGCCGGGCGCGCCGGTGCACCTGGTCGGCGTCGCCGGTCCCGTCGCGCGCGCTCTGGCCACGTGGACGCAGTCCGCGTACGCGCGCGCCGAGCTCGCCGATCGCGCTCCGCTGCGGATGCCGCCCACCGTGCGGGTCGCGTCGATCGACGGCGCCCGCGCCGCGGTCGATGCGGCACTGGCCGCGCTGCGCTCGGCCGTGCCCGAGCTCGATCGCGAAGCCGTTCTCGGGCCGCTCCCGCGCGACGAGGGCGTGCGCGCGCTGATCCGTTTCGACTACGCGCTCGGACCCCGCGTGGCGGAGAGCCTGCGGGCGTCCGTCGTGAATCACGCGATCAAGGCGAGACGACCAGCGAAGGGTCGCGCCCCGGGCCCGCGCAATACACTGAAAGTTCGGGTCGACGTGCCCGATCTCGACCTGTGAGGAACCCCATGCGCCTCGTCTTCGCCGGCACACCGGAGCCGGCGGTGCCGTCCCTGCGCCGGCTCGCGGCATCCGATCACGACCTGGCTGCCGTGATCACGCGACGCGACGCGCCGCTCGGTCGCAAGCGCGTGCTCACGCCGTCTGCGGTGGCGGCCGCGGCGGGCGAGCTCGGCCTGCACGCCATCAAGGCCGATCGGCTCGACGCGGAGGCGACGGAGCGGATCGCAGCGCTGCGCCCCGACCTGGGCGTGATCGTCGCGTACGGCGGCCTGGTCCGGGAGCCGCTTCTCTCCACACCCGTCCACGGCTGGATCAACCTGCACTTCTCGCTCCTTCCTCGGTGGCGTGGCGCCGCTCCGGTGCAGCACGCCCTGATCGCGGGCGACGCCGAAACGGGTGCGAGCGTGTTCCGTCTCGTTCCCGAGCTCGATGCCGGTGAGGTGTACGCCGAGCGCGCGCATCCGATCGGCGCGGATGTGACCGCGGGAGAGCTGCTCACCGCGCTGGCCGAGGACGGCGCCGAGCTGCTGCTCTCGGTCGTGGATGCGATCGCGGCCGGCACCGCGGTCGCCCGATCGCAGACGGGCGCGACGACCTACGCGGGCAAGCTCGGCGACGACGACGGCGCCGTGCGCTGGGCCGAGCCGCAAGATGCTGTGCTCGGCCGCATCAGGGGCGTCACGCCCGAGCCCGGCGCACACACGACCGTCGATGGCACCCGCGTGAAGATCCTCGTCGTGCGGCGCGCTGCCGACGGTGCGCCTGCGCTCGAGCCCGGACACATGGCCCTCCACGAGCGCGAGCTGCACGTCGGGACCGCCACCCGGCCCATCATCGTCGAGACCGTTCAGCCGGCGGGCAAGGGACCGATGCGCGCCGCCGACTGGTGGCGCGGGCTCCGCAGCGACGAGCCGGTGGCCGGATCGTGACCGCCGCCGCAGCATCCCGTCGCGTCGCCTACGACACGATTCGGGCCGTCCACGAGTCCGACGCGTACGCCAACCTCCTGCTTCCGACGCTGATCACGCGGGCGGGCCTGTCGACCGCCGATGCCGCGCTGGCGACCGAGCTGACGTACGGCACCCTCCGCCGGCAGGGCACGTACGACGCGGTCATCGCGATCGCCGCCGACCGCCTGATCGTCGACATCGACCCGGCCGTGCTCGACGCCCTCCGTCTCGGCGTGCACCAGCTGCTGTCGACCAGGGTGGCCTCGCACGCCGCCGTGAACGAATCGGTCGAGCTGGCGCGGTCCGCCGGCGGCCGCGGGGCGGCGGGATTCGCCAACGCCGTGCTCCGCCGCGTGTCCCGCGACACGCCGGGCGACTGGATGACGCGCGTCGCCGACGGTGCTCGATCCGACGACGAGCAGTTGGGGCTGCTGTTCTCGCACCCGGTGTGGGTGGTGCGCGCTTTCCGGCGCGCGCTGGCCGCCGAGGGCCGTGCCGATGAGCTCGAGGCGCTCCTCACCGCCGACAACGCATCCCCTCGCGTCACGATGGCGGCGCTTCCAGGACTCGCCGCGGCCCCCGACGATGCCCGGCGCACCCCGTTCTCGCCCGTGGGGTTCCGGCTGGCCGGCGGTGACCCGGAGGGCATCATCCGGGCGTCGGACGGCCGCATCCGGGTGCAGGACGAGGGTTCGCAGCTCGCCGCGCTCGCGCTCACCCGGGCGCTGCCGGTTCGCGAGGGCGAGCGGTGGCTCGACCTCTGCGCCGGGCCCGGCGGCAAGACGGCGATGCTCGCCGCCGAGGCGCTGGCCCACGGTGCGCTCCTCGAGGCGAACGAAATCTCACCCGCACGCGCGGGATTGGTGCGCCGAGCGATCGAGGGCGTGCCCCTCGATGTCCCGGTCTCGGAGCAGGACGGCAGAGAACGCATAGCGGAGACTCCGGAGACGTACGACCGGATCCTCGTCGACGCGCCGTGCACCGGGCTGGGTGCTCTCCGGCGGCGGCCCGAGGCGCGGTGGCGCAAAGCACCCGCCGATGTGCCCGAGCTGACGGAGCTGCAGCGCGAGCTGCTCACCGGAGCAGTCTCGGCCCTCAAGCCCGGGGGAGTCGTGGCGTACGTGACGTGCTCACCGCACCTCGCCGAGACCTCGGGTGTCGTGGCCGAGGTGCGTCGTGAGTGGGGTGCGGCGCTCGAAGAGCTCTCGGCCCGTGAAGTGCTCACCGCCCTCGCGGAGAGCGACCCTGCGCTGCCGCCGCAGGCGGACGGTTCGGGGCGGGCGCAGCTGTGGCCGCACCGCCACAACACCGACGCGATGTCGATCTCGCTGCTGCGTCGGGTGTGACCCAGGACTACTCCTGCAGCCAGACCCACTCCGGCAGATCCTCGAACTCGCCGCGGAGCGCGATGAGAGCGCCCGGATGCGTGCGTCCGAGCTCGCGGGCATCCACGATGAGCGGCGCCCCGTCGGGCAGCCCCGACGCCACCTCGCGCAGGACCGCGACGATCCGCTCCGCGCCGGAGTAGCCGAGCTCGCCGCCCAGGCGTACGACGCGGCCCTCGTCGCCCTCGTGCAAGGTCATGGCGGGCGAGGCAACGCTCTCGTGGGGTTCGAGCAGATGCATGCCGAACCGCTCGGACGCCGCTTCCACCAGGGCGACCGCGCGCACGCTGTTGCCGTGCGCGTCCAGGCGGGGGCTGAACGCGGCGACGCCGAACTGCGACGGCGCCACGGACATCAGGCCGCCGCTCACGCCGCTCTTCGCCGGAAGCCCCACCCGCAGCAGCCATTCGCCGGAGAAGTCGTACATCCCGCAGCTCGACATGATCGACAGCACGTCCCGCGCGACGCGTTCGTCGACGACACGGCGGCCGGTCACCGGATTGACCCCTCCGAACGCGAGCGTCGCCGCCATGATCGCGAGGTCGCGCACACTCACGAGGATCGAGCACTGCCGGAAGTAGGTCTCGACAGCCACGTCCACGGATCCGTCGATCACGCCGTGGGACTTCAGCAGATGGGCCAGCGCGCGGTTGCGATCGCCCGTGGTCGACTCCGACGAGTACACCGATTCGTCGATCCACAGCGATCGTCCGGCGAACGCCGAAAGCATCTCGACGATGCGTGCGGTGCGCGTGTCGACGTCGTCGCCCGGGATGAGCGCGGACGTCGCGATCGCCCCGGCGTTGATCATGGGGTTCGCGGGACGCCCGGTGACCGGCTCGAGGCTGATCGCGTTGAACGGCTCACCGCTCGGCTCCGCCCCGACACGCTGCAGCACGGCATCGAGCCCGTGCACCTCGAGCGCCAGGGCGAGGACGAACGGCTTGGAGATCGACTGGATGGTGAACTCGACGTGGTCGTCCCCGACGGAGCGCACGCGCCCGCGCGGCCCGACGACGGCGAAGGCCAGCCTCTCCGGGTCGGCGGTCGCGAGCTCCGGGATGTAGGAGGCCGGCGCGCCGGAGTCGCCCGGTCGGATCTCCTCGAGCACGTCGGCGAGCAGTGCCGTGATGGGGTCCACGGCTCGACCATAATGGACTCGTGCCCCTCCGCGACGAGAACGGCCGCAACGGCGGCGTCCGCATCAATCCGAGCATCCTGGCCGCAGACTTCGTCAACATGCAGTCCGAGCTCGCGCGCATCGCTTCCGCCGACTTCGTGCACGTCGACGTTATGGACAACCACTTCGTGCCGAACCTCACCTTCGGTCCCCAGATGGTCGAGCGCATCCAGGCGACCAGCACCGTGCCGCTCGATGTGCACCTCATGATCGCCGACCCCGACCGGTGGGCTCCGGGGTACGCGGAGCTCGGCGCGGCATCCGTCACCTTCCATCTCGAGGCGGCCACAGAGCCGGTCGCACTCGCGCGCCGACTGCGCGACATCGGCGCCCGCGCGGGGGTGGCGGTGAAGCCCGCGACTCCGGTCGAAGCACTCTTCGATCTGCTCGACGACTTCGATCAGGTCCTCGTGATGACCGTCGAGCCCGGGTTCGGAGGGCAATCGTTCATGCCCGAGACCATGCCGAAGCTGCGTCGCCTGGCCGATGAGGCCCGGCGGCGCGGGTCGGCCGTGTGGCTGCAGGTGGACGGCGGCATCGGCGAGTCCACGATCGCGCAGGCAGCCGAGGCGGGAGCGGACACGTTCGTCGCAGGTTCCGCCGTCTTCGGGGCGGCCGACCCGGCGGCAGCGATCGCCGGGCTCCGCGCCACCGCCGCGCAGCACCGCCACGCGCACTGACCCGGCACGCGCACTGACCAGGCATTCCGCGAGGAGCCGCTCACCCGCACGCCGTGTCGACGCGTCACGGGGCGCCGGGGCGTGCCGCCCGGCCGCTACCCTGGAACGGTGAAGACGTTCGATGCGCTGTTCGCCGAGCTCACCGCCACCGCGGTCGAGCGCCCCGAAGGATCGGGGACGGTCGCTCAGCTCGACGCGGGCGTCCACGCGATCGGCAAGAAGATCGTCGAAGAGGCCGCCGAGGTCTGGATGGCAGCCGAGTACGAGTCGACGGATGCCGCAGCCGAGGAGATCTCGCAGCTGCTGTACCACCTCCAGGTGATGATGCTCGCGAAGGGGCTGAGCCTCGAAGACGTCTACCGACATCTCTGAGCGCGCGCTCCCTTCCGACCTCGAACCGAAAGCTCCCGCCGCCATGCTGCGCATCGCCGTTCCGAACAAGGGATCGCTCGCCGAGACCGCCACCGAGATGCTCTCGGAGGCGGGTTACACCGGCCGTCGCGATCCCAAGGACCTCCACACCATCGACCCGCAGAACGAGGTCGAGTTCTTCTACCTGCGCCCGAAGGACATCGCGACCTACGTCGGGTCCGGCGCCCTCGACGTCGGCATCACCGGCCGTGACCTCCTCCTCGACGCCCGCATGCCGGGTGCGCGAGAGATCGAGGCCCTCGGGTTCGGCGACTCGACGTTCCGGTTCGCCGGTCCGCCCGGACGATTCACCACCGTGAACGACCTCGAGGGGATGCGGGTCGCGACGGCCTATCCGGGCCTCGTCGACGGCTTCCTCGACGATCACGGCGTCGCCGTCGACCTGGTGCCGCTGGACGGAGCGGTCGAGTCGGCGGTCCGGCTCGGGGTGGCGGATGCCGTCGCCGACGTCGTGTCGACGGGCACGACGCTGCGCCAGGCGGGTCTCGAGATCTTCGGACCCAAGATCCTCGAATCGGAGGCCGTGCTCATCAGCGGGCCGACCGACGCGGGCGGCACCGACACGCTGCTGCGACGTCTGCGAGGCGTCATGGTGGCGCGGCGCTACGTCATGATCGACTACGACCTGCCCGCCACTCTCGTGGACGACGCCGTGGCGATCGCTCCGGGCATCGAGTCGCCGACCATCGCGCCGCTGCGCGATCCCCAGTGGGTGGCCGTGCGTGTCATGGTTCCGCGCGCAGGGGTCAACCAGGTGATGGACGCCCTCTATGCGATCGGCGCGCGCGCCATCCTGGTGACCGCGATCCACAACGCGAGGCTCTGATGAGCCTCGTCTGCCGGGTCATCCCGTGCCTCGACGTCGCCGCAGGGCGCGTCGTGAAGGGCGTCAACTTCGAGAACCTGCGCGACATGGGCGACCCGGTCGAGCTCGCGCGCGAGTACTTCCGGCAGGGCGCCGATGAACTGACCTTCCTCGATGTGACGGCAACCGTCGACGCGCGGTCGACGACATACGACGTCGTGCGCCGCACGGCCGAGCAGGTGTTCATCCCGCTCACCGTCGGCGGGGGAGTCCGCTCGACCGACGACGTCGCCCGACTGCTCTCCGTCGGTGCCGACAAGATCGGTGTGAACTCCGCGGCGATCGCGCGTCCTGCGCTGCTCGACGAGATCGCGGACCGGTTCGGCGCCCAGGTGCTCGTGCTCTCCCTGGACGTGAAGCGCTCGGCCGGCACGGAGTCGGGATTCGTCGTCACGACCCACGGCGGCCGGACCGAGACCACGCTGGACGCGCTCGCGTGGGCGCGCGAGGCGATCGAGCGCGGCGCGGGCGAGCTGCTGGTGAACTCGATCGACGCGGACGGCACGCGCGAGGGGTTCGATCTCGAGCTCGTCGCACTCATGCGCGAGGTCTCGAGCGTCCCGGTCATCGCGTCCGGCGGAGCGGGTCGCGCCGAGGATTTCGGTCCGGCCATCGACGCGGGCGCCGACGCGGTGCTCGCGGCATCCGTCTTCCACTCCGGTCAGCTGACCGTGGGTGACGTGAAGAGCGCGATGGCGGCAACCGGCATCGCGGTGCGGGAGGTCGCGGCATGACCGAGAGCGTTCAGGAACGGATCGATCGCGTCTCGTTCGACGCCCACGGCCTCGTGGCCGCCATCGTGCAGCAGTGGGACACCCGCGAGGTGCTCATGCTCGGGTGGATGGATGCCGAGGCGCTGCGTCGCACGCTGACCGAGGGTCGAGTGACGTTCTGGTCGCGCTCCCGCCGGGAGCACTGGCGCAAGGGCGACACGTCCGGTCACATCCAGCTGGTGCGCGGCGCCCGCCTCGACTGCGACGGCGACGCGATCCTGCTCCAGGTCGAGCAGGTCGGCCCGGCGTGCCACACGGGCACGCGGACCTGCTTCGACGCGGACGACCTCGACCCGATCGCCGGTCCGGAGCGTCCGGAGTGACCCGCCGCGCCCGCCTGCTCGCCGTCGTCGCGCTCGTGGCCTGCGGGGCCGTGACGGTCATCTCGGCGACGCAGACCTGGCTCGTCGTGGTGCTCGACGACGGTGCGGGCCACACGCTCGAAGTGCCCGGCGCTGCCGCGATCCCGGTGCTCGCACCGCTCGGACTGGCGGTGCTCGCGCTCGGCGGCGCGCTCTCGATCGTCGGGCTCGCCCTGCGCTATGCGTTCGGGGCACTCACCGTCCTGATCGCCGTGATCCTCGGCTGGTTCACGGGTCAGATCGTGTTCGCCCATCCCGTCGGCGCGGTCGCGTCGACCGTCACGGAGTCGACCGGCATCACCGGAGAGGCCGCGGTCGCCGAACTCGTCGCCGCCATCACGCCCACCGCGTGGCCGGCAGTGACCCTCGTCACCACCATCGTGCTCGCGGCCGCGGGCGCCTTCACGCTCGTGACGGCGCACCGCTGGAAGGGCTCGGGCCGCCGCTATCGCACCGAGGACGGCCCCGCGCCGATCGCCGCGGCGGGCTCGCGCCCGCATGACGCGATCGATTCGTGGGACGACCTCTCTCGTGGCGAGGATCCGACGACCCGCCCGCTAGACTGACGACATCCCCGCGCCTACCTGGAGGAGATCCATGAGCAACCACATCGGCGACCCCGGCCACGGACACTCGCCCGCCGCCTGGACAGCCGTCGTGATCATGCTCGTCGCGGTCACGCTCGGCACGCTGTTCTACTGGTTCGACATGCCGGTCCTCGTGTGGGCTTCGGCCGCGCTCCTGGTCGTGGGTCTCATCGTGGGCTGGATCATGGCCAAGTCGGGCTATGGCGTCAACGGCCCGAAGTACTCCTCGAAAGAGCACTGACATGCTCGCCGACCTCACGGCCGGCGCGGTGGAGGATGCCGGGGCCCGTGCCTCGGAGCGGCCGTTCGCGGTCGTCGAGGCTGCGGCACTCGCGCAGCCGTCCGCCCGCGACGCCCTCGCCGCCCTGGCCCCCGCCGACCGCGTCAAGATCATCGCCGAGGTGAAGCGGGCGAGCCCGTCCCGCGGTGATCTCGCCGCCATCCCCGATCCCGCGCTGCAGGCACGCCGGTACGAGGAGGGCGGGGCATCGGCCATCTCCGTGCTCACCGAAGGACGCCGCTTCAAGGGCAGCCTCGCCGACCTCGAGGCCGTCCGCGCCGCCGTGGACCTTCCCGTGCTGCGCAAGGACTTCATCGCGAACGAGTACCAGGTGCTCGAGGCCCGCGCGGCCGGTGCCGACCTCGTTCTCCTGATCGTCGCAGCGCTCGAGCAGGACGTGCTCTCACGCCTCCACACGCTGATCCTCGAGCTGGGCATGACGCCCCTCGTCGAGGCGCACTCCGCCGACGAGGTCGACCGCGCCGTCGACGTGGGTGCCCGGCTCATCGGCGTGAACGCCCGTGACCTGTCGACGTTCGAGCTCGACCGCGACCTGTTCGGGCGCGTGGCCGACCGTATCCCCGCGGGCGCCGTCAAGGTCGCCGAGTCCGCGGTGCTCACTCCGGCGGATGTCGCGCACTACCGCGCCGCCGGAGCCGACGTCGTGCTGATCGGCGAGGCCCTGGTGACCAACGACCCGATCTCGACCCTTCGATCGTTCCTGGAGGCGGGCGCGTGAGTCTTCGCGAAGCATCCGGTCCCTTCTTCGGCGACTTCGGCGGGCGGTACATGCCGGAGTCGCTCATCGCCGCGATCGACGAGCTGACGGCGGAGTACGAGGCCGCGAAGGCGGATCCCGCCTTCCAGGCCGAGTTCGTCCGCCTGCTGAACTCCTACGCGGGGCGCCCGTCGCCGATCACCGAGGTGCCCCGGTTCGCGGCGCACGCGGGCGGTGCGCGGATCTTCCTCAAGCGCGAGGATCTCAACCACACCGGCTCGCACAAGATCAACAACGTGCTCGGCCAGGCGCTGCTCACCCAGCGCCTGGGCAAGACGCGCGTGATCGCCGAGACCGGCGCGGGACAGCACGGCGTCGCCACGGCGACCGCGGCCGCCCTCTTCGGCTTCGAGTGCACGATCTACATGGGCGAGGTCGATACGGAACGCCAGGCGCTCAACGTCGCCCGGATGCGCCTGCTCGGCGCCGAGGTCGTGCCGGTGACGACCGGTTCGCGAACGCTCAAGGATGCGATCAACGACGCCTACCGCGACTGGGTCGCGAGCGTCGAGAACACCAACTACATCTTCGGCACGGCGGCGGGACCACACCCGTTCCCCGCGATGGTCCGCGATTTCCAGAAGGTGATCAGCGAAGAGGCCCGCGCGCAGCTGCTCGACGCGGCCGGCCGGCTCCCCGACGCCGTGCTCGCGTGCGTGGGCGGCGGCTCGAATGCGATCGGCATGTTCGACGCCTTCCTCGACGATGAGGGCGTGAAGCTGTACGGCGTCGAGGCCGCGGGCGACGGGGTCGACACGCCCCGTCACGCGGCGTCGATCGAGCGAGGCCGCCCGGGCGTGCTCCACGGCGCCAAGACCTTCGTCCTGCAGGACGAGGACGGCCAGACGATCGAGTCGCACTCGATCTCCGCCGGCCTGGACTATCCGGGCGTGGGTCCGGAGCACGCGTGGCTTTCGGCGATCGGGCGCGCGGAGTACATCCCCGCCACCGACGACGAGGCGATGCAGGCGCTGCGACTGCTGTCCGAGACCGAGGGCATCATCCCGGCGATCGAGTCGGCGCACGCGCTGGCGGGCGCCCTGCGGATCGGGCGCGAACTCGGCCCCGACGCGGTCCTCGCGGTGTGCCTCTCGGGTCGCGGCGACAAGGACATGGATACCGCCGCGCGCTACTTCGATCTCTACGACAAGGGCAGGGATGCCGCGGCCGCCGCCGCCGCGCCGCACGACGATGCCGCCCACGGCGAGGGGGAGAAGCTGTGACCTCGCGCGTCGCCGCCGCGATCGGCGCGGCACGAGCCGAGGGCCGCGGAGCCTTCGTCGGCTACCTGCCGCTCGGATTCCCCGACCTGCAGGGCAGCATCGACGCCGCCGTCGCCCTCGCCGAGAACGGCGCCGACATCCTCGAGCTCGGTCCGCCCTACTCGGATCCCGTGATGGACGGAACGGTCATCCAGGAGGCCACGCAGGCCGCGCTCGCGGGCGGTTTCCGGCTGCGCGACACCTTCACAGCGGTCGCCGAGATCACCCGCCGCGTGGATGTGCCCGTTCTCGTCATGACCTACTGGAACCCCGTGCTGCAGTACGGAGTCGACCGCTACGCCGATGATCTCCTCGCGGCCGGCGGTGCAGGGCTCATCACGCCCGACATCACCCCCGATGCGGCATCCGAGTGGATCGCCGCGAGTGAGCGCACGGGCCTCGATCGCGTGTTCCTCGCGGCGCCGACGTCGACCGACGAGCGTCTCGCGCTCATCGCGGCATCGTCCACCGGATTCGTCTACACCGTCTCGACCATGGGGATCACGGGGGAGAGGGCGCAGCTGGATGCCGCAGCCCGCACCCTCGTGACGCGCCTGCGCGCGCACGGGGTCGAGAACGCGTGCGTCGGCATCGGCATCTCGACCGCCGAGCAGGTCGCCGGCGTGCTCGAGTACGCCGATGGCGCGATCGTCGGCACCGCGCTGGTGCGCGCACTGCGTGACGGCGGCCTCGAGGGCCTGGCGGCGTCCGCGCGCGCTCTCGCCGCCGGCACCGCGCGCACCGCGAACTAGACTTCTTCCGTCGGCTCGCCGCCGGCACCCCCGAACAGCCAAGGAATCGATCGCACATGATCTCCGCCGCCGCGAGCGTCCTCACCAGCATTCCGAGCCCGTCGGTCAGCTCGTTCCCGCTCGGACCGCTCACCATCCACTTCTACGCGCTGTGCATCATCCTGGGCATCATCTTCGCTGTGCTGCTCACGAACCACCGGCTGACGAAGCGCGGCGCGGAGCCGTGGGTCGTGATCGACATCGCGCTGCTGGCCGTGCCGCTCGCGATCATCGGCGCGCGCATCTACCACGTGGTCACCCACTGGGACTTCTACTTCGGGCCGGGCGCGAACCCGCTGTCCGCGCTGTTCATCTGGGAGGGCGGGATCGCGATCTACGGCGCCCTCATCGGCGGCGCGGTCGGTGCGTGGCTCGGCTGCAAGTGGACCGGCATCCGGTTCTGGACCTTCGCCGACGCCCTCGCTCCCGGCCTGCTCCTCGCGCAGGCGGTGGGTCGATTCGGGAACTGGTTCAACCAGGAGCTCTACGGCCTCCCGACAGACCTGCCGTGGGGCCTGGAGATCGACTACCCGAACCCGGCGTGGCCCGTCGGCCTGCCCGAGGGCACGCTCTTCCACCCCACGTTCCTCTACGAGGTGATCTGGAACCTGCTGGGCGTCGTCTTCCTGCTGTGGGCCGGCAAGCAGTTCCGTCTGCAGTGGGGCCGCCTCTTCGGCCTGTACCTCGTCTGGTACAGCGCGGGCCGCATCGTGTGGGAGTCGATCCGCATCGACCCGAGCGAGATCATCCTGGGACTGCGCACCAACGTGTGGGCCGCGATCGTGGGTGTCGCCGTCGGTCTGGTCATCTTCTTCGTGCAGAAGCGCCGCCACCCCGGATTCGAGCCTTCACCCTATGTGTCCGGACGCGAGTGGAAGGCCGGACAGGCTGTACAATCGCAGGACACCGACGACTTCGTCGACGTCAGCGAACCCCCGACGTCCGAAGTCGACGAGGCCAGCGCCACAAGCACTCCCGCCACGAAATAGCGCGCTCCGCGCGCGCCCCCGGGCCGACGTCGTCCCATTTTGAGTATCAACGTGAGGACGGTAGGCATGGCTGCGAGCCCCCTGTCGGGTTTCCCGCGCAAGCAGGGCATGTACAACCCGGCGTTCGAGAAGGACGCGTGCGGTCTGGCGATGGTCGCCACACTCCGCGGTGAAGCCGGACACGACATCATCGATCTGGCGCTCACGGCGCTGCGCAACCTCGAGCACCGGGGCGCGATCGGCTCCGACGCCGGTACCGGCGACGGCGCGGGCATCCTCACCCAGATGCCCGACGAGTTCCTTCGCGCGGTCGTCGAGTTCGACCTCCCGCCCGTGGGGGAGTACGCCGCCGGAATGATCTTCCTGCCCCGCGACGACGACGAGCGTGCAGCCCAGAAGTCCGGGATCGAGCAAATCGCGGCATCCGAGAACCTGACGGTGCTCGGCTGGCGCGAGGTTCCGACCGCCGACGAGAACCTCGGCAAGCTCGCCTTCGCGGCGCGACCCGTGTTCGAGCAGCTGTTCGTCTCACGCCCCGCGGTGGGTGACGCACCGGCGCTGTCGGGGATCGGCCTGGACCGTCGCACCTTCCGCCTGCGCAAGCGCGCACGCACCGAGCTCGACGCCTACTTCGTGTCGCTGTCGGCGCGCACACTCGGGTACAAGGGCATGGTCACCACGCTCCAGCTCGAGCCGTTCTATCCCGACCTGCAGGACGAGCGCTTCGCGTCCGAGCTCGCGGTCGTGCACTCGCGCTACTCGACGAACACCTTCCCGTCGTGGCCGCTTGCGCAGCCGCTGCGGATGCTCGCGCACAACGGCGAGATCAACACGGTCAACGGCAACCGCAACTGGATGCGCGCCCGGCAGTCGCAGCTGGAGTCGGAGCTGCTCGGCGACATCCGCCCGCTGCTGCCGATCTGCACCGACGGCGCCAGCGACTCCGCGTCGTTCGACGAGGTTCTGGAGCTTCTCACCCTCACCGGGCGCACCCTGCCGCACGCGATCATGATGATGGTGCCGGAGGCCTACGAGAAGCAGGCCGACATCGACCCCAAGCTGCGCTCGTTCTACGAGTTCCATTCCATGCAGATGGAGCCGTGGGACGGTCCCGCAGCGCTCATCTTCACCGACGGCACGCTCGTCGGTGCGACGCTCGACCGCAACGGATTGCGTCCGGGACGCTGGACCGAGACCACCGACGGCCTCGTCGTGATCGGCAGCGAGACCGGCGTGCTCGACTTCGCACCTGAGCGCATCAAGCGGCGCGGCCGGCTGCGGCCGGGCCGCATGTTCCTCGTCGACACGGCGCAGGGCCGCATCGTCGAGGACGACGAGATCAAGCGCGACCTCGCCGAGCTCGAGCCGTGGCAGGAGTGGCTCGACGCCGGGCGCGTGCGCCTGGCCGATCTGCCCGAGCGCGAGCACATCGTCCACCCGATCGCCTCGATCACGCGTCGTCAGCGCACCTTCGGCTACACCGAGGAAGAGGTCCGGATCCTCCTCACCCCGATGGGCCAGACGGGCGCCGAGCCGCTGGGCGCGATGGGGTCCGACACACCCGTCGCCGTGCTCAGCGAGCGGCCTCGCCTGCTGTTCGACTACTTCACGCAGCAGTTCGCGCAGGTGACGAACCCGCCGCTGGACTCGATCCGCGAAGAGGTCGTCACATCCCTGTCCCTCGGGCTCGGACCCGAGCGGAACCTCCTGGAGTGGGGCGAGGGGCACACGCGCGTCGTCACGCTCGACTTCCCGGTCATCGACAACGACGAACTGGCGAAGATCCAGCACATCGACACGGCGCTCCCCGGCCGCACGTCGGTCACGATCCGGGGTCTGTACCGCGTCGAGGCCGGCCACAAGGGCATGCAGAAGCGCCTCGCGCAGATGTGCCAGGAGGTCGACCAGGCGATCGAGGACGGCGCCGAGTTCATCGTGCTGTCCGACCGCGACTCCAACAAGGACCTCGCCCCGATCCCGTCGCTGCTCATGCTCGCCGCGGTGCACCACCACCTCATCCGCAACGAGACGCGCATGACCTGCGGTCTCGTGGTGGAGGCGGGTGACGTGCGCGAAGTGCACCACGTCGCCACCCTCATCGGGTACGGAGCATCCGCCGTCAACCCGTACCTCGCGATGGAGACGGTCGAGTACCTCGTGCGCGCCGGATACATCACGGGCATCGCTCCCGAGAAGGCCGTCAAGAACCTGATCTACGCGCTCGGCAAGGGCGTGCTCAAGATCATGTCGAAGATGGGCATCTCGACGGTGTCGTCGTACGCCGGCGCGCAGGTGTTCGAGGCCGTCGGCCTGTCCGAGGAGTTCGTCGAGAAGTACTTCACGGGCACGGAGTCCAAGCTCGGCGGCGTGGGGCTCGACGTGATCGCCGCGGAGAACGCCGCCCGTCACGCCTACGCCTACCCCGAGGATGCCGCCGTCCGCGCGCATGAGCGCCTGTGGACCGGTGGCGAGTACCAGTGGCGCCGCGACGGCTCGCCCCACCTCTTCAACCCCGACACGGTGTTCCGTCTGCAGCACGCGACCCGCACGCGCCGCTACGACATCTTCCGCGAGTACACGAAGCTCGTCGACGACCAGGCGAGCGAGCTCAAGACCCTCCGCGGGCTCTTCCGCTTCAAGACCGACGGCCGCACGCCGGTGCCGATCGACGAGGTCGAGTCGGTGGCGTCCATCGTGAAGCGGTTCTCGACGGGTGCGATGAGCTACGGCTCGATCTCGAAGGAGGCGCACGAGACCCTCGCGATCGCGATGAACCGCCTCGGCGCCAAGTCGAACACCGGCGAGGGCGGCGAGGACGTCGATCGTCTTCTCGACCCTGAGCGGCGCAGCGCGATCAAGCAGGTCGCATCGGGCCGCTTCGGCGTGACCAGCCTGTACCTCACGGAGTCCGAGGACATCCAGATCAAGCTGGCGCAGGGCGCCAAGCCCGGTGAGGGCGGACAGCTGCCGCCGACCAAGGTGTACCCGTGGGTGGCGCGCACGCGCCACGCGACGGCCGGAGTGGGTCTCATCTCGCCTCCGCCGCACCACGACATCTACTCGATCGAAGACCTCAAGCAGCTCATCTTCGACCTCAAGCGCGCGAACCCGAAGGCCCGTGTGCACGTCAAGCTCGTGAGCCAGTCGGGCATCGGCGCGGTCGCGGCGGGAACCGCCAAGGCCCTCGCCGATGTGATCCTGGTCTCCGGCCACGACGGCGGCACCGGGGCGAGCCCGCTGAACTCGCTCAAGCACGCCGGAACCCCGTGGGAGCTCGGCCTCGCCGAGACGCAGCAGACGCTCATGCTCAACGGCATGCGCGACCGCGTCGTCGTGCAGGTGGACGGTCAGCTCAAGACCGGACGCGACGTCGTCATCGGTGCGCTGCTCGGCGCTGAGGAGTTCGGCTTCGCGACGGCTCCGCTCGTCGTCTCCGGCTGCATCATGATGCGCGTCTGCCACCTCGACACCTGCCCCGTCGGGGTCGCGACCCAGAACCCGGTGCTGCGCTCGCGCTTCAACGGCAAGCCGGAGTTCGTCGTGAACTTCATGGAGTTCATCGCCGAAGAGGTGCGCGAGTACCTCGCGGAGCTCGGCTTCCGGTCGCTCGACGAGGCCATCGGCCGCAGCGAGCTGCTGGACATCGACGGCGCCGTGAACCACTGGAAGGCGAGCGGGCTGGACCTCAGCCCGGTGCTCGAAGGCCCCGCATTCTCCGATGATGAGGCGCGTCGCAACACCACGTCGCAGAAGCACGATCTCGACGAGCACTTCGACGTGCCGCTGATCGAGCGCGCACAGGATGTGATCGCGCACGGCGGCCAGCTCACGATAGACCTGCCGATCCGCAACACGGAGCGCGCCGTCGGCACGCTGCTCGGTCATCACGTGACCGTCGCCCGCGGCGAGAACGGTCTTCCCTCGGGGAGCATCGTCGTGAACCTGACGGGGTCCGCCGGTCAGTCGTTCGGCGCCTTCATGCCCGCGGGCATCACGCTGCGCCTCGAGGGCGACTCCAACGACTACGTCGGCAAGGGTCTGTCCGGCGGCCAGATCGTGGTGCGCCCGCCGCGCAGCGCGACCTTCGACGCATCGCAGAACGTGATCGCCGGCAACGTCATCGGCTACGGCGCGACGCAGGGCACGCTGTTCCTGCGCGGCGTCGTGGGGGAGCGCTTCTTCGTGCGCAACTCCGGCGCGACCGCGGTGGTCGAGGGTGTGGGCGACCACGCGCTCGAGTACATGACGGGCGGGCTCGCCGTGATCCTCGGCGCGACCGGCCGGAACCTCGGCGCGGGCATGTCGGGCGGCACCGCCTACGTGTACCGCCTCGACCGCAAGCTCGTGAACCGCGAGGCTCTCGCGACGGGCGAGCTCGAACTCGGAACACTCGGATCGGGCGACGCCGAGATCCTGCGCGACCTGCTCGAGCAGCATGTCGCCGAGACCGACTCGACCCTCGCGGCGGCGCTGCTCGCCGACTTCGAGAACGAGCTCGACAACTTCGTCCGCGTCATGCCCCGCGATTACGCCGCGGTGCTCGAGACGCGCCAGAACGCCGTCGCCGAGGGGCTGGACCCCGACGGCGACGTCGTCTGGAACCGCATCCTGGAGGTGACGGGTGGCTGACCCGAAAGGCTTTCTGAAGGTCACCGAGCGAGAGCTGCCCGCGCGGCGGCCGGTGCCGGTGCGCATCATGGACTGGAAAGAGGTCTACGAGCCGGGCGACTCCGCCGTCCTGCGTCGGCAGGCCGGTCGCTGCATGGACTGCGGTGTGCCGTTCTGCCACAAGGGCTGCCCGCTCGGGAACCTCATCCCGGAGTGGAACGACCTCACCTGGCGCGGCGAGGGCCGCTCGGCGAGCGAGCGTCTGCACGCGACGAACAACTTCCCGGAGTTCACGGGCCGGCTCTGCCCCGCACCGTGCGAGAGCTCGTGCGTGCTCGGCATCAACCAGCCCGCGGTCACGATCAAGCAGATCGAGGTCTCGATCGTCGACGAGGCGTTCTCCCACGGCTGGATCGAGGCCGAGCCCCCCGGGCGCCTCACCGGCAAGACGGTCGCCGTCGTCGGATCCGGTCCCGCGGGACTCGCTGCCGCTCAGCAGCTCACCCGCGCTGGCCACACCGTCGCCGTGTTCGAGCGCGACGACCGCATCGGCGGTCTGCTGCGGTACGGCATCCCGGACTTCAAGATGGAGAAGAAGCACCTCGAGTCCCGCCTTCGCCAGATGCGCGACGAGGGCACGCGGTTCCGTGCCGGGGTCGAGATCGGCAAGGACATCTCGTGGAGCGACCTGCGGGCGCGCTACGACGCGGTCGTGATCGCGACGGGGTCCACGGTTCCCCGTGAGCTCGCGATCCCCGGGCGCGACCTGGCCGGCGTGCACTTCGCGATGGAGTACCTCGTCGAGTCGAACAAGGCGGTCGCCGGGGACGCGGTGCCCAACCAGATCTCGGCCGAGGGCAAGCACGTCATCGTCATCGGCGGCGGTGACACAGGCGCCGACTGCATCGGCACCGCGCACCGTCACGGCGCGCTCAGCGTCACGAACCTCGCCATCGGGCGGCGTCCTCCGGGCGAGCGCCCGGAGCACCAGCCGTGGCCGATGTCGCCGACGCTCTTCGAGGTGCAGTCCGCCCATGAGGAAGGCGGCGAGCGGTCGTACCTGGCCAGCACGGTCGAGTTCCTCGCGAACGAGGCCGGGGAGGTGCGCGCGCTGCGCGTGGCCGAGACCGAGTTCGTGGACGGCCGCCGCGTTCCCAAGAGCGGAACCGAGCGCGAGATCCCGGCGGACCTCGTCCTCATCGCGATGGGCTTCACGGGCCCGGAGCGCCAGCTGCTCGAGGAGCAGTTGGGTGCGCAGTTCACCGGAACGGGCAGCGTGCAGCGCGAGAACGACTACCAGACCACCGCGCCGGGCGTGTTCGTGGCCGGCGACGCCGGTCGCGGCCAGTCCCTGATCGTGTGGGCGATCGCGGAGGGCCGCGCGGCCGCCGCGAGCGTCGACGCCTACCTCATGGGGGAGACGCAGCTGCCCGCCCCCGTCCGCCCGACCGATGTCGCGATCGGCCTGCAGCCCGCGTAGGCTGGCATACGGCATTCGCCCTCGAAAACACCCGGAGAAAACACACGGATGAGACGCGCCAAAATCGTCGCAACCCTTGGTCCCGCCACCTCAACGTTTGAGAGCGTTCGCGCGATCATCGATGCGGGCGTCGACGTCGCCCGCTTCAATCTGAGCCACGGCGACTACTCGGTCCACGACAACAACTTCGCCAATGTGCGCAAGGCCGCCGACGACGCGGGCCGTCCCGTCGCCGTCCTCGTCGACCTCCAGGGTCCGAAGATCCGCCTGGGCAAGTTCGAGAACGGACCCCACGAGCTCGCCGTCGGCGACATCTTCAAGATCACCACCGACGACATCCTCGGCACGAAGGAGATCGTCGGCACCACGTTCAAGGGCCTCCCCAACGACGTCAAGGCGGGGGACTTCCTCCTCATCGACGACGGCAAGGTGCGCGTCGAGGTCGTCGAGACCGACGGGACCGTCGTCACCACGAAGGTCATCGTGGGCGGCCCGGTGTCCAACAACAAGGGCATCAACCTCCCCGGCGTGGCGGTCAACGTCCCCGCGCTCTCGGAGAAGGACGAGGCCGACCTGCGCTGGGGCCTTCGCGCCGGCGCCGACATCATCGCCCTCTCGTTCGTCCGCGACGCGAAGGACGTGCAGCGCGTGCACGTCATCATGGCCGAGGAAGGACGCCATCTGCCGGTCATCGCGAAGATCGAGAAGCCGCAGGCCGTCGACAACCTCGAAGAGATCATCGACGCGTTCGACGGCATCATGGTCGCCCGCGGCGACCTCGGCGTGGAGCTCCCGCTCGAGGCCGTCCCGATCGTCCAGAAGCGCGCCGTCGAGCTGTGCCGCCGCATGGCCAAGCCCGTGATCGTCGCGACCCAGATGCTCGAGTCCATGATCGAGAACCCGGTGCCCACGCGCGCCGAGACGAGCGACGTCGCCAACGCCGTCCTCGACGGCGCTGACGCGGTCATGCTCTCCGGCGAGACCAGCGTGGGCAAGTACCCCGTGGGCGTCGTCGAGACGATGGCCCGCATCATCGACTCCACCGAGGAGCACGGCCTGGAGCGGATCCAGCCGCTGACCACGAAGCCCCGCACGCAGGGTGGCGCCATCACTCTCGCGGCGCTCGAGGTCGCCGAGTTCGTCGACGCGAAGTACCTGTGCATCTTCACCGAGTCGGGCGACACCGCACGACGCATGTCGCGGCTGCGTCCGCGCATCCCCATGATCGGGTTCACCCCCGAGCCGGCGATCCGTCGCCGCATGGCGCTGACCTGGGGAGTGAAGTCGACGCTCGTCGAGCACGTCGCGCACACCGACCGCATGTTCATCCAGGTCGACGACTATCTCCTGGCGAACGACCTCGCGAAGGTCGGCGACAAGGTCGTCGTGATCTCGGGCTCGCCTCCCGGGATCATCGGCTCGACCAACGACATCCGCATCCACAAGGTCGGCGACGCCGTCCACGGCAAGGCGCCGATCTACAAGTCGAAGGAAATCTGACCTCCGGTTCCACCGGTACGACGGTCGCGCTCACTATGCTGAGCGCGACCGTCGTCGTTTCCGCACTGCGACGGCGGGATCAGGTTTGGGCGGGTGCGCGGTCGAGCATTGCGCTGAGCTCATCGGCGACGTGGATCGGGGCTTCGCCTCGATCGAGCACAACACGGACAACGCCGCTCTTCTTCCGTGCGACGCTACTCGCTGAGACCACGCCAGATCCGTCGACGAGACGGATCTCGTCGTATCTGATCGAACTGTCGATCTCGTCCAGGTAGTTTGTGCGCCCGAGATCGTAGTGAAGCTCCGCCCAGCAGCCTGCCAAGTCGAGTTGCGATGGATAGCGGTCCGCAAGGCCGTCTGGAGGATCGAGCGGCATGTTCCACATGGTTTGAAGCGCCTCCTGCATGAGAGCATCTGAGCTGCCTAGCGCAAGCGTTCGGCGCGCGCCTGACGCGCCCCCGAAGAGAACGACCTCTTCGCCGCTGAATTCGATCGCTGTGCAGATGATGTCGCGTCGACGCTGAGACTTCTCAATCCCGGAGAGCCGGACGAGAAATCGACGCTGGGCCCCGAGAGCCGGTGCGGGAGTGTTCACGTGTTGAGCGAGAGAGCCAGGATCGCGGTGGGCACAACAATTCGGCGGAGTTCGAGCATGAGAATCCCCTAGATAGTCGGGGGGACAGTTTGCAATCATCTGCGAGCGGTGTTCACGTGTCAAGCGATCACCGCCATGATCCGATCGTCGGCGACGCCGTCCACGGCAAGGCGCCGATCTACAAGTCGAAGGAAATCTGACCTCCGGTTCCACCGGTACGACGGTCGCGCTCACTATGCTGAGCGCGACCGTTGTCGTTTCTGTGACTGGAGGCCCTCGCATGGATTTCTTCTGGTGGCTGCTGTGGATCTTCTGGTTCACCGCCTACATCTACGTGGTGGTCGTCATCATCACCGACCTGTTCCGTGACGAGAAGCTCAACGGATGGTTCAAGGCGCTGTGGATCATCGCCCTGGTCTTCATTCCGTTCCTCACGGCGCTCATCTACGTGATCGCCCGCGGATCCGGCATGGCGCAGCGGGCGCGGGCGCGCTACGCCGGCGCCCCCGAGGTCGACGACTACAAGCCGGCGGCCTCCGCGAGCCCCGCCGACGACATCGCCAAGGCGAAGGCTCTCCTCGACGCGGGTTCGATCTCGCAGGGCGAGTTCGATGCCCTCAAGAGCAAGGCGCTCGGGAACCAGTACTTCGGCGCCTGAACGACGCAGAAGAGCGGATGCCTCGGCACGGGGCATCCGCTCTTCTGCGCGTGCACACGGACTCGGCACGCCTCGGCCGCACCGCGCGCCGTGTCGGCTAGCGTTGTCTCGCGCTCAGGCCCACCGCGCAGGAGGAACCATGACTACACGCACGCCCGAAGCGACGGTGCACATCCTGTCGAGCACGGTTGCCGAGGTTCACGTCGGATCCGACGTCGAAGAGGTCATCGCTGCCGACAGCCGCGCGCTGCGCGATCGTGTCGTCGAGGAGATCCGGCTGCTGGCGGCATCCGCGGGCGAGCCGGCTCACGCGACCCTGGTCGAAGGGTCCTCGCGCTGGCCTCTGATCGTGCATCCCGACGGCACCTTCGCGGAGTCAGCACCCGCCGCCGCGGCTGCTCCCGCCGCCGAGCCCGCGAGCGTCGAGCCCGCTTCCGCCGCCGAGCCGCTGAGCGTCGTGCCACTGAGCGCACCGGTGAGCATCAGCGCCGCACCTGTACCGGCACCCGCGCCCGCGGCGACATCCGTCGTCGAGGAAGCCCCCGCCACGCGCTCCACGGAGCCTCCGCTCACGCGCGCATCGTCATCCGCGGCACGCGAGATCGCCAAGCCGACCGTCCAGGACCTGCTCGACTCCCGCGATGACGGCGACAAGCCGCGTGCGACCGAGGGCTGGCAGGCCGCCGTCCGCAGGGCGACCGGAGGCCTGATCTCGCCCCAGCCGGGTCGTGGAGAGCAGTCGCGGCTCGACCGCGAGAAGCGCGTGCAGCGCCGCCTCGATGCGCCGCGCACGATCGTCGTGCTCAACCCGAAGGGCGGCGCGCACAAGACCACGAGCACGCTGCTGCTCGCCGCGACCTTCGGCACGCTGCGGGGTGGCGCGACGCTCGCGTGGGACAACAACGAGACCCGGGGGACGCTGGGCTGGCGCGCGCAGAACGCGCCGCACCATCGCACCGCCGTCGATCTCCTCGAGGATCTCGACCGGTTCTCCGATCCGAGCGCGTCGGGTCTCGCGACCCTCGACACCTACGTGCGCACGCAGGTCGACGCGCGATTCGACGTGCTCGCCTCCGACGAGGATGCCGCGGCATCCTCCACCATCGACGCGGTGGCGTTCGATCGCCTTCACGGGCTGCTGCGCCGCTACTACCGGCTCATGATCGTCGACACCGGCAACAACATGCGGGCGTCCAACTGGATCGCCTCGGTCGCGGCCGCCGACCAGCTCGTCATCGTCTCGACGGTGCGGGAGGACACGGCCGCCAGTGCCGCGTGGCTCCTCGACGGACTGCGCGAGAAGGGCTTCGGCGACAAGGTCGACCGCGCGATCACCGTGCTCACCGCGCCATCGTCGCGACCCGACAAGAAGCTCGAGGCGCGTCTGACCCGCCATTTCCAGCAGGTGACCTCGGGTGTCGTGATCGCGCCGTTCGACGCGTCTCTCGTCGACGGCGGTCCGATCGACTTCGATGCACTGTCGCCTGAGACGGGCGACGCCTGGCTGACCGCGGCGGCGACGATCGCGGATCGCCTCTGACGAGTGCCGGTGGTGGGAGTCGAACCCACACGCCCTTTCGGGCAACCGAGTTTGAGTCGGTCGCGTCTGCCATTCCGCCACACCGGCAGGCGGCTGATGCCGCGCTTCCGCGATTGACCATACCGTAGGATTCAATGGTGACTGACCAGGAGCAGACCCCCCCAGCGCCGGCCTCGACCCCCCGCCGCGTGGTGGTCGCCGAGGACGAGTCGCTGATCCGCCTCGACATCGTGGAGATCCTCCGCGACAACGGATTCGACGTCGTCGGCGAGGCGGGTGACGGCGAGACGGCCGTGCAGCTCGCGACAGATCTGCGTCCCGACCTCGTCATCATGGACGTCAAGATGCCTCAGCTCGACGGCATCTCGGCGGCCGAGAAGCTCAGCAAGAACCACATCGCACCGGTGGTCCTCCTCACGGCGTTCAGCCAGAAGGAGCTCGTGGAGCGCGCGAGCGAGGCCGGCGCGCTGGCCTACGTCGTGAAGCCGTTCACGCCCAACGATCTGCTCCCGGCGATCGAGATCGCACTGGCCCGCTACGAGCAGATCATCACGCTCGAGGCCGAGGTCGCCGACATGGTCGAGCGCTTCGAGACCCGCAAGCTGGTGGACCGCGCGAAGGGCCTCCTCAACGAGAAGATGGGCCTGTCCGAGCCCGAGGCGTTCCGCTGGATCCAGAAGGCGTCGATGGATCGCCGCCTCACCATGCAGGACGTCGCCAAGGCGATCATCGAGCAGCTCGCCCCGAAGAAGTAGGGCGCACGGAGTTCAGAGAAGCGGATGTCTCCCACGGGGCATCCGCTTCTCTCGTTCTCGCCGATCGCTAGTCGATCCGGCGTATGTGGTTCGTGATGCGGACCGTGGAGCAGCGGCGGTCCTGATCGTCGGTCACGACGATCTCGTGCACGGTGATCGTGCTGCCGAGATGGATCGGCGTGCACACCCCGGTGACGAGTCCGGATGTCGCCGAGCGGGTGTGGGTGGCGTTGATGTCGACGCCCACGGCGAGCCGTCCGGGGCCGGCGTGAAGGTTCGCCGCCATCGATCCGAGGGACTCGCCGAGCACGACGTAGGCGCCGCCGTGCAGGAGCCCGACAGGCTGGGTATTGCCTTCGACGGGCATCGTCGCGACGCAGCGTTCGATCGAGAACTCGGTGAACACGACGCCCATCTTCTCGGCGAGTGCGCCCATTCCGCGGTTCGCCGCCCACGTGAGGCCATCGGTGTTCGCGGGGGAGTTCTCGGGCATGCGCGCACCTTCGGGACGAGGGGAGGGGGTGTCGTCGACCCTGGCTAGAGTTGCAGGGTGACGGACTCCGCAAAGCCTACCCTTCTCGTCGTAGACGGCCATTCGCTGGCCTACCGGGCGTTCTACGCCCTCCCCGTCGACAACTTCTCGACGAAGGACGGGCAGCACACCAACGGCATCTACGGGTTCCTCGCGATGCTCATCAACCTCATCAAGGCCGAGCGTCCGACGCACCTGGCCGTGGCGTTCGACACGTCTCGGCAGTCGTTCCGCACGCGCGAGTACCCCGAGTACAAGGCGAACCGCTCCGAGACGCCGTCCGAGTTCAAGGGACAGATCCCGATCCTGCAGGACTGCCTCGCTGCGATGAGCATCACCGTCATCCAGAAAGAAGACATCGAGGCCGACGACATCCTCGCGACGCTGGCCACGCAGGCGGCCGAGGAGCACTTCGACGTCCTCGTGTGCTCGGGCGATCGCGACACCATTCAGCTCGTCGACGACGACGTCACGCTGCTCTATCCGAACGTGCAGGGCGTCTCGCAGCTCAAGCGCTACGACCGCCAGGCCGTCATCGATCGCTACGGGGTGCCTCCGGAGCAGTATCCCGACATCGCCGCGCTCGTCGGCGAGACGAGTGACAACCTGCCCGGCGTGCCGAAGGTCGGCGAGAAGACCGCGGTGAAGTGGCTGAACCAGTTCGGGTCGCTCGACGAGCTGCTCGACAACGCCGACAAGGTCACCGGTGTCGTCGGCGGCAACCTACGCGACAATCTCGACACCGTGCGGCGCAACCGCGCCCTCAACCGGCTCCTCCGCGATGTCGAGCTTCCCGTCGCGGTGGCCGACCTCGAGGTGAAGCCGATGGACGCGCAGGCGGTGCGCGACATCTTCGCGCGGCTGGAGTTCAAGACGCTCATTCCGCGCGTGGCCGAGCTCGCCGGCATCGAGCAGCAGATGGCCGCGGTCGCGAGCGCCGCTGCCGTGCCGATGCCGGTGCCCGTCGAACCCTCGCCGGCCGACCTGCTCGCGTGGCTCGAGGCGGCGCAGGGTGAGGTGGGCGTCAGCCTCGTCGTCGAGGGCGGCCTTCCTCGCCGGGCGGGCTTCGCGACGGCGGATGCCGCGGCCGAAGCCGACTGGACCCCCGAGGTCGCGGACGCACTGCGTTCGTGGCTCGCCTCCGACGCGCCGAAGGTGCTCAGCGACGCGAAGCCGCAGGTCAAGGCGCTCCGCCGCGCAGGATTGACCCTCGGCGGTCTCGCCTTCGACACGATCGTGGCCGGGTGGCTGCTCCGGCCAAGCTTTCCCGACAAGACCCTCGCCGACCTCGTCGACCGGTACCTCGACGAGAAGCTCCCTGAAGCAGACCCGACCCAGCTGGTGCCCGAGACCGAGGGCGCCACCCCCGGTCAGCTCGCCTGGTTCGGCATCCGCGTGACGGAGGCCCTGCGCGGCGAGCTGGCCGACAGCGTCGCCGCGGTGCTGTCCGACATCGAGCTGCCGACGCTGCTCACTCTCGCCGACATGGAGCTCGCCGGCGTCGCGGTGTCGCACGACACGCTCTCCTCCTTCTCGGGCGAGCTGGGCGAGCGTGCCGACGCGATCGCGCAGCAGGCCTTCGCCGCCATCGGCCGAGAGGTCAACCTCGGCTCGCCGAAGCAGCTGCAGGAGGTTCTCTTCGACGAACTGCAGCTCCCCAAGACCCGCAAGACCAAGACGGGGTACTCGACGGATGCTGCGGTCCTCGCCGATCTTCAGGAGAGCAACCCGCACCCGTTCCTCGATCTGCTGCTCCAGCACCGCGAGGCGACGAAGCTGCGTCAGATCATCGAGTCGCTCGACACGGCGATCGCGACGGATGGGCGCATCCGGACCACCTACGTGCAGACCGGGAGCCAGACAGGACGACTGTCGAGCACCGACCCCAACCTCCAGAACATCCCGATCCGGAACGAGGAGAGTCGCCGCATCCGCTCCGCGTTCACCGTCGGCGAGGGCTACGAGACGCTGCTGACCGCCGACTACTCGCAGATCGAGATGCGCATCATGGCGCACCTCTCCGAAGACCCCGGCCTGATCGAGGCGTTCAACTCCGGCGAAGACCTCCACCGCTTCGTCGGTGCTCGAGTCTTCGCCGTCGACCCCGCCGACGTGACGCCCCAGATGCGCACGAAGGTCAAGGCGATGTCGTACGGTCTCGTCTACGGCCTGTCGGCGTTCGGGCTGTCGAAGCAGCTGCGCATCGAGCAGTCCGAGGCGAAGCAGCTCATGATGGAGTACTTCGCCCGCTTCGGCGCGGTCCGCGACTACCTGCGCTCCTCGGTCGAGCAGGCGCGCATCGACGGGTACACCGAGACCATCTTCGGGCGACGTCGTCCGTTCCCCGATCTCGCGAGTCCCAACCGCGTACTGCGCGAGAACGCCGAGCGCGCCGCTCTCAACGCCCCGATCCAGGGCAGCGCGGCCGACATCATGAAGATCGCCCTGTTCCACATCCACGATGACTTCACCACCGCCGATCTGCGCTCGCGGGTGCTGCTGCAGATCCACGACGAACTGGTCGTGGAGGTAGCCCCGGGGGAGTGGGATGCCGCGGAGCGGATCGTGAAGGACCGGATGGGCGACGCCGCGCAGCTCTCCGTCCCGCTGGACGTGCAGATCGGCCGCGGTGCGGACTGGAACGAAGCAGGGCACTGACGATCCGTGTGTGGCGCGCCGTGTGGCGCGCCACGCGACGGCTCCTTAGGCTCGATCTATGACTGACGAAACACGCACGCCCACGCCGATCGACACGATCGCTGACGCATGGGTCGACACCCTCGCCGAGCTCGAACCGACCCTCGCGACCTACATCGGCCGCACGGAGTTCAACGACCGCTTCGGCGACTACAGCCCCGCAGGCCACGAGCACCTCACCGCCGAGGGCCGCAAGACGCTGGCCGCCCTGACCGCGGCGACTCCGGTCGACGACATCGACGTCGTCACCAAAGAGGATCTCGCCCGTGAGATCGAGCTCGGCATCGAGCTCCACGAGGCGCAGTGGCATCTGCGCGACATCAATGTGATCGCTTCGCACGCGCAGAACATCCGTTCCGCGTTCGACCTCATGCCCACTGCGACGCCGGATGACTGGTCGGTGATCTCCACGCGCCTCGGCGCCGTTCCGGCCGCGATCGAGGGATACGTCGAGTCGCTGCGCGCCGGGATCGAGCAGGGCGTCGTGCCCGCTCGTCGTCAGGTCGTCGAGGTCGTGACGCAGATCGGCCGCTACACCGAGGACGGCGGCTTCTTCGCGACGTTCGCGGCCGAAGCCGCCCCGGAGGAAGGACAGCTTCCCGCCTCGCTCGCGCGCGATCTCGCCGACAACGCGAACGCCGCCCGCGTGGCCTACGACGAGCTCGCCGCCTTCCTGAGCAGCGAGCTCGCACCGGCCTCGACCGAGAAGGACGCGGTCGGACGCGAGCTGTACGCGCTGCACTCGCGGCAGTTCCTCGGCGCCACCGTCGACCTCGACGAGACCTACGAGTGGGGCATCGAGGAACTCGCGCGGATGGTCGCCGAGCAGGAGTCGATCGCCCACGAGATCAAGGCCGGAGCGTCCGTCGAGGAGGCCGTCGCCTTCCTCGAGAAGGATGACAGCCGCAAGCTCTACGGCACTGACGCGCTGCAGCGCTGGATGCAGGAGACCAGCGACCGAGCCGTCGTGGAGCTCGGTCGCACGCACTTCGACATTCCCGACCCGATCCGACGGCTGGAGTGCATGATCGCGCCGACGAAGGAAGGCGGGATCTACTACACGGGTCCGACCGACGACTTCTCGCGCCCTGGCCGCATGTGGTGGTCGGTCCCCGAGGGCGTGGAGTCGTTCGACACGTGGCGCGAGCTCACGACGGTGTACCACGAGGGCGTCCCTGGACACCACCTGCAGATCGCGCAGGCCGTGTACAACCGCGCGCAGCTGAACTCGTACCGCCGGCTGCTCGGCGGCACGTCGGGTCACGCCGAGGGCTGGGCGCTGTACGCCGAGCGGCTCATGGAACAGCTCGGCTACCTGGACGATCCGGCCGACCGGCTCGGCATGCTCGACGGCCAGCGCATGCGCGCCGCCCGCGTCGTGCTCGACATCGGCGTCCACCTCGAGAAGGCCCGTCCCGACGGCCAGGGCACGTGGGATGCCGGATTCGCGCTCGACTTCATGCGCCACAACGTCAACATGCCCGACGAGTTCGTGAAGTTCGAGGTCAACCGCTACCTCGGCTGGCCCGGACAGGCACCGTCGTACAAGGTCGGCCAGCGGATCTGGGAGCAGCTCCGCGACGACGTCGCCGAGCGCGAGGGCGCCGACTTCTCGATCAAGCGCTTCCACAAGCGAGCGCTCGATATCGGCGGCGTCGGACTCGACACCCTCCGCAGCGCACTCTCGCGCTGACCCGCGGCGGATCAGGCGCGGGGGTCGTGGTGCAGCAGCGCCACGACCTCCGCGTCGCTCGTCTGCGCGAAGTCGTCGTAGAACTCGCCCACCGCCCAGAATCGCTCCTGGCGGTGCGGGCACACGTACTCGTCGACAGCGACCGGGTCCGGCGTCCACGCCGCGGGTGCGACGGGCACCGCGAGAACGATGTGCGCGACATCCCGACCACGCAGCGACCGGCATGCCGCGGTCGCCGTGGCACCTGTCGCTATGCCGTCGTCCACGACGATCACGGTCCGTCCGGCGACGCCCTCGATGCTGCCGAAGATGACCGAGCGGCGTCGGAGTTCTTCGCGCTCGACCGCCTCGACCGCGTCCAGCTGCGCGGGTGTCGCCGCTCCGATGCGACCTCCCTGCTCGGTGAGCACGCGGACGTCGTCCGCGATCGCCCCGACGGCGAACTCCTGCTGCCCGGGTGCTCCGAGCTTGCGTACGACGATCGCCGCGAGCGGCAGGCCGAGAACGCGTGCGACCTCGGCGGCGACGACGATCCCTCCGCGGGGGATTCCGGCGATGACGGCATCCGCACCGCGCCACGCAGCGAGACCGGCCGCGAGGTCGACCCCCGCCGCCGTGCGGTCCGCGAAGATGGCCATGCGGTCACGCTACGCCCGAGGCATCCGTCTGTCTGCGGGAATGCGACGTCGCCGCTCACGGTTCCCTCTCACGCGTGATGCATTCACGCGAATGGAAAGGATGCTCGAATGACCGATCTCACCGCCGTCGAACTGGGTCTCGACACGTTCGGAGACGTCACGCGTGACGCGTCCGGCACGCGTCTCAGCGATGCCCAGACGATCCGCAATGTCGTCGAGCAGGCGGTGCTCGCCGACCGCGTCGGCCTGTCGTTCTTCGGGGTGGGGGAGCACCACCGGCCGGAGTTCGCCGTATCGAGCCCCGAGATCGTGCTCGCGGCGGCTGCCGCCCGCACCGAGAACATCCACCTGGGGACCGCGGTCACCGTCCTCTCGAGCGACGACCCGGTGCGCGTCTACGAGCGCTTCGCCACCCTCGACGCCGTGTCCGGAGGGCGCGCGGAGGTCATCCTCGGCCGCGGATCCTTCATCGAGTCGTTCCCGCTCTTCGGCTACGACCTGCGCGACTACGAGACCCTCTTCGACGAGAAGCTCGACCTCTTCTCACGCCTCCTCGACGAGAAGCCGGTGACGTGGCAGGGCACCTTGCGTGCGCCGCTGGAGGACGCCGACGTGTTCCCGAAGACCGAGAACGGTCTGCGCGCGTGGGTCGGCGTGGGAGGGACGCCCGAGTCCGTGGTTCGCGCTGCGCGTCACGGGTACGGGCTCATGCTCGCGATCATCGGCGGCCCGGCGGACCGATTCCGGCCGTTCGCCGACCTGTACCGTCGCTCGTTGACGAGCTTCGAGAAGCCCGAGCTTCCGATCGGCGTGCACTCGCCAGGCCATGTCGCCGACACCGATCAGCAGGCGTGGGACGAGGCCTACGAGGGCTTCGAGGCAATGAACAACACCATCGGCCGCGAACGCGGCTGGCCTCCCTACAGCCGGATGCGGTTCCAGCGCGACGTCGGGCCCGAGGGAGCGCTCTATGTGGGCTCGCCCGAGACGGTGGCCCGGAAGATCGCGGACACGGTCGCGACGCTCGGCATCCAGCGTTTCGACATGAAGTTCTCGACCGGCACGCTGTCGCACGAGCGCATGATGCGCTCGATCGAGCTCTATGGCTCGCGCGTCGCGCCTCTCGTGCGCGACATGCTGTCGTGACTGCCGCAGGGGACGCGGCATCCGTAGCATGACGCTATGACGGATGCCGAGCCCCGCGTCGCAGCCACGTTCTCGGAACGCCTCGATGCCCTGCCCTTCACGCGTCGCCACCTGCGGGTGCTGACCGGATCGGGGCTCGGGTGGGCGCTGGACGCGATGGACGTCGGGCTGATCTCCTTCGTGATCACCGCTCTCGCGGTGCAGTGGAGCCTTCAGCCGCAGGAGACGGCCTGGATCGCCTCCGTCGGCTTCATCGGCATGGCGATCGGTGCGAGCGTCGGCGGTCTTCTCGCCGATCGGTTCGGCCGCCGATCGGTCTTCGCGATCACGCTCCTGGTGTACGGGCTCGCCACCGGCGCGAGCGCCCTCGTCGGCGGGCTCGCGGCACTGCTCGTCCTGCGATTCCTCGTGGGACTCGGCCTCGGAGCCGAGCTGCCGGTCGCGTCGACGTACGTCAGCGAGTTCGCCCCGGCACGGATGCGCGGACGATTGATCGTGTTCCTCGAGGCGTTCTGGGCGATCGGCTGGACCGCGGCCGCGCTGATCGGCTACTTCGTGATCCCGGCATCCGAGGCCGGCTGGCGCTGGGCGTTCGCGCTCGGCGCGATACCGGCGGCCTACGCCCTCTTCGTGCGGTGGGGACTGCCGGAGTCCGCCCGGTGGCTCGAGCGCCGAGGACGGCATGCCGAGGCGGATGCGGTCGTCCGGTCCTTCGAGGAGTCTGCGGGTGCGACATCCGCTCCGTCCCCTGCTGCGGTACCGACCGCGGATGCCGCGCCGCCCGTGGCCACCAGCGTCGGCTCGCGCCTGGCCGCGCTGTGGGCGCCGGAGTTCCGGGTGCGGACGGCGTGCCTGTGGCTGGTGTGGTTCTGCGTGAACTTCTCGTACTACGGAGCGTTCATCTGGATTCCGTCGATCCTCGTCGCCCAGGGGTACGACCTCGTCCGTTCGTTCGGGTTCACGTTGATCATCACGCTGGCGCAGCTTCCCGGGTACGCCGTCGCCGCGTGGCTCATCGAAGTCTGGGGGCGGAGGCTGACGCTCTCGGTCTTCCTCGTGGGCTCCGCCGTCGCCGCGGGCTTCTTCGGCACCGCAGGGACCGAAGGCGCGGTCATCGCCGCAGGCATGGCGCTGTCGTTCTTCAACCTCGGCGCGTGGGGAGCCCTGTATGCCGTCACGCCCGAGATGTATCCGACTTCGCTGCGGGCCACCGGCTCGGGGTGGGCGGCGGGTGCCGGCCGCATCGCGTCGATCATCGCGCCCCTGAGCGTGCCGCTGCTGCTCTCCGCCGGGGGAGCGCCGGCCCTGTTCATCGTGTTCGCGGCCTTCTTCACCGTCGCCGCGGCGGCGGCCTGGGGGCTCGTCGACCGACGGGGCGCGGCGCTCGACGACCGCTGACCCGCCGTAGGCTGTGACGATGGCATCCGTGCGGTACGTCGCGATCGGCGACTCCTTCACCGAAGGCGTGGGCGACGAGCTCCCCGATGGCCGCGTGCGCGGGTGGGCGGACCTGGTGGCGCAGGGATGGGCGGATGCTTCGGCGCAGCCGGTCGAGTACGCGAATCTCGCGATCCGCGGCAAGCTCGTGTGGCCGATCGTCGAGCAGCAGCTCGAACCGGCGCTGGCGCTCAAGCCCACGCACCTCTCGTTCAACGGTGGCGGCAACGACATGCTGCGGCCCCGCACGAGTGTCGCTCGCGTCGTCGAGGCCTTCACCCACGTGCTCCGCCGCTGCGACGAGGAGGGCGTGAAGCTCATCGTGCTGTCCGGCGCCAATCCGTCGGCGCAGCTTCCGCTGAGCCGCGTGATCCAGAGACGCGGCGATCTGCTCTCGGCCGCCGTGTCGAAGAAGCTGGCGGATCGCGGCGACCTCGTCCGTGCGTTCAACTGGCCCGATCGCGAGCTCTCGAGTCCGCCGTACTGGTCGGAGGATCGGCTTCACATGAACTCCCGCGGACACCACCGCGTCGCCGCGCGCGTGCTGACCTCCCTCGGGCTCGAGCCGGCGTCCGGCTGGTGGTCGCTTCCGGAGCTTCCGGCCGCGGCGAACCGCGGCGCCGCCTACTATCGCGATCACGTCGGACCCTGGGTACGGCGCCGGCTGACGGGCACGTCGTCGGGTGACGGCCGCGAGCCCAAGCACGGCGAGTGGTTCGAGGTGCGCCCTTCAGGCGACTGAGCCGGTCGGGTCCTCGACTCTTCCTCGACCTCGAGTTCGACGGGCGCGTACTCCGATCCCGACCTGGTGCGCTCGAGAAGTTCGGCGTCGACCAGGTGGCGGCGAAGCAGCGCGACGTCATCGGTGAAGGGTGCGAGCCGCTCGTTCGTCTCGCTCTCGCTGAGCACGTCGCCGGGAGCGAACGCGCGCGTCGCGACCCAGCGGAGCAGCTCCGCGCGCTCCGTCGCCTGCACCGGATAGCGGTCGATGCGCCCGGCACCGTCGAGGAAGCGCTCCGGGCCCGTCGGTCGCGTCTTCGGCTGCTCGGCGAGCAGGGCGCGCACGAAGTCCTCGTCGAATACCACGCCGTCCGGCGACGCGCGCAGCAGCCCGATATCGAGAAGGCGTTCGGTCGCGCGCTCCCGTCGCGAGGCGGTCAGGTCGGTCGCGCCGATCGCCTCCGCCAGCACCGCGCGCAGGTCAGGATTGAGCAGGGCGGCCACGATGCCGCGCCAGCGGTCGCTCACGACTGCTCACCCGTCACCGCGTACGTCAGTTCGGCGAAGGCACCCGCCTGGCGCACGCCGGTGAGCGTCAGCCTGTCGGCGCCGAGATCGCGGGGGAGAAGCGGCTTGCCCGAGGTGAGTGTCGCGGGTGCGACGGATACGAGGATCTCATCGAGCAGCCCAGCATCGGCGAACTGCCCGGCGAGATCGCCTCCGCCGACGACCCAGACGTCGCGGTCGGCCGCCGCTTCGAGGATTCGCGGCCACACCGCGCTCACGTCGCCGCGGACGAAGCGGATGTCAGCCCCCGGCACCGACGGCAGCTCCCGCCCCGTGAACACGAACGTCGGGCGGGCGCCGTAGTACGCCGGCCACTTCTCGGGGTGTGCGATCAGATCCTCCTGGCGCAGGACCCATTCGTACGTGGAGGACCCCTGCACGAGGACCCCGATGCCGGAGAGGAACTCCTGGAACGCGCCGTCTCCGCCCTCGCCGCCCGGCACGGCGAAGAGCCAGTCGAGCGAATCGGCATCGTCGGCCAGGAAGCCGTTGAGGGTGGTGGCGGTGTAGAAGATCACGCGCGGCATCCCGCCACGCTAGCGCGACCGTCCGACAGTTGACACGTATTCAACTAATCGGTACTGTACCAATGAGTTGAACAAGGAGGAGACGATGAGCAGCGATCCGCTCAGCCGCACATTCGCGGCGCTGGCCGACCCCACGCGGCGGGCGATGCTCACGCGCCTCAGCGGGGGAGCGGCCACCGTGGGTGAGCTCGCCGAACCGTTCGACATGACGTTCGCCGCGGTGTCGAAGCATCTCCGGGTCCTCGAATCCGCCGGTCTCGTCACCCGCGGGCGCGAAGCCCAGTACCGACCGGCTCAGCTCGATGCGCGACCTCTCGTCGAAGCATCCCGTTGGATCGAGGACTACGCCCGCTTCTGGGAGGACAGCGTCGATGCGCTCGACCAGTACCTCAACGCTCTGCAACAGCTCAGCCCGCCGCCCACGACGGACGGCACCGACACGAAGGAAGACCGATGACCGAGTACTTCACCATCACCCGCACACTCCGCGCACCGCGCGAGCTCGTCTTCGAAGCGATCACGCTGCCCGAGCACTTCGCGGTGTGGTTCGGCACCGCCGCCGTCGAGGTGCCGCAGGAGTCGCTGACCATGGACGTGCGGCCGGGCGGCGCCTTCCGCGCCGTGATGGTTCTGCCGGACGGGAATCGCATCGACTGGGCCGGCGAGTACAAGGTCGTCGAGCCGCCGTCGCACCTGGCGATGACACTCACCGATCAGCCCGGAGACGATGCGGGCCTCCCCGTGCTGTTCGACCTTGAAGAGGTCGACGGGGGCACCCAGCTGACGATTCGCCAGGATCGTTCGGACTTCAGCGACGAGCAGGTCGCGGCGACGATCGCCGGTTACAACGCGTTCGTCGACGACATCGAGCGGGTCCTCGAGTCACTGCAGACGGCCTGACCTCAGAGGGCGCCGGGGCGGCGCAGCGCGCTCATCGCGAGTGCGCCGCCCGCCCTCGCGCTCTCCTGCGGGTCCGCGCCGCCCAGTGCAGCCACGATGTACCCCGCGGCGAAGGCATCGCCCGCGCCTGTGGAGTCCAGCACGTCGTCCACACGCCGTACGGGAACCTCGACGCGCGTGCCCGCCGTCTCGATCACCACGGGGTCGCCGCCTCGCTTGATCACGGAGACGCTGCGGCCGAGGTCGAGTCCGAGTTCGGCGGTCGCCGCAGCCTCATCCGCGTTCGCGAAGACGACGTCGGGCGCGATCCGGTCCACGATCTTCTGGAGCGCGTGCCGGCCGAGCTCGCGCATGGTCGCGACGCTCGAGAGATCCAGGCTCAGCCGGCCTCCCGCCGCGACCACGGTGGCCGCGGCATCCGTCAGCGCCTCGCGTGATGCGGGCGCCGCGAAGCCGTAGAGCGGCAGGTGCAGCCACCGCGTGCCCGCGAGCCAGCCCGGATCGATCGCTTCGAGCTCGGCCGCGGCGCCGCGGTCGGTTATCATCGTGCGCTCGCCCACCGGGTCGACCAGCACGACGATCGCCCCGGTGCGCCCGGCGCGCTGGACGCGTGCCTCCACGCCCGCGGACTCGAGCTCGGCCACGAGTGCGCGCCCGATGGTGTCGTCGCCGACGCGGCCGATGAAGCGCACCGGATGCCGCGGCGCGACCGCCACGGCGACATTGGCCGCGCTGCCGCCCCGCGTGAGCCGCACCTCTGCGGGGTTGTCGGTGCCGCGTTCGAGTGAGCCTCCGCCGAGCACGATGAGGTCCGCGACGAGATCGCCGATGACGACGATCATCGGGGCATGCCGGAGAGGGCGAGGGCGATCTCCGCGCCGAGGCGCACGTTGCCGCGGTAGACCTCGACGTTGACGTCGAGGCTGCGCCCGGCGGTCTCGCGCTGCATGAAGTCGAGCAGGAACGGCGTCGTGTCGTGTCCGGTCACGCCCGCGTCCTCCGCCGCACCGAGGGCCCTCGTGAGGACGTCGTCGTGCAGGTCGGGATCGAGTTCGCTCCCGGCCGAGACGGGATTCGCCACGAGAAGTGTCGACGCGATGCCCAGGCCGTCGCGTGCCTGGGCGATGCGGGCGATCTCGGCGGGTGAGTCGACCGCGTACTCGATGTCATGGCCGGAATCGGCGATGTAGAAGCCGGGGTAGTCCGTGGTCCGATAGCCGACGACCGCCAGGTTGAGCGTCTCGAGGCGCTCCAGGGTGAGCGGGATGTCGAGGATGGATTTGACCCCGGCGCTCACCACCACCAGCGGGAGGGCGGCGAGGGTGCCGAGATCGGCGGACTCGTCGAAGGTCCGCTGTGCGTCGCGGTGAACGCCGCCCAATCCGCCGGTCGAGAAGACGCGGACGCCGGCGAGGTGGGCGAGGTAGGCGGTGGCGGCCACCGTCGTTCCCGCGCTGAGCCCCTTCGCCGCGACGATCGGCACATCGCGCAGGCTCGCCTTCACGACGTCGTCCATGTCGGAGAGCCGCTCGATCTCGGAGCTGGACATGCCGACCGTCGGCCGGCCGTCCACGACGCCGATCGTCGCCGGCGTGACACCCAGCGCGCGCACGCGTTCCTCGGCCTCCAGAGCGACCGCGACGTTGCGAGGCCGGGGGAGTCCGTGCGTGAAGATGGTCGACTCCAGTGCGAGCACCGGGTCGCCCGCGCTCACGGCTTCCTGCACCTCAGCGGCGATCACGAGGGATGCGGTCACGGGGCGTCCTTCCGGTCGGGATACGGCCACCCTACAAACCCGCGACGGCGTCAGCGGGCACCGCGCGGGCGCCGCGGTGACCGCGGCGCGTCCATCCCGATGCGGATGCGGGTGCGCTTGCGCTCGATCACGATGAACGCGCTGCCGATCAGCCACAGCGGCACCTGCGTGAGGAACGCGATCCGGAACGCGTCGAGCGTGTACGTCTGCGGAGTTCCCGCGCCCTGCAGGTCGAGCGCGAGCCCGATCATGAAGATCGCGATCAGGGCGGCGAGGAACCCGCCGGCGTTCGTCACACCGGTGGCGGTGCTCAGCCGGTTCCTCGGATTGTGGGTGCGGGCGTGGTCGAACGCGATCATCGACGCCGGGCCACCCATCGCGAGCGCGATGGCCAGGACGAAGAGCAGCCACAGCGGGGCGGGGCCGGGAAAGAGGATGACCGCCATCCAGGCGGCGAACTGCACCGCGACCGCCGGAAGCACGAGCGCCCGCGAACGCAGATGGGGGATGCGCCGGGAGAGCTCGCCCATAACGGGACCGAGACCCATGCCGACAAGGACATACGTCGACATGATCGTGGCCGCCTCGGCCACAGTGCGCCCTTCGCCGGCGGTCAGGAAGGGCATGCCCCACAGCAGCACGAAGGCGGTTCCGGCGAACGGCGTCGTGAAGTGCGACCAGAACGCCAGTCGGGTGCCCGGATGCGCCCACGCAGCGCGAATGCCGACCCCGGTGTCGATCGACGAGGTCACCACGCGGATCGCGCCGGTGTCGGTGTCGACGGAGACGTCCTCGTCGCGGTCGGGCGGATGATTGCGGATCAGCAGGAACACCAGGACGGCGAACAGGATGCCGAGTCCGGCCACACTGCCGAAGGTGATGGTCCAGGTCGTGGCATGCAGCAGGGCGGCGAGGGGAATCAGGGCGACGAGCTGTCCGGTCTGCCCCACGAGACCGGTGAACTGCACCATCAGGGGTCCGCGCTGGGCGGGGAACCACGTTGCGACGAGCCGCAGCACGCCCGGGAAGATCGCCGCGTCGCCCGCGCCGAGCAGCATGCGGGCCACGATCGCGACCCCGACGCTGGGGGAGATCGCCATCACCAGCTGCCCGACCGCCATCAGCACCATGCCGATCGTCATGATGGGACGGGCGCCATAGCGATCGAGCAGCACCCCCACTGGAATTTGCATGCCGCCGTACACGGCCAGCTGCACGACCGCGAACATCGACAGGGTCGCGGCATCCGCGTCGAAACGCTCTGCGGCATCGACGCCGACGGCACTCAGCGACGACCGGTTGGTGACTGCCAGCACGTACGCGGCGACGCCGACGCTCCAGATGATCCACGCCCGCGCTCCCGGCTCCGCGGCGGGGAGGCGGGAGGGAGAACGCACACGTCCACCGTAACCACCCGGTGCGCCGTGACGAGGCGCCGGCCAGCGGATCGGCGGATTCCGCCGTTTGTCAAGCCCCTGCATCCGGTCTGTCCGGTCGGCAAGGGTGGATGCCGGGACGAAAGCGTCCCGAAACCAGGGGAGGGCCGATCCTCGCGCCCCGGAAAGGAACGTCACATGAGCATCGGAGCAGGAATCGCGCTGTTCGCGATCGGAGCCATTCTCGCGTTCGCCGTGAACATCGAGCTCGAGTACCTCAATCTCGACATGATCGGCTACATCCTCATGGGAGCGGGTGCCGTCATCTTCTTCATCGGCATCATCCTGATGGCGCGCCGCCGCAGCGCCGAGACCGTCACGCGCACCGCCGTCGACCCCGTCGCGGGGGAACGCGTCACGCGCAGCACCACCAGCTCGACCGACGACACCGCCGGACTCTGACGCCAGATCGTGCGGCGGGGCGGGGTCGAGAGACCCCGCCCCGCTTCGCTGTCCGGTTCCCGCGCTAGGAGCCGTCGGCACCGATCTGCGCGCGGAACCCCGCCACGCCGTGGAGTTCGACGGGGGCTCCGAGGACTGCCGCGTGAGCATCGCGCAGTTCACTCCACCGCTCGCGCGTCATCATGAAGTTGTTGTGGAGCACCGGCTCGCCATCGCGTGCCACGCGTACAGCTCCGTCGGGGAGGTAGCCGACGCGATGCGAGACGGCGTTCGACGCCGCGTTGTCGACGAACGCACCGGTTCTCGCCTCGACGGCGCCGAGCCCCTCGAAGGCGAGATGCAGCGCGAGCACCCTCATGCGGCGTCCGATGCCGCGACCCTGGTGCTCCTGGCCCAGCCAGGAGCCGGTCCGAACGCATCGAAGTACGCCCCAATCGTCGGCCACGAGGCCCTGGACACCGACGGGAACTCCGTCGGCGATCACGCCCAGCTCGAGCACGAAGCGATCGGGCGACACCTGCGGCCGGGCATTCCACTGGAACCGCACGACGCTGCGGGCGACTTCGTCGGGGGTCCCTCGCGTCCAGGCGTGCTCGAACGGCAGGGTGTCGGGGGAGTGGATGCCGCGTCCGGCCAGGTCCGCCAGCTCCCCGAGCAGCTCGTCGTCGATCCACCGGAGTTCCAGGCCACCGCTGCGCACGCGCACACCGGCTGCCGGCCAGAGCCGGATGAGCTGCTCGGATGACATCCCGGCAGTCTGCCAGACCGTGGGAGCCGCCGCGCGGGTGCCGGGTGCGGGGCATCCGGCCGGAGCTATCGCGTCAGGTGCGCTCGACCGGGAGCCACAGCTCGCAGGTCGCCTCGGCGAAGTCGGGGGACCGGTCGAGGACGGCGACGATCGACGGCCCCGGGCGCAATCGCCACGGATTCGACGGGAACCAGTCGCTCGCCGTCGCCGCCCACGTCTCCTGGAGCGCAGCGGGGTACGGTCCCTCGGTTCGGAAGACCGCCCAGTGACCGGCCGGGACATCGATCACGTCGAGCCCGTCGGGGGTCTCCGCGTCCGCGGCGACCGCGACGCCGTGGAGGTAGGTCAGCTTGCTGCCTTCGGCGTAGTCGGGATCGACGTCGGCGCTCACCTGCAGCAGACCCGCGGGTTCGAGCGCGCTGAGCGACTTGAGGCGGGCGTGCTCCGCGACCGGGAGCCCTGAGATGTGAGCCTGGATGTGCGGATTCGGTCCGCGATGAATGAGTGGCACGCGGGCGGCGTGCCCGACCAGCCGGAATGCCGGCCGGTCGGCGATGCGGGTGTCCATGGATACGTTCCCTTCGACGGTCAGGCGGAACCTGAGCTGTGGTTGAGCGCGAAGGGGACCGCCGTCCCGGCGCACGTCGGCGGGGCTGGCGCCGTGCACAGCACGGAACGCCCTGCCGAACGCCTCGGTCGAGCCGTATCCGTAGCGCACCGCGATCCCGAGCAGGTCGGCGTCGCCGATCACGTCCGCCGCGGCGCGCGTCATCCGGCGGCGCCGGATGTACTCGGAAAGCGGCATCCCGGACAGCGATGAGAACATCCTGCGCACGTGGTACTCGGTCGTTCCGAGCCGCCGTGCAAGGGCGCCGATGTCGATCTCATCGGTCAGGTGCTCCTCGACGAGGTCGACGACGCTGTTCAGGTTCGCGATCACGGTTCCTCCTTCGCCTCCAGCCTCGCGCGGGGGAGCGCTGCGGACCCGATCGTCGCGGACCGAAAAGATCGCGCGGGCTCACACACCCGCGCGGTCGAGGAACTCGACGAGATCGAACAGCCCGAGGTAGGCGATCGTGCCGTGCGTGGCGACGCGGACGGTGCGATACGTCACGTCCATGCCCAGGGACTTCGCGTGCTCGACGTACACCTCCGTGTCGGCCGGTCTGACGAGCTCGTCGTCGAGTCCTTGCACGATCAGCAGCGGTGCGCCGAACGCCGTTCCTCCCGCCGAGTTCTCCTCGAGCAGGGTCGCCCACGGCTCCGTGGTGGTGGGGTCGGCCGAGGTGAACGTCCCGACGACCGGACCGGCGATCTCGTGCAGCTCCTCGATATGCGTGAGGAGGCAGAGCGCGTTCATCTGCGGCTGGATCGCAACGGCCTCCGGAGTGAGGATGGCGTCGATGTCCGCGCCGCGATCGGCGTAGATCTCCGAGAAGGCCGTGAACGCATAGGAGCCGATGGTCACGCCCGAGATGTCGTCCAGATGGGTCTTCATGAGCGCCTTGAGGTCCGCCGCGGGCGCGGCCGCCGCCACGGCGCGGATATCGAGCTCTGGTGCGTACTCCTCGGCGAGTTCCGCAGCGAAGAGCACGGCCTGCCCACCCTGGGAGTGGCCCCACAGCACGACGTCCGAACTCGCCTCAGCCGCCGGGATCGCCTGTGCGGCGCGCACGGCATCGAGCACATTGTGGCCCTCGGTGACGCCGATGAGGTACGAGTCGGGGCCTTCCGTGCCCATGCCGGTGTAGTCGGTCGCGACGACGGTGTAGCCGCGGTCGAGCAGTACGCGCATTCCTTCGATGCCGATGTAGGGGTCGAGGCTGCGAGATGGCGCGCACGAGGCGGCGGATCCGGTGGTGGGATGTCCCCAGGACACCACGGTGCGTCCGCCCGCAGGGGCCGGGCCCAGGGGAGTGACCACCACGCCGGTCGCCACGACGGGATCGCCGTGGAGATCGGTGGACCGGTACATGATGCGCCACGCCCGCGTGTCCATCGGGACGCCGAGGAGCGGCTCGCTCTTCACGATCGAGCCCGGATCGCCCGAGAGCGCATCGGCGGGCTGCGTATAGAACGCCTCCAGACCGTCGCGCTCGAGGAGGTCGCCCGCGATGCGCACCTCGGTGACGGCCACCAGACCGCCGATGACGGCGAGGACGGCGGCGCACGCAGCGATCCACCAGCGGTGACGGTGGCGAGCCGTGTGCATCGACATGGACCTCAGGCTATGGCCAGATCCAGGTCGGTTCCGAACATCGCAGACGCTCGCCACGGTTCAGCGGCTCATTCGCACGGCTCCTCCGGCGTCACGCGGGATTCGGGGGACCGCCCAGAGCGTAACTGTCGGTGGTCTCGTTCGAGCAAACTGACATAATGTGCATTATCAGCAATACGGTAGCCCAGGACTCCAGTCCGTCAGGCGCGCGGCATCCCGCTCGTACATCGCCGCGTGTTCACCGAAATCGAGACGTCCTGTGGCATCCCGACGCGTCAGTGTGAACTCGCGCAGATCGTGCAGGCGTCGCACCATCGCCGCCACGACGTCTGCGGCTTCGAATCCGCCGCCGTACGCGGTGATGAGTTCGTCCAGACGGTGCGCACGATCGAGCTCAGCGGCGTCGGGTGAATCCTCGGCGAACGGCACGATCCGGTAAGCGAGGTACGCGAGATCCCACACCCGCGGCCCCGGCGACGCGAAGTCGAAATCGATGGCACCGGAAAGCGTATCCCCGACCACGATGAGGTTGTAGGTGGCGAAATCGTTATGACAGATCACTTCTGCCGGTTCGTGGCGGTTCGAGCGCCAGACGAGTGCCCGATCCCCGGCGAGCGGCGCACTCGCATCGTGGATTGCGCGCAGCAGGCGGGCGGCGTCCCGCAGCACGTGGATCGACCACAGCACCCGGGGAGCGGCATCCGTCAGGGTCTCCCCCGGGACGAACGACAGGATCTCACGTCCGCGCTCGTCGAAGCCGAGCGCTTCGGGCACCCCGGTGACGCCGCCGTCGCGCAGCGCGCGCAGCAGTAGGTGCACGGCGGGCGTCCACGGCCCCGTCTCGCGGTGCACCGCGCCACCGCGACGCACCACCGGGGTCGCATTGCCACCGGTGAGCACCTGCTCGTCGAGCCCATCGCTCACGGCAGCCACTCCCCCTCGCGCATGAGCACCCGGCCACGGAGCTCGTTCGCCTCGCGCCACGCCTGCACGCGCGAGGGCCGCAGCACCAGGAACACATAGCCGGCGAGGCCGCGGGGATCCCAGTCCGCCTGCGCCGCGTACCCGGCGCCGAGTTCCGCGTCCGCGTCGACGCCGACCGTGCGCTCGAGTTCGACGTCGAGCAGCACCACGTCGCGCGTCGGTCCGACCGCGAGCCGCGCCACGCGCTGGTCCGCGACGTTGCGAGCGGTGATCGATCGCTCCTCGACCGCGATGACGGCTCGGCCCTCGACCCATGCCAGCGAGAGCGGCACGAGGTGAGGGGCGCCGCCCGGCGAGGCGGTGGCCACCCACACGTCGATCTCCGCCGACGCGAGCATTGCGAGGGCATCGGCCCTTCTCGTGGCGCGGTCTCGCGGTTCGGCAGCGGCGCTCATGCCCCCACGCTAGCGGCGACCGTCACGGATGCGCCCGCGCCCGTAGGCTCGAATCATGCTGGAGTCGCTCACAGGGTTCGTCGTGGTGGGCGTCGCGATCCTGCTCGGCTGGATCCTCGGTCGCATCGATCTCCTCGGCGAGCACGGCCGCCCGGTTCTCGCCCGGCTGACGTTCTTCGTCCTGTCCCCCTTCCTGCTCTTCGTGGTGCTCGCGCAGGCCGACGTGCGCACGCTCTTCTCCGCTCTGCTGCCGGTGTCAGCCATCGCGGCGGTGACGATCATCGCGCTGTACGCACTCGTCGCGCGTTTCGCGTGGAAGCGGTCCGTCGGCGAGACCGCGATCGGCGCGCTGAGCGCCGGTCAGGTGAACTCGAACAACATCGGGATCCCGCTTTCGCTGTACCTCCTCGGCAGCGCCGCCTATCCCGCTCCCGTGATCCTGCTTCAGCTGCTGGTGTTCACGCCCATCACGATGGCGATCCTGGATGCCGTCACCTTCGGCCGCGCGACGCTCTGGCGGTCCATCGTCCGCACCGTCACGAACCCGATCGTGCTCGGGTCCGTTCTCGGCACGCTGGTCTCGGTGAGCGGCCTCGACCTTCCCGCGGTCGTCATGGAGCCGGCGATCCTGATCGCGAACGCGTGCGTGCCCATCCTGCTGATCAGCTACGGCATCTCGCTTCACGGTCAGCGCGTGCTCGCGCCGTCGGGACGCCGGCGCGACGTCGTGCTCGCGTCGGCGCTGAAGCTCATCGCGATGCCGGTGCTCGCCTGGATCGTCGCGGAGTTCGTCTTCGGACTCAGCGCTCATGATGTGCTGATCGTGGTCGTGCTGGCGGCGCTGCCCACCGCCCAGAACGTCTTCAACTATTCGCAGCGCTACGACGTCGGCGAGACCATCTCGAGAGACACGATCTTCCTCACGACGATCGGCTGCGTGCCGGTGCTGATCGCCGTCACGCTCCTGCTCGGCTAGAGCGCGCCGCGGCGCAGCTCTCTCAGCATTCCGAGCACGATCCGCACGCCCTCTCCGTCCCGCAGGACGGTGAGCAGGGTGTGCGTGCACGAGCGGCAGCGCACGATCGCGCACGTCTCGTCGATCTCGACGACCGTCTCGGCCAGGGCCGCGGCCGCCCCGCATCCCGCGCACACGCCGACCAGGGTCGTGGCGTCGCCGTCGAGCACGCCGGCCAGCATCCCGGCCAGCACATTCCCGTCGACCGTCGACATCGCGTTGTCCGCCCGCATCATCCCCCTCCGAATCGCTCGGTCCTGATCCGCTCGGGCGCGTGTCCGAGCCTCACCAGCGCGTCCGCGACGTGCTCGACGAATCCCGTCGGGCCGCAGACGAACACATCGGGTCGGAGCGTCGCATCCCACACGGCGCCGCGCAGACGCTCGTCGTCGAGGCGCCCGACGCTGCCGTCCCACCCCTCGGGCGCGCGCCGCGTGTAGGCCCACGTGAGCCCCACTCCCCCGTGGCCCGCCAGCTGCTCGATCTCGTCCCGGTACATCGCGGCGTCCGGTCCGCGCACGGAATACAGCAGACGAGCGGATGCCGCGGCCCCCGCGTCCGCGGCCGCTCGCGCCATCGCCACCAGAGGGACGACGCCCGACCCGCCCGCGATGAGCTGCACGGGGGCCCCTCCCCCGGGTCGCCACACGAAGTAGCCGCCGAGCGGGCCCTTGACCTCGAGCTCGTCCCCGACGCGGACGTCGCGCACGAGGTACGGCGACACCTCGCCGTCGGGGATCTCATCGACACCGAGCTCGATGCGCTCGGCGCTGCCGTAGGAGCCCAGTGAGTACGAACGCACCGCTTGATACCCGTCCTCGGCCGTGAGGCGGACGTCGACGTGCTGGCCGGCGTCGCTTCCGGGCCAGCCGGGGACGTCCAGGGTCAGGACTCGCGCGGTCGGCGTCGCAGCCGCCACGTCGGCCACGCGTGCCGGACGCCATGCCCCGACGATCACCAATACCGCTCCTCGGTCCACGGATCGCCGTGCATGTTGTAGCCGTTCTGCTCCCAGAATCCGGGCGCGTCGCCATCCATGAGCTCGAGGCCCTTGACCCACTTCGCGCTCTTCCAGAAGTACAGGTGGGGCACGAGCAGGCGTGCGGGACCGCCGTGCTCAGGGTCGAGCGGTTCCCCCTCGAATTCGAACGCGATCCAGGCCTTGCCGTCGGTGAGGTCCTCGAGCGGGATGTTCGTCGTATAGCCCCCGTAGGAATGCGCCATCACGTGCGTGGCCTCGGAGTCGACGTCCTCGAGGAGGGTGTCGATCGACACGCCGCGCCACGACGTGCCGAGCTTGGACCACCGGGTGACGCAGTGGATGTCGGTGGCGATGTCCTCGATGGGGAGTGCCAGGAGGTCGTCCCAGCTCCAGCGCGCGAGTCCACGTCCGTCCTCGATGACGTCGAAGGACCATTCGGCCGTGTCGATCCGCGGCGTCGGACCGGCGGAGAGCACCGGGAAGTCCTCGGTGAGGTACTGCCCCGGAGGCAGATTCGGGTCGGTATCGCGGCGCCGCGCGCCGAATCCCCTCGAGAACACTGCCATCGCGCGCCTCCCTCGCTCGTACCGCGCACGCTCACCGTATCGCCGCGGAAGGCCGCTGCGCGAGGGTCACAGCCTGATCACGACGTGACGACAGGTGACGCGACACACGATGTTCATTCCGAGGTTGTTCGAGTTCGGGTCTAGGCTTTAGCCGCACGTTCCCAGGTAACTCTCAGAAAGGACACCTCGCATGTCCACAGAATCCGCGGCCGAGAAGTCGGCCGTCAACGGCATCCGCACCGCACTCGGCGTCGGCGGCGTCCTCGCTGTCCTCGCCGGTCTGTTCATCGTCTTCCAGCCCCAGAACGCGGCGTTCGTGGTCACCATCGTGATCGCGATCTATGCGATCGCCGCGGGCATCGTCTATGCCGGCCTCGGGATCTTCTCCCGCAACAAGGGCGGCTGGGCCCGCCTCGGGCACATCGCCCTCGGCATCCTGTTCGTGATCGCTGGTGTCGTCGCGCTGGTGAACCTCCAGCAGGCGACCGCATGGCTCGCGGTCTTCGTGGTGATCCTCGTGGGCATCATGTGGATCATCGAGGGAATCGTGGCACTGTCCACGCTCGGTGACGCCGCGTCGAAGGGATGGTCGATCTTCTTCGCGATCATCAGCCTCATCGCCGGTCTCTACCTGGTGTTCAGCCCGCTGTGGGGCGCCGTCGTGCTGTGGTGGATCCTCGGCATCGCGCTGGTGGTCCTCGGCATCATCAACATCGTCCGCGCCTTCACCTTCGGCAAGAAGGACCTCTGAACCGCTGACGTCGAAAGGGCCCCGGGAATCTCCCGGGGCCCTTTCTCGTGGTCAGTGCGTCGGCAGGTGGCGCGCCCACCAGTCGAGCACGGCGTCGAAGCGCTGTACCCGGTGACGAGGTTGCCCGGCACGAGTGAGCTCGTGATTCTCCCCCGGGAACACCAGCATCTCGGCCTCCGCGCCGTTGCGCTTGAGCGCCGCGTAGTAGCGCGTCGCCTGCTCGAGCGGGCAGCGGAAGTCGAGCTCGGAGTGGAGGACGAGCGTCGGCGTCGTCACCTGGTCCACCACCGCCATCGGGCTCTGGCGTGCGATGTCATCGGCGGACACCCCGACGTACTCGTCGCCGAAGAACGTCCCGATGTCACTCGTGCCCTGGAAGCTCGCCGGGTCGAGGAATCCGCGCTCGACGATCGCGCCGGCGAATCGGTGATCGTGCGCGATGATCCAGGCGGTGAGGTACCCGCCGTACGAGCCGCCCATCACGCCGACACGCCCGCCGTCGAGTCGTGGATCGCCGGCGACGGCCCCGTCGAGGAAGTCGATGACATCGGCGAAGTCGACCGTGCCCATGGCCTGACGGATGCTGCGCCCGTGCGCTCGTCCGTATCCGGCGGAGCCGCGCGGATTGCTGTACACGACGGCGTATCCCGCGTCGACGAGCACCTGCGTCTCATCGAACAGGTGCACGCCGTACGACGCGTAGGGCCCGCCGTGGATCTGCAGGATCACCGGGAACGGCCCGTCGCCCTCGGGTACCGCCACCCAGCCGTGCACCGGGTAGCCGTCGCGCCCGGCGACGGTGAGTTCGCGGGGCGCGGCGATGCCGGCTGCCGCTGCTCTTGCACCGAACGCGGTCACGGTGCGCGGCGAGCCGCCGTCGACGACGACCAGCTCGCCGAACGAATCCGGGGCGGCGACGGCGGCGACGATGCGGTCGCCGGCGGCGGCATGGCCGGTGACCTCGACGCCGCCGCCGAGCACCTCCGAGAGATCTCCGGCGCGGCTGACGCGCACCAGACGCACGCGCCCACGCGTGGTGTCCTGCACGAGGAACTCGTCGCCGAGAGGAGTGATGTGGCTGTCGCCGAGGTTGATCAGATCGTCGTCGGTGAGGCGGCGCGGCCCTGCGGCTTCGACGAGCCAGAGCCCGACGCCCGGAGCGATGAAGTCGATGCCGTCGTCGCCGACCTCGTGCGCGAGCAGCGCGATCGCACCGTCCGCGGCGACCTCGAGATCGAACACCGAGAGGCCGGTCTCGCGCGAGAGCACCTCCCGAGGCGCCGATCCGTCGAGCGGAACCGCGATCACACGCGTGCGCAGATCGCGCCGAGCGGGCTCGATCTCGTCGACGGTCGTGAGCACCTCCGCGCCGTCGCTCGAGAAGACGACTCCGGCATGAGAGGCGGTGCCGTCCGTGAGGCGGCGCGCCTCCGCGCCGACGACGGGCTTCTTGGGGCGTTCCTCGCCGTCCGCGAGGACGGCCGCCGCCGGTTCGTAGAACGGCTCGGAGTCGGTCTCGGGCGCAGGGACGAGGAAGAGGTGCGACGGACGGTCGGCCAGGTACCCGAGCCCGTTGGAGTGCCAGCGGATGCCGGTGATGTGACGAGGAGCTTCGGCCGCGGCATCCAGTCCCTCCACGCTGCCGTAGCGACCGGGCTCGGGAACGCGCGCGAGATAGGCGAGGGAGCGCCCATCGGGCGACCACGCGAACCCCTCGACCCCCAGCGTCGCGTCCGTGGCCTGGACGGGCTCCCCGCCCGATGCCGGGATCACGAAGATCTGCGGTCGCCCCTTGCCGTCACCGCGCAGGAACGCCAGGCGCATGCCGTCGGACGAAAGGCGAGGACTCGAGTCGGCGACACCCCGCGTCAGTCGACGGGGCGTCCCCTCGGGGAGGTCGACACGCCAGAGCTGCCCGACCGAGCGGTTCGCTCGGATGTCAGGACGCGACGTCGCGAACACCGCGAACGACGCGTCGGGCGCGATCGCCGGGCGCCCGACAGAGATGAGCGCCTCGATGTCGTGTGCGCGCACGGCTCACTCCTCGTCGAACGAAGCGGTCTCGCCGACCAGGCGCGTGTTGTCGGCCGGGACGGGATCGAGTGCGGCTGCGGCGACCTCGGCGGCGAACTCCGAGACGTTGTACAGCTTCCCCGCGTCTTCGCGACGGGCCGCGATGGCTCCCGGGTTGGCGCGCTCGAGGAGCGTGGCGGTGATGGTGCCTTCGATCATGTCGCCGGAGACGACGACGAAGCCGATGCCCCGCTCGGCGAGCAGCGGGATCCGCTCGCGGAGGGCGTCCTCGCCCGCGCGCTTGGAGAGGGCGACAGGCTCGTACTCCGGCATGGTGGGGGTTGTGCGGATGAAGTGCGCCTGGTGGCTCGTCACGAACACGACGCGCGCGCCGTCGCCGAGGAGGGGCAGGGCCGTCTCGAGAACGCGCACCTGAGCGTCCCGGTTGAGCTGGAGGGCGTAGTCCTCGGCCATGCCCGCCTCCATGCCGCCCGAGGCGTTGAGAACCAGGATGTCGAGACCGCCGAAGGTGCGCTGCACCTCATCGAACATCGCCTGAACCGACTCCGGGTCGGTCAGATCGGCGCCGACGACGAGGGCCTCTACGCCCAGTCCGCGCAGCTCGGTCGCGAGCTTCTCGGCGCGCGGCGCCTTGTTGCGATAGTTGATCACGACGTTCGCGCCCGCCTCGGCGAGGTAGCGCACGGTATCGGCCCCGATACCCCGCGACGACCCGGTCACGAGGGCGGTCCTGCCGCTCAGCGAGCCGGCGGGAAGCGGTGTGGATGTCTCAGTCACGCCCTCGACCCTACCTGCTAGGTTCGAAGGACAAGGAGGCGCACAGTGGAGCTGATCCAGACGATCGAACAGTACGCATGGATCGGGTGGCTGGTGCTCATCCTGGTGTTCCTGGTGATCGAGATGCTCACCCTCGACTTCACCTTCCTGATGCTGAGCATCGGCGGTCTCGCCGGTCTCGGCGCCGACCTCGTCGGAGCACCCATCTGGCTGCAGGTCATCATCGCCGCGGTCGTGGCTGCCGTGCTTGTGCTCTTCCTGCGTCCCCCGCTGCTGCGGAGGCTGCGACGCGGTGAAGATCCCACACCGTCGAACGTCGATGCCCTCATAGACCTGGGCGGACGCGTCGTCTCGACCGTCGACACCCACGGCGGTCAGGTGCGCCTGGCCAACGGCGACGTGTGGACCGCGCGAACCGAGGCCGGCGAGCTCGACCCCGGCACCCTGATCAACGTCAGCCGCATCGATGGCGCGACCGCCGTCGTCCGCGCCACCGACCGCACACCTACGGAGGACCCGACCGCATGAGCGATCTCGACACCCTGATCCCCGCAGCCATCGCGTGGCTGCTCGCCATCGCGGTCTTCATCTTCGTGCTGGTCGTGATCGTGCGGTCCATCCGCATCATCCCCCAGGCGAACGCGGGCGTCGTCGAGCGCCTCGGCCGGTACCACAAGACCCTCGCTCCCGGCCTGAATCTGCTCGTCCCCTTCATCGACCGACTCCGCCCCCTGATCGACATGCGCGAGCAGGTGGTCTCCTTCCCGCCTCAGCCGGTGATCACCGAGGACAACCTCGTCGTCTCGATCGACACCGTCGTGTACTTCCAGGTCACCGACGCGCGCGCGGCGACGTACGAGATCGCGAACTACCTCGGCGCCGTCGAGCAATTGACCACGACGACACTGCGCAACGTGGTCGGCGGGCTCAACCTGGAAGAGGCGCTCACCAGCCGCGACAACATCAACGGCCAGCTGCGCGTCGTGCTCGACGAAGCCACCGGGAAGTGGGGCATCCGCGTCGGTCGTGTCGAGCTCAAGGCCATCGACCCGCCCCTTTCGATCCAGGACTCGATGGAGAAGCAGATGCGCGCTGAGCGGGATCGCCGCGCGGCGATCCTGACGGCCGAAGGCTCGAAGCAGTCGCAGATCCTCGAGGCCGAGGGCCGCCGGCAGGCCGAGATCCTGAAGGCCGAGGGCGACAAGCAGGCGCAGGTCCTGCGCGCGCAGGGCGAGGCAGAGGCCATTCAGACCGTCTTCGACGCCATCCACGAGGGCAACCCCGACGACAAGCTCCTCGCCTATCAGTACCTCCAGACCCTGCCGAAGATCGCCGACAGTGCGTCGAGCAAGCTCTGGATCATCCCGAGCGAGTTCACCGAGGCGCTGAAGGGCCTGAGCGGCTCGTTCCTCGGCGCCGCACAGGACGCCGGGGTCCGCGCTCGCGGCGAGGAGAAGGCGCCGGGCATTCAGCCGCCCGCGTCGTGACCGAGCACCCCTGGTTCGCGGGTGCGGCGACGCCGCGCGTTCTCGCGCACCGTGGTCTCGTCACACCTGAGGATGCCGCGCACGGCGTCGTCGAGAACTCCTTCGCCGCGGTCGCGGCTGCGCAGTCGGCGGGTGCGGAGTACGTCGAGTCCGACTGCCACCTCACGGCAGACGGCATCGTCGTGCTCTTCCATGACGACGACCTGTCCCGCGTCACCGGCGATCCGCGGCCGATCGCATCCGTCGCCTCCCGCGAACTGGAATCGCTCATGTCGGAGCGCGGCGGACTCCTCACGCTCGCACAGGCGCTCGACGCCTTCCCCACGGTGCGCTTCAATCTCGACGTCAAGGCTGCGGGCGCAGCCGCCGCCGTCGGGAATCTCGTCGCGTCGCACGGCGCGCGTGTTCTGCTGACGAGCTTCTCCGACGATCGCCGCAGAGCGGCGCTGGCCGCCGCACAGGCGGTCGGGCGCGGCATCCGCCCCGCTACGTCGGCGGGGAGCGCCACGATGGTGCGCCTCCTCGCCGCCCTCGCCGTCCGGTCCCGTCGCGGGGTGCGCGCGGCCCTGCACGGGGTCGACGCCCTGCAGGTCCCCGAGCGCCAGGGCCGGATCCGCGTCGTCTCCCCGAGGCTCATCGAGGCCGCTCATTCGCACGACGTCGAAGTGCACGTCTGGACCGTCAACGACCCCGCCGACATGACCAGGCTCGTGCGCATGGGAGTGGACGGGATCGTCACGGATCGCGCTGATCTCGCCTTGCGTGCGCTGCGCTGAGAACGCGCGAGCGGCCCCGCCCTTCTCCGAGAGCGCGACTGCTGTGCATCCACTGTGAAACGGGTCGTCCCAATGCCGTTTCGGATGATCCGCACAGGTCGCTTCGTTATACCTATACAGCGACGAGAGGACCACACAATGGCAGACCGCAGCTTGCGCGGCATCCGACTCGGCGCCCAGAGCCTACAGAGCGAAGAGGGCGTCGTCTTCCACGAGCGTGCACAGCACGCCTACACGTGCACGGCCTGCGGGCGTGACACGAAACTGACGTTTGCGGCCGATGCTGAGGTTCCTCCGGCATGGGAGTGCCGTACCTGTGGTGCCGAGGCGCTCCTGCGCGTCGGCGACGGCACCGCTACCGTCGATCACTCCGGTGACAAGATCCCCCGCAGCCACTGGGACATGCTGCTCGAGCGCCGCACGGTCCCCGAGCTCGAAGAGCTCCTCGAGGAGCGTCTCGCCTACGTTCGCGCCCGTCGCGGCGCCGGCGAGGACGTCACCCTCGACAAGATCAGCGCCTGAGCGTCACTCGCTCGGTCCGACGCCGGTTCCTTCGGGAGCCGGCGTCTTCGCGTCCGCACGGCGGCGCACGCCCACCACGCCGCCGATGACGACGAGAGCGGCGAGACTCCCCCACGCGAGGAACGCCTTGATGCCGGCACCGGCGACGACGGCCGGGGTGAGTCCGGTGCGCAGCGGAACGTCGGTCAGCATATGGCCTGCGGTGTCGGCCGGAAGCCCGTCGATCGTCGTGCCGTCGGCGGCGATGACCTGACTCGTGCCCACCGTCGAGAGGTTCACGACGGACCGTCCGGTCTCGATCGCGCGCATGCGCGCGAACGCCAGCTGCTGGAGATTCTCGTTCGTGCCGCGGAAGTCCGCGTTGTTCGTCTGGAACATGTAGACCTCGGCGCCGTCCCGCGCGCCCTCCCAGATCACGTCGTCGTAGATGACGTCGAAGCAGATCGCGAGACCGACGCCGACCCCGTCGACGTCGAACTCCGGTGACGACGTTCCCGGCGTGTACTCACGTTGGATGAGGTCGATGAGGTCCGGCGCGAACATCCGGTACAGCCAGCGATCGGGCACATACTCGCCGAACGGCACAGGGTGCCGCTTGTCGTAGGTGTCGACCGGATTGTGGGCTCCGGCCCGCCACAGCAGGGACGAGTTGAAGTAGTCGTCGCCGCGCTGGGTCACCGCGCTGACGAGGAGCGGCGCGCCGAGACGCTCCGACAGTGCGTCGAGCACCGCGGCGGTCGAATCGTTCTGCGTCGGGTCGGAGTCGATGCCGCCCTCCGGCCACAACAGCACGTCGATGTCCTCGCCGAAGAGCGGGGCGGTCGCCGCGAGCTGCGCGTTGAGCACATCGTTGCGGCTGCGCTCGTCGAAGTAGCCGGTCGGACCGTTGCCCTGCACGGCACCGACCCTGATCGTCCCGCCGGCGGATGTCGGAAACTGCGGGGGCAGCACGAGTGCCACGATCGCGATGGCGACGGGAAGTGCGGTGCGCAGGTCGCGCCAGCGTCCGAGTCGGGCGTACTCCACGGCGGCGGCGCACACCAGAACGACGAGGAACGAGAGCCCGGACACCCCGACCCATGACGCGACGTCGGCGAGCGGACCGTTCGCCTGCGAGATCCCCAGGCGCCCCCACGGGAAGCCGCCGTACGGGAACGTGCCGAGAACCTCTTCGCGAAGGGTCCACAGCCCGGCGACGAGCGCGGGCAGCACCACCAGCCGACCCCACGCGCCGGGGAGGACGCGAGGCGTCCAGCGGTAGGCCAGAGCGATGAGCACCGCAAGTGCCGCCGTGATCGTCGCCTCGAGCATCGACAGCGCGATCCACGGCACGGGGCCGAGGTAGCGCGCGGTGAAGGAGAGATTCACGAAGAAGAAGGCGGCGCCGAATGCGAACCCGACGAGCACCGCCGACCACGAGCGTCGCCCGATGAGGCCGACCAGGGCGAGCGGCACCGAGACGAACACGACGGGCCACCACGAGAGCGACGGGAACGCCGTCGTCAGGAGCAGGCCAGAGGCGAGGGATGCCGCCACAGCCGCCCACAGCGGCAGGAGCGGACGCGGCGCGGCGGCGAGAGGCACGTGACAACCCTAAGCGTCGCTGACCCCTCAGCGACCCGGAGGGGGTGTGCTCAGACGCCCGAGTAGGCCACGATGCCGCGACGCACCGCGTCGAGTGCCTTGCGGGCCGTCGTCGCGATCGGCGCGTCGGCGACGATGGAGAGCTGATCGAGCAGGTCGATCGTCTGCTTCGACCAGCGCACGAAGTCACCGGCGGCCATGTCGGCCTCGGACAGCACGCGATCGAGCATCGCTCCGCGTGCCCACGAGTGCATGGCCTGCGCCAGTCCCGCCGCAATCGGCTCCGACCCGGGAAGGCGGTGCTCGCGCTCGAGGTCGTCGAGTCGCTGCCACAGGTCGAGCGTCTCGGCGAATGCGGTGCGGAACGGACCGCGTGGAAGGGCACGCTCATTCGGACCGCCCTCGTCACGGCGGGGCTCGTAGACGAGGCAGCACGCGAGGGATGCGAGTGAAGCGGCATCCAGATCCCGCCACAGCCCCAGGCGAAGCGACTCGGCGACGAGGAGGTCCCGCTCGCCGTAGATGCGCCGCATCGTGCGTCCTGCGGGCGTGAGGCTCGTGGCGCCGTCATCGACGCGCACGTAGTCGAGCTCGTCGAGCACATCGACGACGCGATCGAAGATGCGGGCCACGGTGCCGGTGCGCGTCTCGATCTGCTGGCGCATCTTGTCGATCGTGCGCTTGAGCTTCCAGTACCGCTCCGCCCATCGTGCGTGGTGCTCGCGGTCCGGGCACGAATGGCACGGATGCCGCTGCATCCGTCGTCGGAGACCGCCGATCTCCTTGTGCCGCTTGTCCCTGGTCGCACGAGACGCGTTCGCATCCTTGCGGTTGAGCTTCTCGAGGTCGCTCAGGTCGCGCCGGATTCCGGAGTACTCGGCGAAGTCTCCCCGATCGCAGGTCATCGCCTGCTCGTAGCCGGCGAGCGACTCCTCCTGCTCGCGCACCTGGCGGGCGAGCCCGACGACGGCGCGATCGGCCTGGAACTGGGCGAACGAGGATTCGAGGATCTCGCGCGCCCGCGACCGCCCGAACTGGTCGATCAGGTTGACGGCCATGTTGTAGGTCGGACGGAAGCTCGAGTTCAGCGGATAGGTGCGTCGCGACGCCAGCGCGGCGACGGCCTGCGGATCGAGCCCCTCGGTCCACTGCACGACGGCGTGTCCTTCGACGTCGATCCCGCGGCGTCCCGCGCGACCGGTGAGCTGCGTGTACTCCCCCGACGTGATCGCGACGCGCGCCTCGCCGTTGAACTTCTCCAGCTTCTCGAGCACCACGGTGCGGGCCGGCATGTTGATGCCGAGCGCCAGCGTCTCGGTCGCGAAGACGACTTTCACGAGCTTGCGCTGGAAGAGCTCCTCCACGACCTCCTTGAACGCGGGAAGGAGACCGGCGTGGTGCGAGGCGACTCCCCGCTCGAGGTTCTCGAGCCATTCCCAATAGCCGAGCACCGCGAGATCCTCGTCGTGCAGGGTGCGCGTGCGCTCCTCGACGATGGCCCGGATCTCGGCACGCTCGTCCTGATTCGTCAGACGGACCCCCGCGCGCCGCACCTGCTGCACCGCGGCGTCGCACCCGACACGGCTGAAAATGAAGAAGATCGCGGGAAGCAGGTTCGCGCGAGCGAGCAGCTCGACGACGTCGGGCCGGTCGAGGCGTTCGATCCGCTGCACGTTCGCCGAGCGGACGGGTCTCCGGCCGCCGCGATTCGGGCGCCGACGGGATGCCTCGTACCCGGCGTTGCGCGCGCTCGACATCTGCTGCACGCGCCGGTTGTTCTCGAAGTTCGGCCCCTTGAAGGACCGTATGCGCATGAGCTCCTGGTTCACCTGCGCGGTGGCGATGCCGGCACGGTCGTCGAACAGCGGAAGCAGGTCGCCCCGCACGAGGACGTGCTGCTCGAGCGGCACCGGGCGCGTCTCCGACACGATGACCTCGGTGTCGCCGCGCACGGTGTCGAGCCAGTCGCCGAACTCCTCGGCGTTCGACACCGTCGCCGAGAGCGAGATCAGGCGCACGGTCTGCGGAAGGTGGATGATGATCTCCTCCCACACCGCCCCGCGGAACCTGTCGGCGAGGTAGTGCACCTCGTCCATGACGACGTACCGCAGTCCTCGCAGCGCAGGCGAGTCCGCATACAGCATGTTGCGCAGCACCTCGGTCGTCATGACCACGATGCGGGCGTTGCCGTTGATGTTCGTGTCGCCGGTGAGGAGCCCGACCTGATCGGCCCCGTACACATCCTGCAGTTCGCGGAACTTCTGGTTCGACAGCGCCTTGATCGGCGTCGTGTAGAAGGCCTTGTCGCCGGGTTCGCGCATCGCGAGGTGCACGGCGAACTCGCCGACGATCGTCTTGCCCGCGCCGGTGGGTGCCGCCACGAGAACGCTGCGGCCCTCCTCGAGGGCGCGGCATCCCGCGATCTGGAAGTCGTCGAGGGTGAACCGCTGGGATGCCGCGAAGTCGGCCGTGACCGGATGGCTGCGTGATGCCGCAGCCGACTCACGCGCCCGCGCGTACTTCTCCGCGGGAGCCGGGTCGGTCATGCGCCGCTCTCAGGGGGCAGGATGAGCGCCTCGCGCTTCGCACGGCGACGGTCGAACAGCAGGGACAATCCCGCGGCTCCGAAGAAGAGCACCACCATGATTCCCGCGAGCATCAGCATGCTGACCACGTCGGCGGCAGGGGTTGCGAGCGCCGAGAACACGACCGAGATGAGCACAGCGACGCGCCACCCCTTGAGGATCGCGCGCCCCGACATGACTCCCGCGACGTTGAGCGCCACGAGGAACACCGGCAGGACGAATGCGACACCCACCACGATGAGGAGCTTGAACACGAAGTCGTAGTAGTACGCCGCGTCGTAGAACGACGCCGCACCCGTCGGCACGAACGACGCCATCAGTTCGACGATGTGCGGCATGATCACGAGCCCCATGGCACAGCCGGCGAAGAACAGGGGCACCGCCGCGGCCAGGAAGCCGACGGTGTAGCGCACCTCTTTGCGGGTGAGCCCGGGCATGATGAACGCCCAGATCTGCCACAGCCAGATCGGCGCCGAGATCAGCAGACCGATCGCGAACGACATCCGCAGGCGCAGGTCGAATGCGGCCGTGACGGTGCTGAACATCAGCTCGACCTTGGCTTCCTGGCCGTCTGCGGCAGCGACGACCCGGAGCGGTTCGGTGATGAGGTAGATGATCGGGTCGGTGATGAAGAACGCCACGACCATGCCCACGATGAGGGCGAGCGCCGCCCACATCAGCCGCTTGCGCAGCTCGACGAGATGCTGGCCGAGCGACATGCGCTTCTCACGCCGCGGAGGTTCGGACGCTCCTATGCGCGGCGGTCCTGCCGTTGCCACGAGCGGTCAGGGCTTGGATTCGGCGGTTCCGCCAGCGTCGGTGCGCACCTCGGTCGACGGTGCATCGACGGAGGAGACGGTGGTGGCCGAGGTCGCGTCGCCCTTCGACGAGTCGTCGTCCTTCATCGCCTTCATCTCGCCCTTGAAGACGCGAGCGGACTGACCCATGCTCTTCGCCAGCGCCGGCAGCTTCGCCGCGCCGAACAGCAGCAGGATCACGGCCAGGATGATCAGGAAGTGCCACCCTGTGAGGCCTTGCAGCATGTCGATGTCCTTTCGGCGGGTCCTGTTTCAGTCTAACCCCGCGTCCACGAGACCCGGTGCTGACTGGTCAAACTCATCAGATGCGCGTCATCGGTATTGAGCCAGACCCGCCTCGGCCCAATCGGCCGCCGCGCGCCTCGCGCCGGCAGGCTCGAGGATCTCGACCTCGCCCCCGCGGCGGAGTGCCAGGCGGCGCAGGCTGAACTCGTCTGCGACGCGCATCGTGGCCGTCGTGACTCCGCCGTCGGTCTCGAGGATCGCGCGGTCGAGATAATCGCCGAGCAGGCGCGCGACCGCCTCCGGGAATCGGATACGGGCGTCGACATCGTCCTCGTTGGCCTCGAACCATCCCGGAGCGGGCTCGCTCGCGTGGCTGATCGGGATGTCCGTCAGCTGGAGGTCGCTCACGCGGTCGAGGTGGAACGTGCGCATCGCCTCGCGCAGGTGACACCATCCCTGGAGGTACCACTGGCCGTCGGCGATGTGCACCTTGACGGGGTCGACGGTCCGCGTCGTGGGCGCGGCATCCGGTGCCTTGTAGGTGAACGAGACCGCCACGCCCCCGCGGAGGGCGGTCGCGACCGCGTCGCGCACCGTGTCGACCGGGCCGGGAGCGACGATCACCTCTGCGGGCGTTCCCGATGCGCCGCGCGCGAGCTTGGCGAGCAGGCCGGTGTACAGATCGGTGTCGCCGACCCCGGGGATCGTGCGGGCGAGCTGCAGACCGGCGAGAAGAGCCGCCGCCTCGCGCGCGGTGAGCTTCGGCGCGCGCTCGAGCCCGACCGAGTTCGTGATGACGACGAGGTCGCGCTGGTCGAGAAGATCCCAGTCGATGTCGAACAGGTCGTTCGACATCTGCCAGTAGCCGCCGTCGCCGGGAAGCCCGATGACCGTCAGCTTCTCGACCATCGCGCGCATCTGATCGGGCGCGACGTCGAATTCGTCCGCGGCCTCCGCGATCGAGACCTCGCCCTTGCCGATCAGGTACGGCACGAGCTGGAGCATGAGAGCGGCGCGATCGGTGGCGACGAGGGGGCGGCGGGCGGTCACGCGGATGCTCCGTTCAGATCGCGCGCGGCGGCGAGACGCTCGATCACACGATCGCGCAGCTCTGCGGGCGCGACCACGCGCACCTCGGGCCCGTAGGACGCGAGCTCCTCGGCGAAGATGTGCACATCGACGTAGCGCACGTGGATTCCCTGATCGGCCGGTCCGGCGCGGCGGGCGAGGCGCAATGCGGCCTCCGTGCCGGGATCGACTTCGAGCAGCGCCGTGTTGCGAGCGGCCACCTCCTCCAGACCGTGCAGGGCGCGGTCCCCCGCTCCTTCGCGGAGAGCGGGATCGAAGGTCTCCCGCGTGAGCACGACCGGGCCGACCACGCGCTGCAGCAGGAAGGTGCGATCGGCTCGTGCACCGAGGTCGATGCCGAACACATGCCATCGGGCTTCGTACTCGACGAGCGCGAGAGGCTGCACCTGGCGCGTGCGCGGCGACTCCTCCCCCGGCTTCAGGTAGGGGAACTTCACCACCCGGGACTGCTCGATCGCCTGCTGGAAGAGCGGGAAGGACGGATCGTGCAGGCTGATGCGCGGCGAGTAGCCGATGATCGGCTCGTCGACCGGGATGCCGAGCGCGCGGATCTTGCGCAGACCGCTGCGGGCGTCGTCCGACATGGAGCTCTCACTCCACACGCCTCCGGCGAGGTTGAGCAGCGCCAGCTCGGCGGGCGTGAACTCGATGTCTTCGGGAAGCTCGTACTCGGTGCTGGGAACCCGGTAGCGCGCTTCACGCAGGTCGTCGGGATCGGCCCAGTCGCCGATGGTCTCGATGGGAACGCCGAGCCCGCGCAGAGATTCCTTGTCACGCTCGAACATCTTCTCGAGCGCGTCCTTCGACGCCCCGGCCACGGACTGCTCGCGGTAGCCCGACACCGACGTGAGGATGGTGTCCTTCGTCAGGCCCTGGTCCGTCGCCATGAGCGCGACCACGAGGTTGACGAGCCGCTCCTCGGGCGGGTTCTTCGCAGGCGCGTTCGCAGGCACCCACTCATCCTAGGGTCGGCCGGCGAGCGGAGAGCCTCGCCGAGCCACCCGCGGCGTCACTGCGCGGGCGCGGCGGCGTCGATACCGAGGATGTCGAACACGAAGACGGTCGCCTGCTCGGTTCCGCCGAGCTCGGCGGGGACGACGGCCATCACCTGCGAGCCGACGGTCTGGCCCACCAGGACGTCCTGGAGCATCTGCTGGCCCTCGACCGACTGCGACTGCGGCTGGCCGGTCTCCCACGTCGAGCCGAGCTGCTCCTTGTCGTCCCACGACACGGAGAGCACGTGAAGGCGCACGGTCGAGTCGTCCTCGACGACGGGCCCCTCGCCCTTGATGAGCGTCTGCACCACCAGCTCGTCCGGGGCGTCGCCGTCGGGGATGACGACGCCGGGGGTGCCGTCGGGTGCGCGCACGACCGCGGGCAGACCCATGCCGCTGTTGAACTGCAGACTGCCCTCCGCGGCGGGAAGGTAGACCTTCCGCACATCCACCACGACGACCGGCGAGTCGTCCTCGGCGAGTCCCACGCTGGCAGCGGCGGCCTCGTCGATGCCCTCCGGACCGACGGCGACGACGACGCGCGAGCCCTCCGATGCGCACTGGAGCGCCTCTTCGAGAGCCGGCACGGATTCGGTCCACTGCGACAGCGGGAACGGCTGGGACAGGTCGCCGTCGTAGCCGGTGGAGACGAGCTTCTCGCCCGTCTCGCCGGCGTACAGGCTCAGATCGAGGACCACCAGCTGGTCGCTCGCGGTGATGGGCACCTCGCCGTCGCCCTGCTCGATGTCGGTGAACTGCGTCTCGGACGTGTGGAACGGCGTGTAGATGTCGACGTCGGGCGCGGCATCCGACGACCCTGTCACCTGGATCGCGTCGAGCGAGTCTCCGCCGCCGTCGGGACGGGGGCAGTCGGAGGCGGCGGGAAGCGAGCAGCCGGCCAGGCCGACGGCCGCGAGTCCGAGGATCGCGAGGGCAGCGGGGATCTTGCGCACCGGAACAGTCTAGGCGGAAGCGTCCGGCTCGCCCGCCGGGCCGCCCGCCTGGCGCGCGCCGTCTGCCGCACGCTGTGCCTCGCGGACGCGCTTGCGCAGGTTCTTGTCGGTGATCTGCCGGTCGCCGACCGCTCCGGGCGTCCACAGCTCGACGTCATCGTCGCCGTAGCTGGACTTCGATGCACGGCGCTTCACCTCGGGCGGAACCGCACCCGGCGCGAGCCGGCGGGCCCACAGCAGAAAGCCCGTGTGCGCGACCATCCGATGATCGGGGCGCACCGCGAGTCCCTCGACGTGCCAGCCGCGGACCATCGTCTCGCTGGCCTCCGGGTCGGTGAACAGCCCGGTGTTGCGGATGTACTCCGCCACACGGCTCAGCTGCGTCGCCGTCGCGATGTAGCAGAGCACGACACCACCCGGCGTGAGCGCGTCGGCCACGACGTCGATGCACTCCCATGGCGCGAGCATGTCGAGCACGACACGATCCACGGATGCCGGAGCGACGGCCGCCGGCAGGGACTCGACGAGGTCGCCGACCACGACGTCCCAGTTCGAGGGCGTCTCGCCGAGGTAGGTCTCGACGTTCGCCTGTGCGACCTCCGCGAACTCCGGACGTCGCTCGAAGGAGATGAGGCGACCCTCGGCGCCCATCGCGCGCAGCAGCCAGAGCGAGAGCGCACCCGAGCCGACACCGGCCTCCACGACGACGGAACCGGGGAACACGTCGGCCTCGGCGATGATCTGCGCGGCGTCCTTCGGATAGACGATCGCCGCGCCGCGCGGCATCGACATCACGAAGTCGCGCAGCAGCGGCCGCAGTGCCAGGTACTCGTGACCGCCGCTGTTGGCGACGACGGACCCGTCGGGCTGGCCGACGAGCTGCTCGTGCTTGAGCACGCCGTGATGCGTGTGGAGCTCGCCGCGCTCACGGAGGGTGACCGTGTGCAGGCGACCCTTGGGACCGGTCAGCTGCACGCGGTCGCCGAAGCGGAAGGGGCCGCTGGGGCGTTCGGTCATCAGGTTGCCTCCTCGGCGCGGTGGGCGGCGTGGAACGAGGCCACGTCCGCGGTGGTGCGACCCTCCAGGGTCGGCCACAGGGTATGGGCTCCCGCGCCCGTGAGCGACACCATGAGCGGTACACCGATCACGGCGGCGCCGGACGCGACCGCTGAGCGCAGGCCGTTCGGCGAGTCCTCGATCGCCACGACCTCCTCAGGGGTGACCCCGAGCGCGTCGCACGCCTGGAGATAGGGGTCCGGGTACGGCTTGGGGCGCGTGGCGTCGTCTCCAGCCACCACGACGTCGAACGCATCGAAGTCGATGAGGTCCACGACGGTGTCGGCCATGCGCCGGAGCGACATGGTGACCAGGCCGGTCTTGACCCCCGCGGCACGCAGATCGGCGAGAAGCTCGCGGGCGCCGGGACGGAACGGCACGCCGGTCGTGGCGAGCTGCCGCATGACGTCGTCGGTGAGGTGGTCGATGATGTCCTGCACGCCCATGCGGACGCCCGCACCCTGGAAGATCCTCGCGGAGTCCTCGAGGCCGAGTCCGACCAGGCCCAGGGCCTGCTCGTGCGACCACGTCCCGCCGAAGCTCTCGACGAGCGGGGTCTCCGCCGCCATCCAGTACGGCTCGGTGTCGACGAGGGTGCCGTCCATGTCCCACAGGACGGCGGCAAGGGGCGCGGGATTCACTGGTACATGGTATCCGGCGGCCACGAGGGGTCACGGCGACGGCGACGCGTACGAGGGCGCGCGGGACGCCTGGGTCTCCTGCGCCGCACCGGGCCTATCCTGGAGGGAACCCGCACCGCGGGTGGAGGAGGTCTCGTGGACGGACTGGGACGCCGAGTGCTCGTCGCCGCGTTCGACGGGTGGAACGATGCCGGCGAAGCCGCGTCATCGGCCATCACCGCGCTGCGCGAGGGCGGGACGTACGAGACGGTTTTCGCCGTGGACCCCGAGCTCTACTTCGACTACCAGTACACCCGCCCGCAGATCGCCACGGAGGGTGACGGCTCGCGCACGCTGAAGTGGCCCGAGGCCGCCCTGCTCCGCCCGACGCGCACGACGCGCGGCGGCACCCAGCTGTGGCTTCTCACGGGGGTCGAGCCGGCCCGCGCGTGGCAGGCCTTCGCGTCGGAGTTCATCGACATCGCGCTCCGCGAGGACGTCACCGGGTTCCTCTCGATGGGCTCGATGATGTCCGATGTACCCCACACCCGCCCCATCTCCGTGTTCGCCGGGAGCGACAACGATGCGCTGCGCACCTCCCTCGAGCTCGAGCGGAGCACCTACGAGGGCCCGGTCGGCATCCTGAGCGTTCTCGGTCACGCGGCCGACGCTGCAGGCATCCCCTCGGCGAGTCTGTGGGCGAGCGTGCCCCACTACGTCGCCGGCCACACCCCGTCCCCCAAGGCGACGCTGGCCCTCCTGGACCGCCTCGAGGACCTCACCGGTGCGACGGTTCCGCGCGGTGACCTCGCGACGGAGGCGGCTGCGTGGGAAGCATCGATCGACGCCGCCGCGGCGGACGACGAGGAGATGACGGAGTACATCCACCAGCTCGAGCGCACGCGCGACACGTGGGACTCCCCCGAGGCCTCCGGCGATGCGATCGCGCAGGAGTTCGAGCGCTACCTGCGCCGCGGAGGCGACGGGCCCACCAAGCCCGGTCGCGACGATCCGCGCCGGTAGCCGTCGACACCGCGACGCCTCGGGCGCTCGGTGTCAGTACGCGTCGATCACACCCGTGCTCAGCAGCACCAGCACGGTGGATCCCACCGCGACGCGGTAGACGACGAACGGCAGGAAGCTGTGCTTGGAGATCCAGCTCATGAAGAACGCGATCACACCGAGCGCCACGAAGAAGGCGACGACCGTCGCGACCGCGGTCTCGCCGAGCGTGAACACGCCCGGCTCGTCCCAGCTCTTGAACAGCTGGTAGAAGCCGCTGCCGAACACCGCCGGAATCGCCAGGAGGAACGCGTACCGCGCTGCGGCCGCGCGCTCGTACCCCATGAAGAGCCCGGCGGTGATCGTCCCGCCTGAACGCGACACGCCCGGGATGAGAGCGAGCGCCTGCGCGAACCCGTAGATGACGCCGTGGCCGACCGTGATGTCCTTCAGTTCGCGCTTCTTCGCGCCGACGTGATCCGCGATTCCGAGGAGCACACCGAAGAGGATCAGCATGGCCGCGACGAGCCAGAGCGAACGGAACACCGTCTCGATCTGGTCCTGGAAGAGCAGACCGAGCACGACGATCGGGATGCTGCCGACGATGATCAGCCATCCCATGCGCGCATCCGGGTCGTTGCGCGGGATCTTTCCGAACAGCGAACGGAACCAGTGCCCGATGATCCTCACGATGTCGCGCCAGAAGAAGAGCACGACGGCCGCCTCGGTGCCGATCTGCGTGATGGCGGTGAACGCGGCGCCGGGGTCCTGGGCGGAGGGCAGGAGCTCGCCGAGGATGCGCAGGTGCGCGCTGGAGGACACCGGGAGGAACTCGGTGAGTCCCTGGACGATGCCGAGGATGATCGCCTCGAGGAACATGGGCGCCTTTCGCTGCGGCATGCCGGGGAGGCACACCGCGGGTCGTTCAGTAGGTGCGGAGGAGGTCGGCGAGCACGCGCTGGCCGAAGACGAGGGAGTCGATGGGCACGCGCTCGTCGACGCCGTGGAACATTCCGGTGAAATCCAGCTCGGCCGGGAGCCGCAGCGGAGCGAACCCGTAGCCGGCGATGCCGAGCGCCGCGAGAGCCTTGTTGTCGGTGCCGCCGCCCATGAGGTACGGGATGACGGGGATGCCGGGATCGTGGCGGTCGAGCGCCGACACCATCGCATCCACGAGGTCGCCGGAGAAGGGCACCTCCAGACCGATGTCCTGATGGACGATCTCGACGTCGACGTCGTCTCCCACGATGCGCCGGATGTCGGCGAGAGCCGCCTCCTCGGTGCCGGGGAGCACCCGCACGTCGATGAGCGCCTCGGCGCGGTCGGGGATGACGTTGTGCTTGTATCCCGCGGTGAGGCCGGTGGGGTTCGTCGTCGTGCGCAGCGTGGAACGGAGGAATCCGGATGCCGCGCCCGTCGCGGCCGCGACGGCGTCGGGATCGTCGGAGCCGGCGCCGGTGAGCTCGCCGAGCCGGGCCGCCATCTCGCGCGTGGTGTCGGTGAGCGTGACGGGCCACTCCGTGCGGCCGAGCGCCGCGACGGCGCTCGCGAGCGCGGTCACGGCGTTGTCGCCGTGGAAGCTCGATCCGTGCGCGGCTCGTCCGCGTGCGACGAGGCGGATCCACACGAGCGCCTTCTCGCCGACCTGCAGGAGGTACGCCCGGCGATCGCCGACGGAGATCGAGTATCCGCCGACCTCGCTGATCGCCTCGGTGGCTCCCAGGAACCACTCCGGGCGGTCCTGGACGACGAGCGCGGAGCCCTCGACCCCGCCGTTCTCCTCGTCGGCGAAGAAGGCGAGCACGAGGTCGCGCTCGGGCTGCTCTCCCGCGCGCAGGATGTCGGCCACCGCCGTGAGGATCATGGCGTCCATGTCCTTCATGTCGACGGCCCCGCGACCCCACAGCATCCCGTCGCGCACGACGCCCTCGAAGGGGTCGACGCTCCAGTCCGCTGAGATCGCGGGCACGACGTCGAGGTGCCCGTGGAGCACGAGGGCGGGCTTGCCGCGATTGCGACCCGGCACGCGCGCCATGACATTGGTGCGACGCGGAACGGGCTCATAGAACTCGGGCGCGAGCCCCAGCTGCGACAGGTACTGGCCGACGTACTCGGCGGCCTCGCGTTCGCCGGCCGCGCGTCCGCCGCCGTGATTGGTGGTGTCGATGCGGATCAGATCCCGTGCGACGGCGGCGACCTCGGGCAGGTCGAGCGGGGATGAGGGCATGCCGACCAACCTATCCTCTCGACGAAGAAGGCCCCCTTTCGGGGGCCTTCTTCGTACTGTGCGCGAGGGGGGACTTGAACCCCCACGCCCGTTAAAGGGCACTAGCACCTCAAGCTAGCGCGTCTACCTATTCCGCCACCCGCGCAAGGTGGTTTCGGTTTCGCAACCGAGGACCGACATTACCACGTCGCCAGACGTTCAACGAATCGAGCGCACCCCGCGCGCGTCACCCGAGAGAGACCCCGAACAGCAGTCCGAGGGCGTACGTGACCCCGGCCGCGCCGAACCCGATCGCGAGCTGGCGCAGCGCACGATACAGCGGCGGCGCGCCGGAGAGCAGACCGACGGCGGCCCCGGTGCACAGCAGCGCGATGCCGACGAGCACGAGCGCGAGCACGATCGCAGCGACGCCGGAGAGGCCGAAGATCCACGGGAGGACGGGGATGATCGCGCCGGACGCGAAGAAGAGGAAACTCGACAGCGCCGCGCTCCAGTCGCTGCCGACGACCTCGCTGTGGTCGACGACCTTCACGGGCGAGGTGTCGGTCCGCCCCTCGCCGAGCGCGCGCGCCGATTCGACCGCGCGCCGCGCTCGTGCGGTGGCCTCGTCCTCGGGCATGCCGCGCGTGCGGTAGACGAGCGCGAGCTCGTTCGCGTCGATGTCGAGGTGCGGAATCGCTCCGTCGGCGAAGTCGCTCGGCTCGGTGGCGGCGAGCAGTTCGCGCTGCGAGCGGACGGAGACGAACTCCCCCGCGCCCATCGACAGGGCGCCGGCCAGCAGGCCCGCGATTCCGCTGAAGAGGACGAACTGCGGCGCCACTCCCGTGGCGCCGATGCCCATCACGAGCGCGAGGTTCGAGACCAGGCCGTCGTTCGCGCCGAACACGGCCGCGCGGAAGGTGCCCGAGAGGCGGCGACGGCCACGGGCCGCCAGTCCGCGCACGACCTCGTGATGGATCTTCTCGTCCGCAGCCATGGCGGGCGCGGCGAACGGCTCGTCGTCGTACGGCGAGCGGGCCTCCGCGTTCTGCGCGAGCGCGAGCACGAAGATCGAGCCGAAGCGCTTCGCCATCGACCCGAGCAGGACCGTCCGGGCGTCCGGGCGCGGCAGGCGAACGGGTTCACCGCCCAGAAGCGCCAGCCAGTGAGCCTCGTGCCTTCCCTCGGCCTCCGCCAGGGCGAGCAGGATGTCGCGCTCCTCCCCTTCGCGACGACTCGCCAGCTCGCGGTACACGCGCGCCTCGGCGCGCTCGTTGACGAGGTACCGGGCCCAGCGACGTCTGTCGCGGGCGGTCGGGACGGCGGGCGCGCTCATAACGGGGCCTCCTGGCCGGGTGCGTGGGGAACCCTTCCACGCTAGTTCGCGAGCGGATGCCGCATCCCGCGCGGCTCCGGATTGCCAGCATTTCGGGGATCCGAACCGACGTGGGAAGTGAGCGGATCAGGCGCGAACGCGCTTGCGGAGAACGTCGATGCGCGCCTGCAACTGGGCGACGGTGGCGTGCGACACCGCGGGGCCGCCGCAGACCCGCCGCAGTTCGGCGTGCACGAGGCCGTGGGCCTCACCGGACTGGCGTGCGTACAGCCCCACGAGACTGTTGAGCAGTTGCCGCTGCTCCTTGAGCGAGCGGTGCAGCGCCTGCGGGAGCGCGGGCTCCTCATCGGGGCTGTCGGCCTCACGGTCCTCCCGTGCACGCCGGTGGCGGCCCTGTCGCGCCTGCCGCTGCATGAGCAGCTCGTGGACGTGCTCGGGCTCCAGCAGCCCGGGAAGCCCCAGGAACTCCTCCTCCTCGGGCGTCCCCGGCACCGCCAGCTGACCGAACTCCTTGCCGTCGAAGAGCACGCGGTCGAAATGGGCCAGTGAGCCCAGCGCCTGATACGTGAACTCCTCGGTGAGCGCATCCGATGCGGAGTCCTCGCGCTCCGCAGCATCCATGAGGTCTTCCTCGGCGTTCCACTCGTCGCCGTCGCTCTCCCGGTCGAGCGCATGGTCGCGCTGACGCTCGAGCTCTCCCGCGAGAGCGAGGAGCTGCGGCACGTTGGGGAGGAACACGCTCGCCGTCTCGCCGCGGCGCCGCGCGCGCACGAAGCGGCCGATCGCCTGCGCGAAGAACAGCGGGGTCGAGGCGGAGGTGGCGTAGACCCCGACGGCCAGGCGGGGCACGTCGACGCCTTCCGACACCATGCGCACCGCGACCATCCACCGGCTGGTGCTCCCGGAGAACGTCTCGATGCGCGACGACGCCTCGGCTTCGTCGGAGAGCACGACGGTGGGATCCTCGCCGGTGATGTCGCGCAGGATGTCCGCGTAGGCGCGCGCGGCGGTCTGATCCGTCGCGATCACCAGGCCACCGGCATCCGGAACCTGCTCGCGCACTTCGCTCAGGCGACGATCGGCGGACCGCAGGACGGCGGGGATCCACTCCCCCGCGGGATCGAGCGCCGTGCGCCACGCCTGCGACGTGATGTCCTTCGTGTTGTCCTGTCCGAGCTGGGCTTCCATCTCGTCGCCGGTCTTGGTGCGCCAGCGCATCTGTCCGGCGTAGACCATGAAGATGACCGGACGCACGACGCCGTCCTCGAGCGCGCGCCGGTAGCCGTAGGCGTAGTCGGTGCGCGAGAGACGGATGCCGTGCTGGTCGGGGTGGTACTCGACGAACGGGATCGGTGCGGTGTCGCTGCGGAAGGGCGTGCCCGACAGCAGCAGACGGCGCGTTGCCCGCGCATAGGCCTCGCGCAGCGCATCGCCCCAGCTCAGGGCGTCACCGCCGTGGTGCACCTCGTCGAGGATCACGAGGGTGCGGGCATCCATGACGAGGCGCTGGTGGACGGATGCCTTCACCGCGACCTGCGCGTACGTCACGGCGACGCCGTGGTAATGCCGCGCTGGCGCGGTGTGCCGGTTGCTGAAGGCGGGGTCGAGCCGGATCGAGACGCGGGCCGCGGCATCCGCCCACTGCGTCTTGAGGTGCTCGGTGGGCGCGACCACGACGATGCGATCGATGACGCGACGGCGCAGCAGCTCGCTCGCCAGCCGGAGAGCGAAGGTCGTCTTGCCGGCGCCCGGGGTCGCGGCGGCGAGGAAGTCGCGAGGACCGCCGCCGACGCCGTCGGGACCGTCGAGGCCGAAGTACAGGTCGAGCGCCTCGGCCTGCCACGCGCGCAGGCGCTGGGCGGTGCCCCACGGCGCTCGCTGCGGGAACGAGGGCGACAGATGCTCGGCGCGGAAGCTGCCGATGTGGGCGTCTTCGGAAGAAGGATCCGTCTCGTGCGGCTCTGGGGGCGAGGGCGCGGCGTGCGGTGCTTCGAGGACCGAGTCGTCGTGCATCGCACCTCCCCCCGCCACGGACAACGAGACACCACGATAGACGACCCGGGCGACACCGCCGCAACGACCCGCGAGGCGACGCGGTGACCCTGTCGCACGGTCGGGGTAGCCTGGGCATCGGTCACGAGCCGAGGAAGACGATGCCTGACAGAGACGATCCCCGCACCCCCTACATTCCCAACCCCGAGCCCCATCCCTGGCGGCGCTGGGTCGCGATCGGCGACTCGTTCACCGAGGGTGTCGGAGACCCCGAGCCGTCGGCGCCGAACGGCTTCCGCGGCTGGGCGGACCGCGCCGCCGAAGTGCTGTCGCAGCAGGTCGACGACTTCGCCTACGCGAATCTCGCGATCCGCGGGCGCCTGATCGGCCAGATCGTCGACGAGCAGGTCGAGCCGGCGCTCGCGCTCAAGCCCGACCTCGTGAGCTTCTCGGCAGGCGGGAACGACGTGATCCGCCCGGGGGCCGACCCCGACGCCGTCGCGCAGGTCTTCGAGGACGCCGTCGTCCGTCTCTCGAGCGATGGGGCCACCGTCGTGGTCTTCACGGGAATCGACACCAACTTCACGCCGGTGTTCCGCGGCATCCGCGGGCGCGTCGCGATCTACAACGAGAACATCCGGGCGATCGCCGACAAGTACGACTGCGTGGTCGCCGACCAGTGGGCGCTCAAAGAGGTGCAGGACATGCGCTTCTTCGACGACGACCGCCTGCACTACAACGCACTCGGCCACCACGAGATCGCCCGCATGGTCCTCCGGGCGCTCAACGTGCCCAACGACCTTCAGCCGATGCAGCCCGACCCGTTCCCGATGCGCACGTGGCGCGAGGCGCGTGCGGTCGACCTGGTCTGGGCACGCGAGCACTTCGTCCCGTGGGTGCTCCGGCGGCTGCGCCACCAGTCCTCGGGCGACACGGTCACGGCGAAGCGCCCCGACGCCCTTCCGGTCACGACACTGGCGCCTGCGCCGGACTTCGAGCCCGACGCGAGGGCCTGATCCGCTAGCGCCGCCGCAGCTCCCACAGCGCCACGGCGCTCGCGGCGGCGACGTTGAGCGAATCGACACCACCGGTCATGGGGATCGTCACGACGCTGTCCGAGGCCGCAAGCGCGGCGCGGCTCAGGCCGTCGCCCTCGGCCCCGAGCATCAGGGCCACGCGTTCGTGTCCGCTCGCGCCGAACACGTCCAGCGGCACGGCCTCGTCCGACAGTGCCAGCGCCGCGAGGTGGAAGCCCTCGCCGTGAAGGATGCCGCGCGCCTCGCCCCACGGCGGGAGACGTGTCCACGGCACCTGGAAGACGGTTCCCATGCTCACCCGCACGCTCCGCCGGTACAGCGGATCCGCGCACCGTTCGCTCACGAGGACGGCATCGGCGCCGAGGCCGGCGGCCGCACGGAAGATCGCGCCGACGTTCGTGTGGTCGATGATCTCCTCGAGCACCACGACCAGCCGCGCGCGGTCGAGGACCTCCGTCACCGACGGCAGCGTCGGCCGGTGCATCGCGGCGAGGGCGCCGCGGTGCACGGCGTAGCCGGTGAGCTGCTCCGCGATGTCGGCGGAGACGACGTACACGGGGGTGTCGGTGTCGAGGGCGAGCGCCTCGACGTCGGGAAGCCACTTCTCCTGCACCAGCACCGAGCGGGGCCGGTGCCCTGCCGCCACGGCACGCGCGATGACCTTCGCCGACTCCGCGATGTAGAGACCGCCGGCGGGCTCCAGGATCCGGCGGAGGGCGACATCCGTCAGATCGCGGAAGTCGGCCAGGCGGGCGTCGTCTGCCGTCGCGATCCGCTCGATGCCCACGCCCCCACTCTCGCACGCGGCGTAACATCCCGGTAAACCGCGCGCCCTACACTCTGACCCGAAGGGGGTGATCGCGTGTCGATCGTGACAGAGCTCGACGCCGAAGCGACGGCGGCGGTGTCGCGCGCGCTCGATGCCCTCGCCGGCCGGCGCATCGCGATCCTCACCGGTGCGGGCCTCTCCACCGACTCGGGCATCCCCGACTACCGCGGCAAGGGCGCGCCGGTGCGCACCCCGATGACCGCCGAACAGTTCCTCTCGAGCGAGGCCGCGCGCAGGCGCTACTGGGTCGGCAGCCATCTCGGGTGGCGTGCGTTCGCGGCCGCCGAGCCGAACGGCGGCCACCGCGCCATCGCCGAGCTCGAGCAGCGTGGAGTCGCCACCGGCGTCGTCACGCAGAACGTGGACGGGCTCCACGTGCGGGCCGGGAGCAGGCGCGTGGTCGAGCTGCACGGCACGATGCGCCGTGTCTTCTGCACGCACTGCGGTCAGGTGTTCGACCGCCGCGATGTCGCCGTGCGCGTCGAGGCAGCCAACCCCTGGATCACCGTCCCCGACAGTGTTGCGCTAGGCCCCGACGGTGACGTCCTCCCCGAGAGCAGCGACGGGTTCGTCATTCCCGAGTGCACCGTGTGCGGGGGGATGCTCAAGCCCGATGTCGTCTTCTTCGGCGAGTTCATCCCGGCCGAGAAGTTCCGCGAGGCGGAGCAGCTCGTGCAGGCGAGCGACGGGCTCGTGATCGCCGGTTCCTCGCTCGTGGTGAACTCCGGCATCCGGCTTCTGGAGCGCGCACGGCGACGCAGACTGCCCGTGGTGATCGTGAACCGCGGCGCCACGCGCGCGGACGCTCGCGCGACGGTCAAGGTCGATGCGGGCGCGAGCGAGGTCCTGCGCGCCTTCGCCGCCGCACTCCCCTCGGCGAGCTGACAGGTCGCGCCCCGTAGGCTCGCAGGGTGACCGCGCTGACCCTCATCCGCCACGGCGAGACCGACTGGAACCGCGCCCGGCGTATCCAGGGCTCCACCGACATCCCGCTCAACGACACCGGCCGCGAACAGGCTCGCACCGCCGCGGCAGCGCTGCGCACGGGGCTGGGAGAGCGGCCCGTCGCTATCGTGTCGAGCGATCTCTCGCGCGCGCGGGAGACGGCCGAGATCATCGCGGCCGAGCTGGGGCTGCCCGATCCGCGCGTCTACCCGGAGCTGCGTGAGCGGTCCTACGGCGAGGCCGAGGGCATCGACTCTGCCGAGTTCTTCGAGCGCTGGGGCGATTGGCACACGGCCGAGGTCCCCGGTGCCGAGCCGCTGCCCCTGCTGCGTCGTCGTGCCCTGTCGGCCCTCGCCCACGCGGTGCGGGACCATCGCGTGGCGACCGGTCCCGGTGAGGCCCGACTGGTGGTGGTCACCCACGGTGCGCTCATCCGCGAGGTCATCCGGCACGCTTCGGGCGGCGAGCTTCCGCCGGCCGGCGTGCGGCTCGCGAACGGCTCGGCGCACGAGCTGTTGTTCGAGCGTGACCGTCTGCGCCTGCTCACGTACGCGGGAGCCGTGGCCTAGGCTCGGCGCCATGCCGAGTCCCGCCACCGTCGACGAGTACATCGCCGGCTTCGACCCCGAGATCGCCGACCGCCTGCGCCGCGTGCGCGCTGAGATCGTCGACGCCGTGACCGCGGCAGCGGGCGCGGCGCCCGAGGAGAAGATCCGCTACGGCATCGCCGCGGTCATGCTCGGCGGCCGGTACGCGCTGCATTTCGCGGGATGGAAGAAGCACATCGGCCTCTACCCGGTGCCGCCGCTCGATGAGGCTCTGGAGGCGGAGGTCGCCCCGTTCCGCGCCGAGAAGGACTCGGTCGTCTTCCCTCACTCGGCTGAACTGCCGTACGACCTCGTCGGCCGCATCGCCGCCGCGATCGCCGCTCAGCGCGTCGCGGCGAAGGACTGAGCGTGTCGTCGATTATGACCCTGCGCGCCGCAGCGTCGCGCGCGCGTGCCGCAGCACCGGCTCGTCGACCATGCGCCCCTCGTACGTGAAGACCCCGCGCTCCTCCTCGGCGGCCGCGAGGACGCCACGCGCCCATGCGACGGCCTTCTCGTCGGGTCGATAAGCGTCGCGGATGATCGCGACCTGGCTGGGGTGGATGCAGGCCGTCGCGGAGAACCCGGATGCCGCGGCATCCGCTGCCTCGATGGCCAGGCGCTTCACGTCGCCGATGTCGACATGCACCGCGTCGATCGCGGCCTTTCCGCGCGCGCCGGCGGCGAGCAGAACCCGGGCGCGCGCATACCGGGCGATGTCGCGATAGCGGCCGTTGGGCTTGCGGCTGGACGTGCCGCCGATGCTGGCGACGAGGTCCTCCGCGCCCCACATGAGGGCGACGACGTTCGGCAGCGCAGCGATCCGATCCGCCTGCGAGATGCCCTTGGCGGTCTCGCAGAGTGCCACGACCTCGAAGCGACGATCGAGCTTCGCGAGGCGCTTGGGCGACTCGGCCTTGGCGACCATGATGCGCCGGTAGTCCGTCTGCGACAGCGACGCCAGGTCGGACACGAAGTCGTCCGAATCCAGCGGGTTCACGCGCACGATCACGCGGTCCGGGTCCAGCTCCGACTCGATCACCGCGCCGCGCGCTGCCGCCTTCGCCGCAGGGGCGACCGCGTCCTCGAGGTCGAGGATCACGGCGTCGGAGCGCTCGAGGGCTTTGCCGAACCGCTCGGGGCGGTCCGCAGGGCAGAACAGGATCGCCGGACCGGTGCCGATCGTGCTCATGACTCCTCCTCGGGGGCGCACCACATCAGCGCCGTCCGCGTGGCGGACGCCACGACCTCGCCCCGCTGGTTGCGCCCGATGTGCCGCATGGTCACGATCCCCTGCCCCGGACGTGAGGCCGAGAGTCGTTTGTCGAGGATCTCGGTCTCCGTGTACAGCGTGTCGCCGTGGAACAGGGGCGCGGGGAACGAGATGTCGGCGAGACCGAGCTGGGCCACGAGCGTGCCCTGCGTGATCTGCGACACGGATGCGCCGACCATCGTGGCGAGCGTCCACATCGAGTTCATGAGTCGCTGGCCGAAGGGCTGGCCCTCCGAGAACGCCGCGTCGAGATGCAGGGCCTGCGTGTTCATCGTGAGCGACGAGAAGAGGACGTTGTCGGCCTCGGTCGCCGTGCGGCCCGGCCGGTGCAGGTAGCGCGCGCCCGTCGCGAGCTCGTCGTAGTAGAGCCCGCGCTGCACGATCGCCTTGGCCTCGCCGGTGCCGTCCACGTCCGTCACGCTACTCCCAGGGATCGCGCGATGACGAGCAGCTGCACCTCGTTCGTGCCCTCGCCGATCTCGAGGATCTTCGAGTCGCGGTAGTGGCGGGCGACGGGGTACTCGTTCATGAAGCCGTTGCCGCCGAAGATCTGGGTCGCGTCCCGCGCGTTGTCCATCGCCGCATCGCTCGCCGTGAGCTTCGCGATGGCCGCCTCGGTCTTGAAGGGCTTGCCTGCGTCGCGCAGCCGTGCGGCGTGGTGCCAGGCGAGGCGCGCGTTGTGCACGCGCAGTTGCATGCGGGCGAGGAGGAACTGGATCCCCTGTCGGGTGGAGAGCGCATCGCCGAAGACGGTGCGCTTCTTCGCGTAGTCGATCGCCGCTTCGACGCACCCCTCCGCCGCGCCCGTCGAGAGCGCGGCGATCGCGATGCGCCCCTCGTCGAGGATGTGGAGGAAGTTCGCGAAACCGCGGCCGCGCTCCCCGATGAGGTTGGCCTCCGGCACGCGCGCGTCCTGGAAGGTGAGCGGGTGGGTGTCGGAGGCGTGCCAGCCGACCTTGTCGTAGCCGGGCTCGACGGTGAAGCCGGGTGTGCCCGTCGGCACCATGATCGTGGAGATCTCCTTGCGGCCGTTCGCCTCCCCGGTCACGGCGGTCACGGTGACGAACCGGGTGATGTCGGTGCCGGAGTTGGTGATGAACTGCTTCGAGCCGTTGATCACCCATTCGCCGCCGTCGAGCTTCGCGGTGGTGCGCGTGGCGCCGGCATCCGAGCCCGCCTCGGGCTCGGTCAGGCCGAACCCCGCGAGGGCGCGGCCGGCGAGCAGATCGGGAAGGAGTTCCTGCTTCTGCTGCTCGGTGCCGAAGCGGAACACCGGCATCGCGCCGAGGCTCACTCCGGCCTCGAGCGTGATCGCGATCGACTGGTCGACACGGCCGAGCCCCTCGATCGCGAGGCACAGGGCGAAGTAGTCGCCTCCCTGCCCGCCGTACTCCTCGGGGAACGGCAGGCCGAACAGGCCCAGCTCGCCCATCTGCGCGACGACGTCCATCGGCAGCGTCTTCGTGCGGTCGGCCTCGTACGCCTGCGGCGCGACGATCTGCTCGGCGAAGTCGCGCACCATGCGGGCGAGCTCGCGCTCGTCCTCGGTGAGATTGAAGTGGTCCATGCGTGCTCCTCGGGTCTCAGGAGGGGGAATCGGATGCCTCGTCATGCGAGGTCTCGGTCAGGGTGACGTGGGCGAGCACCTGGTCGCGACGCACCTGGTCGCCCACGGCGACATCGAGGCGCACCACGCCGCCATGAGGCGCGACGACGGGGTGCTCCATCTTCATGGCCTCGATCGTGGCGATGCGGTCGCCGGCGGCGACCACGGCGCCGTCGACGGCGTGAACGGCCACGACGGCGCCGGGCATCGGAGCGCGCAGCTCCGGATCGCTCGCCGCGGCCTCGCGGTCCCGGGCTGCCAGCCGCTGCTCCATCGCCGTGCGTCGGCTGAGGGCGCGCACCCGGTGGGTCGCGCCGTCCGCATGCACCCAGGTCCATCCCTCGGCGTCGACGGCCAGCGTCACGTCTTCGTCCGCGTCGGGGTGGACCGGCAGAGCGTCCTCGCCGGTCGAGCCCGCGACGACGATCGGAGCCGGGCGCGGAACGACCACGACACCGCCGGCGGTCTCGACCGCCACCGTCGTCGTCGCTGCGGGACCGCCGGAACGCCACCCCGAGCCGTCACGCCACAACGAGGATGCGGCATCCGTTCTGTCCCGCGCGTCGGACGGAGCTCCGGCCGCAGCCGCCGCGCCGAGCGTGAGCGAGGACGGCCGCGGAGCCGAGAAGGGCGGGAGCCGGTCGATGAGGCCGGTGTCCATGCGTCCGGCCCGCACGCCTTCGTCTGCGAGCAGCTCGCGCAGGAACGCGATGTTGGTCTCCACGCCGAACAGCAGGGTGTCGGCCAACGCGGCGTCGAGCCGGGCGAGGGCCTCCGCGCGGTCGGCGCCGTGCGCGATGACCTTCGCGATCATCGGGTCGTAGTCGGCGGTCACGACCGAGCCGGACTCGATCGCGGCATCCGTGCGCACCGTCTCGGCCGGCCGCCACACCAGCACGTCCCCGATGGCGGGGAGGAAACCTCGTTCGGGGCTCTCGGCGTAGACGCGCGCCTCGATCGCGTGACCGTCGAGACGCACGTCCTCCTGTGCGAAGGCGAGGGGCTCCCCCGCCGCGATGCGCAGCTGCTGCTCGACCAGGTCGACGCCGGTCACGAGCTCGGTGACCGGATGCTCCACCTGCAGACGGGTGTTCATCTCGATGAAGAAGAACTCGTCAGGGCGGTCTCCTGCGACGAGGAACTCGACGGTGCCGGCGCCGCGGTAGTCGACGCTCGCGGCGGCGGCGCAGGCGGCCGCGCCGATCCGGGCGCGCGTGGTCGCGTCGACCACGGGTGACGGAGCCTCCTCGATCACCTTCTGATGCCTCCGCTGCAGAGTGCACTCGCGCTCACCGAGGTGAACGACCGTGCCGTGGGCATCGGCGAGCACCTGAACCTCGATGTGGCGAGGGCGCTCGATGAGGCGCTCGAGCAGCAGGGTGTCGTCGCCGAACGCCGAGGCCGCGACGCGTCGTGCGGTCGCGATGGCGTCCACGAGCTCGGACGCCTCGCGCACGACCTGCATGCCCTTGCCGCCCCCGCCCGCCGACGGCTTCACGAGCAGCGGGAATCCGGCCTCCTCGGCCGCCGCCGCGATCTGGGCATCGGTCATCCCGGCGGCACTGAAGCCGGGAACGGTCGGCACGCCGTGTCCCGACACATGCTCCTTCGAGCGGATCTTGTCCCCCATGACGTCGAGGGCGCGCACCCCGGGCCCGATGAAGACGATGTCCGCCTCGGCGCACGCGCGGGCGAACGCGGCGTTCTCGGACAGGAACCCGTAGCCGGGGTGCACTGCTTCGGCACCGGTCGCGCGCGCGGCGGCGATCACCGCGTCGATGTCGAGGTAGGACGCGGATGCCGCGGCCGGCCCGATCCGCACGGCGGTGTCGGCTTCGCGCACGTGGGGGGCATCCGCGTCGGCGTCGCTGTAGACGGCGACCGAGCGGATGCCGAGGCGCCGGAGCGTCCGGATCACACGTCGCGCGATCTCGCCGCGGTTGGCGACGAGGACCGTGCGGAAGGGAGCGGTGTCGGTGGGGTTCATCGGTCTCACATCCGGAAGACGCCGAAGCGGGGTTCGGGGAGCGGCGTGCGCGAGACGACATCGAGCGCCAGGCCCAGGAGGTCGCGCGTGTCGGCGGGGTCGATGATGCCGTCGTCCCACAGGCGCGCGGTCGCGTAGTACGGGTTGCCCTGCTCCTCGTACTGGGCGCGGATCGGCGCCTCGAACGCGGCCTGCTCGTCGGCGGCCCATTCCTCGCCGCGCGCTTCGAGCTGATCGCGCTTCACGGTCGACAGGACGGATGCCGCCTGCGGGCCTCCCATGACCGAGATGCGGCTCGCCGGCCACGTCCACAGGAAGCGCGGCGAGTACGCGCGTCCGCACATCGAGTAGTTGCCCGCTCCGAAGGACCCGCCGATCACCACGGTGAGCTTGGGCACGCGGGTCGTCGCGACGGCCGTGACCATCTTCGCGCCGTCCTTCGCGATGCCGCCGGCCTCGGCATCCGTCCCCACCATGAAGCCGGAGATGTTCTGCAGGAACAGCAGCGGGATGCCGCGCTGGTCGCACAGCTCGATGAAGTGCGCGCCCTTCTGCGCGGACTCGCTGAACAGGACGCCGTTGTTGGCGACGATCCCGACGGGGTGGCCGTGGATGCGCGCGAAGCCGGTCACGAGCGTGTCACCGTACTCCCGCTTGAACTCGTGGAGCTCGCTCGCATCCACGAGACGCGCGATCACTTCGCGCACGTCGTACGGCTGGTTCACGTCGACGGGGACGACGCCGTAGAGATCCCCGGGGTCGACGGCGGGCGCCACGGCGGTGGTGACATCCCACGCCGGCGCGGCCGGGAGCGGAAGGGTCGCGACGATGTCGCGCACGATCTCGAGCGCGTGCTCGTCGTCTTCGGCGAGATGATCGACCACACCGGAGCGCCGAGCGTGCAGCTCTCCCCCGCCGAGTTCCTCGGCCGTCACGACCTCGCCGATCGCGGCCTTCACGAGGGGCGGACCACCGAGGAAGATCGTGCCCTGATTGCGCACGATCACCGTCTCGTCGCTCATCGCCGGGACGTAGGCGCCGCCGGCCGTGCACGAGCCGAGGACGGCCGCGATCTGCGGGATGCCGGCGGCCGAAAGGCGAGCCTGGTTGAAGAAGATGCGCCCGAAGTGGTCCCGGTCGGGGAACACCTCGTCCTGCATCGGCAGGAACGCGCCGCCGGAGTCCACGAGGTAGATGCACGGCAGGCGGTTCTCGAAGGCGATCTCCTGAGCGCGGAGGTGCTTCTTCACGGTCATCGGATAGTAGGTGCCGCCCTTGACCGTCGCGTCGTTGCAGACGACCATCACCTGGCGGCCGTGGACGAGACCGATCCCCGCGATCACACCGGCGGCCGGGGCATCCCCGCCGTACAGTCCCTCCGCCGCGAGCGGGGCGATCTCGACGAAGGGACTCCCCTCGTCGAGGAGTCGCACGACGCGATCGCGCGGAAGCAGCTTCCCCCGGGCGAGATGGCGCGCGCGGGATGCTTCCGGACCGCCGAGTGCGACGGTGGCCAGCCGCTCGCGGAGTCGCGCGGCCTGCTCCGCCTGCGCGTCGCGCGTGCGCGCGAAGGCGTCGTCTCGGACGGCCGAGCTCGTCAGGGCACCCATGTCATCTCCGTCGACGTCACGATCGGGTCACGTTCGTTGTCGACACGCGACCGAATTGGTTAGTGTTCACTAACTGGAGTCCAGGTTAGCGAGGATTAACTGAGATGACAAGCGGGGTCACCGAGCGCGATCGTGCGAAGGCGGATCGCCAGGCGGCGATCCTCCACGAGGCGGCGAGGCTCTTCGCAGAGCGCGGCTTCAGCGGCGTGAGCCTGGAGGAGCTGGGCGCGGCGGTCGGCGTCAGCGGACCCGCCCTCTACCGGCACTTCGCGAACAAGCAGGCGCTGCTGGGCGCGATCCTCGTCGGCGTGAGTGAGCGCCTCCTCGCCGGCGGACGCGGCGTCGTCGACCGCGGCGGCACGCCCTCGGACCAGCTGCGCGCCATCATCGCGTTCCACGTGGACTTCGCGCTCAGCGATGCCGACGTCATCCGCGTGCAGGACCGCGACCTCGCGAGCCTGTCCGACGACGACCGCCACAGCGTGCGGCGCCTGCAACGGGAGTACGTCGAGGTCTGGGTCGGCATCCTCCTCGCCCTCCGCCCCGCGCGCACGCGCGAAGATCTGCGCGTTCGAGCCCACGCGTGCTTCGGCCTGATCAACTCGACACCGCACAGCGTCAGGGTGCTGCGGGAAGAGCCGCGCGAAGACCACGTGCGCGGCATCCTCGAGTCGATGGCGCTGGCCGCACTCAGCGCCTGACCCCGCGCGAGGTGCCCTAGTCTGAACGCACGATGCCGGAGTCCGGCCGGAACAGCGACGCAGACGGGGCGGCTGCCGCTGACGGCGGCGCCACGCCCCCGGGCTTCGACGTGCCACCGGAGACGGGCGGCGAGGCGAGCTCACGCCGCGACTTCCTGAAGTTCGGCGGCATCGCGGCCGCCGGTCTCGTGGTCGGCGGTGGCATCGGAGCCGCTGCGGGCGCCGCGATCGGCCACACGGTCGGAGTGCAGGAGGGGTCTGTCGACTTCGGCGCCGTGCCGCCGCGGTCAGAGCCGGGATTCGACCACGTGGTCGTGCTGATGGGCGAGAACCGTTCCTTCGACAACATGCTCGGCTGGCTGTACACGCCCGATGACCTGCCCGACGGCGCGACCTTCGATGGTCTCGCCTTCGGCGATTACGCCAATGTCGCGCCCACCGGCGAACGCATCGCTGCTCATCCGTACGACGGTCCGACCGATGAGGTCATGGGGCGGCCGAACCCCGATCCCGGCGAGGAGTTCCCGCACGTCAACACGCAGCTGTTCGGGACGGTCGACCCTGCGAGCAACGCCACGAGCCAGATCGGCCAGATGCAGGCGCCGTTCAACGCCCCGCCGACGGGCACCCGGGCCACGATGTCCGGGTTCGTCCAGGACTACTGGAACAACTACGAGCGGCTGCGCGGCGGCAAGGCGCCGTCCATCGACGAGACCAGGCACATCATGGGCGGCTTCTCGCCCGAGCAGCTGCCCGTGCTCTCCACGCTCGCCAGGGAGTTCGCCGTCTTCGACGCGTGGTTCGCGGCGGTGCCGTCGCAGACCTACTGCAATCGCGCGTTCTTCCACGCGTCGACCTCGCACGGCTTCGTCACCAACAAAGACGGTGGCGGCTACGACAAGTGGCTGGATGCGCCGAAGACGCCCACGGTCTTCAACCGCCTCGAAGAAGCCGGCGTGTCCTGGAAGATCTACTTCGACGAGATGCAGTTCGTGTCGCTGACCGGGATGATGCACGCCCCCGTCCTGCAGCAGTACTGGCGCACCGGGCGATTCGGCCACATGAAGGAGTTCTACGAGGACGCCCGCACCGGAAAGCTCCCTGCGTACGCCTTCATCGAGCCGCGCATGGTCTACAACCACAACGACTTCCATCCGCCGTTCGGCGTCTACAAGTCGAGCACGATCGACGGCCGCATGATCATCGACTCCGCGGTCTCCGACGTCCGAGCGGGCGAGAAGCTCGTCGCGAGCGTCTACAACGCGATCAAGCACTCGGCCACGCCCGGCGGATCGAACGCGATGAACACGATGCTCCTCATCACGTTCGACGAGCACGGCGGAACCTACGATCACGTGCCGCCCCCGCGCGCGACGCCCCCGACGGCGGGCGCGGGGCCGGGCGAGATGGGATTCTCCTTCGACCGGCTCGGTCTGCGCGTGCCCGCGATCGCCGTCTCCGCCTACACGCGCCGCAACACGATCGTCAACGACGAGATGCACCACGGTGCCGTCATCGCCACGCTGACGCGGCTGCACGGCCTTCGACCGCTCACGCGCCGCGACGCGGGCGCGAACGACCTCTTCTCGATCGTCAATCTCCCGACACCGCGCGATCCCGCGACGTGGCCCGTCGTCCACCCGATGTACGTGCCTGCGAATCCCGAGGAGGACGAGCCGCTCGACCTCAAGGACGGCGCGCACAGGGACAAGCCGCTCAGCCCTCCGGGCCGGGGGCTGGTCGGCCTGCTCCTCGCCCGTTACGGTTCCGACAGCGGGGACGAGCCGCTCACGTACCGCCAGGCGTACGAAGCGATCCACAAGCACGGCCTGGGCCTGTTCTACCCGAAGATCGACTGAACGCCCCGCGCACAGCGAGGGGGCCCGGCGCGCACCGCACCGGGCCCCCTCCACTCCCCTGCAGGTTCAGCGCAGCAGCATCGCGCGGCCGGGCTCGCGCAGCACGTTCGCGACATCCACCATGAATCGCGAGCCCTGCTCTCCGTCGACCAGGCGGTGGTCGAACGAGAGCGCCAGGGTCATCACGTCGCGCAGAGCGATCTCGCCCTTGTACTCCCAGGGCTGGCGCCGCACCGCGCCGAGCGCGAGGATCCCGGCCTCGCCCGGGTTGAGGATCGGCGTTCCCGCATCGACGCCGAACACCCCGACGTTCGTGATCGAGAACGTGCCGCCCATCATGTCGGCCGGGGCCGTCTTGCCCGCGCGCGCGGTCTCGGCGAGGGTGCGGATCGCGTCCCCCAGCTCGACGAGCGAGAGCTCCTGCGCATCGCGGATGTTCGGCACGACGAGGCCGCGGCCCGTCGCCGCGGCGATGCCGAGGTTGACGTAGTGGTGCTCGACGATCTCGCCGGCCGCGTCGTCCCACCGCGAGTTCAGTCCGGGGTGGTGGGCGAGCGCCAGGCAGACGGCCTTCGCCGCGACCGCCATGACACCGATCTTGTGCTCCTGGAGCGCGCGGTCGGCCTTCAGAGAGGCGATCAGCTCCGTCGTCGCGGTCACGTCCACGGTCAGGAATGTCGTCACGTGCGGGGCGGTGAACGCGCTGCGGACCATGGCCTCGGCGGTGTGCTTGCGCACCCCGCGGATCGGCGTCCGCGTGGTCCGCTCCCCCGACATCGGCATCGGACGCAGCTCGGGCATGAGCTCGGGCTCGGCGACGGATGCCGTGCCCACGGGTGCTGCGCCCACGCGCTCGGCGTAGGACTCGACATCCGCCCTCGTGATGACGCCGTTCGCGCCGGTCGCTTCGACGAGCGCCAGATCGATGCCGAGCTGCTTGGCGAACAGGCGCACCGGCGGGGTCGAGCGCGGACGCTCGAGCGGACGCTCGACCTCGGTGAGGTGGATCGCGTCGTGCGGCGCCGCCTCGAGGACAGCGGTGTCGGATGCCGCGGGCCGGCCCGCCGCGGAACGCGCGCGACGCTGCGGGCGGGCGCTGCCACGGGGCGCAGCCCCGTACCCCACGAGATTGGGCTCGGCCTTGGAGGACTCCTCCCCAGCCTGCTCCGACTCGGCAGCCGGAGCGGGCGCGACCACATCATCCCCACCCAGGTCGTAGGAGATGAGCACGGAGCCGACCTCGACCACATCGCCGGCTGCGGCGTGGAGCTTCGAGATCGCACCGGCATAGGGTGACGGCAGTTCGACGACGGCCTTCGCGGTCTCGACCTCCGCGATCGTCTGATTGAGCGTCACGGTGTCACCCTCGGCGACGAGCCACGCGACGATCTCCGCCTCGGGGAGGCCCTCGCCGAGGTCGGGGAGCCGGAAGTCCTGGATCACAGCTCGACTCCCGTCAGGCTGTTCGGGCGATCCATCACCCGGTCGACGGCATCGAGGATGCGGTCGAGATCGGGGATGTGGTGCTTCTCCAGCTTGGCAGGCGGGTACGGGGTGTCGTGCCCGGTGACGCGCTGCGGCGGCGCCTCGAGGAAGTTGAAGCAGCGCTCCGTCACGCTCGCGACGAGCTCTGCGCCCACGCCCGCCTCGCGAGCCGCCTCGTGGGTGACGACCACACGCCCGGTCTTGCGGACGGACGCGGTCACCGTGCGGTAGTCGACCGGCGAGATCGAACGCAGGTCGATGACCTCGATCGAGACCCCGTCGTCCTCGGCAGCGGTCGCGGCATCCATCGCGGTCAGAACCTGCGAACCGTACGTGAGCAGCGTCACGTCGCTGCCCTCGCGGGCCACGCGCGCGAGTCCCATCGGCGGGGCGTCGGCGAGGTCCACATCGAGGTCCACCTCGCCCTTCGTGTGGTAGAGCCGCTTGGGCTCGAAGTAGACGACCGGGTCGTTGGAGGCGATGGCCTGGCGCAGCATGACATAGGCGTCCTGCGGGTTCGAGACCGCGATGACGCGCAGTCCGGAGGTGTGCACGAAGTACGCCTCGGGCGATTCGGAGTGGTGCTCGGCCGCCCCGACGCCGCCCGCCCACGGGATGCGGATCGTGATCGGCATCTGCACGTTTCCGCGCGTGCGGTAGTGCATCTTGGCGACCTGGCACACGATCTGGTCGAACGCGGGATACATGAACCCGTCGAACTGGATCTCGACGACGGGCCGGTATCCGCGGAAGGCCAGACCCACGGCCGTGCCCATGATGCCGGCCTCGGCGAGCGGGGTGTCGACCACGCGCTGGGCACCGAACTCGTCCTGGAGTCCGTCGGTGATGCGGAACACGCCGCCGAGCTTGCCGATGTCCTCGCCCATGACGAGCACCTTCGGGTCGTCGGCCATCGCGCGACGGAGTCCCTCGTTGATGGCCTTCGCCATGGTGAGCTGCCTCATCGAACCGCCTCCGTGCCTTCGACGGTGAAGCCCTCGAGGTAGGCGCCGAACCACGCGCGCTGCTCGTCGATGCCGGAGTGCTGCTCGGCGTAGACGTTGTCGAAGACGGTGATCGGGTCGCGCGTGACCGCGCCCTGCGCGGCGGCGCGCACCTCGGCGGCCAGTGCGTCGGCATCGGCCGCGACGCGTGCGGCGAACTCGTCGTCGAACTCGCCCTGCGCGCGCAACAGCGCCTCGATGCGGGCCAGCGGATCACGGCCCTTCCAGCGCTCGACCTCTTCCTTGTCGCGGTATCGCGTCGGGTCATCGGATGTCGTGTGCGGGCCCATGCGGTAGGTGACGGCCTCGATGAACGCGGGACCGTTCCCCTGACGGGCGTTGTCGACGGCCCACCGCATCGCGGCCAGGCACGCCAGCACATCGTTGCCGTCGACGCGCATGCTCGGGATGCCGAACCCCGGCGCGCGGCCCGCGATCGGGAACTTGGCCTGCACCGAGACGGGCTCGGAGATGGCCCACTGATTGTTCGTGCACACGAACACCACGGGCGCGCCGAAGGACGATGCGAAGATCATCGCCTCGTTGACGTCGCCCTGGCTGGTGGCGCCGTCGCCGAAGTAGGCGGCCGCGACCTGGTCGGTGCCGTCGCGCTGGATGCCCATCGCGTAACCGACGGCGTGCAGGGACTGGGCGCCGATGATGATCTGCTGAGTGGCCGTGTTGATGTCGAACGGGTTGTACGTCGAGTGCTCCTCGCCGCGCCACGCGAGAACGTAGTCCGCGGGCTGGGCGCCCCGCACGAAGGCGACGCCGGTCTCGCGGTAGCTCGGGAAGGCGAAGTCGTCGGCGCGGAGGCCGCGGGCGGTGCCGATCTGCGTCGCCTCCTGGCCCTGGCAGGGCGGCCACAGCGCGAGCTGACCTTGGCGCTGGAGCGCGACGCCCTCGGTGTCGATGCGACGGAGCAGGACCATGTCGCGGTAGAGCGAGCGCAGGGCCGCGCCGTCGATGTCCGCCACCCACCGATCGAGCTCCGGGTCGGCGATCCGCTCGCCGTCGGGAGTGACCAGCCGTGCGACGTCATCGGTGTCGGTCGCGAGATCGGCGGTCGGGGTCAGGGTGTGCGTCATCGTCATCACTCCTCGGTGCAACCCTCCCTCGTGAGGAGGGGCGTCGTGGCGCCGACATCGTCGCCGGCACCTTCGAGGCTACGTCCGCATCGCACCTCGCTCAAGCATCCGCGCTCCGCTTGAGCATGTTGACAACTGATGGGCCCCCAGACCGTGCTAACGTTTCGCACTATGAGTGCCCTCGATCATGTCGACCTCGAGCTCCTGGCCGCCCTCTCGGCCGACCCCCGCGCGACCGTCGTCGCCCTCGCCGAACGCCTCGGCCTGTCACGCAACACGGTGCAGGCGCGCATGGCCCGACTCGAGCGCTCGGGCGTCTTCCTGTCGTACGAGCGGGCGATCTCATCGTCCTCGCTGGGCTACCCGATCGAGGCGTTCATCAGCGTCATCGTGCGGCAGGCGGACCTTCCCCGCATCTCGGCGGAGCTCGCCCGCGTGCCCGAGATCGTGCAGGCGCACGGCCTGTCCGGCCAGGTCGATCTCCTGGTGCGCGTCGCGTGCCGCGATACGCAGCACCTCTTCGACACCGACGCCCGCATCCTGGCGATCGAGGGCGTCGAGCGCACCGAGACCTCGCTCGTGATGGGCGAGGTCATCCCGCACCGCGTCATGCCCCTGATGGAGCTGGCACGACGGGAGCAGTGAGCCTGTGCCGCTACGGGAGCGGAACGCTCGCCGCGGGTGACGGCACCGCGGTCGGCGGAGCGGATCGCAGGTCGTCGACTTTGACCAGGACGACCCCGATGAGAATGAGCGCACCGCCGGCGAACTGGATCGGCGCGGGCACCTCGGCGAGGAAGATCCACGCGAAGCCGAGCGCGAACAGCACCTCGGAGAGCCCCACGAACGAGGCGACGCGTGAGCCGATGCGCGGCACGGCCATGACGCCGAGGGCGTAACCGAGGGTCGTGGCGACCGCAGCGACCCACAGCAGCGGAACGAACCACGGCACCTCGACACCGGCCAGCTCGACCGATACCGCCGGCGCCTGGAACGGCATGACGCCCACCAGGCACAGCAGACCCATGATCGCGGCGCCGACGAGCAGACCGCTCGCCGCGAGTGCGAGCGGGGGCAGATCGTCGCCGGCCCGCTCGGAGATGACGAAGTACGCGCACACGCAGACCGCTGCCGCGAGAGCCAGGAGCGTGCCGATGAGGTCGAACGAGGCGCCCGAGATATCGACCACCAGGACGAGTCCGAGCACCGCCACTGCGGAGCCCCAGAGCACGAGAGACGACGGCGCCTTGCGCGTGCGCAACCACACGAATGCGACGAGCATCACCGGCGCGAGGTACTGGATGAGAAGTGCCACCGCGACCGGCATGCGCTGCATCGCCGAGAAGAAGAACAGCTGGCACCCGAGCACCGGCATGAGTCCGAAGCCGGCGATCAGTCTCCAATGCCGGCGGAGGAACCCCGGCTGGCGCCGGATCGCGCGGAACACGGCCGGCGAGAGGATGAGACCTGCCACCCCCATCCGTACGAGCAAGGCGGCGCCGAGGGACCATCCGGCCTCGAGCAGCGGCTTGATGAAGGGTCCGCTGGACGAGAAGGCGAGCGCGGAGGCGACCGCCATCACGAGCCCGGTCGTGCGAAGACGAGAGGATGCCGCGATCGGTGTGATCACGGGCAGCGACGCGGTGGAGACGGTCATGGGCGGCATCCGACTGTCAGGGGTGAAACGTGTTTACACTGGTGACGGTATCGAATCGGATGTCAGGAGTCAACATGGTTTTCATCCATGACACGAAGCGCACGCTCATGATGGTCGTGGACCTGGTGAACACGCTGCCCGGCTACGACGGCGACGACACGCTGCAGACCCCCGACGACCTGACGCGGTTCCTCGTGACGAACCCGTACACCGGCGTCGTCCGCACCGACGACGAGGAGGTCGCCACGGTGCGGGAGGTGCGGTCGCGACTGCGCGAACTGTGGCAGGTCGACCGCGAGGGGGCCGTGCCGCTGGTGAACGAGATGCTCGCCGACGGCGAGGCACTCCCCCGTCTCGTCATCCACGACGAGTATGACTGGCACATCCACGCGACCTCGGACGACTCGCCCCTCGCCACCCGCATGATGGTCGAGGCGGCGATGGCGTTCATCGACGTCATCCGCTCCGACGAGTACGACCGGGTGCGGACGTGCTCCGCGGACGACTGCGACTCCGTCTACATCGACTACTCGAAGAACGGGTCCAAGCGCTACTGCGACACCGGCAACTGCGGCAATCGCATGAATGTCATCGCGTATCGGGCCCGGAAGGCTCGAGAAAGCGCCTGATCGCGTCCGCCGCGACGGCGGGCGTCTCGTAGTGGATCAGATGGCCGACGTCGGGGATCTCGACGAGGTCTGCCGACGGGAACAGCGTCGCGAGGGTGCGCTCCGCCTCGATCGGCGTGATGTCGTCCCGCACCGCGGCGACGAGGAGCGTGGGCTGCGGGATGCGCGGCGCGAACTCGCGCACGTCGTGCGACACCGACGCGAGGAACGCGTCGTGCAGCACATCGCGATCGGCGAACCGCGAGAAGTATGTGTCGTGCTGATCGTGGATGAACGAGCGCAGGTCGGGATCCTTGGTCTTGGCCATCGACACGCTCATGACGCGCACGATCATGCCGTTGCGCAGCAGCGCCTCGCCGAGACGATCGGGAAGCCGGGCTCCCGCCCAGTAGTAGAACACCGCCAGCCGCGTGAGCAGCCCGCGCGGTCCCTCGAGCGCCGGAGCGCCGATCGGGTTCACCAGCACCACGCGCGGTGTGTCGAGGCCACGGGCGACAGCGGCCGAGACGACGATCGATCCGAACGAGTGGCCGAGGATCACCGCCCCCGGGGCGACGGCGGCCGCGAACTCCGCGAGCCAGCCGGCGTACGCATCGAGGTCGTGACGGATGCCGGGCAGCGGCGCGGTCTCGCCGAACCCGGGGAGATCCGGTGAGATGATCCGCACGTCCGGAAGGTGAGCGACCACGGGCTCGAGGCCGTGATGCTCACCGCGAAAGCCGTGGACGGCGATCACGGTGGTGGCGGCATCCGGCCGTCCGTACACCCAGTACGCGGTGACGCCCCCGCCGACGGCGACCTCGTGACGCTCGACGGGGATCGCGTCGAGGAGAGGTGCGTACGGGTTCGGGGCGGCCACCCCCCGATTCTACGAGGCGCCGTCGGTGCGCCTGGCCGGCCGTGTCGGCCGTCGCGCATACCGTGGTCGGCATGGAGCACTGGCGGGCCGAACCCCTCGCGCTCTTCGACGTCCCCGAGTGGGTGCGGGTCGTCGGCGTCTTCGACCTCGAGACGACCGGCGTCGATGTCACGGCCGACCGGATCGTGACCGCCCACGTCGGGCTGCTCGATGCCTCCGGCGCCGTTCTCAACGCACGTGACTGGCTCGCCGATCCGGGCGTGGCGATCCCCGAGGGCGCGGCCGCGATCCACGGCATCTCGACGGCGCACGCCCGCGCACACGGCCGTCCGGCACCGCAGGTCATCGGCGAGGTGGTGGCCGCGCTGCGCGGCCTGCTCGATGCCGGCATCCCGATCGTGGCGTACAACGCGCCCTACGACTTCTCGCTGCTCAAGTACGAGGCTCAGCGGCACGGCATCGAGCCCATCCTCGATCCCTCACCGGTCATCGATCCTCTCGTCGTCGACAAGGCGTATGACCGCTGGCGGCGCGGCAAGCGCACCCTGTCTGTCGTCGCAGCCCACTACGCGGTGCGTCTCGACGGTGCGCACGAGGCCGCCGCCGACGCGGTCGCAGCGGGGCGCGTCGCGCAGGCACTCGCCGAGCGCTACGCGCCCTGGCTCCCCGACACCGCGCACGAGCTGCACACGAGGCAGATCGCGTGGGCGCGAGCCCAGGCGGCGAGTCTCACCGACTACTTCATCCAGATCGGACGTCTCGACCCCGAGGATCGGCTCGACGGCAGCTGGCCGATCCGCTAACCGCCGGTCGGTCGACGCTGCGCACGAACGACGAAGGCCCCGCCGGAGCGGGGCCTTCGAGGACAGCTGCTTACTTGGAGCCGAAGTTCTTGAAGCGCTGGTTGAACTTCTCGACGCGACCGGCCGAGTCCATGATGCGCTGCTTGCCCGTGTAGAACGGGTGCGAGGCGGACGAGATCTCGACGTCGATGACGGGGTACTCGACACCGTCGAGCTCGATCGTCTTGTCGCTGGTCACCGTCGAACGGGTGAGGAAGGTCTCGCCGGAGCCGAGGTCGCGGAACACGACGGCCTGGTACTCGGGGTGGATGTCAGTCTTCATGGGAAGTCCTTTGAAAGTGGGCCCTGGATTTTGCCAGGACGGACAAAGTCTGAGGTGCGAGTGCACCAAAAAGCGATTCTATCAGCCTCGGGGCCTGTCGCGGAATCGGCGGCCGGGGACGGCTCAGTGGGCCGCGCGCGCGGCGTAGCGGCCGTCGTGCTCGGTGAGCTGGATGGGCACGCCGAAGGTCTCGGTGAGCGCCTCGGCGGTGAGAGTCTCCTGGATGGGTCCGGATGCCACGGCGCGCCCTTCTGCCAGCAGCAGGACGTGCGTGAACCCGACGGGGATCTCTTCGACGTGATGGGTGACCATGATCATCGCGGGCGTCGTCGGTGCCTGGGCGTAGCCGCTGAGGAGGATCAGGAGCTCCTCGCGGGCACCGAGATCGAGGCTCGCGGTGGGCTCGTCCAGCAGCAGCAGCTCGGGGTCGGTCATGACGGCGCGAGCGATCTGCACGCGCTTCTGCTCGCCGTCGCTGAGGGTGCCGAATGTGCGGTCTGCGAGGTGATCGAGCTTCCACTCGGCCAGCACGCGCAGCGCGCGCCGCTCGTCGAGGTCCTCGTAGTCCTCGCGCCAGCGGCCGAGCACCGAGTACGCCGCCGTGAGCACGACGTCGAGCACGGTCTCCTCCGGAGGCACGCGCCGGGCCATCGCCGACGACGCGAATCCGATGCGCGGACGCAGCTCGAACACGTCGGTGCGGCCCAATCGCTCGCCGAGGATCGTCACGACGCCGGACGTCGGGTGCATCAGGGTGTCGGCGAGCTGGAGCACCGTGGTCTTGCCCGCGCCGTTGGGGCCGAGGATCACCCAGCGCTCGTCGTCGGACACGTTCCAGTCGAGGTGATCGACGATGTCCCTGGCGTTCCTGCGGACGACGACGTCGGAGAATTCGAGGACCTGCGGCATGCGTCCAGCCTATCGGCCGGACGCGGTCACCTCCGCGTACAGCGCGGCCGTCTGGTCGGCGATGCTCTGCCAGCTGAAGTCGTTCGTCGCCCGCTCGCGGCCGGCCCGTCCGTATGCTCGCGCGCGCTCAGGATCCGACACGACCTCGGTGAGCACGGCGGCGAGATCCTCGACGAACTTCTCGGGATCGGTCGGCGTGCCGGTGCCGTCCTGCACCTGGTCGATCGGAACGAGACGCCCCGTGACGCCGTCGACGACGACCTCCGGGATGCCACCGGTCGCCGTCCCCACGACGGCGGCGCCGCACGCCATCGCCTCGAGGTTCACGATGCCCAGCGGCTCGTACACCGACGGGCACACGAACGTCGTGGCGGCGGTGAGGACCGTGCAGAGCTCGTGGCGGGACAGCATCCGATCGATCCACACGACGCCGTCGCGCGTGCGCTGGAGTCCGCGCACGAGCTCCTCGACCTCGGCCATGATCTGCGGCGTGTCGGGGGCACCGGCGCAGAGCACGACCTGCACGTCGGCGGGGAGTCGCTCGGCGGCACGCAGGAAGTACGGCAGACCCTTCTGGCGCGTGATCCGCCCGACGAAGACCACGGACGGACGCGAGGCATCGATGCCGAGCCCGGCCAGCAGGGTCAGGTCTTCGACCGGATGCCACGACTCGACGTCGATGCCGTTGTAGATGACCCTGACATCGTCGGGATCCAGCGACGGGTAGCTGCGCAGGATGTCCTGGCGCATGCCTTCGCTGACCGCGACGATCGCCGCGGCGCCCTCGTAGGCGGTCTTCTCGATCCAGCTCGAGACGGCGTATCCGCCTCCCAGCTGCTCGGCCTTCCAGGGCCGCAGGGGCTCGAGACTGTGCGCGGTGACGATGTGCGGGATGCCGTGGAGCAGGGACGCGAGGTGTCCGGCGAAGTTCGCGTACCAAGTGTGGCTGTGCACGACGTCGGCGCCCGCGACATCCGTCACGATCTCCAGGTCGGTGCCGAGGGTCTGGACGGCCGCGTTCGCGGTGTTCAGTTCCGCGGGCACGCCGTACGAGGTGGTGCCCTCCTCGTCGCGCTCCGCGCCGAAAGCGCGCACCCGGACGTCCAGTGACTCGCGCAGCGCCTTGACCAGCTCGGTGACGTGCACCCCCGCGCCACCGTAGATCTCGGGCGGGTACTCCTTCGTCACGATGTCCACGCGCATGGGACGAAACCTAGTACACGCGACGCACCGGGAAAACCCGCTACCCGGGTTCGGACCTGCCCCCTAGGGTGGTGGCATGCCTGCAGCGCCGAAGGTCTTCGGAATCATCCTCGCCGGCGGCGAGGGCAAGCGATTGATGCCCCTCACGGCCGATCGAGCGAAACCCGCCGTGCCCTTCGGAGGGCAGTACCGGCTGATCGACTTCGCGATCTCGAACCTCATCAACTCCGGGCTGCGTCAGGTCGTGGTGCTGACCCAGTACAAGTCGCACAGCCTCGACCGCCACATCTCCCAGACGTGGCGGATGTCGGCGCTCCTCGACTCGTACGTGGCATCCGTCCCGGCGCAGCAGCGCCTGGGGAAGCGATGGTTCTCGGGCTCGGCCGACGCGATCCTGCAGAGCCTCAACCTGATCAACGACGAGCAGCCCGACATCGTCGTCGTCATCGGCGCCGACCACGTCTACCGCATGGACTTCCGCCAGATGCTGGCTGCGCACATCGAGTCCGGTGCGCGGGCGACGGTTGCCGGCATCCGTCAGCCCATCGGGCTGGCCAACCAGTTCGGCGTCATCGACGTCGACAAGAGCGACCCCACGCGCATCAAGGAGTTCCTCGAGAAGCCCCAGAACCCCACGGGACTCGCGGACTCGCCCGGTGAGGTGCTGGCCTCGATGGGCAACTACATCTTCAACACGGACGCGCTCATCGAAGCCGTCGAGTCCGACGGCGAGCTGCCGACGTCCAACCACGACATGGGCGGCGACATCGTCCCGTACTTCGTCGGTCGGGGCGAGGCGGGCGTGTACGACATGAACCGCAACGACGTGCCCGGCTCGACCGATCGCGATCGCTACTACTGGCGCGACGTGGGGACGATCGAGTCCTTCTTCGACGCACACCGCGATCTCATCTCGACGCTCCCGATCTTCAACCTCTACAACACCGACTGGCCGATCCACTCGCAGGCCGTGAACTCGCCGCCGGCGAAGTTCGTGCGCGACTCGGTCGGCCGCATCGGCAACGCCATCGACTCGATCGTGTCGCTCGGCTCTGTGCTCTCGGGGACGCACCTCGAGCGCAGCGTGGTGGGTCCCTGGACCCTCGCCGGCGGCGGCTCGACGATCACGGACTCCGTGCTGTTCGATCACGTGCAGGTCGGCGCGGGAGCCCGCATCCACCGGGCGATCCTCGACAAGAACGTGATCCTCGCCGAGGGTGCGACGGTCGGAGTCGACCGTGACAAGGACCTGGCGCGGGGCTTCACCGTGACCGACACCGGCATCACCGTGGTGGGCAAGGGCGTCCGCGTCGCACGGTGACCGCGGGTTGGGATGCCGGCATCCTCCGCCGCTAGCGTGGGAGGATGCCTCTCCCCCGCGCGCGCTTCCTCGTCGTGCTCGACGCCGACTCGACTCTCATCCGCAACGAGGTCATCGAACTGATCGCCGATGAGGCGGGGCGCGGGCCCGAGGTCGCCGCGGCGACCGAAGCGGCCATGAGGGGCGAAGTCGACTTCGCCACGAGTCTGCGCGCGCGGGTGAAGGAGCTGGCCGGGGTGCCTGTCGCGGCGTTCTCGCGCGTGCTCAGCCGGGTCGAGCCCACGCCGGGCGTGCACGGCCTCATCTCCGCGGTTCACGAGCGCGGCGGCCGCGTGGGTGTGGTGTCAGGGGGCTTCCACGAGATCCTCGACACCGTGGCCCCCCGCCTCGGTGTGGATGTCTGGCGCGCCAACCGGCTCGCGACGGCGGGCGGCGCCCTCAGTGGTGTCGTGGACGGACGGGTCGTGGATGCGGCGGGAAAGGCGTCCGCGCTCCGGGAATGGGCGGCGGAGGCCGGCGTGCCGCTCTCGCGCACGATCGCGATCGGCGACGGCGCGAACGATCTGCACATGATGGCCGTCGCGGGACTGGGGGTGGCGTTCAACGCCAAGCCCGCCGTGCGCGCGCAGGCAGACGTCGTCGTCGGGCCGGTGGATCTCGCCGAGGTCGTGGCCCTGCTCCCCTGACCGCGCGAATGTCGGATGCCGCGGCTAGCGTCGGGGCATGGACATCATCCTCGTTCCCGGTCTCTGGCTCGACGCCTCCTCGTGGGAAGACGTGACTCCCGCCCTCGAGCAGGCGGGTCACACGGCGCGCCCGCTCACGCTTCCAGGGGTGGGTGAGCCGGCGCACGAGTCCGCCGACATCGGCATCCAGCACTGGGTCGATGCCGTCGTGGCCGAGATCGACGCGGCCGGCGCTCCCGTCGTGCTGGTCGGCCACAGCGGCGGTGGCAACGTCGTCTGGGCGGCGGCCGAGGCGAGGGCGGATGCCGTCACCCGCGTGATCTTCGTCGACACCGTCCCGCCGCCGAACGGACACGGCATCTCCGAGTTCGACCTCGTCGACGGCGTCGTTCCCTTCCCGGGCTGGGACTTCTTCGAGGAGCCCGAGGTCGCCGATCTCGATGCCGCGGTGCGCGAGAAGTGGGCGGCTCGCACGCACAGCGTGCCTGCGAAGGTGCCGACCGATCCCATCGCACTCGAGGGATCACGGCGTCACGGCGTCCCGGTCACGCTCCTCATGGGCGGCATGGACGACGCCGAGTTCCGCGCCGCCGTCTCGCAGTGGGGTCCCTTCGGCGACGAGTTCTCGGCGATCGAATCCGCCGAGGTGATCCGTCTCGGGTCAGGGCACTGGCCGCAGTTCTCGCAGCCCGACGGAGTGGCTCGGGCGATCCTCGACGCCGTGGACCGCTAGGCGCGGTGCAGCGCGGTCAGTGGCCCATGCCCAGACCGCCGTCGACGGGAATCACGGCGCCGGAGATGTAGGCGGCGTCGTCGGACGCGATCCACGCGACGACACCAGCCACCTCATCGGCGGTCGCGAATCTGCCGGCGGGGATGTTCTTCTTGTACTCGGCCTGTGTTCCGTCGTCAAGAGCAGCCGTCATGTCGGTCTCGATGAAGCCCGGCGCCACGACGTTCGCCGTGATCCCCCGGGCGCCGAGCTCACGGGTCAGCGAGCGGGCGAAGCCGACGAGCGCGCTCTTCGACGCGGCGTAGTTGATCTGCCCGGCCGACCCGTACAGGCCGACGACGCTCGAGATGAGCACGACGCGTCCCCACTTCGCGCGCAGCATCCCCTTGGAGGCTCGCTTGACGACGCGGAACGCTCCGCCGAGGTTGGTCGCGACCACGCTGTCGAAGTCCTCCTCGGTCATGCGCAGCAGCAGCGTGTCCTTGGTCACTCCGGCGTTCGCGACGACGATCCCGATCGGACCGAGGGTGTTCTCGACCTCGGTGAATGCGGCGTCGACGGCGGCGGCATCCGTCACGTCCGCGCGCACGGTGAGCGTGCCCTCCGGGCCCTCACCGGAGCGCGCGGTCACGGCGACCTTGTACCCCTGGGCGACGAAGCGCTCGGCGATGGCACGGCCGATGCCGCGGTTTCCGCCGGTGACGAGGACGACGCGATCGCTGGACATGGTGGTGCTCCCAAGGTGTGTGACGGAATCGCCCCAGCCTAGCGGCGCGGCGTTTGACACTCCGCGACGTGCGCTGGGACGCTGGGAGCGACATTCGAAGAGAGGTCCTCCCGTGAGCGACAACATCCCCGACCCCGCCGCACCCCAGCCGGCCGCCTACCCGCCGCCTCCCGGCGCGTACCCGCCCCCCGCGCAGAGCGGTCCGCCCGCCGCTCCCCCGGCATACGGCGCCCCCCCGGCGTACGGGGCGGCGCCGCAGTACGCGGCCGCACCCCAGTACGCCGCAGCGCCTCAGTACGGCGCACCCGCCCATGGCTACGGCGCCCCGGCCAAGACGAACACGCTCGCGATCGTGTCGCTCATCGCGTCGATCTCGGCCTTCGTCATCCTCCCGTTCATCGGCTCGATCGTCGGCGTGATCACCGGGCACATGTCGCTCAACCAGCTCAAGACGAACGGCGAGGAGGGCCGCGGTCTCGCCCTCGCCGGCACGATCATCGGCTGGGTCGGTCTCGCCCTCACGATCCTCGGCACCATCGCGTTCTTCGCGTTCATCGCCTACTTCGCGACGCTCTCGCCCTCGTCGTTCTCCTGACCGGGCGCACGCGCGAACGCAGCCCCTCCGGCAGCCCGAACCGGGCGACCGGAGGGGCTGCGCGGCGTAGGCTGGAGGGACAGTGAAGAGTTCGAGCCGGGCCCAGTCCGCCACGTCGCTGCCCCGAGCGCCACGTGACGACGTCGACGCGCGCTCGACCCGCTATCTGGTGCTCATGGGCATCCGCATCGCGTGCTTCGTCCTCATGGTCCTGATCACTCCCTACGGCTGGTACACGTGGGTTCTCGGCGCCGCGGCGATCTTCCTTCCCTACATCGCCGTCGTTCTCGCGAACGTCGGTGAAGAGGCGCGACGCAACCGCCGGGAGGACCCGGAGCGCGCGTTGCCCGCCGCGCCGGCGGCACGCCCCGCCGAGGGCGGCGTGATCCGTCTCGAGGAGACGCGAGCCGTCGAAGACGGGCGCGGCGACAGCAGACGACTCGACGGCGATCAGACGCCGGATGACCGCGACGCGGACGGACCCGCATGACCGCCGATGCGGCGATGTGCTCGCGGGCCGGCTGCCGCGCCGACGCGCTGTGGCGCATCGATTGGCGCAACCCCAAGATCCACGCGGCCGACCGCACCAAGACGTGGGTCGCCTGCGACCAGCACCGCGACTACCTCCGCGAGTTCCTCGCCGCCCGGAACTTCCCGGTGACCGTGGCCGCGCTCGACGCCGCGCCGACGGAGTCCGCGCGATGAGCCGTCGCGAAGTCAGCATGCAGAACCTGCCGAAGGCGGGGCGCTGGGCGATCTACATCGCCCTCGCCGTCGCCTTCGCCATCGCCTGCGCATTTCTGTCCCACTGGCAGTTCTCGCGGAACGAGGAGCGCTCGGCCCAGCTCGCGCTGGTCGAGGCCAACTACGACGCCGAACCGGTGCCCCTCGACGAGCTGATCCCGGCCGGAGGCGAGTTCTCCGCCGGCGACCAGTGGCGTCCCGTCGCGCTCGTCGGCGAGTACCTGGCGGACGAGCAGCTCCTCGCGCGCAATCGGCCTCACGGCGGAACGGCGGCGTACGAGGTGCTCGTGCCGTTCCGGCTCGACGACGGCCGAGTGCTGGTCATCGACCGCGGCTGGGTTCCCCCGGGTGACGACCAGCCGGCACCCGAGGTCGTGCCCGAGCCTCCCGATGGCCGGGTGACCGTCATCGCGCGGCTCAAACCCGGCGAGCCGCTCCCCGCGTCGGGCAGGTCCGCCCCCGAAGGCCAGGTGCCGACGATCAATCTGCCGTTCATCGCCGAATCGAGCTCGGCCGGGACGGCCAGGGCCATCGAACTCGGCGCATATGGCGTCATGGTGTCGGAGGACCCCGCGCCCGCGACCGCGCCGCAACCGCTCGAGGACCCTTCAGCCGATCCCGGGCCGCACCTGTCCTACGCGATCCAGTGGATTCTCTTCGCGATCATGGGCTTCGTCTTCATCACGTACGTCATCCGCACCGAACGGCGCCACCGGCGAGAGGATGCGGAGGACGCCGAGGACGCGCAGGACGAAGCCGGGCCCGCGAGGACGCGCGCGGCATCCGCTCGTCGTGACCGGGACGCCGAGGACGAGGACGCCCTGCTCGACGCAACCGGTCGCTGAGCCGCTGCTACTCAACCACCGGGAGATCTCGTCACGCGAGCGTGACGAGATCCGCGTAGTCGCGGCCCCAGATGTCTTCGACGCCGTCGGGCAGGATGAGCACGCGCTCGGGGTTGAGCGCCTCCACCGCGCCCTCGTCGTGCGACACGAGCACGACCGCGCCCTCGTAGTGCGAGAGGGCCCCCAGGATCTCTTCGCGCGAGGCGGGATCGAGGTTGTTCGTCGGCTCATCGAGCAGCAGCATGTTCGCGCTCGAGACCACGAGCGTCGCGAGCGAGAGTCGCGTCTTCTCGCCTCCGGAGAGCACCCCCGCCGGCTTGAGCACGTCGTCGCCGGTGAAGAGGAACGAGCCGAGCACCTTGCGCGCATCGGTCGCCGTGATGTCGGGGGCTGCCGACATCATGTTCTCGAGCACCGAGCGGTTCACGTCGAGGTTCTCGTGCTCCTGCGCGTAGTACCCGATCTTCAGTCCGTGGCCGGGCTCGAGCCTTCCGGTGTCGGGCTGGTCCACACCGGCCAGGATCCGCAGCAGCGTGGTCTTGCCCGCGCCGTTGAAACCGAGGATCACGACCTTCGATCCCCGGTCGATCGCGAGGTCGACGTCCGTGAAGATCTCCAGCGACCCGTACGACTTCGACAGACCAGAGGCCATGAGCGGCGTCTTGCCGCAGGGTGACGGCTTGGGGAACCGCAGCTTCGCCACGCGCTCCTCCTGGCGCACGTCGTCGAGGCCGGACAACATCTTCTCGGCGCGCGCGACCATCTGGTGCGCGGCGGCGGCCTTGGAGGCCTTCGCACCGAAGCGGGCAGCCTGCATCTGCAGCTGGGTGGCCTTCTTCTCGACGTTGACGCGCTCCTTCTTGCGGCGCTCCTCGTCGGCCACCCGCTGACGCAGGTAGTTCTTCCAGTTCATGTTGTAGGTGTCGATGACCTGGCGGTTCGCGTCGAGGTAGAACACGCGGTTGACCGTCTCACCGACGAGCTCGACGTCGTGACTGATCACGATGAGGCCGCCGCGATAGTTCTTGAGGAATTCGCGCAGCCACACCACGCTGTCGGCGTCGAGGTGGTTGGTGGGCTCATCGAGGATCATCGAGTCGGCGTTCGAGAAGAGGATGCGGGCGAGCTCGATGCGCCGGCGCTGACCGCCCGAGAGCGTGCTCAACGGCTGGTCGAGCAGACGGTCGGGCAGCGACAGATTGTGCGAGATCGTCGCAGCCTCCGCCTCGGCGGTGTACCCGCCGAGCGCCTCGAAACGCTCCGTGAGGTGCGCGTAGCGCTTCATCGCCTTGTTGGCGACCTTCTCGTCGTCGTCACCCATCGCCAGAGCCGCGTCATGCATCTCGATCGCCAGAGTCCCGAGACCGCGCGCGTCGAGGATGCGCGTGCGCGCCAGCATCGACGGGTCGCCCGAGCGGGGGTCCTGCGGAAGGTAGCCCAGTTCGCCGGTGCGCTCGACCTTGCCGTCGGCGGGGATGAGGTCGCCGGCGAGAACCTTGGTCAGCGTCGTCTTGCCGGCACCGTTGCGGCCCACGAGTCCGATCTTGTCGCCCGCGGAAACGCGGAACGACACGTCGGACATGAGGACGCGGGCGCCCACGCGGATCTCGAGGTCGTGCACGGCGAGCACAGCGAAACGTCCGTTCCTTCGGTGGATGGGTGAGGTGGCCGAACGGCCAGCCTCCCAGTATAGGTCGCCTCGGGGGTGCGCGAGTCGAGCCCTCCGCGACGAACGGGGGCCCCGGCCGGGCGGCCGGGGCCCTCGCGGGTGTCAGGTGATCAGCCCTGAGCGGTCGCGGTGGCGGCAGCGAGCTGCTTCACCATCTCCGGCAGCAGCCACGGCAGCGTCAGCGCCGTCGGCGAGACGGCGGCGACGTTCTCTTCGCCGACGATCGGCGCGACTGCGCCGGCAGCGACCGCAGGGATCAGCTGGCCGCGGTCGGACGCCAGGAACGCATCGAGGTCCTCCTGCGTCTCGGCCTGGGTGAAAAGCACGTCGGCGATGACCTGATCGAGGTTCTCGCTGCTGACGGTCGTGTAGAACGTGGACTCGCCGTTGTCGAGTTCGGTCACGGCGGGGGCGCTCACGAAGCCGAGGTCCTCGAGGATCTCGACGCGCGGGTCCGCGGGCAGGTAGAGGTAGAACGTGTCCACGTCATCGTCCGCGTAGGCGATCGTGGTTCCCTCGAAGTCCGGGTTCTCGGCTGCGGCGTCCGCGATCTGCTGATCGAGCTCGTCGAGGATCCCCTCCGCTTCCGTCTCGAGCCCGAGCGCGCGGCCGGTGTCGCTGATGACGTCGCGCCACGGCGTGGACCAGAGCGCCTCCTCGGGCGCGACGACCGGGATACCCGCGGCCGTCACGGCGTCGTACTCCTCCTGCGTGAGGCCGGAGTACGAGGCGACCAGCACATCGGGGTCGGCGGCGAGGAGCTCCTCGACCGACAGCTCGAAGGCCGAGTTGTCCAGCAGGATGGGGTCGTCGGCGCCCAGATCTGCGAGGGCGTCCTCGACCCACGGGGTGATGCGGTTGTCCCCGCCGCCGTACTCGGACGACGGGATCGCGACCGGAACGACGCCGAGTGCCAGCACCGCGTCGGTGGCACCCCATCCCCACGTCGCGACACGCTCGGGCGCTTCTTCGATGACCGTCTCGCCGTACATGTGCTCGAAGGTGACGGGGAAGGCGTCCGCAGACCCGGCAGGCGCAGACGCGGAGGAGCCGGGCTCCGCGGAGCCTGCGCAGCCGGAGAGCACGAGGCCGCCGGCGACGGTGAGAGCCGCCAGGGTGGCCAGACGTGAGGTTCGGAGGGTCATGCTGTTTCCTTTCGGTGGAGTCACACCTCGTCCGCGGCAGCGTGCGCGCCGCCGGGGATCGGGATGACGAGGGGCGTGGCGGTCAGCGGGTCAGGGATCACGAGGGCGTCGAGGTCGAACGCCTGCGAGACCACTTCACGGGTGAGAACGTCGGTGGGGGCGCCGTGGGCGACCACGCGGCCACCGCTCATCACGACGAGCTCATCGGCATAGCGTGCCGCGAGGTTGAGCTCGTGGAGCACCACGACGATGGTCGTGCCGTCGCTGCGGTTGAGGTCGCGCAGCAGATCGAGGACCTCGATCTGATGGCTGAGGTCGAGGAACGTGGTCGGCTCGTCCAGGAGAAGCACGCGAGGCTCCTGGGCGAGCGCCATCGCGATCCAGACGCGCTGACGCTGCCCGCCCGAGAGGTCGCCGATCGGGCGGTCGGCCAGCGCGGCGACGCCGGTGCGCGCCATCGCGTCATCCACGCGCGCGGTGTCTGCGGCGCTCCATCGCTGGAACACCCCGCGGTGCGGGTGCCGTCCGCGCGAGACGAGCTCGGCGACCGTCAGCCCGTCGGGCGAGGTCGGATGCTGCGGCAGCAGTCCCACGCTCTGCGCGAAGCGGCGGCGCGACAGCGTGGACACATCGGCGCCGTCGAGCTCCACTGCTCCCGCCAGCGGTGCGTTGACGCGAGCGAGGACGCTCAGCAGCGTGGACTTGCCGCACGCGTTGGCGCCGATGATCATCGTGATGCGACCGGGAGCGATGTCGAGGTCGAGTCCCTCGATGACGGTGCGCCCGGGGTAGCCGGCTGAGAGAGCGCGGGCGCTCAGCCGCGGCGCGGAGGCGGGAGTCACAGGTTCCGTCCTTTCGACGTGGCCAGGAGCCACAGCAGGAAGACCGCGCCGATCGCACCGGTCACGACGCCCACGGGCACCGACATTCCGGGAATGGCGAACTGTGCCACGAGGTCTGCCGCCGTGAGGAGCGCCGCACCGACGGCCGCGCTGGTCCCGATGCCGATGGCGCCGTGGCCGAGGAGGGGGCGGGCGATGGCCGGTGCGCACAGCGCGATGAAGGAGATCGGCCCGACGAACGCGCACGTGACGGCCGTGAGGAGCACCGCGGTGAACACCGTCACGGTGCGCACCGTCGCGCTGCGCACGCCGAGAGATGCAGCGGTGGCGGCGCCCATCTGGGTCAGCGGCAGCCAGCGTGAGCACGCCACGACCGCTGGCGCGGCGAAGACGACCACGACGGCGACGGTGGCGACATTCCACCACGGCGTCGATGCGAGGCTTCCGGTCAGCCAGATGAGCGCTGCCTGGGCGAGCTCGACCTTTGCGCGCACCATGAGGTAGCCGGTGATCGAGATGCACAGGAAGGAGACCCCGACGCCGGCGAGGATCAGTCGATAGCCGCCGTCGGAACGGTGCCGGCCGGCCAGCAGCAGGAATGCCGCGACGACGATACCGCCGATGAACGCCGCGGCCGCCAGGAGCGGCCCCCCGAGCCCGAGCGTCAGCAGCGCGAAGACGGCCGCTGCGCCGGCGCCCCCGCTGATGCCCAGCAGATCGGGGCTGGCCAGCGGGTTGCGCAGGAGGGACTGCAGCAGACCACCCGCGGCGCCGAGAGCAGCGCCGACGAGCACCGCCATCGCCAGTCGGGGCAGTCGCACCTGGAAGACGACGAACGACTGGGGGCGATCACCCCCGCCCCAGAGCGTGATCCAGACGTCCGCCGGCGAGATGGGATAGTCGCCCATCGACAGCGACACGATCGCCAGGATCGCGACGGCCAGCAGCACGCCGCCGACCACGAGGGTGCGGCGCCGTCGCGCACGTGCGCGGATCTCGAGCACCGGCGAGGTCATAGCGTCACCCGCCCAGGTCTGAGGACGATCGCGATGAGCACGGGAGCACCGACGAAGGCGACGACGAGTCCCGCCTGCACCTCGCCCGGGAGCGCGATCACGCGACCGATCACATCGGCCGCCAGCAGCACGATCGCTCCGGCCGGGGCGCCGATCGCGAGGAGCCAGCGGTAGTCACCGCCGACGAGAGCACGCAGGGCGTGCGGCACGAGAAGTCCGACGAACACGATCGGCCCCGCGATCGAGGTGGCGCCGCCGCACAGCAGGACCGTCGCCACGATGCCGAGCGCACGCGTGCGCGCCACGCTGTGGCCGAGCCCGGTGGCGGTGTCGTCTCCGAGCGCCAGGAGGTCCAACCCGCGCGCGGACGTGAACGCGATGATCGCGCCGACGAGGATCGGCACCGCGACGACGGCGACCGTGTCGAGGCCACGCGCCGTCAGGCCGCCGACCTGCCAGTACCGGAAGACGTCGAACGCGGTGATCGACGTCGTGAGGATGAGAGTGCTCACGGCCGTGAGCCCGGCGGTCACAGCCGCACCGGTGAGCGCGAGCTTCGCGGGGCTCGAGCCGTCGGGGCCGCGGGAGCCGATCAGCGCGACGAGGACCGCGGCGACGGCGGCGCCCACGAACGCGAACCAGACGAATCCGGACGGCGACGTGACGCCCAGGATGGTGATCGCGCCGAGAACCGCCACCGCGGCGCCCGCGTTGATGCCGAGAAGACCGGGATCCGCCAGCGGATTGCGCGTGAGACCCTGCATGAGCGTGCCCGCCAAGGCGAGTGCGGCGCCGGCGAGGATGCCGATCACCGTGCGCGGCACCCGCTGGCTCAGGATCACCACGTGGTCGGCCGAGTCGGGGTCGGGGCGGAGGAATGCCTCGATCACCACCCATGGCGGCACCGCGCGCGCTCCGACCATGAGGCTGACGACCACCATCCCGGCGAGCAGGGCGATGGCGAGGATCAGGAAGAGCAGCCCGCGCCGATCGCGAGCAGTGCTCATTCCTGTCGCTCGGACTGCCCGAGGCGCCAGTACCCCATGAACGCGACGCGTTTGCGGTCGACTCCGCACCCCTGGACGAGGTGACGGCGCAGGCCCTTGACCATCGCGGACTCGCCGGCCATCCACGCGTAGAACTCGCCGTCGGAGTCTTCGGGGCTGTCCCACAGGAGATCGACGTCCACGTCGACATCCGCCAGCTCCTGGACCCGCGCAGCGGCGGCGCGCGCGAGGACGTCGCCGGAGCGCGCGCTCCACGCCGACACGGCCTCGGTGAGAGCGGAGCCGTGCTCGCGCGACTCGCGCGGAATCCACGTGACACGGAAGGATGAGGGAAGGTCCAGTGTGAGTCGATCGGCGTCCGTCGGCACCTCGATGAAGGCGTCGACCTCGCAGGAGTCGTCCAGCGACTCGAGGATGCCGCTGATCGCCGGGGCCGCGGTCTCATCTCCCGCGAGCAGCACACGCCTCGCCGTTCCGGGATGCCAGTCGAGACCGAGCCGGTATCCATCGCTGCGCTGGTCGGGGCCGACGATCACGATCTCCTGGCCGACCGACGCGGCCTCTGCCCACGCTCCGGCAGGGCCGGCGTCGTGGTGAACGACGAAATCCACGACGAGGCGACGCGAGGAGGGGTCGACCCGGCGGACCGTATAGGTGCGAAGCGGACTGCGCGTCGCGGCGGGCAGATCACGCCAGATCGCGTACCAGTCCCCCGCGTCGATGATCGCCTCGTCGTGCTGGCCGATGTCGCTGACGGTCCCGTCCGCGAGCGGAAGGATGAGCTTGATGCGCTGGTCGAGGCCGGCGGTGCCGAAGACACCGAAGTCCGCGCCGGTGAACGTCACCCGCACGAAGTGGGGCGACAGCCGGTGGACGTCGGCGACGGTCGCGGCGTACGGGCGGTACGCGGGGCGTGTGGCCAGGGCGCTCGAGGAACTCACATGGTAAGGCTAGCCTTACCTGCCCTGCTGCCCAAATCCCGTCGTCATCCCGACGTCATCACTCCGTCATGCCGCGCGGGCCGGCGACTCATGCGCGTGCCCCATCCGCAGGCCCGGTACGAGCGCCAGGGCGGCGAGACCAGCAGCGATCGCGAACACGGCGGGGAAGGCGGCATCCGATCCCGCGAGTGCCGTGAAGACCAGTCCCATCGCCGCGATCGCCGTCGCCGCACCGACCGAGTCCGAGATCGACAGGGCCGACGAATTGAACCCCTGGTTCTGCGGAGTCGAATACGCGAGCGTCAGCACGGTGAGCCGGGGGTACATCAGTCCCATACCGGCGCCGGCGAGCGACCACCCCGCGATGAGCACCGCCGGGTGCAGCGCGAGCGCTGCCGTGATCGCCGCGATCGCAGTCGCTGCGACCAGCAGGCTCGTCCCGATCACGGTGATGCGGGCGTTGCCCATGCGGTCGCCGAACCGCCCCTGCACATCGGCGGCGGCAGCCCACGCGATCGCCGCGGTCGTGAGGCCCAGCCCCGCCCAGGTGGGCGAGAACCCGTAGTGATCGATGAGCAGGTACGGCACGTAGATCTCCGCGCCGAACAGCGACCCTGCGATGAGTCCCCTCATCAGCACGACACTCGGGAGCCCCCGAACGGCGCGCAGTGTGCCGCGCGGAAGGAGCGGCCTCGACGCGAGGGCGATGACGACGACGGATGCCGCGACCACGACTCCCGCGTACGCACCGAGACTGCCCGCCAGACTCAGCGCGAGCGCACCGCCGGCGACGGCCACGGCGCAGGCGAGGCGCGGTGCGACGCGCCCCGTCGCCGGATCATCGGTGTGCAGCGGAAGCCCGTGCAGCCGGAGCACCACCAGCGCGAACGCCGCCACGGTGAGCACGGCGACGCCGAGGAACACCCAGCGCCAGTGCAGGAACTCGGTGACGGCGCCTGCAAGGAAGGGGCCGATGAGGGAGGGCACGACCCACGCCGCCGAGAACGCCGCGAAGACCCGCCCGTGGAGGTTCGCGGGATACACCCGCGCGACGACCACGTAGAGGGCGACGGTCTGACCGCCGGTGCCGAGCCCCTGCACGAGGCGGCCGACCACCAGCCACTCCATGGTCGGCGCGAGTCCGGCGACCACGAGTCCGATGACGAACAGCACCACGGCGGTCGTGAGCGGCGCGAGCACTCCCCCGCGATCGCACCAGGCGCCCACCGCGACCATTCCGATCACGCTCGTCGCGAGGGTTCCCGCGAAGGCCACTGCGTAGAGGGCGTCACCGTCGAGATCGGCGCTGACGATCGGCATCACCGTCGTGACGGCAAGGGACTGCATCGCCGCGAGGAAGATCAGCGCGACCGCGCCGACCGTGACCCAGACGTACTTCGCCTGCCAGACACCCGCCGGGGAATCGACGGGTGCGGAGCTCATCCGACCAGGCTACCGATCCTGCGGACAGCCTCGGTCAGAACGTCGGGCGAGCAGCCGAAGTTGATGCGGACATGCCCGTTGCCCTCCACCCCGAAGAACGGCCCCTGGAGCACGGCGACTCGGGCCTCGCGCCGGATCTTCTCGGCGGGGTCGTCGCCCCATCCCAGCGACGTCAGATCGACCCACGCGAGGAACCCCGCGTCGGGCACGCGATATCGCGCTCCGGGCACGTGCTCACCGAGAAGCTCTCTGAGGAGCAGGCGGTTCGCGTCGAGCGCGGCGAGCTGGGCATCGAGCCACGCGTCGCTCTCCGGCGAGAAGGCCGCGACCGCCGAGATCGCGCCGAACAGGCCGGTGCGCCACTCGATCTCGTCGGGCAGCTCTCGTACGAGCGCCGACGTGGCATCGTCAGCCGTCACCATGAGCGCGCACTTGAGCCCGGCGAGATTGAACGCCTTGCTCGCGCTGACGACGGCGTAGCCCACGCGCGCGGCGACCGGTGAGGCGTCGAGGAACGGGGTGAAGGTCGCCCCCAGGTTGGTCAGCGGCGCGTGGATCTCGTCGCTGATGACCGTCGCGCCGTATCGCTCGGCCAGGTCGGCGAGGGTGGCGAGGGTCTCCCGAGAGTGCACGGTGCCCGTCGGATTGTGCGGATTGCACAGCAGTACGGCCCGCGCTCCCGCCGCCAGCGCGGCCTCGATCCCCACGAGGTCGAGCTCCCAGCCGGCACCGGTGTCGACGAGCGGCACGCTCTCGACAACCGCACCCGCTTCGGGGACGACGTCGAAGAACGGCGGATACACCGGGGGGTTGATGATGACCCGATCTCCCGGTGCGGTCACACGGCGCAGCAGTTCGACGACGGCCATCATCACATCGCACGTCGTGCGGATGCGGCCAGGGTCGACGGTCCAGCCGAATCGCCGCTCCGCGAAACCGGCGTACGCGTCGGCGACGCCCGGCTCCGGCGGGGTGTATCCGGTGTCCCCGGAGGCGACGGCGCGCGACAGTGCCTCGCGGATCGCGGGCGCCTGGGGGTAGTCCGTCTCGGCGACGAACAGCGGCAGGACGTCGTCCCCGAATTTGCGCCACTTCGTGCTCGACCGCTGACGCAGCTGGTCGAGCGGAAGAGCCTGAAGCGGGGTGATCACGCGCACCCGATGAGAGTAACGAGGACGACGGATGCCGCGCCCCGGCGTGACCTTGTGTGTCAGATCGCGAAGCCGAGCGCCCGCATCATGTCGCGGCCGTCGTCGGTGATCCGCTCGGGGCCCCACGGCGGCATCCAGACCCAGTTGATGCGGAAGCGGTCCACGACCTCGTCGAGCGCCTGCGCGGTCTGCTCCTCGAGCACGTCGGTGAGCGGGCACCCCGCCGACGTCAGCGTCATGTGGATGACCAGGGCGTCGTTCTCGTCGTCCCACCCGAGGTCGTAGATGAGCCCCAGGTCGACGACGTTGATCCCCAGCTCGGGGTCCATGACGTCCTTGAGAGCCTCGGTGACCTCGTCGTACTTCTCGGGTGTGAGCGTTGCGGTCATGTAACGATTCTATGCTTCGCCGGCCACGGGGGCCTCGGCCGGCTCTTCCGCGCCGGCGGGGAGGTAACGGTCGTAGCCCTCATCCTCGAGACGGTCGGCCAGCTCGGGGCCGCCCTCCTCGGCGATGCGGCCGCTGACCATCACGTGGACGTAGTCCGGGCGGATGTAGCGCAGGATGCGCGTGTAGTGCGTGATGAGCAGCACACCCAGGTCGGTCTGCTCCTTCGCGCGGTTCACGCCCTCCGACACGACCTTGAGCGCGTCGACATCGAGACCCGAGTCGGTCTCGTCGAGGATCGCGATCTGCGGGCGGAGCAGCTCGAGCTGAAGGATCTCGTGGCGCTTCTTCTCGCCACCCGAGAAGCCCTCGTTCACGTTGCGCTGCGCGAACTTCGGGTCCATGCGCAGGTTCTTCATCGACGACTTGACGTCTTTGGTCCATGTGCGGATCGCCGGCGCCTCGCCGTCGATCGCGGTCTTGGCGGTGCGCAGGAAGTTCGTCACCGTCACGCCCGGGATCTCCACGGGGTACTGCATGGCGAGGAAGAGACCTGCGCGGGCGCGCTGGTCCACCGACATCTCGAGGACGTCCTCGCCGTCGAGCGTGATGGAGCCGCTCGTCACCGTGTACTTCGGGTGCCCCGCGATCGTGTACGCGAGCGTCGACTTGCCCGAGCCGTTCGGGCCCATGATGGCGTGGGTCTCGCCGGTGCGGATCGTGAGCGTCACACCGTTGAGGATCGGCGTGGTGCCGGCATCCGTTTCGACCGTCACGTGGAGGTCTCGGATCTCGAGGACAGACATCGTTTCAGTACCTTCTTCAGTTCACTTCGAGCGTGACGGCAGGGTCGATGAGCACGTCATCGCCGTCGATGGTGACCGCGAAGACCGGGACCGGCTCGTACGCGGGGAGATTGAGGGGTTTTCCGGTGCGCAGCGAGAACGCCGAGCCGTGCGCCCAGCATTCGAGCGTGTCGCCGTCGACGAAGCCGTCGGCGAGCGAGATGTCGCCGTGCGTGCAGGTGTCGCCGATCGCGTGCACCTCTCCGTTGGAGTCGAGCACCACGGAGATCGCCACGCCGTCGAGCTCGACGCGGTGGGCCTCGTCCTGGACGAGCTCGCTGAGGGCGCACGCGCGCTGGGTGGTCATCGGGCGACCTCCCGAGCGAGCTCGTCCTCGACGGCCGAGTACAGCTCGGTCTCGATCTCGGCGACGCCGATCTTCTGGATGATCTCGGCGAGGAAGCCGAGCACCACGAGGCGGCGCGCTTCGGCCTCCTCGATGCCACGAGCCTGCAGGTAGAACAGCTGCTCGTCGTCGAATCGGCCCGTCGCGCTGGCGTGACCGGCACCTCGGATGTCGCCGGTCTCGATCTCGAGGTTCGGGATCGACTCGGCGCGTGCGCCGTCGGTGAGCACGAGGTTGCGGTTCGCCTCGTACGAGTCGGTGCCGACCGCATCGGGCCCGATGAGCACGTCGCCGATCCACACGCTGCGTGCGCCGGATCCCTGCAGGGCGCCCTTGTAGAGCACGTCGCCGACGGTCTCGGCCCCCTTGTGGTGCAGGTACACCTGGCTCTCGAGGTGCTGCCCGGCATCCGAGTAGCTGAGCCCGTAGAGCTCGCCGCGCGAGCCGGTGCCCGCGAGCTCGACGCTCGGGTTCACGCGCACGACCGCGCCGCCGAAGCTGACGATGACGTGGCGGAGGGTGGCGTCGCGCTCGACGCGCGCCTGGTGGGATGCGGCATGCACGGCGTCGTCGTCCCACTCCTGGACGGAGATCACGGTGAGGTGGGCGCCGTCGCGCACGATGATCTCGAGGTTCTGCGCGTGCTGAGCCGTGCCGGTGTGACGGAACACGATGGTGGCGTGGGAGTTCGCCTCGGCCTCGATGACGACGTGAGCGTGGGCGAGTCCGCCCGTGCCGTGCAGGTTCACCATGATCGGCTCGGCGTACTCTGCGCCGGCCGGGATCCGCAGCAGCGGCGCCTCGGTCTCCTGCTTCCAGGCGATCGCCGCGGGCAGGTCCTCGGGGCGGAACACCTCGCCGCGCGGGGCCTCGCCGTGGGCGAGCCGCTGCTGGACGAGCCCTTCGGGCGCCGCGACCTCGACCTCGATGACGCCGTGGCGTCCGGCCTCGTCGGCGAACAGCGGCTGGAGCCGATCGATCGGCGTGTGCTTCCAGTTCACCTCGCGACCTGTCGGCGCCGCGAAGGCGGCCGGGTCGTACGAGCTGAACCGCTCGGAGCGCGTCTGCACCGGAACGAACGCGCCGGCACCATCGGTGTGGCCCTGGGCACCGGGGACGGTGACAGGGGCCTGGGTCACGGAACTCACTAGCCGACGGATCCTTCCATGCCCATCTCGATGAGCTTGTTCAGTTCGAGCGCGTACTCCATGGGCAGCTCACGAGCGATCGGCTCGATGAAGCCGCGGACGATCATGGCCATCGCCTCGTCCTCCGGCATGCCACGGCTCATCAGGTAGAAGAGCTGCTCCTCGCTGACCTTGGAGACGGTGGCCTCATGGCCGAGCTGCACATCGTCGACGCGGATGTCGATGGCGGGGTACGTGTCGGAGCGCGAGATCGTGTCGACCAGCAGCGCGTCGCAGCGCACCGTGTTCGCCGAGTGGTGCGCGTTGGCATCCACTCGGACCTCGCCGCGGTAGCCGGCTCGGCCTCCGCCGCGGGCGATCGACTTCGAGACGATCGAGGACTGCGTGTACGGCGCCATGTGGATCATCTTCGCGCCGGCGTCCTGGTGCTGGCCGGGACCGGCGAAGGCCACCGAGAGCGTCTCTCCCTTGGCGTGCTCGCCCACCAGGAAGATGGACGGGTACTTCATCGTCACCTTCGAGCCGATGTTGCCGTCGATCCACTCCATCGTCGCGCCCTCGTGGGCGACGGCGCGCTTGGTGACGAGGTTGTAGACGTTGTTCGACCAGTTCTGGATCGTCGTGTAGCGAACGCGCGCGTTCTTCTTCACGATGATCTCGACCACGGCGGAGTGGAGGGAGTCGCTCTTGTAGATCGGAGCGGTGCAGCCCTCGATGTAGTGCACGTACGAGCCCTCGTCGGCGATGATGAGCGTGCGCTCGAACTGGCCCATGTTCTCGGTGTTGATGCGGAAGTACGCCTGCAGCGGGATCTCGACGTGCACGCCCGGCGGCACGTAGACGAACGATCCGCCCGACCAGACCGCCGTGTTGAGGGCTGCGAACTTGTTGTCGCCGGCCGGGATGACCGTGCCGAAATACTCCTCGAAGAACTCCGGGTGCTCACGCAGAGCCGTGTCGGTGTCCATGAAGATGACGCCCTGGGCCTCGAGCTGCTCGTTGATCTGGTGGTAGACCACCTCGGACTCGTACTGCGCGGCCACACCGGCGACGAGACGCTGACGCTCGGCCTCGGGGATGCCCAGGCGCTCGTAGGTGTTGCGGATGTCTTCGGGGAGCTCCTCCCAGGAGCCCGCCTGCTTCTCGGTCGAGCGCACGAAGTACTTGATGTTGTCGAAGTCGATCTCGCTGAGATCCGCACCCCAGGTCGGCATCGGCTTGCGGCCGAACAGCTGGTAGCCCTTGAGCCGGGTCTTGAGCATCCATTCCGGCTCGCTCTTGAGGGACGAGATGCCGCGGACGACGTTCTCGTTGATGCCGCGCTGCGCGACGGCGCCGGCGGCATCGGTGTCGTGCCAGCCGAACTCGTAGACACCGAGGCCTTCGAGTTCCGGGCGGTCGATCAGCACATCAGACATCGTCACGTTCTCCTCCGGGCCCTGGCGGTGTCATCCGCCCCGGCATTCCAGCTCCTCCGGTGGAGTTACCGGAGGGGGATGCCGCTCGTGGGCCCTCTCATTCGGCGCTGACCATCGCGCCTAGACTGTCAGTGTCGCAGCGCCCGAACCTCACGGCTCCCTGCGCGCGACCGACCCCTCGATTCTACAGGTACCGGCCCGGCTCCGGACGCTCCGCGTCCTGCCCGCCCCGCGGCCGGACTTTCCCCAGGAGGCTACGAGCAGCATGTCCGCCGAGCAGACGACGACGGCCCGCCCGGGCGTGTGGCGCCGATTCTGGAACTGGCTGCCCGACCGGATCGATCGCCGCATCAGGATCTTCGCGTGGCTCTCGTTCCTCACCGAGGTGACGATCATCGGAACCGGTGGCGCCGTGCGCCTCACCGGCTCCGGCCTCGGCTGCCCGACGTGGCCGCTGTGCACGGCCGAGTCGCTCGTCCCCGTGCCCGGCGTCGATGAAGGCATCCATCAGATCATCGAGTTCGGCAACCGGCTCATGACGGGCGTCGTCGGCATCGTCGCAGCCATCGTCGTCGTGCTGGTGCTGAAGCTGCGCCACGAGCGCCGCGACCTCTACGCGCTCGCGGTCGTCGTGCTCGGCGGGGTCGCCGCGCAGGCGATCGTCGGCGGCATCACGGTGCTCACCGGACTCAACCCGTTCATCGTCGGCTTCCACTACGTCGCATCGCTCGCGCTGGTGTGCGTCACGGCGGCCTTCCTGGTGCGGATGTCGCAGCCCGGTGGCGCCCGAACGCTCGCCGTCCCTCGTTGGCAGGCGGTCCTCACTCACCTCACGACCCTGGTCATGGCGCTCACAATCGCATTCGGCGTGCTCACGACGGGTGCCGGACCGCATTCCGGCGACGCCGATGCCGGCCGCAACGGCTTCAACGCGGAGCTCCTCGAGCATGTGCACGCGTGGCCGGGATACGCGCTGTTCGCGCTGACGATCGTGCTCGTCGTGGCCGCGTGGCGCTCGCGTGCGGCCGCGCCGAAGCTCCTGCGCTGGACGCTCGTGCTGCTGGCCGTCGAACTGGTCCAGATCGCGGTCGGCCTCTACCAGGCGCGCAACGGGCTCCCCGAGCTCGCCGTCGGCGTGCACATGGTGCTCGCGGCGCTGGCCGCCGCGACGATGACCGTCGTCGTCCTTCACCTCAAGCGGCCCGTCCGGGATTCATAGCGGGTTCATCGGAAACACCGAGCACCTGTTCGGGCCGGCACGGAAAGCTGGCGGATGCCGCGGCCGAACGTGTCGCGCATCGAGGAGTGAAACACCATGCCTACCCGTCCCCGCCTGGTCCGCAGCATCCCCTTCTGGGCACTCGTGGCCGCCTCCGTGGCGACCGCCCTCAGCGGTGCGGCCCTCCTGGTCGACAAGCTCGGCGTCATGACCACGACCCTCACCGACGGCACCGCGACCGGCGTCGAGGTCTATGTCGGCCAGTCCGTCGCCGTGCTCGGCGCGATCCTGCTCGGCGTCGGCATCGTCGGCGTCCTGATCTCGCTCGCCGTGGCTGCCGCTGCGAGCCTGCGTCCCGTCCCGCCCGTCGAGATCGTCGAGCCCATCGACTGGGAGACCGAGAGCATCGCCGAGGCGGATGCTCCGGCCGACGCCGACGCATCGGCGCAGGCCGTCGAGGCCGACGCCGCGGAACTCAGCACCACGCGCTGACCTCCCACTGCCCATGGGGCGCGTCCGACCGGCTGACCGGCGGGCGCGCCCCTTCGGCGTCTCCGGGCCGATACTGAGGGCGTGGACCCTGTCGAATCGATCACCTGGATCGTCCTTTTCGTCCTGACCACGGTCACGGTCACCGGGCTCGTCGGCCGCATCGGCTGGTCGGCTCCGGTCGCCCTCGTCGCGGTCGGCGGCATCGTCTCGTTCGTGCCCGGTGTGCCCGAGGTGACGGTCGATCCCGACCTCATCCTCTACGGCATCCTCCCGCCGCTGCTGTTCGCCGCGGCGATCCGCACGTCCGTCATCGACGTCCGCGCCCGCCGCGACAGCATCCTGCTGCTCTCCGTCGGTCTGGTCGCCTTCACCGTCGTGGCGGTCGGCTTCGCCACCTACCTCCTCGTTCCGGCGCTCACTCTGGCCGCCGCGTTCGCGTTCGCCGCCGTGGTCGCGCCGACCGACGCGATCGCCGTCACCGCGATCGCGGGTCGCCTCGGACTCCCCCGGCGGGTCGTGACGATCCTCGAGGGGGAGAGCCTGCTCAACGACGCCACGGCGCTCGTGGCGCTCAACGCGTCGATCGCTGCGATCGTGAGCGTGGTCACGCCGGCGGACATCGCGATCGACTTCGCGATCGCCGTCGTGGCCGGCGTCGCGATCGGGCTCGGCGTGGGATGGCTCGTCTCGCTCGTACGAGCGCAGCTGCACTCCCCCGTGCTCGACACGAGCCTCATCCTCATCACGCCGTTCGCCGCGTTCCTCCTCGCCGAGGTGGTGCACGCGTCCGGCGTGCTCGCGGTCGTGATCGCCGGCCTCTACCTCGGCTTCCGGGCGCCGACAGTGGCTTCCGCGGAGGCCAGGGTGGCCGAGCGGGTCAACTGGAAGACGATCCAGTTCCTCCTCGAGAACGCCGTCTTCCTCTTCATCGGACTGAATCTGCGGGGAATCCTCGAGGGGGCGATCGCCACCGGGCCGGGTGTCTGGCCGACGGTGCTGATCTGCGCCGGCATCCTCCTCGCTCTGGTCGTCTCGCGCTTCGCGTGGGTCATGGCCACGACACTCCTCTACCGGAAGGGGCCGCGCCGACTGCGCGAGCGCAGCTGGGCCTGGGGAAACGGCGTCGCGGTTGCGTCGGCCGGCGTGCGAGGGGTCGTCACTCTCGCCGCCGTGTTCCTCCTCCCCCCGGAGACGCCGGAACGGGAGTACCTGCAGTTCCTCGCGTTCGTCGTCGTCGTCGCGAGCCTCGTGGGCGGTCTGGCGCTGCCGTGGATCATCCGGCGCCTCCACCTGCCGCGCCCGAGTCTCAGCCAGGAGCTCACCGAGCGGCGCCTCCTCATGGCCGAGGCGCGGGCAGCCGGCATCCGTCGCCTCGACGACGAGGCCACGCCCGCGGACGAGGCCCGCATCGTGGAACTGCTGCGCACGGATGCCGGGTTCCTCGGCGAGACGCTGGACATCTACGGGCCGGATGCCTCGATCCCGCAGCTCGAGTCGAAGCTCCGGCTGCGCCGGGCCATGCTCGACGCCGAGCGCTCAGCGGTCCTCGACGCCCGTCGGGAGGGCCGCTACCAGGAGCCGGCGATCATGGCCGCGCTGCAGGCGATCGACGCCGAGGAGACCGCACTCAAGGCGCAGTACCCCAAACAGGACTGATCCGCGGCTCGCCACGACCGCCGCCGCGCTCGCTCTAACTCACGCGGTGCGGTGTCAGAACGGCAGAAGGGGATCGACCGCGATCGCCACGAACAGCAGCGTGAGATACGTGATCGACGCGTGGAACACCCGCATCGGGCGCGGCTCGGTGCCGCGGACCGCGCGGTTGTACAGACGGTGCGACTCGTAGATGAACCATCCGCCGAACACGAGGGCCGAGACCGTGTAGACAAGGCCCATCCCGGCGACCGGGATCAGCAGCAGCGAGCAGGCGACCGTCGCCCAGGCGTAGAGGATCACCTGAAGACCGACCTGCGAGCCGTCGCGTGTGGCACCGAGCATCGGAACGTGGACCTCTTCGTACTGCTCCTTGTACTTCATCGACAGCGGCCAGTAGTGCGGCGGTGTCCAGAGGAAGACCAGGGCGAACAGGATCACCGGAGGCCACGCGAGCGAGCCGGTCACCGCCGTCCACCCGATGAGCACCGGGAAGCAGCCGGCGATGCCGCCCCACACGATGTTCTGCTCGGTGCGGCGCTTGAGGATCATCGTGTAGATGACGACGTAGAAGAAGATCGCGCCCGCCGACAGCACGGCGGCCAGCCAGTTGGTGGTGAGCAGCAGCCACGCCGTCGAGAACACGGCCAGCGTCCACGCGAAGATGAGCGCGCCCCGCGGCGAGACCTCGCCGGTCACGAGGGGCCGGTTCACTGTGCGCTGCATGTGTGCGTCGATGTCGCGGTCGAGGTACATGTTGAACGCTGCAGCCGAACCGGCGCTGGCGGTGCCGCCGATCACGGTCGCCACCACGAGCCACAGGCTCGGGAACCCGCCCTGGGCCAGGATCATGACCGGCACGGTGGTCACCAGCAGCAGCTCGAGCACTCGTGGCTTCATGAGCGCGACGTAGGCGCGAACCGTACGACCGAAGGGCTGACGCGTCCCGCGCGGTCCCCGAGGGGATGACTCGGCCCGCGCCGTCGTCGTGATGTCCATCGCCCCCGCAATCGCCGCCTGCAGAACTGCGGTCAAGTCTATGGCATCGGCGCGACGCGCCCGGGCGTGTGAGGGCTCACAACGACGCGGAAGCAGCCGTGAGGGAATCGTCACCGGCGGGACACGGCAAGGACACGCGGAGCGTCGACGCATCCGCAAGACTCCGTCACACAGCGGTCCACATGGCCGGGGCGGCATGCCCCTTCGCTATGCTGAAACCACACGCGCGCCCCGCGCCGATCCCCCTTCTCCAATCCGGACAAGGCTGCGGCACGGCCCCTGTCGGGCGCACTTTCATGAGAGAGGCGGTCCGGTGTCGGAACTGCGTTGGGATGAGATCGATCGGCGCGCGGTGGACACCGCTCGCGTTCTTGCGGCGGATGCCGTCGAGAAGGTGGGCAACGGCCACCCGGGCACCGCGATGAGCCTGGCGCCGGCGGCGTACCTGCTCTATCAGCGGGTGCTGCGCCACGACCCCGCGGACACGCACTGGCTGGGACGGGACCGGTTCATCCTCTCGGCCGGCCACTCGTCGCTCACGCAGTACGTGCAGCTGTACCTCGGCGGATTCGGCCTCGAGCTCGACGATCTCAAGGCGCTGCGCACGTGGGGCTCGAAGACCCCCGGGCACCCCGAGTACGGACACACCGCGGGCGTGGAGATCACCACCGGCCCGCTGGGTCAGGGACTCGCATCGTCGGTCGGATTCGCCTACGCCGCCCGCTACGAGCGCGGCCTGTTCGATCCCGAGGCGGCGGCGGGCACGTCGCCGTTCGACCACTTCGTCTACGTCATCGCGGGCGACGGCGACCTGCAGGAGGGCATCACGAGCGAAGCATCCTCCCTCGCCGGTCACCAGCAGCTGGGCAACCTCATCGCGATCTACGACTCCAACCAGATCTCGATCGAGGACGACACCAACGTCGCCTTCACCGAGGACGTCGCGAAGCGCTACGAGTCCTACGGATGGCACGTGCAGACCGTGGACTGGAAGAAGACCGGCGAGTACGCCGAAGACGTCGCCGAGCTCCACGCGGCGATCGAAGCGGCCCAGGGCGAGACCGACAAGCCGTCGCTCATCATCCTGCGCACCATCATCGGCTGGCCCTCCCCCGGCAAGCAGAACACCGGAAAGATCCACGGCTCGGCCCTGGGCGCCGACGAGCTCGCCGCGACCAAGAAGGTGCTCGGATTCGACCCGCAGCAGTCCTTCGCGGTCGCCGACGACGTGATCGCCCGCACCCGCTCGCTCAGCGAGCGCGCGGCCGAGGATCGCGCCGCCTGGCAGATCTCGTTCGACGCGTGGGCCGAGGCCAACCCGGAGCGCAAGGCCCTGCTCGACCGCCTGCTCGCCGGCGATCTGCCCGGCGACATCGCTGCAGCGCTCCCCTCGTTCGAGGCCGGCAAGGAGGTGTCGACCCGGGCCGCGTCCGGTGTCGTCATCAACGCCCTCGCAGCCGAGCTCCCCGAGCTGTGGGGCGGGTCGGCCGACCTGGCCGAGTCGAACCTCACCACGATCAAGGATTCGAAGTCCTTCATCCCGTCGGAGTGGTCGACGCACGAGTGGTCCGGCGACCCCTACGGCCGCGTGCTGCACTTCGGCATCCGCGAGCACGCGATGGGCGCCATCGTCAACGGCATCAAGCTGCACGGCCCGACCCGTCCCTTCGGCGGCACGTTCCTGATCTTCAGCGACTACATGCGCCCCTCGGTGCGCCTGGCCGCGCTGATGGACATCCCGTCGATCTTCGTGTGGACCCACGACTCGGTCGCGCTCGGCGAGGACGGCCCCACCCACCAGCCCATCGAGCAGCTCGCGACGCTGCGCGCCATCCCGAACTTCGCGGTGGTGCGCCCGGCCGACGCCAACGAGACCTCGGTCGCGTGGCTCGAGCTGCTGCGCCGCAACGGCGGCCCCGCCGGCATCGCCCTCACCCGCCAGAACATCCCGGTGTTCCCGCGAGGCGAGGGCGCGGCATCCGGCGACACGTTCGCCACAGCCGACCTCGTCGCCAAGGGCGCGTACGTGCTCGCGGATGCGCCGAACGGCACGCCCGACGTGATCATCATCGCGACCGGCTCCGAGGTCCAGCTGGCCGTGTCGGCCCGCGAGACCCTCGCGGCCGAGGGCGTGAACGTGCGCGTCGTGTCGGCCCCGTCGCTCGAGTGGTTCGACGAGCAGGATGCCGCCTACCGCGAGTCGGTGCTCCCGGCCGCCGTCACCGCCCGCGTCTCGGTCGAGGCCGGCTCGGCTCTCACCTGGCGAGGCATCGTCGGCGACAAGGGCCGCTCGGTCGCGATCGACCACTTCGGCGCTTCCGCCGACTACAAGACCCTCTTCCAGCAGTTCGGCATCACCGCCGAAGCCGTCGTCCAGGCGGCACGCGAAACCCTCCAGGAGAACGCATGAGCACCCCCACCGAAAAGCTCTCCGCCGCCGGCGTGAGCATCTGGCTGGACGACCTGTCGCGCGACCGCATCACGTCGGGCAACCTGACGGAGCTCATCAGCACGCGGAACGTGAGCGGTGTCACGACCAACCCGACGATCTTCCAGGGTGCGATCGGCGGCGGCGGCCACGCCTACGCCGATCAGATCGCGCAGCTGGCGGCTCAGGGCGCGTCTGTCGACGAGGCGATCTTCGCCGCGACCACCGATGACGTGCGCGACGCGGCAGACATCTTCCGCCCCGTCTTCGACGCCACGCGCGGCGTCGACGGCCGCGTGTCGATCGAGGTCTCCCCCGACCTCGCGCACGACACCGACGCCACCATCGCGCAGGCGAAGGAGCTGTGGGCGACCGTCGGCCGCCCGAACGTGCACATCAAGATCCCCGCGACGAAGGCGGGCCTTCCCGCCATCACCGCGGTGCTCGCCGAGGGCATCTCGGTCAACGTCACCCTGATCTTCAGCCTCGAACGCTACGCCGAGGTGATCGACGCATACCTCGCCGGCATCGAGCAGGCGCAGGCGGGCGGCCACGACATCTCGCAGATCCACTCGGTCGCCTCGTTCTTCGTGTCGCGCGTGGACACCGAGGTCGACAAGCGGCTCACGGCGATCGGCGGCGACCACGCGGACGGCCTGAAGTCCCTCGCGGGCGTCGCGAACGCGCGCCTCGCATACGAGCTGTTCGAGAAGGAGTTCGCGACCGACCGTGCGAAGGCGCTGACGGAAGCCGGGGCGAACCCCCAGCGTCCGCTGTGGGCGTCGACCGGCGTCAAGGACCCGGCGCTCCCCGACACCCTCTACGTGACCGAGCTCATCGCCCCCGGCACCGTGAACACGATGCCCGAGAAGACGCTCCAGGCCACCTTCGACCACGGTGAGATCGCCGGCGACACGGTCACCGGCACCTACGCCGCGGCGCACCAGATCTTCGCCGACCTCGCCGCCGCCGGCGTGGACTTCGCCGATGTCACGCAGGTGCTCGAGGACGAGGGCGTCGAGAAGTTCATCGCCTCGTGGCACGACCTGCAGGGCACCGTGAAGTCGGCGCTCGAGAGCGCCTCCGAGGTGGCCCGATGAGTTTCGACATCCACCTGAGCGGGCACGTCAAGTCGGTCGTCGACGAGACCCTTCCCGGACTGGTCGCGAGTCTCGTCGCCTCGGGCATCACCGCCGGCGACGGCTCGCTCTGGGGTCCCGCGGCCGAGGAAGAGGCATCCAAGCGACTCGGATGGGTCGAGGCGGTCAGCGTGTCCCGCCCGCTCGTGCCGCAGATCGAGGCGCTTCGCCAGCAGCTCGCGGCCAAGGGCGTCACGCGCGTGGTGCTCGCCGGGATGGGCGGCTCGTCGCTCGCGCCCGAAGTCATCGCGCAGACGGCCGGCGTTCCGCTGGTCATCCTCGACTCGACCGCCCCCGGACAGGTGCTCGCCGCAATCGACGGCGACCCGCAGCAGGGCGGACTGTCCCAGACGGTGCTCGTCGTGTCGTCGAAGTCGGGCTCCACCGTCGAGACCGATTCGGCGAAGCGCGCCTTCGAGGCCGCGTTCCGCGATCTCGGCATCGATCCCCTCGAGCGCATCGTCGTCGTGACCGACCCGGGCTCTCCGCTCGATCAGGCCGCGCGCGCCGACGGCTACACGGTCTTCAACGCCGACCCCACGGTGGGCGGCCGCTACTCGGCGCTCACCGCCTTCGGGCTGGTCCCGACAGGGCTTGCCGGAGTCGACATCGCCGAGCTCCTCGACGAGGCCGATGCGACCCTCCTCGAGGTCGCGATCGACAGCCCCGACAACCCCGCGCTGGTGCTCGCTGCGGCGATCGCGGGCGGCGAGCCGCGGCGCGACAAGCTCGGGCTCGTGACCGACGGCACCCACATCGTGGGACTGCCGGACTGGATCGAGCAGCTCGTCGCCGAATCCACCGGAAAGGAGGGCACCGGCATCCTGCCCGTCGTGCTGCTCCCGGTGTCGCCCGAGGTCGAGAACAAGCCGTCCGACGTCCAGATCGTGCGGCTCGTCGACGAGGCCAAGAAGTTCCACCTGTTCGAGCATCACAACGATGAGGTGCTCATCAGCGGCTCGCTCGGCGCACAGCTCGTCGTGTGGGAGTACGCCACGGCGATCGCGGGTCGGATGCTCGGCATCAACCCGTTCGATCAGCCCGACGTGGAGTCGGCGAAGATCGCCGCGCGGGGTCTCCTGGACGCGCGTCCGGAGCCCACGGAGCCGGCCTTCTCGGTGGACGGCGTCGAGGTGCGCGTGTCCGACCCGGCGCTCGCCGCCTCGGGCACCGTCGCCGGTGTGCTCGACGCCCTGTGGGCGCGCCTCCCCGAGGACGGGTACGTCTCGATCCAGGCGTATGTGAACCGTCTCGAGCTCGACCAGCTCCAGGGTCTGCGCGAGCTCGTGGCCGCGGATTCCGGCCGGCCGACCACCTTCGGGTGGGGCCCGCGGTTCCTCCACTCGACCGGGCAGTTCCACAAGGGCGGCCCGGCGAACGGCGTGTTCCTCCAGATCCTCGAGCAGACCGACGTCGATCTCGAGATCCCCGGGCGTCCGTTCACGTTCGGCCAGCTCATCCAGGCGCAGGCCGCGGGTGACGCGAGCGTCCTGGCCGACGGCCACGGGCGTCCGGTCGTCACGCTCACCCTCACCGACCCGCGGATCGAAGTGCTCTCGCTCTTCGAGGCCGCCCAGTAGGAGAACCCCTCTTCGATGACAGTCGAGATTTCGCGCGGGAAGAATCCGCTGCGCGACCCGGACGACCGACGCCTCAACCGGATCGCCGGGCCGAGCGCGCTCGTGATCTTCGGCGTGACGGGAGACCTCTCCCGCAAGAAGCTCATGCCGGCCGTGTACGACCTCGCCAACCGCGGTCTGCTCCCCCCCGGATTCGCGCTGGTCGGGTTCGCCCGCCGCGACTGGGAGGATCAGGACTTCGCGGAGGTCGTGCACGATGCGGTCCGCCAGCACGCGCGCACCGAGTTCCGCGACGAGACGTGGCAGCAGCTGCTCCAGGGCATCCGGTTCGTGTCGGGAGAGTTCGGCGACCCCGATTCGTTCCGGCGGCTGCGCGAGACGGTCGAGAAGCTCGACGTGGAACGCGGGACGATGGGCAACCACGCGTACTACCTCTCGATCCCGCCGAAGGACTTCGCGCTCGTCGCGGAGCAGTTGCGCGCGTCGGGCCTCGTCGACGACACGGCCGACCAGCCCGACCGCTGGCGCCGCGTCGTCATCGAGAAGCCGTTCGGGCACGACCTCGCCTCGGCCCAGGCGCTGAACGACGCACTCCGCTCGACGTTCCCGACGGACTCGATCTTCCGCATCGACCACTACCTCGGCAAGGAGACGGTCCAGAACATCCTGGCGCTGCGCTTCGCGAACGAGCTGTACGAGCCGATCTGGAACGGCAATTACGTCGACCACGTGCAGATCACGATGGCCGAGGACATCGGCGTGGGCGGCCGGGCCGGCTACTACGACGGCATCGGCGCGGCGCGCGACGTCATCCAGAACCACCTCCTTCAGCTCATGGCGCTCACCGCGATGGAGGAGCCCATCTCGTTCGACGCGAAGGAACTGCGCGCCGAGAAGGAGAAGGTCCTCGCGGCGGTCACCCTGCCCGACGATCTCTCGCGCTCGACCGCCCGCGGACAGTACGCCGGAGGTTGGCAGGGCGGCGAGAAGGTGCTGGGCTTCCTCGAAGAAGAGGGCATGGATCCGCAGTCGACCACCGAGACGTACGCGGCGATCACCCTCGAGGTGAACACGCGGCGCTGGGCGGGGGTTCCGTTCTACCTCCGCACGGGCAAGCGCCTCGGCCGTCGTGTGACCGAGATCGCCGTCGTGTTCAAGAAGGCCCCCGAGCTGCTGTTCTCGCGCAACCAGACCTCCGGCCAGGGCCAGAACGCCCTCGTGATCCGCGTGCAGCCCGATGAGGGCGTCACGATCCGGTTCGGGTCGAAGGTGCCCGGTGCCGGTGCCCAGGTGCGCGACGTCACCATGGACTTCGGTTACGGCCATGCCTTCACCGAGGCGAGCCCCGAGGCGTACGAGCGACTCATCCTCGACGTCCTCCTCGGCGATCCTCCGCTCTTCCCGCGGCACGAGGAGGTCGAACTCTCCTGGAAGATCCTCGACCCGATCGAGCGGTTCTGGACTGAGCAGGGCGGTCCGCTCGAGCAGTACTCATCCGGGTCGTGGGGCCCGGCATCCGCGGACGAGATGCTCGCCCGCGATGGCCGCACCTGGAGGCGCCCGTGATCGTCGATCTCCCCGACACCACCGTGAGCAAGATCTCGCGCGCGCTCGTCAGCGTGCGCGAGGAGGGCGGCGCGGTCGCCCTCGGCCGCGTGCTCACCCTGATCATCCTCACCCGCGAGGGAGCGATGGAGGAGGTCATCGAGGCCGCCAACGACGCCTCGCGCGAGCATCCGATGCGCGTCATCGTGCTGCTGATCGGCAATGCCGAGGAGTCCGAATCGCGGCTGGACGCCCAGATCCGCGTCGGCGGCGATGCCGGTGCCAGCGAGGTCGTCACGCTGCGGGTGGCCGGCGAGGCGGGCCGCTCGAACCTCGAGTCACTCGTCACCGGCCTGCTGCTCCCCGACGCCCCTGTCGTGGTCTGGTGGCCCAACCGCACGCCCGAGAACCCGTCGAAGACCTCGATCGGACGCATCGCGCAGCGACGCATCACGGATGCCGCCACCAAGTCGGATCCCTCCGCGTGGGTCGCCTCGCTCGGGGAGCAGTATGCGCCCGGCGACACCGATCTCGCCTGGACGCGCCTCACCCGCTGGCGCGAGCAGCTCGCGGCGATCCTGGACCAGCCGCCGTATGAACCCGTCACCGCTGTGCGGGTGCGCGGCGCTGCCGACTCCCCCTCGACCGCTCTGCTCGCCGCGTGGCTGCGGCTGGCGCTCGACGTGCCGGTGGACTGGGCGTATCTCGACGCCGAGGAGTGGCCGCACGGGATCAAGTCGGTCGCCCTCGTGCGCGAGAGCGGAGAGGTGCTGCTCGAGCGCCCGACGTCTGATTCCGCGATTCTCACGCAGCCCGATCAGCCCAGCCACGAGCTCGCGTTCCCGCGCCGCACGCTGCGCGAGTGCCTGGCCGAGGAGCTCCGCCGGCTCGACCCGGACGTCCTGTATGGTCGAGTGATCACCGAGGGATGGCAGCTGCTCGACCCTCCGGCGACGAAGGAGACGCAGGGCGCATGAGCGAGTCGTGTGGTGAGTGACCACGATGGTTGAAGCCTGGGCCGAGAAGCGCGTCGTCATCAGTCCCGATCCTTCGACCCTCGCGGAGTCGGTCGCCACTCGGTTCCTCGGCCGCGTGTCGAAGCGCGTCGAAGAGGGAAAGCTCGCGCATATCTCGCTGACCGGCGGATCGATGGGATCCGCCGTGCTCGCCGCCGCGGCGCGCAACCCACGGCTGGCCGCGATCGACTGGTCGCGCGTGCATTTCTGGTGGAGCGACGAGCGCTTCGTGCCCCGAGGCGACGCCGACCGCAACGAGGGCCAGGCACGGGCCGCGCTGCTCGACGCCCTCGACCTTCCCGCCGCCAACATCCACGCGCCCGCCGCGAGCGACGAGGGTCTGGACCTGGATGCCGCCGCAGACGCCTACGCAGCGGAGCTCGCGGCGTTCGCGGGCTCGGAAGGACCGTGGCCGTCGTTCGACGTCTGCTTCCTCGGCGTCGGACCCGATGCGCACATCGCCTCTCTGTTCCCCGACCGCCCCGAGATCCAGATCACCGATCGCGCGGTCGTCCCGGTGCGCGACTCCCCCAAGCCGCCGCCGGACCGCGTATCGATGACGCGCCCGGTGATCAACAGCTCGAAGCGCGTCTGGATGGTGCTCTCGGGCGCCGACAAGGCGTCCGCCCTCGGACTGGCTCTCGCCGGCGCGAGCTACGCGAGCGTCCCCGCTGCCGGCGCCAAGGGCCGCAAGCGTACGGTGTTCTTCGTCGATCTGGAAGCCGCGGCCAACGTGCCTCCCGAGCTCATCGACCGCGAGTACTGACGCCGGAATCACAGAAGAGCGGATGCCGAGGCATCCGCTCTTCTTCGTCGTTCGGCGGGGTCAGTCCTGACCGCGGCGATCGCGCAGCTGCTGAAGCGCGTCGTCGAGGAGGGCGTCGGCCTCTTCCTCGGTGCGGCGCTCCTTCACGTACGCGAGGTGGGTCTTGTAGGGCTCGGTCTTCGCGACGGCCGGCGGGTTCGCCTTGTCACGCCCTGCCGGAAGGCCGGAGTGGGGCGAGTCGATCGTCTCGGGGATCTCGTCGTCGGGGATCCCCGCAGCGAAGTAGCGCACGGTCTCATTGCCCAGGGCGTCCCAGTACGACACGGCGACGCGGTCGGCGTGGAAGCCGTGGTCCTGCTCGCCCATCGGCCCGGCACCGACACGGGTGCCGCGGATCGCGTTTCCTCCGGTAGCCATCAGAGACTCTGGAACTTCGTGATGAGGCCCAGCGCCACGATCGCCACGAACCACGCGAGCGCGAGGATCACCGTGAAGCGATTGAGGTTGCGCTCAGCGAGACCGGACGAGCCGAGCGCCGACGTCATGCCGCCGCCGAACATGTCGGACAGGCCGCCGCCGCGCCCCTTGTGAAGCAGGATGAGGAGGGTCAGCAGGAGGCTCGTGATTCCGAGGAGCACCTGCAGGACGAACTCGAGGATCTGCACAGTCGTTGAAGCCTTTCGCCGCGATCATTCGCCGATCGCACAAGGATCGAGTATACCGGTCAGACGCCGACGTGCTTCTGGTACCGGATGATGGCCGCGAACTCGTCCGCCACGAGGCTCGCCCCGCCGACGAGCGCACCATCGACATCAGGCTCCCGCATGAAGCTCGCGATGTTCGCCGCCTTCACGGATCCGCCGTAGAGAACGCGCGTGCGCGCTGCCGCATCGGCGCCGAGCTTCTCGGCGACGACCTCGCGAACCGCCGCGCAGACTTCCTGCGCCTGGTCGGGCGACGCGACCTGACCGGTGCCGATCGCCCACACCGGCTCGTAGGCGACGACGATCTCGGCATCCGCCGACACGCCCTCGAGGGCGATGCGAAGCTGTGCCACCGAGACGGCGGTCGGCCCCGACTCCTCGCGCTGCTCCAGCGTCTCGCCCACGCAGATGACGGGAACGAGGCCGTGCTTGAGGGCCGCCTGCACCTTCGCGGCCACGACCTCATCGGACTCGGCGTGGTACTCACGACGCTCCGAGTGGCCGATGATCACATAGCGGTTGTCGAGCTTAGCAAGGAACGCGCCCGAGACCTCGCCGGTGTATGCACCGGAGTCGTGCGACGAGATGTCCTGCGCTCCGAGGGCGAAGGGGATCTTGTCGGCGTCGAGCAGCGTCTGCACGGTGCGCAGATCGGTGAACGGCGGGAAGAGCGCGACCTCGACCGAGCCGTTCTCATGCTTGGCGTCCTTCAGCGTCCAGTGCAGCTTCTGCACGAACGCCACCGCCTGCAGGTGGTCGAGGTTCATCTTCCAGTTGCCTGCGATGAGCGGGGTGCGCCTGTGGTGCTCCGCACTCGCTTCGGGCGTGTTCACTGCCATCCGAGGACCTCCAGTCCGGGGAGCTTCTTACCTTCGAGGAACTCGAGGCTCGCGCCTCCGCCCGTCGAGATGTGTCCGAACCTGTCGTCGGCGAAGCCGAGCTGCCGCACCGCGGCGGCCGAGTCGCCGCCGCCGACGACGGAGAGCCCGTCGACCTCGGTGAGAGCCTGCGCGACGGCCCGCGTGCCCGCGGCGAACGCGGGGAACTCGAACACGCCCATGGGGCCGTTCCAGAACACCGTCTTCGAGCCGCTCACCAGGTCGGCGAATCGGGTGGCCGTCTCAGGTCCGATGTCGAGTCCGAGCCCGGATGCCCCGAACGCGGTGTCTTCGATCGAGTCGGCACGCGTCACCACATGCTCGGCGTCGGCTCCGAACTTCGACGCGACGACCACATCGGTGGGCAGCACGAGTTCGACCCCGGACTCCTCCGCCCGACGCACGTACCCGCGCACGGTGTCGAGCTGGTCCGCCTCGAGCAGGCTGGCGCCCACCTGGTGCCCGCGAGCCGCGAGGAAGGTGAACAGCATCCCGCCGCCGATGAGAAGGCGATCCACCCGCGGGAGCAGATGATCGATCACCCCCAGCTTGTCGCTGACCTTCGAGCCGCCGAGCACCACCGTGTACGGGCGCTCCGGGTTCTCGGTCAGGCGATCCAGAACGTCGAGCTCCTTCTCGATCAGCGTCCCCGCCGCAGACGGCAGGAGCTGAGCGAGCTCGTAGACCGATGCCTGCTTGCGGTGCACGACACCGAAGCCGTCCGAGACCAGCACATCGCCGAGCTCGGCGAGCTCGCCGGCGAACGCGCGGCGCTCGGCGTCGTCCTTCGCCGTCTCTCCGGCGTTGAAGCGGAGGTTCTCGATGATCGCGACGTCGCCGTCCTCGAGCGCCGCGACGGCCTCGTGGGCGGACTCTCCGACGGTGTCGCGCGCGAAGGCCACGGGCTTGCCGAGCAGTTCGGACAGTCGCTGTGCGACCGGCTCGAGGCTGTACTTGGCATCGGGGGCGCCGTCGGGGCGTCCGAGGTGCGAGCACACGACGACGCGTGCGCCGTCGTTGATCAGGCGGTTGAGCGTGGGGAGCGTGGCCCGCACACGGCCATCGTCCGTGATGATCCCGTCCTTGAGAGGAACGTTGAGATCAGCACGGACGATGACGCGCTTGCCGGCCAGCGAACCCAGCGAATCGAGGGTGCGCAGAGCCATGATGAGGATTAAAGGCTCTCGGCGACGTACTCGGTGAGGTCGACGAGGCGGTTCGAGTAGCCCCACTCGTTGTCGTACCAGGCGGAGACCTTGACCAGGTTGCCGCTGACGTTCGTGAGCTCCGCGTCGAAGATCGACGAGTGCGGGTTGCCCTGGATGTCGCTCGACACGATCGGGTCCTCGGTGTACTGGAGGTAGCCTGCGAGACGTCCGTCGGCCGCAGCGGCCTTGTACGCGGCGTTGACCTGCTCCACCGTGAGACCCTCGGTGGGCGTGACGATCGTGAGGTCGACGATCGAGCCGGTGGGAACCGGAACGCGGTACGAGGAGCCGCTGAGCTTGCCGTTGAGCTCGGGAAGCACGTGGCCGATGGCCTTCGCCGCGCCGGTCGACGCCGGCACGATGTTGATCGCGGCACCGCGCGCACGGCGCAGGTCGCTGTGCGGGCCGTCCTGCAGGTTCTGGTCGGCCGTGTAGGCGTGGGCCGTCATCATGAAGCCGCGCTCGATGCCGAAGGCGTCGTTGAAGACCTGCGCGAGGGGCGCCAGGCAGTTCGTGGTGCACGAGGCGTTCGAGATGATCACGTGGTTGGCGGGGTCGTAGTCGCCTTCGTTGACGCCCATCACCACGGTGACGTCGTCGCCGGTGGCAGGAGCCGAGATGAGGACCTTCTTCGCGCCACCCGCGATGTGCTTCTTGGCGTCCTCGGCCTTGGTGAAGCGGCCGGTCGACTCGATGACGATGTCGACCCCGAGCTCGCCCCAGGGCAGGTTGGCGGGGTCGCGCTCCTCGAAGACCTTGATCGTCTTGTCGCCGACCGTGATCGAGTCGGCAGTGTAGGAGACATCCTCGGACAGCACGCCTCCCACGGAGTCGTACTTGAGCAGGTGCGCCAGGGTCTTGTTGTCGGTGAGGTCGTTCACCGCCACGATTTCGAGGTCCGCACCCTGCGCGAGCGCCGCGCGGAGGTAGTTGCGTCCGATACGGCCGAAGCCGTTGATGCCGATCTTGACAGTCACGGAGTTTCTCCTGAGATGTGTCGTGCGCGAGTGCGCGGTTGGTGCGATTCAGACAAGTGGACAACGGCGTCCCGGCGGGCATTCCCGCCGGGACGCCACGCTGCTATGACAGTACCAGCAGGCCCGAGGTCTTCTGGCGGGCAGCCTCGAGGCGCTGGGCGACGTTCTGCCAGTTGGCGATGTTCCACGCCGCCTTGACGTAGTCGGCCTTGACGTTGAGGTAGTCCAGGTAGAACGCGTGCTCCCACATGTCGAGCTGGAAGAGCGGGATCGTGCCCTGGGCGGTGTTGCCCTGCTGGTCGAACAGCTGCTGGATGATCAGCTGCTCGCCGATCGGGTCCCAGCTCAGCACGGACCAGCCGGAGCCCTGGATGCCCATCGCAGCAGCGGTGAAGTGGGCCTGGAACTTGTCGAAGCCGCCGAAGAACTCGTCGATGGCGGCTCGAAGCTCGCCCTCGGGCTCACCGCCGCCGTCCGGCGACAGGTTGGTCCAGAAGATCGAGTGGTTGACGTGACCGCCGAGGTGGAAGGCGAGGTCCTTCTCGAGCTTGTTGACGTTCGCGAGGTTTCCGCTCTCACGGGCCTCGGCCAGCTGCTCGAGAGCGGTGTTCGCCCCGGTCACATACGCCTGGTGGTGCTTGTCGTGGTGCAGCTCCATGATCTTGCCGCTGATGTGCGGCTCGAGGGCGGCGTAGTCGTAAGGGAGGTCGGGCAAGGAGTAAGTCGCCATGTTCTCTTCTTCCTGTCGGCGCGCGCCGAGATGCCCGGCGCAGCGAGGGTGACGGGTTCATCCTACTGAGCACCAACACCACGACGAGGGGGTTGCTTCCCTCCGTGACAGGATCTACCGGAACCCGGCCGCACCCGTGAGCACGAGCGATACGATCGCCCGATGACGCGACCCGCGATCCAACGATGGGCGGCGTTCTCCGACGATCCGGCGGGGGGCAATCCCGCGGGTGTCGTGCTGGGCGCCGACATCCTCACCGACGCCGAGATGCAGCGGATCGCCGCCGACGTCGGCTACGCCGAGACGGCCTTCATCTCGGGCGACGGGCGGGACCGCGGCATCCGCTACTTCTCCCCTGTCGCCGAGGTGCCGTTCTGCGGCCACGCGACGGTCGCGTCCGCCGTCGCACTGGCGGAGGACCTCGGCGACGGCGCCTTCGTGTTCCGGACGCCGGTCGGTCCGGTCGAGATCACCACGACCTCGACCGTCGGGCGCCGAGCGTCGTTCACGAGTGTCGAGCCGTGGGTCTCGGAGCTGGCGGCAGCGGATCTCGACGCCGTCCTCGCGCTGCTGGGGATCGTCCGCGCGGACCTGGACCCGCGGCATCCGCCCCGCCTCGCCTTCGCGGGGAATCCGCACCCGCTCATCGTTCTCGCCGACGTCGCGGTGTTCGATGCCTTCCGCTTCGATCCCGCCGCTGCCAGGGCGCTGATGGATGCCGCCGCCTGGCCCGCCACGATCATCGTCCTCCACGACCGCGGCGGCGGCGACTGGGACGCGCGCAACGTGTTCCCGGTCGGGACCCTCAGTGAGGATCCGGCGACAGGAGCCGCCGCCGCAGCGACGGGCGCGTACCTGCGCTCGACGGGCGCGGTGTCTCCGCCGGCGCTGGTGCGGATCTCGCAGGGACGCCACGTCGGGCGGCCGGGGCTCCTCGAAGTGGCGATCCCGGCCGCCGGCGGCATCACGGTCACCGGCGCCGCCGTGCGGATCGGCTGAGCGCCTCAGTCCTCCATGCCCGCGGGAACGGCGGACTCGGTCCCCGGGATGCCTTCGGCGTCGGCCTTCTTGTCCGCCATGGCGAGCAGGCGACGGATGCGGCCGGCCACGGCGTCCTTCGTGAGCGGCGGATCGGCGTGGTGGCCGAGCTCGTCGAGGCTGGCGTCGCGGTGCGCGAGCCGGAGATCGCCGGCTTCGCGGAGGTGGTCGGGAATCTCGTCGCCGAGGATCTCCATCGCCCGCTCCACTCGCGCGCACGCGGCGACGGCGGCCTGCGCCGAGCGACGGAGGTTGGCGTCGTCGAAGTTGACGAGACGATTCACCCCTGCGCGCACCTCGCGGCGCTGGCGCAGCTGATCCCACTCCGCGGCGGCCTTCTCGGCACCCATCGCCGCCAGAGCCGCCCGGATGGCCTCGCCCTCGCGGACGACGACGCGCGGGATGCCGCGCACCTCGCGCGCCTTGCCGGGGATGCCGAGCCGGTGCGCCGCGCCCACGAGGGCCATCGCGGCCTCCGGCGACGGGCAGGTGATCTCGAGTGCCGCCGACCGGCCGGGCTCCGAGAGCGAGCCGGCCGCGAGGAAGGCACCTCGCCACACCGCCGCCAGATCGGCGCGGGAGCCCGTGGTGAGCTTGTTCGGCAGCCCGCGCACGGGGCGGCGACGCTGATCGAGCAGCCCCGTCTGGCGCGCGAGCGTCTCGCCGCCGTCGATGACCCGCACGGCGTAGTGACTGCCGCTGCGACCACCGGAGCCCTGCACGTGCACGAGCTCGGGTCGTACGCCGTAGATGTCGACGAGGTCGCGCGCGGTGCGGCGCGCGAGCACGTCGGAGTCCAGCTCCGCTTCGACGGCCACCCGGTTCGCGATCGAGTGCAGCCCGCCGGAGAACCGCAGCAGCGACGTGAGCTCGGCCACCCGCGCCGTCGGGCGCGGGTCGCGCACGGTGATCAGCTCGGCCTTCACATCAGCGGTCAGCGACACGGGACTCCTTGCAGGTTTCGGTGGGGAACGACGGTCCAGCCTAGTCGCGGCCGGGGCCGCATGCGGAGCACCTCACTCCCGGCCGAGGTCACGATGCTTCACACGGACCGCCACGCCCGGCACCGATGCGAGCCGGTCGGCCAGCTCGCGCACCATCGCGACAGATCGGTGCTTGCCGCCCGTGCAGCCCACGGCCACGACGGAGTGGCGCTTGTTCTCGCGCTGATAGCCCTCGAGAACCGGGCGGAGCGCGGTCGCGTACGCATCGATGAAGTCCCGCGCCCCCTCCTGCGCCAGGACGAATTCGCGCACCGCCTCGTCTTCGCCGGTCAGTGAGCGAAGGTCCTCGTTCCAGAAGGGATTCGGGAGGAAGCGCATGTCGGCGACGAGGTCGGCATCGGGAGGAAGTCCGTACTTGAACCCGAAGCTCAGGATCGTGAGCGTGTGGCGCGCCGTGTCGGCGTCGGTGAACAGCTCCGAGACCTGCGTCGCGAGCTGATGGATGTTGTGACGCGACGTGTCGATGATGACGTCGGCGCTCTCGCGCACGGCGGCCAGCCGCTCGCGCTCGAGGCGGATGCCGTCCAGGATCGTGCCGTCGCCCTGAAGCGGATGCGGTCTCCGGACCGCCTCGAATCGCCGGACGAGCACCTCGTCCGAGGCATCCAGGAACATCAGGCGGATCTGCCGGCGCTCCCGCAGTGCACGCATCGCCTCGGGCAGGTCCGCGAAGAGGTCACGGCCGCGCACATCGACGACGACGGCGACCCGCGGCAGTGCACCCGCTGCGAGCTCCGTGAGGTCGAGCAGCGGTCGCAGCATCTGCGGAGGCAGGTTGTCGACCACGTACCAGTCGAGATCCTCGAGCGCGTTGGCCGCCGTGGACCGGCCGGCTCCGGACATGCCGGTGACGATCAGAACCTCGCCCGTCTCGCGGCGCCCTGCCTCGGCCATGACCACCCCCGTTATCGAGACAACCCTATCCACCGGAGAGGTGCGATTGGATCGACCCCGCGAGCTTCGGGCCGACGCCCGGCAGCTGCGCGATCTCGTCGGCCGTCGCCGCCCGCAGCGCGGACACGGATCCGAAGTGGCGCAGCAGCGCCTTGATCCGCGCGTCGCCGAGCCCCGGGACCTCCGCCAGCACGCTCTGGATGTCGCGGCGCCGCCGTCGGCGCTGATGCGTGATCGCGAAGCGGTGCGCCTCGTCGCGCAGCCGCTGCAGGAGGTAGAGCGCCTCGGACGTGCGAGGCAGGATGACCGGGTACTCCTCCCCCGGCAGCCAGACCTCCTCGAGCCGCTTCGCGATGCCGCACAGTGCGACCTCCTCGTGGCCGGCGTCGCGCAGTGCGCGTGCGGCCGCCTCGACCTGCGGTTTCCCGCCGTCGACGACGAGCAGCTGCGGCCGGTACGCGAACCGCGTGCGACGCCGCCCTGTCACGACGTCGCCGTCACCAGTGGCGTCCACGTCGGGCGTCGTCTGCAGCTCGTCGGGGCGATCGAGGTACGCGAGCCTGCGCGTGAGCACCTGATAGAGCGAGTCGGTGTCGTCGGTCGTCTCCTCGACCTTGAACGACCGGTACTGGTCCTTGCGCGGCAGGCCGTCCTCGAACACGACCATCGAGGCGACGACGTTCGTTCCGCCGAGATGGGAGACGTCGAAGCACTCGATGCGCAGAGGGGCCTCCGCGAGGTCCAGCGCCTCCTGCAGGTCGGTCAGGGCCTGCGTGCGGGCCACGTAGTCACTCGTCCGCCGCGTCTTGTGCAGCATGAGCGCCTGCTGGGCGTTGAGCGAGGCGGTGCGCATCAGGTCGGCCTTGCGTCCGCGCTGGGCGATCTGGATCGTCACGGACTTGCCGCGGCGCTCCCGGAGCCACTCCTCGAGGTCGTCGGCGTCCTCGGGCATAGCGGGGACGAGCACCTGCCGGGGGATGTCTGCGCCCTCGGCGTTTCCGTAGGTGCGCTGCAGCACCTGGTCGACCAGGTCCCCACCGGAGATGTCGAGCTCCTTCTCGATCGTCGTCGCCCGCACCCCTCGCACGCGGCCACCACGGATGACGAAGTGCTGAACGGCTGCCGCGAGCTCGTCCTCCGCGATGCCGAACAGGTCGGCGTCGGTGTCGGCCGCGAGAACGAGCGCGCTCTTGTTGAGCACCGCGTCGATCGCCTGGAGTCGGTCGCGATATGTGGCTGCCGCCTCGTAGTCCATCGCTGCGGACGCCTCGCGCATGCGCGCCGTCAGCTCGCGCCGGAATCGCTGATCGCCGCCGGACATGAACGAGACGAAATCCTCCACGATGGCACGGTGCTCCTCGACGGAGACCTTCATCGAGCAGGGTCCGCCGCAGCGTCCGATCTGACCGGGGAAGCAGGGGCGCCCCGAGGTCATCGCCTTCTTGTAGGACGAGTCGCTGCACGTGCGGATCGGGAAGACCTTGATCATCAGGTCGATCGTGTCGTGCACCGCCCAGACCTTCGGGTAGGGACCGAAGTACTTCGCGCCCTTGATCCGGCGGTTGCGCGTCACGATCACCCGCGGCGCCTCATCGGCCAGCGTGATGGCCATGAAGGGGTACGACTTGTCGTCCTTGTAGCGCACGTTGAACGGCGGATCGAACTCCTTGATCCACATGTACTCGAGCTGCAGCGAGTCGACGTCACTCGCGACCACGGTCCACTCGACGGATGCCGCGGTCGTGACCATCCTCCGCGTGCGCTCGTGGAGGGTGTGCAGGGGCGCGAAGTAGTTCGAGAGCCGAGCGCGCAGGTTCTTGGCCTTGCCGACGTACAGCACGCGCCCGTCGGCATCGCGGAAGCGATAGACGCCCGGGTTGGTCGGAATCTCCCCCGGCTTCGGCTTGTACGAGACCGTGGGTGCGGATCGTGGCATCGGGTCAGCCGGCCTTGCGGACCGCCTGCGGACCGCCGAGCACCTCGGCCAGGAACGCGCCGGTGTAGCTCCCCGCCACCCGGGCCACCTGCTCGGGTGTGCCCGTCGCGATGACCTGCCCGCCGCCCGAGCCGCCCTCGGGGCCGAGGTCGATGATCCAGTCGGCGCTCTTGATCACGTCGAGGTTGTGCTCGATCACGATCACGGAGTTGCCCTTGTCGACGAGACCGCCGAGCACTTCGAGAAGCCGTCGCACGTCCTCGAAGTGCAGGCCCGTGGTCGGCTCGTCGAGCACGTAGATCGAGCGCCCGTTCGACCGGCGCTGCAGCTCCGTCGCGAGCTTCACGCGCTGCGCCTCGCCACCCGACAGGGTCGTCGCAGACTGGCCGAGCCGGACGTAGCCGAGTCCGACGTCGACGAGCGTGCGCAGATAGCGGTGGATCGCCTGGATCGGCTCGAAGAACTCCGCCGCGTCGGAGATCGGCATCTCGAGGACCTCTGCGATGTTCTTGCCCTTGTAGTGCACGGCGAGGGTGTCGCGGTTGTAGCGCTTGCCGTGGCACACCTCGCAGTCGACGTACACGTCGGGGAGGAAGTTCATCTCGATCTTGATCGTGCCGTCGCCCGAGCACGCCTCGCAGCGACCGCCCTTCACGTTGAAGCTGAATCGTCCGGGCTGGTAGCCGCGTACCTTCGCCTCCGGCGTCTCGCTGAAGAGCGTGCGGATGCGATCAAATACACCCGTGTACGTCGCCGGATTGGAGCGCGGTGTGCGGCCGATCGGACCCTGATCCACGTGCACGACCTTGTCGAGATCGTCGGTGCCGGTGATCCGGGTGTGCTTGCCGGCCACGCGACGGGCGCCGTTGAGGCGCGTCGCGAGCACTTCGTAGAGGATGTCGTTGACGAGCGAGGACTTGCCCGATCCGCTCACGCCCGTCACTGCCGTGAGCACGCCCAGCGGGAAGTCGACCGTGACGTTCTGAAGGTTGTTCTCGCGCGCACCGACGACGGTCACCTTGCGGCTCTTGTCGATCTTGCGCCGCTTCTTCGGCGTCGGGATCTCTCGCCGCCCGGCGAGGTAGTCGCCGGTGATGGACTCCCCCTCGGCCTGCAGCAGCTGCTCGAGCGGTCCGGAGTGCACGACGGATCCGCCGTCGACGCCCGCCCTCGGCCCGATGTCGACGATCCAGTCGGCGGCGTGAATGGTCTCCTCGTCGTGCTCGACGACGATCAGCGTGTTGCCGAGGTCGCGCAGCGTGATCAGCGTCTCGATGAGGCGGCGGTTGTCCCGCTGGTGCAGCCCGATCGAGGGTTCGTCGAGCACGTAGAGAACGCCGGTCAGACCGGAGCCGATCTGCGTCGCAAGCCGGATGCGCTGAGCCTCGCCGCCCGACAGCGAACCGGCGGACCGACTGAGGTTGAGGTAGGTGAGACCGACCTGGATCAGGAAGTCCAGGCGCAGTCGGATCTCGCGCAGCACCTGCGCGCCGATCTTGGCCTCGCGCTCCGTGAGGTCGAGGTCGGCGAAGTATTTCTGCGCGTCCGCGAGACTCAGGCGCGAGGCATCCGCGATCGAATGACCGTGCACGCGCACCGCCAGCACTTCGGGCTTCAGACGCGCGCCGTCGCAGACGGGGCACGGCACCTCGCGGAGGAACTCGGACCACCGCTGGCGCTGGGTGTCGGTCTCGGCCTGCAGGTACTGGCGCTCGATATAGGGCACGACGCCCTCGAAACCGGACGAGTACCGCATCTCACGGCCGTAGCGGTTCTTCCACTTCACGGTGACCTTGTAGTTCTCGCCGCGCAGCACCGCTTCGCGCACCTCGGCCCGCAGCATCCGCCACGGCGTGTCGAGCGAGAAGTCGAGGTCGTTGGACAGGCCCTCGAGCAGCCGCTCGTAGTACTGGAAGAGACCCTTGCCCTGGGTGGTCCACGGAATGAGCACCCCCTCGCGGATCGAGAGCTCGTCGTCACCGATCATGAGGTCGACGTCCACGGACATGCGCGTGCCCAGCCCGGAACAGGCGGGGCAGGCGCCGAACGGCGCGTTGAACGAGAACGTGCGCGGCTCGATCTCGGTCAGCTGGAGCGGGTGGCCGTTGGGGCACGCCAGCTTCTCGGAGTACGACTGCCACGCGTCGTCGCCCTCGAGATCGACGAAGTTGATCTGAACCACGCCGCCGGCGAGGCCGAGAGCGGTCTCGACCGAGTCGGTCACGCGGCCCAGGATGTCGGGAGCGGCCACGAGTCGGTCGATGACCACGGCGATGTCGTGCTTGTAGCTCTTCTTGAGCGTGGGCGGCTCGGCGAGCTGGACGAGCTCGCCGTCGACGACCGCGCGGGCGTAGCCCTTGGCCGAGAGCTCCTTGAAGAGGTCGACGAACTCGCCCTTCTTCTGCGTGACCACCGGCGCGACGATCTGGTATCGCGTGCGCTCGGGCAGCTCCATCAGCTGGTCGGCGATCTGCTGCACCGTCTGGCGCTGGATGACCTCGCCGCACTCCGGGCAGTGCGGCACGCCGATGCGGGCCCACAGAAGGCGCATGTAGTCGTGGATCTCGGTGATCGTGCCCACCGTCGATCGCGGGTTGCGGTTCGTGGACTTCTGGTCGATCGACACCGCGGGGCTCAGCCCCTCGATGAAGTCGACGTCGGGCCGGTCGACCTGACCGAGGAACTGGCGGGCGTACGCGCTCAGCGACTCGACATAGCGGCGCTGGCCTTCGGCGAAGATCGTGTCGAACGCGAGGCTCGACTTGCCGGAGCCCGAGAGTCCCGTGAACACGACGAGCGAGTCACGCGGGATATCGAGGTCGACGTTCTTGAGATTGTGCACGCGGGCACCGCGGACGCTGAGTTTTCCGCTGGTGTTTCCGGGCATGGCGACAGGGACGATGGGCACCAGACAAGTTTAGGCGGGGCCTCCGACATGAGCGCCGGAGACCCCGCCTTAACGGGTAGCTACCAGATCAGGAGCGGCACCGTCGGGCTCTTCGAGGCGCGCACGGTGTCACTTCCCGCGTACGACACCGAGAGCTTGTGCAGGCCGGTGCCGAGCGCCGGCAGCTTGACCTTGACAACGCCCCGGTCCTTCGCGGTGAGCGTCGCCGTGGCGATCACGGTCGTGCCGTCGTAGATCGTCACCTCGCCCGTCGCGCGGACGCCTCCCTCCGCCACCACGATCGTGGTGAACTGGACAGCCGAGCCCTTCTTCGCGATGAGCTTGTTCGGGATGCCGATGGTCACGCTGTCGGCACGGTCGAACGTCGTGATCGGGACGGTCACCGTCGTGCCCGTGGTGGCACCGGTGAGAGTGAGCGCCGTCGCACCGACCGGCGCGTTCGCCGGCAGCTTCACGGATACGGCCGCCGTGCCGAGGTTGTCGTACGGATCGGTCGCCAGCACCGTCGACACGGGCGCCGTGCCGAGGACCTTGTCACCGAGGGAGACGATGATCTCGCTGTCCTTGACGTCGGCCGCCGTCGACATGGACCACGACTTCACATCGAACGCGACCGTGGTGCCCAGTTCGTACTTAGCGGGTGCCGAGGGCGGGAACGCCACCTCGACGGCGTGCTGCGCGTAGTCGACGGGAAGCGGTGTCGTCGAGGCGAAGGCGGCCATGTAGTCGACCATCGCGGCGAGGTCGACCTTGCCCGTGTCACGCTTTCCCGTGCCGCTGTTCAGCTCCCGGAAGTTGTCGCCGCCGGTCGAGAGGAACGAGTTCACGGTGACCGAGTAGGTCGTGCTCGGGTCGATGGGCTCGCCGTTCAGCCACATGCCGGTGATCGTGCCCCGCGGTGCGGTGTACTGCAGGCCCTCTTCGTTGGCGGCGGTGCCCGGGTTGTCGCGCTGGGTCTCGAGCACAGGAGCCTGCGTGTAGGTGTACTCGAAGCCGTCGGAGACACCCAGTCGCAGGAACGGTCGTGTGGGCAGCCCGTTGAACGCATCCCGCTGCCACTGCTGCTCGAGCACCGTCTTGATCTGCGCTCCGGTCAGGCTCATGTTGACGAGCGTGTTGGCGAACGACTGCACGTTCGCGGCCTGCTTGTACGTCAGCGTGCGCGGGTAGGAGCCGTCACCCGGATCCACGCCCACCATGTCGGCGCGGAGCCCGCCCGGGTTCATGAACGCGATCTCGGCCGCGCCGGACTCGGGCTTCTCGGTCGCCCAGCGCTGCACTTCGGCGACGAGGTTTCCGATCGTGGACTCGCCGCCGCGGTTCTCGTTCGGCAGGCCCGTGGTCGGGTTGATGGTGGCCAGCTGCGCACGGTTGAACGCCCCGGCGATCTCGCCGAGCGGCGCGGCACCGAGGATGTCCGCCTGGTTCTTCGCCGCGAGGACGAGCGCCGCGACATCGGGATCGGCGGGGAAGCCCTGGATCGCGAGGATGTTCTGCGCCTTCGCCGTCACGTCGCCGGTCGCGCTGTCGACGGTGAAGAGGAGCTGGTTGAGGCTCGTGCCGTACTGGCCGGCAGAGACCACCGGACGCTCCGTCACCGCGCGCCCCTCGGCTGCCCACTGGGCCACCGGGAACGAGCAGTTGTACGCGAGGTGGGTGTGACCGGACACGATCGCGTCGACGTCGGCCGAGACGTTGTTGACGATGTCGGCCCACTTGCCGGAGTCGCGCATCGTCAGGCAGTTCGTCGATGGCGCACCTTCGTGCACGAGCATCACGACGAGATCCGCACCGTTCGCGACGAGATCGGCGGCCTCGGCATTCACCGACTCCACGATCCCCTTGACATCGATGTCGGCGATGCCGCCGGGGCTGACGAGCGCCGGGAGCTCCTCCGTGACAGCGCCGACGAAGCCGACCTGGACTCCGCTCATCTCTTTGATCCAGGTGGCCGGGACAGCATCGTCACCGGTCACCTTCATCTTGAGGTTGGCCGCGATGTACTCCCACTGCGCGCCGCCGTAGGGATTGGTCACGGCGTCGTAGGGCGCCATGACCCGATTGATCAGGTCGTTGTAGCCCTGGTCGAGCTCGTGATTTCCGACCGCCGAGACTTCGAGCCCCGCCGCGTTGAGCGCGTCGATCGTGGGCTTGTCGTGCTGGATGAACGACTCGAACGTCGAGGCGCCGATGAGGTCGCCCGCCGCCGCGAACACCGTGTTCGGGTTCGCGGTGCGCAACTGCTCGACGGCTCCGGCGAGCTTCGCCGCGCCCGCCTGGACACCCTCGTCGAGGATGCGGCCGTGGAAGTCGTTGGTCGCAAGGATCTGGATCTGCGTCTCCGCGGCATTGGCCGCGGGGCTCGCGACGAGCAGCCCGGCGCCGAGCGCGACGATGGCGACGCCGGCGCCGGACATGATGCGGCGACGAGACGGAGTGCTGTGGTCGGGGTGTGACCGCATTCGCATGGTGGTTCCTCTTCTGGACGGATGAGCAGCCCGAAGACGTCGGGCTCGCTGTGGGTCCAGACGGGGCTTCAGAGCGAGCCTAGAAAACGCGCCCTTCCCTGCATAGAAGATGAGAGGAAGTTCATGTATCGGTCAGGAAACGCTCGCACCGCGCCCGCCGGCGAAGGGAACGAGACCGTCCCGGAGTGCCGCGATGCGCTCGGCGTCCAGGCCGGTCGCGCGCATGATCTGAGGGGGAACCTCGAGGGCCCTCGCCCGGAGAGCGCGCCCGTCGTCCGTGAGCTGGATCTCGAGCACCCGCTCGTCGGCTGCGCGCCTCGATCTGGCGACGCGACCCTGGGACTCCAGTCGTTTGATGAGCGGAGACAGCGTCGCGGGCTCCATCGCGAGGTCGTCCGCCAACTCTCCCAGGGACCGTGGCGACGCCTCCCACAGCGCGAGCATCACGAGGTACTGCGGATGCGTCAGACCCAGCGGCTCCAGGACCGGACGGTAGATCGAGACCACGTTGCGCGCCGCGGTCACCAGGGCGAAGCACAGCTGGTTCTCGAGTTTCAGGAGATCGTCGGAGTCCACATCGACATCCTACCCGGCCTAATGTTTAGTACACTAAGGAATATGGATCACCCGGAAGACCCCGATGCCCCGCTCCCGCTCCGACAGCGGGTGCGTGAGGCCGGCGGCTGGTATTCCTACCTGAACACGAAGCTCATCCGTCTTGCCGGTCCAGCGGCGGTGGGCCCGTACGAGACGACTCCCCCACCATCGACCGCCGAGCGCGCCGAACGGGCGTGCCCGCTGTGCGGACGACCGATGACGGAGCACACGTTCGACCGGTCCGGCGTGAAACCGCTCATGCACTGTCCGTGACGCCGTCCGTGCCACGGGCTCTCAACGTCGGAACGACTACGCGTGGCCGGCCCGCTCCATCGCCCGGAGCTCCTTCTTGAGGTCCTGCACCTCGTCGCGCAGGCGGGCAGCGAGCTCGAACTTGAGCTCGCCCGCCGCGGCGAGCATCTGACCGCTGAGGTCGGCGATCGTCGCCTCCAGCTGATTCGCCCCCTCGGCGGCGATGCCCTCGCGTCGCAGCTGCGGCGTCGGCGACTTGCCCTTGCCGGACTTCAATCGTGAATCCGAGCCCTTGCGCGAGAGAAGCGCGTCGGTGTCGGATGCCTCACGCGCGAGGATCTCGGTGATGTCGGCGATGCGCTTGCGCAGCGGCTGCGGGTCGATGCCGTTCGCCGTGTTGTACGCGACCTGCTTCTCTCGGCGCCGGTCGGTCTCCTCGATCGCGTTGCGCATGGAGTCGGTGACCTTGTCGGCGTACATGTGCACCTCGCCGGACACGTTGCGCGCCGCACGTCCGATGGTCTGGATCAGCGAGGTCCCGCTGCGCAGGAAGCCCTCCTTGTCGGCGTCGAGGATCGACACCAGCGACACCTCGGGCAGGTCGAGGCCCTCGCGGAGCAGGTTGATGCCCACCAGCACGTCGTAGACACCCGCTCGCAGCTCGCTCAGCAGCTCGACCCGGCGGAGCGTGTCGACGTCGGAGTGCAGGTACCGCACCCGCACGCCGTGCTCTCCGAGGAAGTCGGTGAGCTCCTCGGCCATCTTCTTCGTGAGGGTCGTGACGAGCACACGCTCGTCACGCGACGCGCGCAGGCGGATCTCCTCGAGCAGGTCGTCGATCTGGCCCTTCGACGGCTTGACGATGATCTGAGGGTCGATCAGGCCGGTGGGGCGGATGATCTGCTCGACGACGCCGTCGGCGATGCCCATCTCGTAGCGGCCGGGCGTCGCCGAGAGGTAGACCGTCTGCCCCACGCGGTTCTTGAACTCGTCGAACCGCAGCGGCCGGTTATCCATGGCGCTCGGGAGGCGGAAGCCGTGCTCGACGAGCGTGCGCTTGCGCGAGGCATCCCCCTCGTACATCGCCCCGATCTGCGGGACGGTGACGTGGGACTCGTCGATGACCATGAGGAAGTCGTCGGGGAAGAAGTCCAGAAGCGTATGCGGCGGCTCGCCGGGGGAACGGCCGTCGAGGTGACGGGAGTAGTTCTCGATCCCGGAACAGAAGCCGAGCTGCTGCAGCATCTCGAGATCGAACGTGGTGCGCATGCGGAGGCGCTGCGCCTCGAGCAGCTTGTTCTGCGACTCCAGCTCTTTCAGCCGCTCTTCGAGTTCGTGCTCGATGGTGCCGATGGCGCGCTGCACGGTCTCGGTGCCCGCCGCGTAGTGGGTCGCGGGGAAGATCGGCACGGAGTCCATGCGCTGGATCACGTCGCCGGTGAGCGGGTGGAGCATGTACAGCGCTTCGATCTCGTCGCCGAACATCTCGACGCGGATCGCGTACTCCTCGTACACCGGGATGATCTCGATCGTGTCGCCGCGCACACGGAAGTTGCCCCGGGAGAAGTCGACGTCGTTGCGGTTGTACTGCATCGCGATGAACTTGCGGATGAGGGCGTCGCGTTCGTAGCGCTCCCCCACCTGCAGCGCCACCATCGCGCGCAGGTACTCCTCGGGAGAGCCCAGGCCGTAGATGCACGAGACGGTGCTGACCACGACGACGTCTCGGCGCGACAGCAGCGAGTTCGTCGTGGAGTGGCGCAGGCGCTCGACCTCGGCGTTGATCGAGGAGTCCTTCTCGATGAAGGTATCGGTCTGCGGGACGTACGCCTCGGGCTGGTAGTAGTCGTAGTAGCTGACGAAGTACTCCACCGCGTTGTGCGGCATCAGCTCGCGGAACTCGTTGGCCAGCTGGGCCGCGAGGGTCTTGTTGTGAGCGAGCACGAGCGTCGGGCGCTGCACGGCCTCGACGAGCCAGGCCGTCGTCGCGGACTTGCCGGTGCCGGTGGCGCCGAGCAGCACGACGTCGGTCTCACCGGCGTTGATGCGCGCCGCGAGGTCGGCGATCGCCTGCGGCTGATCACCGGACGGCTCGAACTCGCTGTTGACCTCGAACGGGCGGACGGAGCGGGTGGCTTGCACCTCTCCAGCGTAGGCGGGGCCACCGACACCGGGCCCGGCGTTCGCGCGCGGCGGACCCGCGCTCAGCCTCCGCCGCCGCCGTCTCCGCCGAAACCGCCGCCGTCGAATCCTCCGAAGCCACCCCCGTCGAACCCGCCGTAGCCGCCGCCGTCGAAACCTCCGCCGTCGAAACCTCCGCCGGATCCGGTGTCGTAGGTGTCGCCCACCCAGGCGGGCTCGGATGCGATCGCGAGCGACCCGCCGCCGACCGACCAGTACGACATCACCGCGGCCGAGAGCAGGAAGTTCTGCGCGACGACGACCGCAACCCCGTTGTCCAGCAGCAGCCGTCGAGAATCCACCGCGTCGCGCGGGTCTGCTTCGGCGACGGCCGTCGGACGGGCCGCGGCATCCATCTGCCCCTCGCGCTGCGCACGTCGCTCCTCGGCGCGCCGGACGAGCTTCGCCAGCACGGACGGATCATCGGATGCCGCGTTCCGCTCCGAATCCGCCATGAACGGCCGGAGCTGCTCGAACATCTCCCGACGCCGATCAGGGGGAAGGTCTTTGAAGGCCGTGGCATGCGCGCCCTCGATGACGGATGCGGGCAGCGTGTTGAGCAGGTAGACGTAGCGGCCGATGCGCTCCTCGTCGGTGAGGGCGGCGACCCGCCTCCTGCGCCGGAATCTCGAGAGCATTCCCATGCGACACCTCCCGCTCGGCTTCAGGCTACCCGCGGCCGGCGTGGCCGCCTAGGGCCGTGCGGCGAGGTGCTCCGGCAGGGAGGCCCACAGCTGGTCGACCTGCCGCAGGGTGTCTCGGAGCGATCCTGCGGTGTCGATCACGACATCGGCGACGGCCAGGCGCGCGTCGTCGGACACCTGCGAAGCGAGCCTGGCGGCGGCATCCTCCTCGCTCATCCCCCGCAGGTCGACGAGGCGGCGATGACGCACGTCGGCCGGCGCGTGCGCCACGACGACGAGCTCCCACGGATCCTCGACCCTCGCCTCGACGAGCAGCGGCACGTCGTAGACGACGACGGCGTCGGGGTCCGCGGCGAACGCCTCGGCGAACCGGCGAGCGGACTCCCGTCGCACGGCCGGATGCACGATGGCGTTCAGCCGTGAGACCGCGTCGGCGTCGCCGAAGGCCCGGGAGCCGAGAGCCGCGCGATCGAGCGAGCCGTCATCGCGGACGACGTCGGCTCCGAACGCGTCGGCGAGGTCGGCCAGCACGGGCGATCCGGGCTGCTGCACGTCGCGGACGATCTGGTCGGCGTCCACCACCACGGCGCCGTGCTCCGCGAGTCGTCGGGCGATCGTGGACTTCCCGGAGGCGATTCCGCCGGTGAGTGCGACGAGAGGCATGAGTCGAGGATGCCACGTCCTCGCGAACGCCGTGCGCCCAACACTTGGCCGCTCCTGAGGTCGCACTGAGGGTGGCCTGAGGGCCCGCGACTAGCGTCAGTACAACCCGATCGAAGTCGGGTCCGAACGTGGGTATCTGGGGAGGAGGGGACGTGGATCGACGTTACTGCGTGACGTCGACTGCTCGCCCCTCCACCTCTGCCCGAATCGCCGCAAGGCGGAACGTGAGGACCCGGATCCGCAGCGGGGAGGTGGCGATCGTGGGGGCGGTCGCCACCTCGTTGCGCGCTTCTGCTTCCCTCCACAGCACTCGGAGGAGGGACACGCCGTGACGGTTACGCCTGCGCGCCTCTTCCAGACGGCGTTCTGGGATATCCTGACCGACGTCCGGGAGCCGGCGGTCGTCTCCCCGGCACCGGAGGGTGAATCGGTGGAAGAAGCTCGCGTTGCGGTCGTGATCGAGGACGAAGAAGACATTCGCTCCCTCCTCACGGCAGTCCTGGCGCAGGCGGGATTCGAGGTCCACGGCGCCCCGGACGGATATGCCGGACTCGAGCTCGTGCGTGAGCATCAGCCCCTCGTGACCACCCTCGACGTGAACATGCCCGGCATCGATGGATTCGAGACGGCCAAGCGCATCCGCGCGCTCAGCACCACGTACATCGTCATGCTCAGCGCCCGCACCGAGGAGATCGATGCCCTGCAGGGGCTCGAAGCCGGTGCCGACGACTATGTCGCCAAGCCGTTCCGACCTCGCGAGCTGCGCGCACGCATCGACGCGATGCTGCGCCGGCCGCGGCACCACATCGCCGCAGCCGCGTCCGGGGACGCGGGCGAATCCAGCGGCGACTGGCTCGAGCACCAGGGCCTCAGACTGAACGTCGAGACGCGGATCGTGACCGTCGACGGTGAGGATCTCGAACTCACTCGCAGCGAGTTCGACATCCTCGCCGACCTTCTCGCGGCCGGTCGTCGGGTCCGCGGAAAGTCGGACCTCGCGCTCATGCTTCGGGGCGAGCAGTTCACCGGCATCGAGTTCGTCAGCGACAGCGACGCCCGCGCGATCGAGGTGCACGTCGCCAACTTGCGCCGCAAGCTCGGCGAGTCCCCCACGAATCCGCGCTGGATCGAGACCGTCCGCGGCGTGGGCTATCGCCTGACCGCCCCCTGAGGCGCCGCTACTCGATCTCGCCCACGAGCACCGACGTCTCGACGCTCTCTGCGGCGAGGCTCGCTGTTTCGCGTGCGACCCGCTGGAGCGCCTGGGCGTCGTACCCTGCCGCGTCGCTGAGCGCGATGCCGACGCCCACGACGGGGATCACCCCACCGCCCACCTTGCCGAGGTCATCGAACAGCCCACGGTAGACGGCACCGGCCTGACGCCTTGCCTCGGCCGGCGAATCGACGAGCACTCCGACGCACAGACCGGTCGGGCCGTCCTCCGCCACGAGCGCGTTGGACGGCGCATGGCGTCGCACGCCCGTGCGCCACGTCTCCGTGACGGCGCGGGCCACCTCGCTCCCGAATGCGGTCGAGATCTGGTCGAGATCCTCGATGCGCACGGCGATGACGCCGACGAGCTCGCGGCGCACGGCCGCGCGCGCGCAGAGATCGGTCAGAGCCCCGTCGAACGTCTCGTGATCGAGCACCCCGTCACGGGCGACCGCGGTGGCGCGACGCCGGTATCCGCGCATCGGTGCGCGCGACGCACGCAGCACCGATGTCACCACGACCGCGACGATCGTGAGCACGACCGTGACGAAGGCCGTCGGAATCGTGCCGAACACGTCCTTGAACAGTGGTGAGTCGGGGCCGGTGGTGACGAACGCCGTCGTCCGCGACACGTAGTACAGCGCCTCGAGGCCGAGCACCGCCCCGAGCACCCACGCCGTGCGCGAGTCGCGGAGCGCGCCGCGCAGGCACTCCACCGCGCCGGCGCCGGCGAACACGATCAGCGCGAGGAACATCCACAGCGCCCCCGCCCAGTCGCCGCCCGACTCGCCCTCGACACCCACCGCGATCGCCGCGGTGAGCACACCGATGGCGACGAGTCCGCCCGACCAGTCCATGCGCCGCCGGTTGAACCGGCGGCATCCGAGCCACATGCACCCCGTTGCCGCGACGAACGCGCCGTTCCCGACGGCGACGGCCCACCACGCCTCCTGGGTCTGAGACCACATCGTGTAGGCGAGGGTCGTCAGCATGCCCGCGAGGAAGCCCAGCGCCCAGATGCGGCCCGCCCCCTCATCGCGGCGCAGCAGGGTCTCGACGATGAACAGAACGCCGCTCGTGTTGACGACGAGTGCCGTCATCACCAGCACGCTGGTGAGGTCGAGTGTCATGATGTGATCCCTCCCGGGGCCGTTGCAGGGAGCTTGACGATGAAGGTCGACCCGACGCCGGGCGCGCTGTGAAGACCGATCTCACCGCCGTGCGCACGAACGATGTCGCGCGTGATCGCCAGGCCGAGACCGGTACCCGAGCGTCGTTCGGCGCCGGCCTTGTAGAAGCGTTGGAAGAGTCGCGAGCGGTCCGCTTCGCTGATGCCGATTCCGGTATCGCGCACCAGGATCCAGGTCGAGGTGCCGTCGGTCGTCGTGCCGAGGAAGACCGTGCCGCCGTCCTTGTTGTACGCGATCGCGTTCGAGACGAGGTTGTCGACGACCTGGCGCAGACGCATCGGATCGGCCCACACTCGCGCCTCCTCGAGACCGGTGGTGTCGATCGTGACCGCGCGGGATGCGGCACGAGGCAGCAGCGCCTCGCCCGATGCCCGGACGATGTCGCGCACGTCCAGCGCCTGCGCGGTCATCGTCGCCTCGATCGACGACGACGACGAGCTGGAGGCCGCGAGGATGTCGGCGACGATGCGCAGCAGTCGCTCGGCGTTGCGTTCGGCGATGTCGAGATTCGCGCGCACGTGGTCGGGGATGTCCGGATCCTCGATCGCGAGGTCGAGATATCCCAGGATGGACGTCAGCGGCGTGCGGAGCTCGTGCGACACCGACGCGACGAGCTCGTCGCGCGCGCGCAGCGCCTCGAGCTCGCTCGTCACATCGCGCGAGATGACCACCGCTCCGCCGTCGTCGCCATCGGGGTCGATCAATCGGCGTGCGGTGATGCTCAGTGCCTTGCGGGGTGCGGGCTCCTCGCCGAACCATACGATCTCGGCCTCGAACGCCTCGCCGCGCAGCGCGCGTTCGACCGGAAGCTCGTCGTGAGGGAGGCGGGTCACTCCGTCGTCGCGGAACGCGGGGGCCTCGCCGTCCTGGACGCCCATGGCCTGCTGCAGCCGCCCGTGCGCCTCGTTGGTGACGGCCACCTGGCCGTCGCCGTCGATGCGCACGACGCCGAAATCGACGGCGTCGAGCACCTCGGTGACGACCTGCTCCTGTCGCCGCGACGTCTGGAGCACGCGCCGCAGCAGCTGCGCCTGCTTCGCCAGCAGCATGCGCTGCGCGTCGGAGCGTCGCGCGGTGAGATGGCTCGTCGCCGCTACGGCGAACAGCACCAGCGGCAGTAGGAAGGTGAGGTAGGTGACCTGCTGCGCGCTGACGAGGGTGAGGACCGTGATGATGACGGCGATGGACACGATGACGGCGAAGAGGCCGAGCAGACCGAACCCGGCCGCCAGCCATGTCGTGGGGAAGATCCACAGCAGGCCCATCGCCGTTCCGGGCGCCGCGAGCTGCATGAGGGTGATGGCGATGACGTCGATCGCGGGAACGAGCGCGACCCATCCGTAGGAGAGCCGGTTCCACGGGACGACCAGCGTCGCTCCGGTCAGCACGATGACGATCACGACGCCGCCGAAGAACAGGACCGGGTCTCCGGGGAACGAGCCGATCGCGACGAGTGCACCCAGTGCGAAGACGACCGAGGCGAGCAGCAGCTGGTTCAGCGTCGCCGTGCGCGCGCGTGTGCGATCGGCGACGTCGTCTCGCAGCCAGGTCATGCGCGCGCGAGTGCTGCGCGCTTCAGGCGGACGCCGAGCGCGACGCTGTTCGCCGTTCGGCGCGCCGACCATATGGTGAAAGTAACGGATGCCGCGCCAACCGCGCGCGGGGCACGCGAGACGGATCGGAAACCGTCGGGCGCTGCCCTCGGTTCACGCGCCTCGGGCGATCGCCTCGCTGGTCCAGCGCGCGTGGAGGGCCCATGGATCATCGACGCCCGCGGCGAGCACGTCGATGTGCGCGAGCAGCGCCGGAGACCGGCGGAACCACTCCGTGCCGGTGAAGCGATCTTCCGCGAACTCCGTGTGGCGACGGCGCTCGCGCGTGCGGTCCCCGCGTTCGAAGGCGAGCAGCTCGTGGTGCCAGATCGCGGACAGCCGCTGCCGGGGGTTGCCCGTCGTGCCGATCTTGATCCGATCGTCGAAGCGGAGGTAGTACACGACGTCGACTCGGGGCGGCGGAAGCTCATGGTCGACGAGTTCGCCGTGGCGCCATTCGCACACGGCGCAGAGCCACCCGGACGGGTACCGCACGCCCAGTGGCGACCCGCACAGACCGCACGGCGACGGCAGGACGTCGGTGACTCCGTGGCGGGACTGCTCCCATTCGGATGCCGCCGCCAGGTGCCAGTCGCACAGCGACACCGGCGACTCCGGCGAGACGGAGCCGCGGCATCCGCTCCTCACGAGGCATTGATCGGGCACGGACGCGAGTCTAGGAACCCGCTCCGACATCGTCGGAGCAGGCGAAAGGGCCGGAACCCGAAGGTCCCGGCCCTTTCTGGATCTCGATGAGCGCTGTGCGCTACTCGATCGTTGATCCGGAGATCAGCGGCCCGACAGCTTCTCGCGCAGTGCGGCGAGAGCCTCGTCGTCGGCCAGCGTGCCGCTCGAGGCGCTCTCCGAGGAGAAGCTCGAGGAGCCGGTCTCGACGGGCGCGTTCGCCTCGGCCTCGAGGGCCTTGGCGACAGCAGCCTTGTGAGCCTCCCAGCGACCCTGGGCAGCGGCGTACTCCTGCTCCCACTTCTCGCGCTGGGCGTCGAAGCCCTCGAGCCAGGCGTTGGTCTCGGGGTCGAAGCCCTCGGGGTACTTGTACTCGCCGTTCTCGTCGTACTCCGTGACCATGCCGTAGAGGGCGGGGTCGAACTCGGTGCCGTTGGGGTCGACCGACTCGTTCGCCTGCTTGAGCGAGAGCGAGATGCGGCGACGCTCGAGGTCGATGTCGATGATCTTGACGAAGACCTCTTCGCCGACCGACACGACCTGCTCGGCGAGCTCGACGTGCTTGCCCGACAGCTCCGAGATGTGCACGAGGCCCTCGATGCCGTCTGCGACGCGCACGAACGCACCGAACGGGACCAGCTTGGTGACCTTGCCCGGCGCGACCTGACCGATCGCGTGCGTGCGGGCGAAGACCTGCCACGGGTCCTCCTGGGTCGCCTTGAGCGAGAGCGACACGCGCTCGCGGTCCAGGTCGACCTCGAGGATCTCGACGGTGACCTCCTGGCCGACCTCGACGACCTCGGAGGCGTGCTCGATGTGCTTCCACGAGAGCTCGGAGACGTGCACGAGGCCGTCCACGCCGCCCAGATCGACGAACGCACCGAAGTTGACGATCGACGAGACGACGCCCTTGCGGACCTGACCCTTGTGCAGGTTGTTCAGGAACGTGGTGCGCGACTCGGACTGCGTCTGCTCGAGCAGAGCGCGGCGCGAGAGCACGACGTTGTTGCGGTTCTTGTCGAGCTCGAGGATCTTCGCCTCGATCTCCTGGCCGAGGTACGGCGTGAGGTCGCGGACGCGGCGCAGCTCGATGAGCGACGCGGGGAGGAAGCCGCGGAGGCCGATGTCGACGATGAGACCACCCTTGACGACCTCGATGACCGAACCGGTCACGACACCGTCGTTCTCCTTGATCTTCTCGACGTCACCCCAGGCGCGCTCGTACTGAGCGCGCTTCTTCGACAGGATGAGGCGGCCTTCCTTGTCCTCCTTCTGGAGAACGAGCGCCTCGACGGCGTCGCCGACCTTGACGACCTCGTTGGGGTCGACGTCGTGCTTGATGGAGAGCTCGCGCGAGGGGATGACACCCTCGGTCTTGTAGCCGACGTCGAGGAGGACCTCGTCGCGGTCGATCTTCACGACGGTTCCTTCGATGAGGTCGCCGTCGTTGAAGAACTTGAGGGTCAATTCGACCGCGGCCAGGAAGTCCTCAGCAGATCCGATGTCGTTGATGGCGACCTGCTTGGTGGCCGGGGCGGTCGTTGCGGTAGTCATGTAGTGGGTTGTCCTTGTTGGGTTGGGTGTCGGGCTCGGTCCGAGATTCTGCCCTCCGGTCGCACGATGGCGAACGGAAGCCTCGAGCCGAAGCGAAGCGGATTGTTGTGGTGCGATGTCACTCTGCTCCTGGCGGAAGCCGGAGCCGAGGCGTGGCAAGAGAGCCACACGAGTGACACTCCAGAGTAACAGAACGCGGGCCGCGCCCGCGATGTTCCCGGGCCGGGCGCTACGGGCGAAGCAGCACCTTCGTCGCGCGACGCTCGTCCATCGCCGCGTAGGCTTCGGCCGCTTCCGCGAGCGGCAGCTCCAGATCGAAGACCAGACCCGGGCGGATGGCCCCCGACCGCACGTCGGGCAGGAGCTCCTCGATGTAGCCGCGCACCGGCGCCACCCCCCCGGCGACGCCGACGTTCCGGCCGAACATCTGGCGGATCGGCAGCTCGGGACCGCCGTTCGGGACGCCGACGTAGCCGACGCGGCCGCCGGGCCGGGCCGAGCGCAGCGCCTGGTCCATCGACTCCTTGGTGCCCACGCACTCGAGCACGCGATCGGCGCCGATTCCACCGGTGAGCTCGCGGATGCGCGCGACCCCGGCATCCCCTCGCTCTTCGACGATGTCGGTGGCGCCGAACTCGCGCGCAAGTGCCTGGCGCTGCGGATGCCGCGACATGGCGATGATCGTCGTGGCTCCGAGCCGCTTCGCCGCGATGATCGCGCAGAGGCCGACCGCGCCGTCCCCGACGACGGCCACCGTATCGCCGGCGCCGACGCCCGCGGACACGGCGGCATGGTGGCCCGTGCCCATGACGTCGCTCAGAGTCAGCAGCCCGGGAATCTCCTCGTCGGCCACCGGACCCGGTACGACGGCGAGGGTGCCGTCGGCGAGCGGCACGCGCACGCGCTCGCCCTGCCCGCCGTCGGCGAAGCCGCCGAACCGGTCGTCGCTCCCCCACCAGCCGCCGGCGAGGCACGACGTGCTCACACCGTTGCGGCAGTTGGCGCACGTCCCGTCGCACACGTAGAACGGCGCGATGACGAAGTCGCCCGGCTTCACCGCGCGGACCTCGGGGCCGACCTCCTCCACGACCCCCACGAACTCATGGCCGATGCGGTGGGGCTCGTCGGTCGGGGTGACGCCGCGGTAGGGCCAGAGGTCCGAACCGCACACGCAGGCGGCGACGACGCGGACGATGGCGTCGGCGCCGGTGGAGAGGGAAGGATCGGGGACCTCTTCGACGCGGATGTCGCGCGGAGCGTGGATGACGGTGGCAAGCATGTGTCGAGCCTAGGCCGACCCGCGGTCGGGCGGGACCGCCCGTAGGGTGGGCGCATGACGATCGCGCCCGGCACGTACCGCCATTTCAAGGGAGGCCTCTACACGGTCATCGGCGTCGCACGCCACTCCGAGACCGAGGAGGAGCTCGTCGTCTACCGGCCGCTCTCGGGCGAGCAGGGGCTGTGGGTGCGGCCCGTCGGTATGTGGAACGAGGCGGTCGATCGCGACGGCGTCGCGGGTCCTCGCTTCACCCTGATCGACTGAACCCGGGCCACGGGGCTCAGCCCGCCACGGCGTGGCCGATGTGCTCGTCCCCCGCACCGAACCGCAGAGTGCGGCCGATCGTCGTGTCGTCGGAGACGGTCGCCGCGATCACGGCGGCCACATCCGCGCGCGACACCTCGCCGCGACCTTCGGGGTCGAGGGCGATGCGGCCCGTGGGAGCGTCGAGGGTGAGCGTGCCCGGCGCGAGGATCGTCCAGTCCAGATCGCTCGCCGCGAGGTGCGCGTCGGCCGCCCACTTCGCATCGGCATAGGCGAAGAACGAAGACTCCGCGTCGACGCCGTGGTCTTCGCGGGAACCGATCCACGACACCATGACGTACCGCGTGACCGAGGCCGCCGACGCTGCGGTCATCGATCGGATCGCCGCGTCGCGATCGACGGCGTATGTGCGGGCGGGATCACCGCCGCCTGCGCCGGCCGACCAGATGACGACGTCGTTGCCGCCGATCACGTTGGTCAGCTGGCCGACGTCCAACGACTCGATGTCGGCCACCAGCGGCTGCGCGCCGGTCGCCGCGACGTCGGCCTCGTGGTCGGGGTTGCGGATGACCGCTGTCACGGTGTGCCCCTGGGCCACGAGCATCGGCTCGAGCAGCAGGGCGACCTTTCCGTGTCCGCCGAAGATCAGGATGCGGGCCATGAGAGTCCTTCCGTCGATTCACGCTAACGCGATGCGCGGGAGACCGGGATGGGGTTGACGGTGGCGGAGTCCTCGCTACGGAGTCGGGGATGCGGCATCCGTCCCCTCCCGAGCGCTCGCGAGCAGGCTGTGACGGCGGCCCCACAGCAGGTAGAACGCGAGCACGACGAGGACCCACGCGGCGAACCATGCGTACGTCTCCCAGCCGAGACCCGAGATCAGGTAGCCGCACGCCAGGATCGACAGGATCGGCGTGACGGGATACCCGGGAACGCGGAATGCGCGGGGCAGGTCGGGTCGTGTGCGCCGCAGCACCATCACGGCCAGCGACACGACGATGAAGGCGACGAGGGTGCCCATCGACACCAGGTCCCACAGGTTCGACAGCGGAATGAATCCGGCCAGGAGAGCGACCACCACCGCCGCGACGACCGTCGAGAACACCGGCGTGTGCGTGTGCGGTGCCACGCGGGCGAACGGCCGCGGCAGCAGGCCGTCCCGTCCGATGGCGTGAAGGATGCGGCTCTGCCCGAACAGTGTCACGAGCGTGACCGAGAAGATCGAGATCACCGCTCCGGCCGCGAGCACGGTCGCCGGCCACTGTGCGCCGAGCACGTCGCCGAGGATCACGGCGAGACCGGCGCTCTGCTGGTCGGGGTCCTCGAAGTCCTGCCACGGCTGCGCGCCGACCGCGGCGAAAGCGACGAAGAGGTACACCGCCACGACGACCGCCAGCGCGATCAGGATGGCCCGCGGCAGCGACCGCTGCGGATCACGCACCTCGTCCCCGGCCGTGGACACGGCGTCGAGCCCGATGAAGGTGAAGAAGATGGTTCCGGCGGCGGCGGTCACGCCGGCAGCACCGTGCGGCGCGAAATCGGCGAAGTTGTCGGCGTTGAACGCGCTGATGGCGATCGCGCCGAACATCAGCAGCACGCCGATCTTGATGATCACCATGACGGTGTTGACGGTCGCCGACTCCCGCGTCCCTCGGATCAGCAGCAGCGCGCACAGGCCGACCAGCACGACCGAGGGCAGATTGATGAGCCCGCCCTCGAGCGGACCCACGGTCAGCGCGGTCGGGATGGTCCAGCCGAAGAGATCTCCGACGAGACGACCGAGGTAGCCGCTCCAGCCCGAGGCGACGGCCGCGGTCGACACGCCGTACTCGAGCACCAGGCACGCGGCGACGCCGATCGCGACGACCTCGCCGAGCGTGGCGTAGGCGTAGGAGTAGGTCGATCCGGACACCGGCACGGCCGAGGCCATCTCGGCGTAGCAGACCGCCGACAGGCCGGCCGCGATGGCGGCGACCACGAACGCGACGATGACCGCGGGCCCGGCGAGCGGCACGGCCTCATGCATGACGAAGAAGACGCCCGTGCCGATCGTCGCACCGACGCCCAGCATCGCGAGCTGGAAGGTGCCGATACCGCGAGTCAGACCGCCCGGCGTCGGTGCCGGCGGAAGGACCGGCTTGCGACGGAAGATCTCCCGCACGATGCTCATGGGTCGTCCTCCCGGTTCCCGCGCCACCCGCTGCGGCGCGCCTGCCACGGTACCCTCTCGCCTTCGGCACCGGGCTGCGCTCCCCGTGCGACGGCGGGAGGGTGATTTCCTCCGCCTCATACTTACGCACACGGCCGCCGCGCGGCAGAATTCGGCAGAGGGACCGGACACACGAGGGAGAACGCGATGGCCGAGCCGACACCGCCGGCACAAGCGCCGAAGCCGCGGAAGCTGCCGCGCCGCCCAGCATCCACCCTCGCCGAGAAGTGGACGCGCATCGACGACGTCGACGTCTTCTACCGGGAGTCGCCGGTGCGGCCCGACGACCCGCGCGTGATGATGCACGTGCACGGCTTCGGACTGTCCGGTCGCTACCTGCTGCCGACGGCGGAGCGGCTCGCCGACGAGTTCCACACGTATGTGCCCGACCTCCCGGGCTTCGGCCGCAGCGGAAAGCGGCGGGACATGCTCGACATCCCCGACCTCGCCGAAGCGGCCCGCGACTTCATGGACGACCGCGGCGTCGAGAAGGCCACGCTGGTCGGCAACTCGATGGGATGCCCCGTCATCATCGAGTTCGCCCACACCTACCCGGAGCGGATCGACCGCGCCGTCCTCGTCTCCCCCGCGGGCGGGCTCTTCAACCAGCCGCTGCGCCGCGCGATCACACAGCTCTCGAAGGATGCCCCGCGCGAGCCCACCCGCATGGCGCGCGTCGCCGTGCCCGACTACGTGCGCTTCGGCGTACCCAGCACGGTGCGCATGTTCAAGGCGCTGACGCAGTATCCGTCGCTGCAGCGGCTGCTCGAGATGAAGATCCCCACTCTCGTGGTGCTCGGCGAACGCGACCCGCTGCTCCCCCACGCGCACCGTGTCGATGAGATCGCGAGTCAGACCGACAGTCACGTCCTCGTCGTCCTCCTCGAGGGCGCGGCGCACGCGATCAACTTCAGTCACCCCGGCCAGCTCGCGCACGTCATCCGTGCCTTCATGGACGATGAGGCCATCGTGAACGACCCGTCATGGCCGGGCTACGTGCGGCTCTACGAGGTGCACCGCGGCAAGCACCACCCGCCGCCCAAGGCGAGCGCCGACTGAGTCAGCCGGCGGTCGGCCTCGCACCTCGGTGCACGGCCAGGTGCGCGAGGTAGGCGTCGGCGTTGCGCACGATGCCCGCGCGCTCCTCGTCGGTGAGCTCCCGTCGCACCTTCGCCGGCACACCGGCCACGAGAGACCCCGGCGGGACGACCGTGCCCTCGAGCACGACCGCACCGGCCGCGACGAGGCATCCGTCTCCGATCACTGCGCCCGAGAGAACCACGCTCCCCATGCCGATGAGCGATCCGTCGCCGATCGTGCACCCGTGCACGACGGCGTTGTGACCCACCGACACGTTGCTGCCGATGACGACAGGGTGGCCCGCATCGACGTGCACGGAGACGTTGTCCTGGAGATTGCTCCCCGCACCAACGGTGATCGTGTCGCTGTCGCCCCGCAGCACCGCGTTGTACCAGACGCTGGCGCCCGCAGCGAGGGTGACGTCTCCGATCACGCGAGCGCCGGAGGCGACGAACGCCTCCGGATGGATGCCGGGGGCGCGCCCCGCGACCGCGAGGACGGCGGCGTCTTGCGAGATCGTCATGCCACGACCCTATCGATCCGGCTACGGCGCGGTGGTCGCGAGGCGCTCCTTGATCGCCGCGGTGTACCAGGGGGCGAGGGTGTCGGCGAAGGTCACGGTGAGGTGGTCCTGATCGCGGTAGACGTTCGCCCCTCCGATCACCGGCGAGCAGGTCTCGTCATCGCAGAAGACATCCGTGAAGTCGAGAAGGGTGACCCCGTCGCGCTGGGATGCCGCCTCCCGCAGCGGATCGTCCGCCACGAGCACGTCAGACCTGGCGCCGACGCACTCGGACTGCTCGCGCGTGCGCAGGCACTTGTTCGGGTCGGTCTCCCACACCGGGTTGTCGACGACGGTGATGACGGGGATGCCGCGGTCGAGCATCTCGTCCCACGCGTCGACGTAGCCGGCGACCGCCGCGTCGTACGACGAGTCGAATCCGGCCGACGAGTACGGCGTGGTCGCGATCGCCGCGGTGAACACCGCGTCGACGTCCGCCGCGGCGAGGTCTGCGGTGACGGCCTCACGCCACTCGGTGCAGGCATCGCCGAACGCGCCGGGCGTCGCGAGCGGCGTCGTGTTCCACGGGCATGCGCCCTTGAGCCAGGTGACGACCTGCCAGCCCTCCGCCTCGGCCATGCGATCGAACGTCGAGATGAGCTGGTAGGCGTGGCTGTCGCCGATGAGCGCGACCCGCGGCGCGTCGGGATCGTCCGAGCCGAGCGTGCACGAGACCGGTCGCGCGTCGGTGAGCTGCACGAAGCAGTCCCCCATCTGCGGCCGATCGATTCCGGCGAAGCCGGGCGCGGGAAGGATCTGGTCGCCGAAGTCGGCGGACGCGCAGGTCGGATCCAGCACGGACGCCGCACCGAAGCACGGCGGCGGGTTCTCCTGCAGCTCCTGGATGGCACGGAAGCCGGCGTTGTAGGCGGGCGCGTTGACGAACCACGCCGTTGCCGCGACCAGCGCGACGACGACCATCGCGCCGAGGGAACTCCACAGCGTGGCGCGCGCGGGCCTCGATGTGAGGACCTTCCACTGCCGCACCGGGTCCTCGACGAATCTCTTCGTGAGCCATGCCAGCACGAAGCACACGCCGAGCAGCGCGACACGGTGGTAGATCGTCAAGCCCCAGAAGGGCACGGAGGGCGCGATGATGATCAGCGGCCAGTGCCACAGGTAGAGCGAGTAGGAGATGTCGCCCACGAACTGGGCCGGCCGGATCGCGAGCACGCGCGTGGGGTACCACCAGCGCCGGGTGTTCGACGCGGCGATCACCGCGGCCGCACCGAGTGTGGGAAGGACGGCCATGTATCCGGGGAACGGCGTCTGCCCGTCGAACTGGAAGATGACGTACACGAGAACCGCGATGCCGCCCCAGCCGAGCAGGAAGCTGCCCACCGCGTTGCGCACTCGCAGCAGCGGGACGAGCGCGATCATCGCGCCGACGCCGAACTGCCACATGCGGCCGAAGGTCACGAAGTAGGCGGGAGCCGGATTGGTGATCGTGAAGACGACGCAGAAGGCGAACGAGACCAGCGAGACCACCGCCAGCGTGGTGATGACCGCGCGACGTCGCGCCCCGCGGAACCATTTCACGCCGATCCACGCCGCCAGCAGCATCAGCAGCGGCCACATGACGTAGAACTGCTCCTCGAGCGACAGCGACCAGTAGTGCTGAACAGTGGTCGGGTCGCCGGAGTGGTTCAGGTAGTCGGCCGAGTTCAGCGCGAGGTACCAGTTCTCGACGTAGAACGTCGAGGCGAGGATCTCGCGCACCTCGTTCGGAAGCGCCGAGGTCGGCGTCAGGTAGGGCGACATCGCGACGATCGCGCACACGAGCAGGACCAGAAGGGATGCCGGCAGCAGGCGCCGCGCGCGGCGTGCCCAGAATTGGCCGAGGCGCACGGTGCCCGTCGCCGTCAGCTCGCGCATCAGGTGCGAGGTGATGAGGAAGCCCGAGATCACGAAGAAGATGTCGACGCCGACGTATCCGCCGGAGAAGCGCGCGGGCCAGAAGTGGTAGAGGACGACCGCCAGCACGGCGATCGCTCGAAGCCCCTGCACATGAGGGATGTAGCGCGAGGGCTCGGCGTGCTCGGGCGACCGGTCGCGCGGCTCTCGCGTCACCTGCACGGCAGGCTGACCGAGATTCTGGGGTCCGAGGTCGTGATCGGCGGAAGGCACTCAACGACGTTAGCCGGTCCGGGCTGACAATCCGTCCCGACAGGTCGGATGCTCGCGACACCGGGTTAGCGGAGCCTTGTCTTGCTTGCGGAATGTCCCGGTCTGAGTAGCGTTGCAACCACTGGAGGACGCACGTCGCAGAAGGCGTCCTCCCGAAGATGGAGACGAGACATGACGAAGACGAACACCACCCCCGCCACCGCCGCCGACCCGACTGTGGCCGCAGCCAGCGCCCAGTTCCTCACCCCCGTGGTCCTCGGGCTCCAGGCGCTCGCCGTCAACGGCAAGCAGGCTCACTGGAACGTCCGCGGCGCCAACTTCATCGCGATCCACGAACTGCTCGACTCGGTCGTCGCCAACGCGCAGGCCGGCGCCGACCAGGCCGCCGAGCGCATCGTCGCCCTGGGCCTGCCGATCGACGCCCGTGCGAGCACGGTCGCCGCCAAGACCACCTCCACGGTCCCTGCCGGGTTCACCCAGTGGGATGCGCTCATCCGCACCGTGATCGCCGACATGGACCTCGTGATCGCCGACGTCCAGGCCGCGATCGACGGACTCGACGAGTTCGACCTCACGAGCCAGGATGTCGCGATCGGCATCAAGGAGACGCTCGAGAAGGACCGCTGGTTCCTCTTCGCCCACCTGGCCGAGTGATCGAGATCCCCTGAGTCTGCACAACGCCCCCGGCCGCCGCCGGGGGCGTTGTGCGTGTCAGCCCCGCTGCAGGAACGCGAGCACGGCGAGCACGCGACGGTGCTCTGTGCCCGACTCCTCGAGCCCGAGCTTCGCGAAGATGGCGCTGATGTTCTTCTCCACGGCGCCGACCCCGATGAACAGCCGTGCCGCGATGCTCGCATTGCTGCGTCCCTCCGCCATGAGCGTCAGCACGTCGCGCTCGCGCGGGGTGAGCGTCGCGAGCGGATCCGGTCTCGACGCGATCAGCCCCTGCACGACCAGCGGATCGAGGACCGTCCCGCGCTCGCGGACGCGGTGCACGGCATCCGTGAACTCCTCCAGCGAGGTCACGCGGTCCTTCAGGAGGTAGCCGACCCCGCCGTCGCCGCCCGCGAGAAGCTCCCGCGCGTAGACGCCTTCGACGTACTGGCTGAGCACGAGGATGCCCACGTCGGGAAGCGCGGAGCGCAGCGTCAGCGCCGCACGGATCCCCTCGTCCCGAAATCCCGGGGGGAGACGGACGTCGAGGATGGCGACATCCGCCCGTGCCTCCCTCACACGCTCGACGATGCCCTCGGCGTCACCCCATGCCCCGGCGGTGACGTAGCCGGCCTCGTCGAAGAGGCGCACCAGTCCCTCCCGCAGGAGGACGGAGTCCTCGACGAGAACCACGCGCACCGGCTCGTCATCTGGCACACCGCCAGCATAGGGAGCGCTCATGACGCCGCGGCGAGTGGGACGTGCGCGCCCACGGAGGTCGGGCCGCCCACGGGACTGTCGACGACGAGCATTCCCCGCAGCCCCGCGATGCGCTCGCGCAGTCCCTCCAGACCGTGACCGGGCGAGTAGGCGGCTCCCCCGCGCCCGTTGTCCACGACCCAGACATCCAGCATCGACGGCGTCCCGCTGACCGAAGGTCGCAGCGCAGCTTTGAGCGTGACAGCGGAGGCGCCGGAGTGCTTCACCACGTTCGTGAGCAGCTCGGCGACGACGAAGTACACGGTGCGGGCCACCTCGGGGCTGGTCACCTGGTCGATCAGCGGATCGATGTCGGTGTGCACCGTCAGGGGCGCACCCGCCGCCGTCGCCGCGAGTGCGGCGGCCAGCCCGCGATCCTGCAGGAGCGGCGGCGCCACGCCGCTGGACAGGGCGCGCAGCTCGTCGAGCGCCGCTTTGGCGTGGCCCCGCGCCTCGCGTGCGAGCTCGGCTGCGGCATCCGCGTCCCCGGACTCGGCGCGGCGCTCGAGAGCCGCGAGATCGAGCTGGAGGCGCACGAGGCGCTGCTGCGGGCCGTCGTGGATGTCGCGCTCGAGGCGGCGGAGCGCGACGTCCTCGGCCTGAACGGCCGAGGAGCGGGCGGCGGCCTCGGCGCGCACTTCGGCGGCGAGGTCGTCGGACTCCCAGCGGCCGAGCATCCCCGTCGCGACGGAATGGTGCGCGAGGGCGAGTCCGCCGAGCACCCACGGCATCGTGAAGGTGAACACGATTCCGGCGATGGAGTAGAGCACCACCTCGACGGTCCACGAGGACCACGAGCCGAACAGCCAGGGCAGCGCCTCGGAGACGTACTGTCCCCACGCGCCCCCGTCCCCGTCGCTGCCGTAGCCGCGCGGGAGGAACGCTCCCCAGAACGAATAGGTGAGTCCGCCGAGCCCGACACTCAGCCACACCGTCGTGAGAGCGAACGAGATCGTGCTGATGATCGGGCTCACGATCATGCCGTGCACGAGGTAGATCCAGTAGTGCGCGTTGCGCACCGGGCGTGTGAGCGTCATCCAGAACCCGCCGGTGCCGGGCCGGTCGCGATTCCACTCCGGCTCTCCGATGCGGGGCAGTCCGGTGAGCCACAGCAGGCCGCGGTCGGCTGTTCCGAAGCCGCGCGCCACGAACAGGGTGCCGACGACGATCGGCAGACCGATCACGAGCACCAGGAGCCCGACGCCGGTCCAGAACAGCGCGGCGAGCACGCTCACCGAAACCATCGCCAGCACGAACACGGCGAGAAGGTAGACGGCGCTGCCGGGCGTGCGGGTCCAGGCTCGACCGTACGAGGCCCAGAAGCCCGTCGGGGCGGCCACGCTCGCGGGCGCGTCAGTGGTCATGGTGGTCATCGCTGTCTCCCTCGGGACGTCGCAGATCGGGCTGTTGGCCCTCTTCGACGACCAGGAACTGTCCCATCATGCCCTGGTCCTCGTGCCACAGCAGGTGGCAGTGGAACATGTACGGTGTGGTCGGGTCGACGTAGTCCTCGAAGCTCACGAGCAGCCGGTACTCGCGGTCCCACTCGAGCGGAATCGTGTCCTTCCACCCCGACAGGCGAGCGGGCGGTGGCTCCCCGTCGATGCTGAGCACGCGGAACTGCGTGTCGTGCACGTGGAACGAGTGCGGCAGCGGATTGTCGTTGCGCACCGTCCAGACCTCTCGCGTGTCCACGATCGCCGCGAAGTCCACGCGCCCGAGATCCATCTGCGTGTCGTTGATGTCGTGGCCGGACATCACGAACGTGCGATGCGCGGCGGCATCCGCATCGCTCGCGTCCTGGATGTCGACGAGCCTGCGCGGAACCTCCGGCGACGGCGTCAGAGACGCTGCGCTCCGCAGCTGAAGCACGTCGAACGCCGCGCCGCCCGCGTGCAGCGCGGGATCCGGCGCCTGCGAGCGGAGCACGGTCTCGTCCCCGGGTCGCACGGTCACGACGATCTCGGCGCGCTCCCCCGGTGACAGCGGGATGCTGGTGACGGGAACCGGCGCCGTGAGCAGACCACCGTCCGTTCCGATCAGGTCGAACGTGCGGCCGTCGTCGAACGCGAAGTCGTACATGCGCGCACTCGACCCGTTGAGCAGGCGCAGCCGCACCCGCTCCGTCGAGGCCTCGAAGTACGGACCGACCGTGCCGTTCACGAGGATCGTGTCGCCGAGCACGCCGTCGAACTGCATGCCGAGGCCGCCGGCGAACGCCCCGTCCGCGCTGAAGGAGCGGTCCTGCACGATGAGGGGCACGTCGTCCACGCCGTACTCGCGGGGAAGTGCGAGCGCGCCCTCGGTGTCATCCGTGAGGAGGAACATCCCCGCCAGCCCTGCGTCCACCTGTTCCCGCGTCCGACCGTGGAGATGCGGGTGGTACCAGAGGGATGCCGCGGGCTGATCGATGAGCCACTCCGGCGCCCACGTCGTGCCCGCCGCGATCGGGGTGTGCGGGCCGCCGTCCATCACCGCCGGGAGATGCATGCCGTGCCAGTGGACCGTCGTGCTCTCGTCCAGTGCGTTGTGGACCTCGACGCGGACGCGCTCGCCGCGCGCAGCGACGAGGGTCGGACCCAGATAGGAGCCGTTGTAGCCGAGCGTCGGGGTCTCGCCCTGCGCGACGAACGTCGTGCGGCTCTCGCGCGGCTCGAGCCGGAACACGCGGACGCCGTCCTCGAGCGTGGACGGGGCGAGCTCCGGAATCAGCAGGGGCTGCGTGAAGGACGTCGTTCCGGGGGCGGGAGGGGCGGGTCGAGAGGAGTTGACGGCGAACCACGCGGCCACCCCGACGGCAAGCACCACGAGCGGGACGGCGATGAGCACGGCGACGAGTCCACGACGACGGCGCCGCGGGACGGTGGGGGCCGCCGGAAGGGGCGAGGGAGCGGGCAGGACCATGACTCCAGCCTCGTGAGCGAGGCCGCGGGACGGCATCCGATCCCCACCCCGATCGAGACGGGGGCTGACCCCCCCTCCACGCCGGACGTCAGGCGAGGTGGGTGAGCCTGCCTTCGAGGAGCGTCGCCCGCACCTCCATGCCGCGCATCTCGGACTCGCTCGCACGCAGCGGATCATGCGCGCAGACGGCGAGGTCCGCGCGCATGCCGGGCTCGATGCGGGCGGGAGTCGCGGAGCCGCCGTACGTCGATGCTCCGAGCGCCGTCGCGGCGTCGAGGCGCTGGTGCGCCTGCCACGGCTCTCGACCGTCGCGGGTGCGGAAGACGGCCGCGGCCATCGCCGCCCAGGGGTCGAGCGGCGACACGGGCGCGTCCGACCCGAACAGCAGATTCGCTCCGGTGTCGGCGAGCGAGCGCAGCGGGTACGGCTGCGCGGTCTGCCCGGCCCAGATGGTGTCGGTCATATCGCGGTCGTCGATGGCGTGCTCGGGCTGCACGCTGGCGGCGACGCCGAGGCGTCCGAACCGCGGGATGTCGGCGTGCGCGACCAGCTGCGCGTGCTCGATCGTGCCCCATGCCCCCGTGGCGGCGTAGGCGTCGAGCGCGTGCGTGTTCGCGACGTCGCCGATCGCGTGGATCGCCGAGGCGATCCCCGCCCCCGTCGCACGGGTCATGAGGTCGACGAGCGTCGCGATGTCGACGGTCAGGAGGCCGAGATTGTGCGGGTCTCCCGGGTACGCGTGCGAGCACGCCGCCGTACGGGTGCCGAGGGATCCGTCCGTGATGACCTTGAGGGGGCCCACGCGGGCGAGATCGGATGCCGCGCCCCGCGCGGGATCGCCCGTGCGCAGTCCGTCGGCGATCGCCCGGTCGAGGAACTCCGGATAGATCCCGAACGAGACCCGCAGGGCGTCGAACCCGGCGCTCGTGCGCCGTGCCCAGGCATCCTCGTTCCACGCCATGTCGAGGTCCACGAGGCCGACGACGCCGCGGGCTGCGGCATCCTGCGCCATTTGCACCACCAGCGGATCGGAGACCTCGGGTGCGACGGCGTTGAGTCGTCGGGAGATCTCGAACGCGGGCGCCTCCCGGAGGAGGCCGACGCCGTCGGGAGTGAGACCCTCGCGGCGCAGCGCGGCCGAGTTCAGCCACACGCTGTGGACGTCGGCATTGATCAGATAGGTCGGCACGTCTCCGGTCGCGGCGTCCAGCACCTCGAGCGTCGGGGCGTCGGGCCACAGGGCGTCGCGGAACCCCGTCCCGATGCGACGGCCGTCGGGCAGCGAAGCGGCGGCGCCCATCAGGGCAGCCGCGTGGGCAGCGGAGGACGCCGTGCCGAGCGCCTCGCGCTGGGCTGCCAGCGCCCACTGCACGACGTGCACGTGGTGGTCCCACAGGCCGGGAACGAGCCAGCCACCGCCGCCGTCGACCACGAGGCCGGTGCGCGGGAGGGCTCGCGCCGGCGCGATGTCGACGACGACTCCGTCTGCGAGGTGCACATCGACGAGGTCGTCGACGAACGGGTCGGTGCGCTGCGACCCGGTCAGCCGCACGTCGGCGAGGACAGCGGGGCTCTCTCCGCGAACGGCGCTCACCGGGCGGCCCTGCGAGCATCGAGGGCGCGCTGCATCTCCGCGGGCAGTCGCGGATCGACGTACGCGCCACCCTCGCCGAGCTGCGCGATGATCGTCTCGACGACGTCGTCGGGCCTGTTCTGGCTGAGCTTGCGCTTGGCGACCACCTTCGTCGGCGTGAGCCGGAATCCGACCGTGCCCCGCTCGAGCCGCGTGACGTAGTCAGGATCGTTCGGGCGCTCCCACAGCAGGCGGGGCTGCGGCATCCCGCTCTCGAAACGCGCGACGAGACGGTCCAGCACGCGCAGGTTCTCCTCGGGGGTGAGGATCTCGGGGACGCCGGTCAGGTGGGCGGAGACGAAGTTCCACGTGGGGACGTTCGGGGCGTCGCCGTACCAACTGGGAGAGATGTACCCGTGTGGACCCTGCACCACCACCAGCAGCTCGCGCTCGCCGAGCCCATGGATGAGGTCGTCGGGCTTGCCGACGTGGCCGACGATCGTGAGGTCGTCCCGGTCGCCGTCGAGCAGGACGGCGTAGTGCGACGCGACGAGCCCGTCGTCGGTCGCGCTGACGAGGGTCATCCAGGGGTTCGCGTCGATGAGACGGCGCAGCTCGGTGACATCCGTCATCGCGAAGCTCGGGTTCTGGCGCATGGCTCCCAGCCTACGGTCGGCGCCGGCCCGGGGCCGTGATCAGCGCTGGCACGAGGGGCACCAGTACAGCTTGCGCGTGGCGACCTCCTCGACGACGATCTCGGTGCCGCACACCCGACACGGCAGCCCCGCGCGGTGATAGACCCAGTGCCGGTCGTCGCGGCTCGCCATCGCCTGGCGGTACGCGTCGGGCGCCAGGTCGTCCATCGTCATCATCTGGCCGGTCTCGACCCCGATCGCAAGGAGTCGCACCCAGTCGCGCCACAGCTCGCGCACGAGCTCTTCGGGCACATCGCGCCCCGGAGTGTGCGGGTTCAGCCGGGCCCGGTAGAGCAGCTCGGCGCGGTAGACGTTACCGATCCCGCTCACGACGGACTGGTCCATAAGCAGCAGCCCGATCGGCGTGGGCTTGCGGCGGACGACCGCGGCGAACCGCTCCTCGCCCTCCGCGACGTCGTCGACGAGGGGGTCGGGCCCGAGCTTGGCGATCGTCGCAGCGACCTCGTCGGGGGTCTGGAGTGCGCACGCGGTAGGCCCGCGCAGGTCCGCCGCCGTCGAGGGCGTGAGCAGCCGCAGACGCACCTGTCCGACGACCGCGGGCGGCCATTGATCGCCGTCGTCTGCGAGTCCCGTCGTCTGCTCCGACATCCGCACATGGACCCGGGTCCTGCGTGGGGCGCCGATCGAGGTCAGCGAGTTCTCGCCGGCGGAGTCGAGGATCGGTGCGACGAGGTCGGTCCCGCGCTGGTTCGTCTGTCCCATGCGGCCGTTGGCCGACGCGATGGTGGGATCGACGAGGATCTCACCGGCGAAGTCCCACGCCCCGTACATGCCGAGATGCACACGCAGCCAGAGATCGTCGTCGAACTCCAGGAACATCTGCTTGCCGACCGCCCTCACCGCCGTCGCGGTGCGGCCGTCGATCAGCGCCGCGCCTTCGACGAACCGCCCCTGCGGACTCGAGGCCGCGACTGTGCGACCGACGAAGTTCCGATCGAACTGGCGGGCGATCCGGTGGACGGAGTGACCCTCGGGCATCGCCGGGTCAGCCCGCCTCGGGGTCGAAGGAGCTGTCGTCGGCGGCGAGCACATCGGGCTGCCCGGTGCTCGCACGCGGGTCCGGCTCCAACGAGCCGTCCTCCTCGAAGGCGGCGAGCTGGCCGATGCGGCGCGCATGACGCTCCTCGCCCGAGAACGGGGTGGCGATGAAGCGGTCGATGAACGTCGCCGCCTCGTCGAAGGTGTGCTGGCGTGCACCGATCGCGATCACGTTCGCGTCGTTGTGCTCGCGTGCGAGCTCGGCGGTCGCGATGCTCCAGGCGAGCGCCGCGCGCACACCGACGACCTTGTTGGCCGCGATCTGCTCGCCGTTGCCCGATCCGCCGAAGACGACCCCGAGGGCGTCGATCCCCGCGCTCTGATCGCGCACGACAGCCTGGGCGGCGCGGATGCAGAACGCCGGATAGTCGTCGAGCGCGTCGTACTCGATGGGGCCGTGGTCGATCACCTCGTGGCCGGCGGCCGCCAGATGGTGCTGCAGCTGCGTGGAGAACTCGAGGCCGGCGTGGTCGGTCGCGATGTGGATGCGCATGGGCACCATCCTAGGGAGCGGCGCCGGGGCTTCCGGCGCGGGTGACGGCGGTCAGGGGGCCATGCCGGGGGTCAGGGCGCGATGCCGGCGGCGGCCGGCTTGAAGCCTGCGCGCACGTTCTCGCAGCACGCCGGACGGCACACGTCGAACCAGGGTCCGAGGTTCGTCGCGTGCGGCCGATCCACGGCCGGTGTTCCCTCGAGGCGCTCGACGACGAGGTCGATCAGCCCCGAGACGAACACGGGATCGACACCGGGGGTCTGCGTGCGGACGGCACGGATGCCGACCTCGGCGGCGGCATCCATCGCCTCCGTGTCGAGATCCCAGAGAACCTCCATGTGGTCGCTCATAAAGCCCAGCGGCACGATGGCGATGGCTGCGACGCCGGCGCCCGGCAGATCGGCGATGACGTCGTTGACGTCGGGTTCGAGCCACGGCTGGCTCGGCGGACCGGAGCGGCTCTGGTAGACCAGCTCCCAGCCGATGCGCGCAGCGGACGGGATCTCGGCTGCGACGGCCGCCATCACGACCTCCGCGACCGCGAGGTGCTGCGCGGCATAGGCGCCGCCCTCGCCGAGGTCTCGATGCGCGGGGTCGCCCTCACGGGGCCCCGAGCGCTCGGCATCGGCGGTCGGAATGCTGTGCGTCGAGAAAAGCACCCGCACCGATTCCGGCGGGATGCCGTCGGCAAGGAATCCCGCCACCGCATCGCGCACCCCGTCGACGAACGGCTGAACGAATCCGGGGTGATCGAAGAACTGCCGCACCTTGTCGATCGTGACGGTGCCGGCGAGACCGGTGTCGGTGAGCACGCGCGCGAAGTCTTCGCGGTACTGCCGGCAGCTCGAGAACGAGGAGTACGCGCTGGTCGCGAGGGCCAGCAGGTTGGTGCGGCCGGAGGATGCGGCATCCGTCACCGCCTCCTCGAGATACGGCGCCCAGTTGCGGTTGCCCCAGAAGACGGGCAGGGCGATCCCCCGACGCTCCAATTCCGCCTCCAGCGCCGCCTTGAGCGCGCGGTTCTGGGCGTTGATCGGGCTGATGCCGTCGAAGTGCCGGTAGTGGTGGGCGACCTCTTCGAGCCGTTCGTCGGGGATTCCGCGGCCACGCGTGACGTTCCGCAGGAACGGGATCACGTCGTCCTGCCCCTCCGGCCCGCCGAAGCCCGCGAGGAGAATCCCGTCGTAGGCGACGGACTCCTCCACGAAGGGGGATCCGGATGCCGCGGCCGGCGACGCGAAAGGGACCGAGGTGTCTTCTGCCGAAATCACTCCTCCATCCTCGCACCGCCCGGGACGCCGGGATTCATCGGTGACGCGCCGGACCGGAGGCTGGAATAGGCTGTAGCGGTTGCCGCCGGTGTCATCAACGCCGTGCCCGCCGTATCCACCCACACCCACGGGAGCATTGCAGTGCCTGGAGAGAACCTCACCCGCATCGAGGCGCAAGAGCGCCGAGCCATCGTCGACACGCACTCGTACGACGTCGTGCTCGACCTGACGAAGGGTGCCGAGGTCTTCGCGTCGCGCACTGTCATCCGCTTCTCGGCCACCGCCGGCGCCGATACCTTCATCGACCTGATCGCGCGCCACATCCGCCAGATCACGCTCAACGGTCGCGCCATCGACCCGGCGACCGCGTTCGCCGACTCGCGCATCGCGCTCACCGGCCTCGCCGCCGAGAACGAGCTCGTCATCGACGCCGACTGCCTCTACACGAACACCGGCGAGGGACTCCACCGGTTCGTCGACCCGGTCGACGGCGAGGCGTACCTCTACTCGCAGTTCGAGGTGCCCGACTCGCGGCGCATGTTCGCCGTCTTCGAGCAGCCCGACCTGAAGGCGACCTTCCGGTTCTCCGTGACCGCGCCCGCGGCGTGGAAGGTCGTGTCCAACTCCCCCACGCCCGAGCCGCAGGATCACGGCGATGGGACGGCGACGTGGGCGTTCCCCGTCACCCCCCGCATCTCCTCCTACATCACGGCCCTCATCGCCGGACCGTACGAAGCCACGTTCTCCGAACTGACCAGCGCCTCCGGGCGCGTCGTCCCGCTCGGCGTGTACGGCCGCAAGAGCCTGTGGCAGTACCTCGACGCCGACTACATCTTCGAGAAGACGCGTCAGGGCTTCACCTACTTCGAGGACAAGTTCGACTACGCGTACCCGTTCGAGAAGTACGACCAGCTCTTCGTGCCCGAATTCAACGCGGGCGCGATGGAGAATGCAGGCGCGGTCACGTTCACCGAGAGCTACGTCTTCCGCTCGAAGGTCACCGATGCCGTGAAGGAGCGTCGCGTCGTCACGATCCTCCACGAGCTCGCCCACATGTGGTTCGGCGACCTCGTGACGATGAAGTGGTGGAACGACCTGTGGCTGAACGAGTCGTTCGCCGAATGGGCGTCGACCATCGCGACCGCCGAAGCCACCGAATGGACCGAGGCCTGGACCACGTTCAACGCGATGGAGAAGACCTGGGCGTACCGCCAGGACCAGCTCCCCTCCACCCACCCCGTCGTCGCTCAGATCAACGATCTCGAGGACGTGCAGGTCAACTTCGACGGCATCACGTACGCCAAGGGCGGTTCGGTGCTCAAGCAGCTCGCCGCGTGGGTGGGCATCGAGCAGTTCTTCGCGGGTGTCGCGGCGTACTTCAAGAAGCACGAGTGGTCGAACACCGAGCTCTCCGACCTGCTCTCAGAGCTCGAGACCACGAGCGGCCGTGAGCTGTCGACCTGGTCGAAGAAGTGGCTCGAGACCGCGGGAGTCAACACCCTGTCCCCCGAGATCGCGACCGATGTCGACGGCACCATCACGCGTTTCGCCATCGTCCAGACGGCTCCCGCCGACTACCCGACCATCCGTCCCCACCGCCTCGGCGTGGGCTTCTACTCCCTCGAGGGCGACACCCTGGTGCGCGTGCATCACGTCGAGCTCGATGTGGACGGCGACCTCACTGAGATGCCCGCGCTCAAGGGAGTGAAGCGTCCCGACCTCGTGCTGCTCAACGACGAGGATCTCGCGTACGCGAAGATCCGGCTCGACGAGCGCTCGCTGCAGACGGCGATCGACCACCTCGCGAAGATCAGCGATCCGCTCGCCCGCTCGCTCGTGTGGGGTGCGGCCTGGGATCAGACGCGCGATGCCGAGGCGTCCGCCTCCGACTACGTCGACCTCGTGCTGCGCAACATCGGCTCCGAGACCGAGTCGACGACCGTGCGCACCACGCTCGCACAGCTGCTGCTCGCCGCCAACGCGTATGTCGCACCCGAGAAGCGCGACGTCACCCGTCAGAAGGTCGCCGACGCCCTGTGGTCGCTGGCCGAGGGCGCCGAGGCGGGCAGCGACAGCCAGCTGCAGTTCGTCACCGCCTTCGCGAGCGCGGCGGCGACGCCTGCGCAGTGGGAGAATGTTCGCCGCGTGCGCGAGGGCGAGGTGTCGTTCTCCGGACTCGACATCGACACCGACCTCTCGTGGCAGCTGCTCGTGGGTCTCGCCGCGGGAGGCGTCGTGACCGGCGACGACATCGATGCGGCGCTCGCCGCCGACAACACCGCGAAGGGCGGTGAGTTCGCCGCACAGGCGAAGGCCGCACTCCCGACCGCCGAGGCGAAGGCCGCCGCCTGGTCGTCGCTCGTCGATCAGGACGACCTGCCCAACACGATCGTGCGCTCCGCCGCGCTCGGCTTCGTGCATCCTGCGGGACGCGACCTGCTCGGCTCGTACGTCGAGCCGTACTTCGCCGCGCTCCTGCCGATCTGGGAGTCGCGCAGCTACAAGATCGCCGAGTACCTGATCTTCGGGCTGTACCCGTCGCCGCTCGCGAACCTCGCGCTGCGCGACGCCACGCGCGGCTGGCTCGAGACCCACGCCGATGCCGCTCCGGCGCTGCGGCGTCTCGTCGCAGAGAACCTCGCCGGCGTCGAGCGCGCCCTCTCCGTGCAGGAGCGCGACGCGCAGTAGTCGTGATCGGATGCCTCGGCCCCGCGTTCAGGTGGGACCGAGGCATCCGTCGTTAGGATCGACACGATGATGCCCCTCTCCACTTCCACCGATCCCGCCGCGCCCACGCTGTGGACCGAGTTCCTGGGGTTCCTCGCGAAGGCGGGCTGGAACGCGCTCACCGTCGCCGGCATCATCGTCGGCGCGCTCATCATCACGTGGATCCTCCGCATCGTGATCCACAGAGTGGTGAACCGCATCGTCAGCGGGGCGAAGTCGAAGGCCAATGTCGATGACACCCAGGCGCTCGAGCGATCGCCGCTCGCGTCGGTGCGGCTCGTCCAGCGCACGCGCACCCTCGGGTCGATCCTTCAGAACATCGTCGGCGTCACGGTCGCGATCGTGGCCATTCTCCTCATCATCAACGTTCTGGCTCCCACCGCGCTGGGATCGCTGACGCTCCTGACCGCCGCGATCGGCGCAGGCCTCGGCTTCGGCGCGCAGAACATCGTCAAGGACGTGCTCAACGGCATCTTCATCGTGGCCGAGGACCAGGTGGGCATCGGCGACGTCGTCGATCTCGGCCTCGCGTCGGGAATCGTGGAGTACGTCAGCGTGCGCGTGACCCATGTGCGCGATGTCAACGGCACGCTCTGGTACGTGCGCAACGGCGAGATCACCCGTATCGGCAACCTGTCGCAGGGCTGGTCGCGGGTCATCATCGATCTGTCGATCCCGGTGGATGCCGACATCGACGAGGTCGAGAAGATCCTGCTCGACACGGCGCGCGCGCTCGCGAAGGACGCGAAGTGGCGCACCCGCATCCTCGAACAGCCCGAGGTGTGGGGCCTCGAGTCGATCTCGGGCGATGCGCTGGTCATCCGACTCGTGATGAAGACGCGCGCCAACGCGAAGGACGACGTCGCGCGCGAGCTCCGGATGCGGGTGAAGAAGGCGCTCGATGAGGCGGGCATCACGCTGCCCGCACTGAACACGATCATGCCGACGGGCATCGAGGGCGCCCAGCGCGTACGCGGAGCGAACCCGCCCAAGACCAAGCCGACGCCCGTCGCGCCGCCGCCCGCGGCGTCCCGGCCCGTGTGGAAGCCCAAACGCACGTCCAAGACCGCGCCCGAGACGGGCGACGAGCCGGAGGCGACGCCGTGAGCGCCGTTCCCCTGAGCTTCTACGACGAGATCGGCGGTCACGACGCATTCGTGCGCCTGGTCGACGCGTTCTACCGCGGCGTCGCCGACGACGACGTGCTGCGACCGATGTATCCCGAGGAGGACCTCGGTCCCGCCAAGGAGCGGCTCACCGGCTTCCTCGAGCAGTACTGGGGCGGCCCGACGACCTACAGCGAGCAACGGGGTCACCCGCGCCTGCGGATGCGCCACGCACCCTTCCACGTCAATCCGGATGCGCGCGACCGCTGGCTCGCACACATGCGCGTGGCGGTCGACGAGCTCCATCTCTCGCCGCTGCACGAGGCCACGCTGTGGGACTATCTGCAGCGCGCCGCGCATGCGATGGTGAACACGTTCGAGCCGAGCGGCATCGGCCCTGCTTCGGGCGGGCGGGATGCGGCATCCGGTCCGTCGCTCTCCGTCACCGCCGTCCCGCCCGCTGACTGACCCGCTTCCCACCCCACCCCATCCCCCCACCCCCTCGACAAAGGAGTCGACATGCCCGCAGACCCCACCACGCACACCACGGACGTCCTCGTGATCGGATGGGGCCTCGCCGGTCTCGTGGCCGCCTCCGAGGCCGTCGCCGCAGGGAAGCGCGTCGTGATCGTCGACCAGGAGCCCCGCTCGAACCTCGGCGGACAGGCCTGGTGGTCCTTCGGCGGACTGTTCTTCATCGACTCGCCGGAGCAGCGCCGGATGGGGATCAAGGATTCGATCGAGCTCGCTCGCCAGGACTGGTTCGGCAACGCCGCGTTCGACCGCGAGGAGGATCTGTGGCCCCGGCGCTGGGCGGAGGCCTACCTGCAGTTCGCACATCAGGAGAAGCGCGCCTGGCTGAAGGAGAAGGGGGTCGGATTCTTCCCGGTCGTGGGGTGGGCCGAGCGGGGCGGGTACACGGCGACCGGTCCCGGCAACTCCGTCCCCCGGTTCCACATCACGTGGGGAACGGGCCCGGGAATCGTCGCGCCGTTCCAGGCCTCCGTCGAGGCCGGCGAAGGCCAAGGCCGCATCACGATCCTGCCGCGCCACCGCGTCACCGCGCTGACCCTCACGAACGGAGCCGTCACGGGCGCAGAGGGCGAGATCCTCGCACCCTCGGGCGCCGCCCGCGGCGTCGCATCCTCGCGTGAGGTCGTCGGGTCGTTCGCGATCACGGCGGGTGCGACGATCGTCTCGTCGGGCGGCATCGGCGGCAACCACGAGCTCGTCCGCCGCGCATGGCCGGAGCGGCTCGGCACGGCTCCCGCCACCATGGTGGCCGGTGTGCCCGCGTACGTCGACGGCTCGATGCAGGGCGTGTCGGAGGCCGCCGGCGCGCGGCTCATCAACGGCGACCGCATGTGGCACTACGTCGAGGGCATCCAGAACTGGGATCCGGTCTGGCCTGATCACGGCATCCGCATCCTTCCCGGGCCCTCATCCGTGTGGCTCGACGCGACCGGCACCCGACTGCCCGTGCCCCTCTTTCCCGGCTTCGACACGCTCGGGACGCTCGCCCACCTGCGCGCGACCGGGCACGACCACTCGTGGTTCGTTCTTTCGCAGCAGATCATCGAGAAGGAGTTCACCCTCTCGGGAAGCGAGCAGAACCCCGATCTGACCGGCAAGGACGTGCGCCTGCTCGCGAAGTCGCGGCTCGGGAAGGGCGCTGCCGGACCCGTTCAGGCGTTCATGGACAAGGGCGCCGATTTCGTCGTGCGCGACACCCTGGACGAACTGATCACCGGAATGCGGGCGCTCCCGGGCGGCGACGTGCTCGACGGGGAACGCGTGCGGTTCGAGGTCGAGGCGCGTGATCGCGAGATCGACAACGACTTCACGAAGGACGCGCAGATCGCGATGCTGCGCTCGGCGCGCTCGTACCGCGGCGATCGCTTGATCCGCACGGCGAACCCTCACCGCATCCTCGACCCGAAGTCCGGGCCGCTGATCGCGGTGAAGCTCCACGTGCTCACGCGCAAGTCGCTCGGCGGGATCGAGACCGACTTGGCGGGCCGCGCGCTCGGCGAGAGCGGCGAACCGATCCCCGGCCTGTACGCGGCGGGGGAAGCGAGCGGCTTCGGCGGCGGCGGCGTGCATGGCTACCGTGCACTCGAGGGCACGTTCGTCGGCGGATGCCTGTTCTCCGGCCGGACTGCGGGTCGGGCGGCCGCCGGCGCCGTCTGAGCGCCTCGCGCGGGGACCCGCAGGTCAGGGGGCGGACGTACCGGTGCGCCGCACGGCGGTGAGTCCTACGGCGACGGGCCCGCGCACGATGACATGACCGCGATCGAGGCTCACACGGGTCCACGGACCGCTCGTGAACACGCGAGCGGTCTCGGCGCCGCTGATGAATCCCATGCTCATCGCGGCGAAGGCCGCGCCGAGCGGAAGTCCTTCGAGCTCCGCGTCGGGCGCGCCCCACACGGCCGCGCGGATCGCGCGGACGACGTCCTCGCCCGCGTCCGTCGGCACCGCCTCGGCGACGCGTGCGATGCCTCCCTGCGCTCTGGCGGCCAGCTGCGACGCGTCGACGCCGCCGCGAGCGGTCCACCCCGACCGGGGCGGAGCGATGCCGGCCCACGCGGGTGAAAGCGCCGTCTCGGGCAGCTGCACGGCGGTCGCATCGTCGGGCGCGGCGCTGAGGGCGGATGCCTCGACCACGAGGTCGCACACCAGCTCGGGGTCCGCTCCCAGGGTTCGCATCGCGAGCACCGTCGGGGTGGCATCCCCGATGCCCCGCGGTGCGAGCGGAGCCGCCGTCATGACGAGCACTCCCCCGTTCGCCTGCAGCCGGACCGGTTCGTCGGTGAAGCGGTCCGCGCGACCGGCGAAGGTCAGCGCGTCGGCGGCGGACTCGGCGTCGGCGAGCAGAAGGCGGGGGGACATCGCCTCTAAGCTACCAAGCGGAGCGATGGGGGCGTGGGCCCCGGGAAGGGAGATCCGTGGACCAGGTCGACTGGGAGCCCGATCCCGACCCCGTGGCCTCGATGCTGTCCGTGCTCGATCTCGCGGGGTCGGATGCGCGCACGACGGAGGACATCTTCACCGGCGAATCGCAGTCGATGCCGCTCGGCCGGGTCTACGGCGGGCAGGTGCTCGCGCAGTCGATCATCGCTGCGGAGCGGACCATTCCCGAGGGCCGCACAGTCCATTCGATGCACGGATACTTCCTGCGCCCGGGCGACTCGGCGAAGGGGATCACGTTCGCCGTGGATCGCATCCATGACGGGCGTTCGTTCTCGACCCGACGCACGCAGGCGTTTCAGGAGGGCGTGCCGATCTTCTCGATGATCGCGTCGTTCCAGGACGAGGACCCGGGAATCGAACACCAGGCGTCTATGCCCGACGGCGTGCCCCGCCCCGATGATCTGCCCGACATCGAGGCGCACCTGAAGGGCCTGCATCCGATGTCGAAGCGCCTGTTCACCGACCGTCCGGTCGATCTGCGGCACGTCCCGTCGCCGATCTACCTGTCGGTCGAGGGCGACAGAGCGCCCAGCCAGGCGGTGTGGATGAAGGTCCGCCGGCCGATCCCCGACGATCCGGCGATCCATCGTGCCGCGCTGGCGTACCTCAGCGATCTGACGATCCAGGAATCGATCCTCCGGGCGCACGGCATCCCGTGGGCGATGCGCGGGCTGAAGGTGGCGAGCCTGGACCACGCGATGTGGTGGCACCGTTTCGGGCGGGTGGACGAGTGGATGCTGTACGTCCAGGAGTCGCCGAGCGCGCGGGGCGGGCGCGGATTGGCGACCGGACGGGTCTACGCCGAAGACGGCACCCTGCTGGCCAGCGTGGCTCAGGAGATCATGGTGCGCATTCCCCAGGGAGACCCGCTCGCGTGAGGCGTCAGCGTCGGTGCGCGTACTCGATGGACTCGCCGAGGTAGGGCGCCCAGGCGTCGCGCTCCGTGGTGGAGAGGCGCAGCGGACGCCCGGACTCGGCATCCACCTTCACGACGACCGTCGTGGCGCGCGCGTAGACCGTCTGCCCGCTGTCGCCGGCGGTCTCGACCGGGCTGCACACGTCGTAGCAGACCTCGATGCTCGAGCCGCCGAGCTTGCCGAACCACATCTGGACGTCGAGCGGATGCCGCTGGTACGGCACCGGCGCCAGGTACTCGATCTCCTGTCGCGCGATCAGCGTGAGCACGCCGCTATGGATGCTCGATTCGAGGACCGCGGTGTCGGGGGCGACCTCGCCGGGCTGAGGCAGCCAGAACGCGCGTACGCGGGCCTCCTCGAGCAGTTTCAGCATCGCGGTGTTGTTGACGTGGTTGAACGCGTCGAGGTCTCCCCACCGCAGGTGGATGGGGATGTGGAGGCGCCGGCCGGGGCCGACTCGGAGGTCGCCTGCGGCGTCAGTCACGAGTGAGCTTGCGGTAGGCGGAGCGATGCGGCTTGGCGGCCTCGGGGCCGAGGCGCTCGATCTTGTTCTCTTCGTACGCCTCGAAGTTGCCCTCGAACCAGTACCACTTGTCGGGCGCCTCGTCGGTGCCCTCGTAGGCCAGGATGTGTGTCGCGATGCGGTCGAGGAACCACCGGTCGTGCGTGATCACGACGGCACAGCCGGGGAACTCGAGCAGCGCGTTCTCCAGCGACTGCAGCGTCTCGACGTCGAGGTCGTTGGTGGGCTCGTCGAGGAGCAGCAGGTTGCCGCCCTCCTTGAGCGTGAGCGCGAGGTTCAGGCGGTTGCGCTCGCCACCGGAGAGCACGCCGGCCTTCTTCTGCTGGTCCGGGCCCTTGAAACCGAACTTCGACACATAGGCCCGCGAGGGGATCTCGATCTTTCCGACCGTGATGATGTCGAGCCCGTCGGACACGACCTCCCACAGGGTCTTGTTCGGGTCGATGCTGGACCGCGACTGGTCGACGTAGCTGATCTTGACGGTCTCGCCGACCTTGAGGTCGCCGCCGTCGAGCGGCTCGAGCCCCACGATGGTCTTGAACAGGGTCGTCTTGCCGACGCCGTTGGGGCCGATGACGCCGACGATGCCGTTCGGCGGGAGGCTGAAGGTCAGCCCGTCGATGAGGGAGCGTCCGTCGAAGCCCTTCTGGAGCTTCTTGGCCTCGATCACGATGCTGCCCAGTCGCGGGCCCGGTGGGATCTGGATCTCGTCGAAGTCGAGCTTGCGCGTGCGCTCGGCCTCGGCCGCCATCTCCTCGTAGCGCGCGAGGCGTGCCTTCGACTTGACCTGACGCCCCTTGGCGTTCGAGCGCACCCACTCCAGTTCGTCGGCAAGGCGCTTCGCGAGCTTCGCGTCCTTCTTGCCCTGCACGGCGAGGCGCTCGGCCTTCTTCTCGAGATAGGTGGAGTAGTTGCCCTCGTAGCCGATGAGGCGACCGCGGTCGACCTCGGCGATCCATTCGGCGACGTTGTCGAGGAAGTACCGATCGTGCGTGATCGCGATCACGGCGCCGGTGTACTTCTGAAGGTGCTGCTCGAGCCACAGCACGCTCTCGGCGTCGAGGTGGTTGGTGGGCTCGTCGAGGAGCAGAAGGTCGGGCTTCTGCAGCAGGAGCTTCGTGAGCGCCACACGGCGCTTCTCGCCGCCCGACAGCGGACCGATCTCGGCGTCGCCGGGAGGCGTGCGGAGGGCGTCCATGGCCTGCTCCAGCTGCGAGTCGAGGTCCCACGCGTCGGCGGCGTCGATCTCCTCCTGCAGCGCACCCATCTCGGCGAGCAGGGCGTCGAAGTCGGCGTCGGGGTCGGCCATGAGGCCCGAGATCTCGTTGAAGCGGTCGACCTTCGCCTTGATCGCGATGCCGTCCTGGATGTTCTCGAGAACCGTCTTGGTCTCGTCGAGCTCCGGCTCCTGCATGAGGATCCCGACGGAGAACCCCGGGCTCAGCTTCGCCTCGCCGTTGGAGGGAGCATCCAGTCCGGCCATGATCTTCAGGATCGTCGACTTGCCGGCGCCGTTCGGACCGACCATGCCGATCTTCGCGCCGGGGAGGAACGCCATGGTGACGTCGTCCAGGATGAGCTTGTCACCGACCGCTTTGCGGGCGCGGACCATCGAGTAGATGTATTCAGCCATATCGAGTGAACGTTCTCCTAAACCGTGACGACGTCAGCGTCCCAGCCTACCGGCCGTGAGATGGCGCAGCGGCGACGTCAGGCTCGGCGTCGCCGGGGGGAGACTCACCAGTCGATTGCGCGCGTCTCTGCGACGAGGCAACCGTCCTCCGGGACGACCGGCATGACGACGGTGACGGGATCACCCGTTGTGGGACCCACCTGTCCGACGAGGCACTGCTCGCCCCATTGCACGGAGAACTGGATGCTCTCCACGGGATTGCCGATCGTGGTGAGGTCGGCTGTCACCTCCATCGCCGACTTGTCGAAGCCCGCGCGGACGAGAGCGTCGATATAGGCTCGCCCCGACACTCGATCGGCCGATGCCCACACCTGCTCGGTGACCGCCGTGAACACCGGCAGGTTGTCGTACGCGTTCCCATCCGGAACGATCGCGGGGCTCGCCGCCGTACTCGATGGCGACGGGGTCGACGTCGCCGACGGACTGCCGCTCGGATCGGGGCTCGCCGATGGCCCGACCGGTGGCGCGACCGTGCAGCCGGCAACGGTGAGGGCGAGTGCTGCGATCAGCGCGGCGGCGTATCCGCGAGCGGCGCGTGAAGGCGGGAATCGCTCGGGGTATCGGGCCACGGAGCGAGTATAGGTCCCGCTACCCCGAGCGCCCGCTGTGAGCTCAGAACGGCGTTTCAGTGCCGACGAGCGCCAGCGGGCGCGGCTCCTCGGCGCTCGGTGAAGCGGACGACGGCGCCGGATTGCCGGGTGCCGCCCACGCATCGGCCCCCTCGTTCGTGGGCTCCCACGCCTCTTCCGGTACGGGCGCGGATGCGCGCGCGACCTTCGTGAACACGGTCGTCCCCCACATCAGGTCGTGACCGATCGCGTCTGCCTCGATCTCGACCGCAGTGCCGCGAGCGGTGCCGTTCTCCCAGCTGCGAATCCTCAGGCGACCCGTCAGCACCACGCGGTCCCCGCGGCGCAGTGACGCGTGCACGTGCTCGCCGAGACTACGAAACGCCGAGACGGCGTACCAGTTGGTGCCGGCGTCGACCCACGCGTTCGACGGTTTGTCGAACCTGCGTCGTCCGCTGCCCACACGGAAGGACGCGATGACGAGTCCGTCCTGCGTGTGCTTGAGTTCGGGGTCGTTCGCCAGATTCCCCGTGATCGTGATCGTGTCATTCACTTCTTCTCCTCCTGCCTCCGAGGACCCTCCCCGGACCCGCCGGCGCTCGAGTGCCCGTCGAGCGCCGGCGGTGAGTCGAATCTGGCGTGCGCAGGCGTCCGCTCGGGCCGAGCCACCGGGAACTGAGGATGCCCGCCCGACGTGCGCGTCTGGGGAGGAACCGGATCACGATCGATGTCGGAGGTCGCACATATGTTCGAATCGAAGGGAGTTACACCATGACGATGACCGACACCCCGACGATCGCACCGCCGAAGATCCCATCCGGCGTCCCCGTGCGCCTCCTCGAAGCCGCCCCCTCATTGTGGCGCGTCGTCGACCGACGCGGAGTCGTCATCGGGCACCTCCAGGCACTCGCGAAGGGCGGCGCCATCCAGTATCGCGCCCGGCGCTTCCATGCCACATCTCGCGCCTTTCTCGACCTCGGCGATTTCTGGAGCCTGTCGGACGCGCTCGACTGTCTGAGGTTCGCGCGGTGAGATCAGACGATCGACTCGAACTGATCCACGAGCGAGACCGGAACGCCCGCTTTGACCCGCTCCCAGGACTCCGCGAGAAGCCGCACGGCTCGCACCGCCTCGTCAGGAGGGGCGGTGAAGGGCACGCGAAGGTGACGGTCGTGCCCCCCGTCCACCGAGAATCGCGGTCCGGCCGAGAGCAGCACCCCCTTCGCCCGCACATCCATCACGAGAGCAGAGCTCAACGGGGCGTCAAGCTCGATCCAGAGCGAGACGCCACCGGCAGCGTGCGGGACGCGCCACGACGGGAGGCTGCTGCGAAGCGCGGTGGTGAGAGCATCCCGCCCGGCGCGAAGCAGTGCGGAACGCTGGGCGGCGATGACCGCGAAGTCGTCGAAGAGCGCCGTCGCGACCGCCTGCTCAAACTCCGGAGTGCCCAGATCGTGCGCGGGGCGTGCGGCGACGAAACGGCGCACGAGGTCCCCTTCGGCCCGGATCCACCCCACGCGGAGCCCGCCCCACACCGTCTTGCCCAGCGATCCGATCCTCACGACCCCGGCAGGGTCCGCGCCGACGAATCCCGCCGGCGCCGGCCCGCGATCGATGTCGAGATCCGCCGTGGTCTCATCCAGCACGAGCATCGACCCCGCACGTTCGGCCGCCAAGAGGAACGCGTCCCGCTCGCTCGACTCCATCGAGCGACCCGTCGGGTTCTGGAAGTCAGGCATGAGGTAGGCCATCACCGGCAGGGTGCGTGCGAACGCCTGCTCTGCACGGTCCACGTCCCATCCGGCGTCGGTCGTCACGGGAACCCCTACCAGGCGAGCTCCGGATCGCCGCAGCGCATCGACGGCGTGCGGGTACGTCGGCGTCTCGACCACGACGCGGTCCCCACGCCCCAGCAGCACGGATGCCACCAGATGGATCGCGCTCTGTGCACCGGTCGTGACCAATACCTCGGCCGGGCTGGTGGGAATCCCGCGCCGCTCGTAGTGCGCGGCGATCGCCTCGCGAAGCTCGAGGCTTCCGAGCACGTCGTAGCCCACCCGCGACACGAGCGCGGCAGCGCCCGCCGCGACCTGGCTCATGACCCCGGCAAGACCGGGCCACGCCGGCGGACTCGCCTGCTGCAGGTCGATCATTCCCTCGACGGCGACGGTGCGTCCAGGATCCCGGCGCTGCAGGGGCAGAGTGACACTGCCCGATCCGCGAAGGCTCGCGATGTGCGCCGTCTCGCGCAGACTGCGGTACGCGGCGGCAACCGTGCTCCGGCTGAGCCGCAGCGCGCTCGCGAGCTCGCGCTCGGCGGGCAGTGCGGTGCGGGGCGCGAGTCTGTTGTCGAGGCACAGCAGGCGGATGCTGTCCGCCAGTGCCTCATACGCCGGCTCGCGCGTACGCCACCCGCCCAGCGCCGCTGCCAGCGCACGCGCGGAGATCCGAGAGTCCATGGGGCCAGATTACGCACATTGGACTGTTCCAGCCAAGCCAATCCTGCGATTGGATGGTTGCATGGTTCGTCGCGTCATCCAGCTGCTCATCGGTCTCGTCCTCTACGGCGTGGGCTGTGCGATGACCGTGCAGGCCGGGCTGGGCGTCGATCCCTGGACTGTGCTGGCCGAGGGCATCTCCATCCACACCGGAATCGGCATCGGCTGGGTCGCCAACATCCTCGGGTTCTTCGTTCTCCTCCTCTGGATCCCGCTGCGTCAGAAGCCCGGCGTCGGAACGATCGCGAACATCCTGCTGGTCGGGACGAGCATGCAAGTCGTCCTCTCGATATTCCCCCCCGTTTCGGGGACTCTCGCGCAGTTCGCGGTCCTGCTCGGCGGCATCCTCGTCGTTGCTCTCGCCTCAGGTCTCTACATCGGCGCGCACTTCGGGCCCGGGCCGCGTGACGGATTGATGACCGGCATGCACAAGCGACTCGGATGGCCCATCTGGACCTGTCGCGCGCTCGTAGAGCTCACCGTTCTCTCGATCGGCTGGCTCCTCGGCGGCACGGTGGGGATCGGCACCGTCCTGTTCGCGTTCCTCATCGGCCCGCTCGTGCATATCGCGCTTCCGCTGCTCGACACGCGACGCGGGGTCGTCGATGCGAGTCGCGCACCCCGCGAGGTCGTCGCTTCAAGCGACTGACGGTCTGACGAGTTCTCGACCGCTCCCGGGTGTCAATGCTCCCGGAACTGCGGCCAATCACTCCCTGGAGTCATGCGAGAGTGGAGCGCGCTCTTCGCGATCTCCATCGAGGGATAGCTTCCGGCCGATCCGTCGGCTCCGGCCATCGTCACGGTGTAGCCGTCGTCGTCCTTGCGAATGCTGCCGACGACTCCCGACTGGCCGTATGCGACCCAGAGGGGGTGGTGCGTCTCCGTGGTGCTCATGAGCGAACTCCTTTCGGTGCGTCCGCTGCTGACGCTACGCCGCCTGCGCGCCGTACGCCAGCCTTCGACGACCGGCCACGCGAACCGATAGCCTGTTCTCTCACCCTTCCCTCCGTAGCTCAGGGGACAGAGCGAGCGGTTTCTACCCGCAAGGTCGGGGGTTCGAATCCTCCCGGGGGGGCATTTGGCCGTCGGCGCCCGTGCCGAACAGACGGCGTCCGGGGCCGTCAATAGGATGGAGCGCATGGTGGGGGCACCTGAAAACGACCGACTTGTCTGGATCGACTGCGAGATGACCGGTCTCGACCTGGCGGTCGACGAACTCGTCGAGATCGCCGTCGTCGTCACAGACTTCGAGTTGCGGCCGATGCATCCGGGGTTCCAGGTGGTCATCAAGCCCGATGCGTCTGCGCTGGCCAACATGAACGAGTTCGTGACGAAGATGCACGCGAAATCGGGGCTGCTCGACGAGATCCCGCACGGTGTCAGTGTGGCGGATGCCGAGTTCCAGGCCCTCGAGTACATCCAGCAGTTCGTTCCCCTGGAGGGCAAGGCTCCGCTGGCCGGCAACACCATCGGCACCGATCGCATGTTCATCGCGAAGTACATGCCGCGCATCGACCACTGGCTCCACTACCGCAACGTCGATGTGTCGAGCATCAAGGAGCTCTCACGCCGCTGGTATCCCCGCGCGTACATTCACGCTCCTGCGAAGGACGGCGGCCATCGCGCCCTCGCTGACATCCTCGAATCGATTCGCGAGCTCGCGTACTATCGCCAGGCCGTCTTCGTCCCCGAGCCCGGTCCCACCAGCGACGGCGCGCGTGCGGCCGCGGCGGCAGCCGTTTCGTCGTTCACGTCCAACGTGTGAGAGAATCTTCTGGTTGCCCGCTCATGCGGGAGACATGGTGGGTATAGCTCAGTTGGTAGAGCGCGGCCTTGTGGTGGCCGATGTCGCGGGTTCGAGCCCCGTTACTCACCCCAAGTAGTTCCCGATGGTCACGGGAACATGGATCGACTCCGCATCGGATCTTTCCGCACGTCGTGCGCGTCATTCGTCGTGCGCGTCATGAATCGGGTGACTCCGCACTCCCTCTTATGGGAGGAACAGTGTCAGAGACGCCAGACAAAGACAGCATCGCCGCCGTCAGGAGAAAGACCCGACGCTCGCGCAGGTACTGGTCGAACCTCGGGTACGAACCCACCGCCGCCCTGAACCTGGCTGATATCGCCCGAGATCATGCGGACTGGGACGACCAGAAGGTGACCGCTCAGCACGAGTACGAGATTCGAGCCGCTGAGCTGTCGAACCGATCGGAAGGGGTGCGGCGTCGAGGGTGACGGGCGCGTCGTCATCGGGGTGCTGATCGCAGCGTTGGCCGGGTACGCGGTGCTCGTGAACGTGATCGGTGCGGTCATGGCGAAGCGTCTCTCCCGCAGCCGGGACTCCCTCTCCTGACGTGACGGGGTCGTCAGCCGCGGCGCGGAGGACCGCGGTGACACGTCGAGGGACGTAGCCGGCCGCGGGTACGCTGGTGATGTCGGCGGTGGGGGTGGGCGGTTCCCGCCGATACCCGGGCAAGCCGCTTGAAACCGCGAGAATCGCGACCCACCGGCGGAGAAGCGAGGCATCATGATGGAGATGGATGCCGCGGCCTTCGAGCAACTCGTGATCGACGAACTCGATCTCCTCCCCGACGACATGGTCGAGGGGCTCGACAACGTCGTGTTCGTGGTCGAAGACCGCCCTGAAGACGGCAGCCTCGATCTTCTCGGCCTGTACGACGGCTGGGCCCTCACCGAGCGCGACAGGTACGGCGTCGGAGAACTCCCCGATCGCATCATCGTCTACCGCGAGTCCCATCTCGCGGTGTGCGAGACCGCGGACGAACTGCGCGACGAACTGCACACGACGCTGGTCCACGAGATCGCGCATTTCTATGGGATCGATGACGACCGGCTGCACGAGCTGGGGTGGGCGTGATGGTTCCGCTCGCGGCGCCCGACCTCGATACCGAGCGTGACGCGTCTGCCAACGCCCTGCCGGTGTCGCAGCGCCCGTGGCAGACCGTGGTGTGGGACGACCCCGTCAACCTGATGAGCTACGTCGCACACGTCTTCCGCGAGTACTTCGGCTTGGCACGCGAGGACGCGGAGCGCCTGATGCTGACCGTGCACAACGACGGGCACGCCATCGTCGCCGAGGGCGCCCGTGAGCAGATGGAGCTGCACGCGCGCGCCATGCACGACTACGGGCTGTGGGCCACGGTCCGACAGGCTCCCGCGTGAACGGGCGGATCATCGCCCTCGAACTGACGAGGATCGAAGCCGCGCATCTCACCGGCCTGGTCGCCCAGTTCGCCGACCTGGTCGACGGCGCCGAGACAGCGGACGGCGATCCTGCCATCGAGCGCCTCACCCCCGATGCCTACGAGGATGCCGACGCGGCGCGGGAGTTCCGCGAGCTGACCGAGAGCGACCTCCTGGACCGACGCCGTGACGACGCCGCAGCCATGCTCGCGACGCTGGAGGCGGCATCCGACATCTCGGAAGACCCTGATGACCCTGCCCTGCGGGAGACCGTCGCGATACCGCTCGATGATCCCGCCGTCGCAGCGTGGCTCCGAACGCTCGCCGCCATCCGGCTCGTGCTCGCCACACGCCTGGGCATCGACGACATCGACGACCACGACGCCGACGATCCGCGGTTCGGAATCTACGACTGGCTCGGCTACCGCCTGGACGGACTGGTGAAGGCCGTCGACGGCTCCGACTGATCAGAGCCCGTCACGGGACGTCGAAGACGTGTGTCGCGAGTCGCGCCGGCCCGTCGCGGTCGACGTGAGCCACCTCCTGGCGTGCCCAGCGGTCCCAGTGAGGCCGATAGCTGTCGCCGTCACGAGCGAGCGCGCGGTCACGGCGGGAGCGCGCGGGCGACTCGAGCCACACCCGCACGTCACCCAGCCGGCGGGTCTCAGCCGTCAGGACGCCGGACCCCTCGACCACGAGCGGCAGCGACGGATCCACGGCGTGCGCCTCGGCCGGCGCGCCGACTTCCCAATCCCACCGTTGCCACACGCCGACCAGGCCCCGCGCGTGCGGCGCAAGCACCTGCTCGCGCGCGAGGGCGACGCCGGCGTCCAGACCATCCCATCCGGGGTAGATCGAATCGAGAGCGACGAGCTGCACACGTCCCGCCAGCGGCCAGCGCGCAACGAGCGTCTTCGCGAGCGACGTCTTTCCGGCGCCGCTGCGGCCATCGATGAGAACCACCGGATTCGCCGCCGCAAGCTCCCTGATCGCGACGATGAGGCTCGACGCCGCGGCGTCGAGTGCGTGTGCGACCGGACCGGAGTTACTTCTTGAGGGCGCGGATGACACGGCTGAGCGCGCGACCGGCGAAGAAGACGAACGGAATCGCCACGGCGAGCATCGACACGACGTTCGGCTCGAAGCGGAGATCATCGCCGCGGCGGATGTAAGCGCCCAGCGGCACGGACCAGCCCCCGCCACCGCCACCGCCGTTGCCGGCCTCGTCGGATCCGCCGCCGAAGCCCGACCACGTGAACGCGACCGGGATCACCCGGATGCCGTCGACATCCTGCTGCTCGCCGTAGGCGCTCGTGACGCCGAAGGACGCGGACTGCTGACCGAGTTCGAGTGCGATGTTGGGCATGTCACCACGCTACCCGTCGTGACCTGCCGGTGTCAGCCCTGATCGAGCTTCGGCGCGGGCGGGTTCGACGGGAGGGTGCCTCCGCCTCGTGCGGCGCCGAGCAGTGTCGCGCGGGTGACTGCGCCGCGTCCGAAGCGGGCGGCCGCACCATCGAGAGCGTCTTCGATCCGGCGCCACTCCTGGTCGTCATCCCACAGCGCGAGCGGGGCGGAGCCGGCGCCTTGCAGCCTCTCGGCCCGCACACCGATCAGGCGCACGGGAAGGGGTCGCTCGACGGACTCGAACAGCTCGTGCGCGGCATCGCCGATCCGCTGACCGACCGCCGTCGGCTCCGGAAGGGTCTGCGAGCGGGAGATCGTGCTGAAGTCGGCGAAGCGCACCTTGATCGCGATCGTGGAGGCCTCCCAGCCGCCGGCGCGCAGTCGTGCCCCCACCCGGTCGGCCAGACGCCTCAGCTCCGCTCGGAGAATGATCGGATCGGCGATGTCTTCGTGGAACGTCTCTTCGTGGCCGACGCTCTTCTCGACGCGCGACGTGTCGACCTCGCGATGGTCGATCCCGCGCGCGAGGTGCCAGATTCGCTCCCCCATGGCCCGCCCGAGCGCCCTGTCGAGAACCTCGCGAGGGGTGTCGAGAACATCGGCGACGGTGCGGATGCCGCGGCCCTGCAGCGACTCCGCCGCTTTCGGACCCACCCCCCACAGCGCCCGCACCGACTGCGGCCGGAGGAACGCCTCGGTGCCCGACTCGGCGACGATGAGCAGGCCGTCCGGCTTGCTGAGGGTGGACGCCATCTTGGCGACATGCTTGGTCGCCGCGACGCCGACGCTGCAGACGAGGCCGGTCTCCTCCCTCAGCCGGGCGCGCAGGGCACGGGCGATGACACCCGGACTTCCCCACAGGCGCCGGACGCCGCGTACGTCGAGGAACGCCTCGTCGATCGACAGCGGCTCGACGAGCGGCGTGACATCGCGGAAGATGCCCATCACCTGGGCGGAGAGCTCGAGATAGCGGTCGAAGTGCGGAAGGACGACGATCGCGGTCGGACACAGCCGCAGAGCCTGTCCGACGGGCATCGCGGACCGCACGCCGAACCGGCGCGCCTCGTACGACGCGCTCGAGACGACCGACCGACCGTCGGGCGCGCCGACGATGATGGGCTTGCCGAGAAGCGAAGGGTCGTCGAGTTGCTCGACCGACGCGTAGAACGCGTCCATGTCGACGTGGAGGATGCCGGTTCCTGCGTCGTCCGCATCGTCGGCGGAGACCAGTCGCCCTGTGCCGTCACCGCGTCCCATGACTCGATTCTCCCCCGAACCACCGACGGCGCCGCGCTCTGGGAGAGCACGGCGCAGTCGGCGGTAAGCGGATCAGGATGCGGCGGCGCGTTCCAGCACGAGCTCGCGCACGCGAGCGGCGTCGGCCTGGCCCTTCATCGCCTTCATGACGGCGCCGATCACCGCACCAGCGGCCTGGACCTTGCCATCACGGATCTTCTCGAGCACATCGGGCTGCGAGGCGAGCGCCTCATCGATCGCCGCGATCAGCGCGCCGTCGTCCGATACGACGGCCAGCCCGCGAGCGTCGACGACCTGCTGCGGCGTCCCTTCGCCGGCGACGACGCCCTCGAGCACCTGGCGGGCGAGCTTGTCGGTGAGCGTGCCCGCATCGACGAGACCCTGGAGCGCCGCGACATCCGCCGGTGTGACGAGATCGGATGCTTCACGTCCCTCGGCGTTCGCGATGCGCGTGAGCTCGCCGGTCCACCACTTGCGCGCGGACGCCGGTGCGGCGCCGGCGGCGACCGTCGCCTCGACCTCGGCGAGGAGGCCGCCGTTGACGACATCCTGGAACTCCAGGTCGGTGAATCCCCAATCGGCCTTCAGCCGACGGCGGCGCGCGGCCGGCGGTTCGGGCAGTGCGGCGCGCAGCTCCTCGATCAGCTCCGGTGCGGGGGCGACGGGAAGCAGGTCGGGCTCCGGGAAGTACCGGTAGTCGTCGGCGTCGGACTTCGGCCGACCCGGCGAGGTGGTCCCGGTGTCCTCGTGCCAGTGACGGGTCTCCTGGATGATCGAGCCGCCGGCGTCGAGGATGGCCGCCTGGCGCTGGATCTCGTAGCGCACGGCGCGCTCCACGGACCGCATCGAGTTGACGTTCTTCGTCTCGGTGCGCGTGCCGAGCTTCTCCTGGCCGCGCGGGCGCAGGGAGACGTTGGCGTCGCAGCGCAGATTCCCGCGCTCCATGCGGGCCTCGGAGATCCCGAGCGCGAGCACGATGTCACGGATCGTCTGGACATACGCCTTCGCGATCTCGGGCGCGCGGTGCTCGGCGCCGAAGATCGGCTTCGTGACGATCTCCACGAGCGGCACGCCCGCGCGGTTGTAGTCGACGAGCGAGTACTCGGCGCCCTGGATGCGCCCGGTCGAGCCGCCGACGTGCGTCAGCTTGCCGGCATCCTCCTCCATGTGCGCACGTTCGATCGGCACGGTGACGACCGTTCCGTCGGCGAGCTCGACGTCGACCTGTCCTTCGAAGGCGATCGGCTCGTCGTACTGGGAGATCTGGTAGTTCTTGCCGAGATCGGGGTAGAAGTAGTTCTTCCGTGCGAAGCGGCTCGAGGGCGCGATCGAGCAGCCGAGCGAGAGCCCCAGGCTGATCGAGTACCGGATGGCCTCGGCGTTGACGGTCGGGAGCGAGCCCGGCAGGCCCATGTCGACGGGGGCTACCAGCGTGTTGGGCGCCGCGCCGTGGTTGTCGGCGTGCGCGGGGTTCGCAGCCCCCGAGAACATCTTGGTCTTCGTGTTGAGCTCGACGTGCACCTCGAACCCGAGTACCGGCTCGAACAGCTCGAGCGCCCGGTCGAAGTCCATCAGCTTGTCCTTGGCCATCAGCGTCCTCCTCCGAGGATCGGGGCGCGATCGAGCAGCGGCGCACCCCATGAGTCGAGCAGCACGGCTTCGAGGGCCGCGCCCACGCGGTAGAGGCGCGCATCCTCCCGCGCAGGGGCGAGGAACTGGATGCCGACCGGAAGCCCGTCTTCTGCCGCGAGGCCGGACGGGATCGAGATGCCGGGCACGCCCGCGAGGTTCGCGGGGATCGTGGTCACATCGTTGAGGTACATCTGCATCGGGTCGTCGATCTTCTCGCCGAGACGGAAGGCGGTGGTCGGCGCCGAGGGCGTGGCGATGACGTCGACGTTCGCGAAGGCCGCGTCGAAGTCGCGCTGGATGAGCGTGCGCACCTTCTGCGCTGAGCCGTAGTACGCGTCGTAGTACCCGGCGGAGAGGGCGTAGGTGCCGAGGATGATGCGGCGCTTCACCTCGTCGCCGAAGCCGCGGTCGCGGGTCGCGGCCATGACGTCTTCCACTGTGCCGCCCGGTACGTCGACGCGCAGGCCGAAGCGAACCGAGTCGAATTTCGCGAGGTTGCTGGATGCCTCGGCGGGCAGGATCAGATAGTAGGCAGCGACGCCGTACTCGAAGTGCGGTGCGCTTATCTCGACGATCTCGGCGCCCTGTGCCTCCATCGCAGCGAGTGCGGCACGGAAGGACGCCGACACCCCGGACTGAAAGCCCTCGTCGGGAAGCTCCTTGATCACGCCCACCCTGAGTCCCTTGAGGACATCGCCGCGGGCACCCTCACGTGCGGCCTCGGCGAACGATGGCCACGCGTCGGAGAGAGACGTGGAGTCCTGCGGGTCGTGGCCGCCGATGACGTCGTGGAGCAGTCCGGCGTCGAGCACGGTGCGCGCGACGGGTCCGACCTGGTCGAGGCTCGATGCCAGTGCGATCGCTCCGTATCGGCTGACTCCCCCGTAGGTCGGCTTGAGGCCCACGGTGCCGGTGACATGCGCGGGCTGACGGATCGAGCCGCCCGTGTCGGAGCCGAGGGCGAGCGGCGCCTCGAAGGCAGCCACCGCCGCAGCGGAGCCTCCGCCGGACCCGCCGGGGATGCGGTCGAGATCCCACGGGTTGCGCGTCGGGCCGTACGCCGAGTGCTCCGTCGACGAGCCCATCGCGAACTCGTCCATGTTCGTCTTGCCCAGCGGCACGAGCCCCGCGGCTCGAGAACGTGCGACGACGGTGGCGTCGTACGGCGACATGTAGCCCTCGAGGATCCTCGATCCGCTCGTCGAAGGCATGTCGGTCGTGACGAGCACGTCCTTGACGGCAAGCGGAACGCCGGCGACGGGGCCGAGCTGCTCGCCCGCCGCGCGGCGGCGGTCGATGTCGGCGGCCGCATCGAGAGCGGTGTCGCTCACGTGCAGGAAGGCGTGTACGTCGCCGTCCACTGCCGCGATGCGGTCGAGATGCGCCTGTGTGGCCTCCACACTGGAGACTTCGCGCGAGGCGAGCTTCTCAGCGAGCGCAGCGGCGCTGAGCTTGGTCAGATCAGTCACGAGGGTCCTCACTGCTCTTCGCCGAGGATCGCCGTCACGCGGAATCGGCCGTCCGCGGCATCCGGAGCGTTCTGCAGCACCTGCGCGGGCGTCAGCTGACCGCTCACGACGTCGGGGCGGAACACGTTCTGCATCGCAATGGGGTGGCTCGTGGCCACGACGTCGGGGGTGGCGACCTCGGATACCTTCGCGATGTTGTCGACGATGACGTCGAGCTGGCCGGTGAGGCGGTGGACCTCCTCGTCGCTCAGCTGGATCCGGGCGAGTACACCGAGATGGCGCACGAGATCGGGGGTGATTTCAGACACCCGGACAGTCTATTCGGAACGCCGGGACGCTCCCGGCGGGCAAGCGCCCGCTCGGTCCTCTGACGCGCTCGAGCCCGGGCGTAGGCTGGGCGCCGTGACGCTCTATGACCCCCCGCGCCCGTGGATCGCCAGCTACGCCGAAGGCGTACCCCAAGATCTCGAGCCGGTGACCGGCTCGCTCATCGACATCGTCGAGGCATCGGCACGCGACTACCCGGATGCCCCCGCCCTGCAGTTCTTCGGACGTACGACGTCGTACCGATCGCTCCAAGAGCAGATCGAACGCGCCGCGGCTGGACTGCGTGCGCAGGGCGTGCGCGCCGGAGACCCCGTCGCGATCGTGCTCCCGAACTGTCCGCAGCACATCGTGGCGTTCTACGCGATCCTCCGGCTGGGCGCCGTCGTCGTCGAGCACAATCCGCTGTACACGCCACGCGAGCTGCGCAAGCAGTTCGAGGGCCACGGCGCGAAGCACGCGATCGTGTGGTCGAAGGTCGTGGCGACCGTGCAGGAGTTCCCCGCGGATCTCGCGGTCGCCTCGCTCATCTCGGTGGACATCACCGCCGCGATGCCCTGGACCACCCGCGTCGCGCTGCGCCTTCCGATCACGAAGGCCCGAGAGGCCCGCACGGCGCTGACCGAGCGTGTCACGGGCGCCATCGCGTGGAAGAGCATCGTCGGGACCGAGCCGCTCCCTGCGTCCCACCCGAGGCCCGCTACCGACGACCTCGCTCTGATCCAGTACACGAGCGGCACGACCGGCACCCCCAAGGGCGCCTCGCTGACGCACCGCAACCTTCTTTCCAACGCCGCCCAGGCGAGAGCGTGGGTGCCGTCGATCGTGCGCGGCGACGGCTGCGTGGTCTACGCCGTGCTGCCGATGTTCCACGCCTACGGACTGACGCTGTGCTTGACCTTCGCGATGTCGATGGGAGCGCGGCTGGTGCTCTTCCCGCGGTTCGATCCCGACATGGTGCTCGAAGTGACCAAGAAGCACCCCGCGACCTTCCTCCCGCTGGTGCCCCCCATCGCGGATCGTCTGCTCAAGGCCGCGAAGGAGAAGGGTGTGTCGATCGCCGGCACCCAGGTCGCGATCTCGGGCGCGATGGCACTGCCTCACGAGCTCGTCGTGCCGTTCGAGGAGGCTTCGGGGGGATACCTGGTCGAGGGGTACGGACTGAGCGAATGCTCCCCCGTGCTGATGGCCAACCCTGTGGCCGCGAACCGCGTGTCGGGCACGGTCGGCCTGCCGCTCCCCGGCACCGAGTGCCGGGTCGTCGACCCCGACGACCCCACGCAGGACGTGCCACGCGGAGAGCGCGGCGAGCTCGTCGTGCGCGGACCGCAGGTCTTCGGCGGCTACTACGGCAAGCCCGAGGAGACCGAAGCGGTCTTCACGGAAGGGTGGTTCCGCACGGGCGACATCGTGACGATCGACGATGCGGGCTTCGTACGCATCGTCGACCGCATCAAGGAGCTGATCATCACGGGCGGATTCAACGTCGCGCCCACCGAGGTCGAGAACGCGCTGCGACAGCATCCGCGGGTCGAGGACGCCGCGGTCGTCGGTCTGCCGAGCGAACACTCGGGCGAGGAGGTCGTCGCCGCCGTCGTGGTCACCCCCGGCGCGGACCTCGACGTCGAGGAGATCCGCGCGTCGGTGCGCGGGATCCTGACTCCCTATAAGGTGCCGCGCCGCATCTTCGTCGTCGACGAGTTGCCCACGTCGCTGATCGGCAAGGTGCTGCGCCGGCAGGTGCGTGACAAGCTCCTCTCCTTGAACTCCGGGGACTGACACACTCGCGGCCCTCACCACGCCGTGAACTCCCCCGGCCGCGGCTGGATCCACACCGCGTTCTCGTAGCCGTCCTGCCACGGGAACCGCCCCTCGCGGTCGTCATAGGTGAGCTGGAGCACGTCGACCGAGAAGTCATCGGGACGCTGGTAGAAGCGATTGGCGGCGAACGCGATGTCGCCGGGATTGGGCACCGTTTCGACCGTCACCCGGTGACCCCAGCCGGAGAACTCGAGGAGCTCGCCCGCCACGACGTCCTGCCCGGCGCGCACCCGGTCGGCGACGTCGTTGAGGAGGAGCCCCGTGGTGCGCGCGTCGAGACCGAAGACGAGGAGCTCGGGATGCCCCATGCCGAACAGTCCGATGGTGTAGGCGAACGGCGTCAGACGCCGGCGCATGTCTCCGGTCACGTACTCGATGCTCGTCCCGTGGCTGCGGATCGTCTGCGCCGTGCGCTTGTCCTGCTGGTCGAGCCAGGCCACCATGGCGGGGTCGGGGATCATGGTCATCTCGAAGTCCCTTCGTCGGAGGACTCCGAGATTAGAACATACCTACGACACTGGGGATCGCGCCAATTAGGTCGCCGCCGGATCAGCCGGCGTCGGGGGCGAGCGCATCGAGCGCCGACGGACCCTGTGTCACGAGAATGTGGAACTGCGCGGCGTCGAGGATGCGCACCCCGAGCTCTTCGGCCTTGGAGAGCTTGGAACCAGCTCCAGGCCCCGCCGCGACGAAGTCGGTCTTCTTCGAGACGCTCGACCCGGCCTTTCCGCCCGCGGTGATGATCGCCTCCTGCGCACCCTCGCGCGAGTAGCCCTCGAGACTCCCGGTCGCCACGACCGTGAGACCCTCGAGGACACCGCCCACGACGGTCGCTGCGCCGGGGCCAGGATGACCCGGCGTCTCGAGCCGCGCGCCGGCCGCCGCCCATCGATCGACGATCTCGCCATGCCAGTCGACGGCGAACCAATCGGTGAGCGAGTCGGCGATGATCCCGCCGACGCCCTCCACCGCCGCGAGTTCGTCCCGCGAAGCGGCCCGGATGGCAGCGACCGATCCGAACCACTGCGCAAGCGCCCGTGCCGCCACCGGGCCGACATGGCGGACGTTGAGCGCAACGAGGAACCGCCACAGCTCCTTCGTCTTGGCCCGTTCCAGTTGGTCGATCAGCGTCAGCGCCTGCGCCGACGGCTGCGGCTCGGTGACGCCCGACTTCTTCTCGGCGGCACTCGCATTGCGACGGAAGGGCGCGCGACGCACCGGCTCGCCGGTCTTCTCGTCGACGCGTGGCTCGCCGGTCTCGGCGTCTCGCACCATGACCTCGATCGGCACGAGCTGCTCGATCGTGAGGTCGAAAAGGCCCGCTTCCGTCTCGAGTGGCGGAACCGCGGGGAAGGACGGCTGGGTCAGAGCCGCAGCCGTCACCTCGCCGAGCGCCTCGATGTCGAGCGCGCCGCGCGAGCCGATGTGCTCGACCCGGCCGCGGACCTGTGCGGGGCACGCCCGCGTGTTCGGGCACCGCAGATCGATGTCACCCTCTTTTGCGGGGGCGAGTGCCGACCCGCACTCCGGGCACTCCGCGGGCATCACGAACTCCCGTTCCGTGCCGTCGCGCAGCTCGACGACCGGCCCCAGGACCTCGGGGATGACATCGCCGGCCTTGCGCAGCACCACGGTGTCGCCGATCAGCACGCCTTTCGCGCGGACGACGTCCTGGTTGTGCAGGGTCGCCTGCCGGACGACGGATCCCGCCACTCGAGCGGGTGCCATCACGGCGAACGGCGTCGCGCGTCCGGTGCGGCCGACCGAGACGACGATGTCGAGCAGCTTCGTGTTCACCTGCTCGGGCGGGTACTTGTACGCGATCGCCCACCGCGGCGCCCGGCTCGTCGCGCCGAGTTCGTCGTGCAGCGCGAGCTCGTCGACCTTGACCACCACGCCGTCGATCTCGTGCTCGACATCGTGCCGATGCTCTCCGTAGTACGCGACGAAATCCAGCGCGCCGTCGATGTCGTCGGACGTGCGGAAGTACGGACTCGTCGGAAGCCCCCACTCGGCAAGCAGCCCGTAGATCTCACTCTGCGAATCGACCGGCGGGCGGCTCCACGCGCCGATGCCGTGGACGAACAGCCGCAGCGAGTCGAGCCGTGCCTGACCGGCCTCCCGTTCGAGTCCGTCTTTCTTATCGAGCTGTTGACGCAGACCGCCGGAGGCCGCGTTGCGCGGGTTGGCGAACGACGGGAACCGCCGCTCGGCGCTCACGCGCGCCTTGGCCTCATCGAAGGCCCGGCTCCGCGCACGCGTCTCTTCGACGGCGCGGTCGCGCATGTCGGCCTGAAGGGCGTTGAGGCTCTGGAACGCGGCGACCGGGATGAACACCTCACCGCGCACCTCGACCAGATCCGGATGCCCGGTTCCCGCCAGTCGCTGCGGGATGCCCGCCACGCGTACGGCGTTGACGGTGACATCCTCGCCGGTGCGGCCGTCGCCGCGCGTCGCCGCCGACGTCAGCACACCCCGCTCGTACCGGAGGCTGATCGCGAGGCCGTCGATCTTCAGCTCGGTGAGCCAGCGCACGGCGCGCCCGGCGCCGGACTCGGCCTTCAGACACCAGTCGCGGAGCTCATCGAGGCTGAAGACGTTGTCGAGGCTGAGCATGCGCTCGGCGTGCTCGACGGGCGCGAACATCGAGCTCTCCGCCGCGCCGACGGTCTGCGTCGGGGAATCCTGTCCCTGCAGCTCGGGATGCAGCCGTTCGAGAGCCTCCAGCCGGTGCATCCAGCCGTCGTAGGTCGCGTCGTCGACGATCTCGGCATTGCGGCCGTAGTACGCGTCTCGTGCGTCGAGGATGCGCTCGGTCAACTCCTGAGCTTCGGCGCGGGATGCTTCGAGCCCCGCATCGGCGGGAAGCGCGGGCGTAGCGAAATCGTCGTCATCCGTCACGCCGCCAGTCTAGGAGCCGCCACCGACAGGCGACGGGGCTACGCGTCGACGGGGACGGCCGAGACGGTGCGATCGATCGTGAACTGGCCGATCACCCGCGTGCCGTCGTAGAGCACCGCGGTCTGCCCCGGCGCGACGCCCTCGAAGGGCGACTCCGGAACGACGGTCAGCACGCCGCCGTCGAGCACCGCCCGTGCCGGAACGGGGTCGGCGTGCGCGCGGATCTGCACATGGCACGCGAAGGCGCCTTCGGGCTGCGGACGTCCGGCCCAGGAGTGCCGCTCCCCCGCGATTTCGGCGGTGGCCAGCGCCTCCTTCGGGCCGACGACCACGGTGTTGGAGACCGGCCGCACCTCGAGCACGAACCGCGGCTTGCCGTCGGGCGCCGGAACCCCGAGCGAGAGCCCGCGACGCTGGCCGACGGTGAACGCGTGCGCTCCCTCGTGGCTTCCCACCACCGCACCGGTACGGTCGACGACCTCACCGGTCGCGGTGCCGACCCGCTCGGCCAGCCACCCGCGCGTGTCGCCGTCGGGAATGAAGCAGATGTCGTGACTGTCGGGCTTCTGCGCGACCGCGAGGCCCCGCGCCTCCGCCTCCGCTCGCACGATCGCCTTGGACGGCGTCGAGCCCAGCGGAAAGTAGGTGTGCGCGAGCTGCTGCGCCGTCAGCACGCCGAGCACATAGGACTGGTCCTTGGCGGCATCCGAAGCCCTGTGCAGTTCGAGGCCGGCGGGGGTGTCCACCAGCGTCGCGTAGTGCCCGGTGCATACGGCGTCGAATCCGAGTTCCAGGGCACGCTCCAGGAGCGCGGCGAACTTGATCTTCTCGTTGCATCGCATGCACGGGTTCGGAGTGCGGCCCGCGCGGTACTCGGACACGAAGTCCTCGATCACGTCGTCGCGGAACCGCTCGGAGAAGTCCCACACGTAGAACGGGATGCCGAGGCGATCGGCCGCCCGCCGCGCGTCCATCGCGTCCTCGATCGTGCAGCAGCCGCGGCTTCCGGTGCGCAGCGTTCCGCCTGCCCGTGAGAGCGCGAGGTGGACGCCGACGACGTCGTGCCCGGCATCCACGGCCCGTGCGGCCGCGACGGCGGAATCGACGCCACCGCTCATGGCCGCGAGGATCTTCATGGGTCCAGTCTACGAACCCGTGCCTGACCGGGACCCGGATGCCGCGCGCGCCCGCTCCACGAGCTCGGGCAGCACGGCGATGACGGCGGAGACGTCGGCGCTCTCCGACGTGCGACCGAGGGTGAGGCGCAGCACCTGCCGGGCCTCCGCATCCGTCCGCCCCATCGCCGTCACGACGTGCGACGGCTCCGGGATGCCGGCCTGGCAGGCCGAGCCCGTCGAGACGGCGATCCCCGCCTGATCGAGCAGGAACAGGAGCGTCTCGCCGCTCGCCCCCGCGAAGAGCAGATGCGCGTTGCCCGGGATGCGCTGCGAAGGGTCGCCGAGCAGCTCCGCCGACGGGACGGACGAGAGGATGCCGCGCACGAGTTCATCGCGCAGTGCGCCCAGCCGCCGAGCCTCGGACTCGCGTTCCGCCTCGGCCAGCTCCGCAGCGACGGCGAAGGCGGTCGCACCCGCGACGTCCTGCGTTCCCGCTCGCAGTCCGCGCTGCTGGCCACCGCCGTGAAGCAGCGGAGCGAGCCGGGCATGACGCGAGACGATGAGCGCCCCGACGCCCACCGGGCCCCCGATCTTGTGGGCCGACACGCTGAGCGCGACCAAACCGCCGTGGGCGGAGGCATCCGCCCGCCAACGGCGGAACGACACCGGAAGGTGGCCGAAGGCGGCGACGGCGTCGAGATGGAGCGGGACGTCGCTCGCACCGGCGGCGGCGGTCAGCGCGGCGGCGTCGTTGACGGTTCCCACCTCGTTGTTGGCGACCAGGGCGGTGGCGAATGCCGCGCCGGGAAGGCGCGCGACGAACACGGCGGGATCGATCGCCCCGCTCGCCGTCAGCGGAGCGGGCCGGATCACCGCATCGTGCGAGGTGCGCAGCCACTCCGCCGCGTCGAGGGTCGCGTGGTGCTCACCGTCGGGCAGGACGACGGCATCCGTGCCCTCCGCCCTCGACCACCACAGCCCCTTCACCGCGAGATTGACCGCCTCGGTCCCCCCGGACGTGAAGACCACCTCGATCGGGTCGCAGTCCAGGACGGCGGCGAGCCGCTCGCGCGCCTCCTCGAGAGTTCGGCGCGCCGCCTGCCCGCGGCCGTGGATCGACGAGGCGTTGCCGACCTCGCCCGACGCGTCGAGCCACGCCGCACGCGCCTCGGGGCGCAGCGGAGTGGTGGCCGCGTGGTCGAGGTAGACCTGCATCGCCTCTCCTCCCGGCCTCGGAGCGGCAGGGCCGCAGGGTGCGTCTGGGTCTCGCACGAGCGGGAACCGGGTTCCGTAACGTCCTCGACTCACGCGCTTACTACTGTAGTTCGCATGCCCAGTCTCGAGTCCGCCGCGCTCATGCTTCCGTCGGGTCTGCACAGCGCCGACCTGGACCGCCTCGGCGTGACCCTCGGTGCCGATGGCGCAACACTGCGCGTGTGGTCCGGTTCCGCCGATGCGATGGAGGTCGTCGTGTTCGACGACGTCGACCTCGACTGGGCCGTCGACAGCGTTTCGCTGCAGCCGATCGGCGGCGGCGTGTGGGAGGTCACCACCCCGCTCCTCCGGCCGGGCACCCGCTACGCCCTGCGGGTCGACGGCCCCCACGGACCGGGCAACACGTTCAACCGCGGCACGCTGCTCGTCGATCCCTACGCACGCGGCCTGACGCGGGGCGGGTACGACGACTGGCGCTCCGTCGTCGTCGACGGGGCGTTCGACTGGGGCGGAGTGGGCAAGCCGGGCGTCCCGATGGACCGCACGGTGCTCTACGAGGGCCACCTCAAGGGGATGTCGAAGCGCCATCCCGGAGTGCCACCGGCGCTCCATGGCACGTATGCCGGACTCGCCCACCCGGCGATGGTGGAGCATTTCCTCTCGCTCGGCGTCACCAGCATCGAACTGCTGCCGGTCCACGCCTTCGCCACCGAGCCGCGCCTGCTGCAGCACGGACTGGCCAATTACTGGGGCTACAACTCCCTCAACTTCTTCACGCCCCACGCCGCCTACGCCACCGAGCAGGCACGCCGGGAGGGGCCCGAGGCCGTCCTGCGCGAGTTCAAGGGCATGGTGCGCCTCCTGCACGAGGCAGGACTCGAGGTCATCCTCGACGTCGTCTACAACCACACCGCCGAGGAAGGCATCGGCGGACCGCGCTCGAGCCTGCGCGGCATCGACAACCGTTCCTACTACCGCCAGCAGGAGGACGGCGCGTACATCGACGTCACCGGCTGCGGCAACTCCGTGAACACCGCGACGGATGCCGCGGCCCGCCTGGTCCTGGATTCGCTGCGCTACTGGGCGCGCGACGTGCAGATCGATGGCTTCCGGTTCGATCTGGCCGCGACCCTCGGACGGGATGCCGCGCACGAGTTCACTCCGGAGCATCCGCTGCTGCGCGCCATCATCGACGACCCCGAGCTCGCGGACGTCAAGAAGATCTCCGAGCCGTGGGATGTCGGCATGGGCGGCTGGCAGACCGGCAACTTCGGCGAGGGCTGGAGCGAGTGGAACGACCGGTACCGCGATCGCGTCCGCAACTTCTGGCTGAGCGACGTCGACTACGCGCGCCGGGCATCGACAGCGCCCGTCGGCATCGGCGGGTTCGCGACGCGTCTCGCGGGGTCGTCGAACACCTTCTCCGCCGAGCGCGGGCCGCTCGCGAGCGTCAACTTCGTCACCGCCCACGACGGTTTCACGCTGCGCGACCTCGTGTCGTACGACGTGAAGCACAACCTGGGCAACGGCGAGCAGAACCGCGACGGCGCCGACACGAACCGCTCGTTCAACCACGGCGCCGAAGGACCGACCGACGACGCCACGATTCTGGCGGTGCGCCGCAAGGCGATGCGGAACCTCCTCGGAACACTGCTCCTGTCGGCGGGCATCCCCATGCTGACGGCGGGCGACGAGTTCGGACGCACGCAGCGGGGCAACAACAACGCCTACTGTCACGACTCTCCGCTGACCTGGCTCACGTGGGAGCACGCACCCTGGCAGCAGGACCTGTTCTCGCATGTGCAGCATCTGCTGCGGATGCGACGCGAGAACCCGGCGCTTCGCCCCATCCGGTTCGCTCGGCTCGACGAGCACATCCCGTCCGCCTCGGTCATGGAGTGGTACGACGAGCACGGCGAGACGATGTCGATCGACCGATGGACCAACCCGTCGCACCGCACGCTCCAGTACGTCGCAGCCTCGACCCCGGAGAACGAGGAGTTCAACCGCATTCTGCTGATCGTCCACGGCGCCGAACACGACACCGACGTGACGCTCCCCGATATCGACGGCGTCGAACGCTACGTGCCGCTGTGGTCGAGCGTCGACGAAGCCCCGGGCGCTGCCCGCCCCGTCTGCGAGCCGGGCGAGGTGGTGCACGTGCCCGGCACCACGATGCACCTCTTCCGGGCGGAGTGATCATTCCGCCCGGCCGCGCGCCGCACAAGCTCCTATCGACTGCTCAGCACGCCCGGTAGGTTCGGAACGTGGCATCGACCAAGAGTCCGACCCCCGAACGTCCCTGGCGGAGCGCCTCCGCGCTCCCACTCCGCGCGGCCCCTGTGCAGGAATCCCCTTTCACGACCGCGACCGGGCGCATCCCCCTCACCAAGCCGTCGCCGGCGATCCCCGGCGAGCCGTACCTGCCCAAAGCCTTCAACGGAGAGGCAGTGCCGTTCGGGGTGACAGCGTTCCGCGAGGGGCACGACCGCATCGGCGTGCACCTCCGTCTCCACTCCCCCTCGGGAGATGAATCCCTGCACCGTGTCTCGCCTCTGGAGAACGGGCTCGATCGCTGGGCGACGGCGGTCGCGCTGCGCGAGGACGGTCTGTGGACGTTCCGCTTCGAGGCGTTCGGAGACGAGTTCCTCACGTGGCAGCACGCTGCCGACGTCAAGATCGAGGCCGGCGTCGACATCGACCTCATGCGTGAGATGGGCGCTCTCCTGTTCGATCGCGCCCAAGCCGAGAGGGACCGTCCTGCAGCCGAGCGCAAGACCCTCGCCGGAGCGGCTGCGGCGCTCCGCGACGCGCATGTGGGGACCGACGGCGCCCTGACGATCGTGCGCGACCCCGCGATCGCCCGGTTCTTCGCGCAGCGGCCGGTCATGTCGATCACCGCGCAGGGACCGCAGCTCGAGATCCTGGTCGAACGCGAGCGGGCCGGCGTCGGCTCATGGTACGAGTTCTTCCCCCGATCCGAGGGCGCCAGGCGATTCAAGGACGGGCGGGTGAAGCCGGGCAACCTGCGCACGGCGCGTGCGCGGATTCCCGCCGTCCGCGACATGGGCTTCGACGTGCTCTACATCCCTCCGGTCCATCCGATCGGCACGACCAATCGCAAGGGCCGCAACAACACCCTCACCGCTGAGCCGGGTGACCCGGGATCGCCCTACGGAATCGGCTCCCCGGACGGCGGGCACGATGCCGTGAGTCCGGAGCTCGGCACCATGGCCGACTTCCGCGCGTTCGTGAGGGCGGCGGCCGAGAACGGGATGGAGGTCGCTCTCGACCTCGCTCTCAACGCCTCGCCCGACCACCCGTGGGTCGCGGAACACCCGGAGTGGTTCGTCCGGCTGCCCGACGGATCGATCGCCTACGCCGAGAATCCGCCGAAGAAGTACCAGGACATCTACCCGGTGTACTTCGACACCGATCCGGCCGGCGTCTACGCAGAGGTGCTCCGGGTCGTGCGGCACTGGATCGCCCAGGGCGTGACCATCTTCCGCGTCGACAACCCCCACACGAAGCCGCTGGAGTTCTGGGAGTGGCTGATCGCAACCGTGAACGCCGAGCGCCCCGACATCATCTTCCTCGCCGAGGCCTTCTCGCGGCCCGAGGTGATGCAGACGCTGGCGAAGGCCGGATTCCAGCAGAGCTACTCGTACTACACGTGGCGCAACACGAAGCAGGAGCTCGAGGAGTTCTTCACCTCGATCGCGACCGAGACCGCCGACTTCATGCGGCCGAACCTGTTCGTGAACACCCACGACATCCTCACGGAGTACCTCCAGTTCGGCGGACGACCGGCCTACGCGATCCGTGCTGCGCTCGCCGCGACGGCCGCCCCGACCTGGGGTGTCTACGCGGGGTACGAGCTGTTCGAGAACGTCGCCCGACCGGGGTCGGAAGAGAACATCGACAACGAGAAGTACGAGATCAAGGTGCGCGACTGGCAGGGTGCGGAGGCACGCGGCGACTCCCTCGCCCCGTGGCTTCGCCGCCTGAACGAGATCCGGCGGGATCACCCCGCGCTGCGCCAGTTGCGCAACCTCACCGTCCACTGGAGCGACGACGACGCGATCCTCGTGTTCGCGAAGCACCTTCCGGGGGCGCTCTCGCCCACGGGACGCAGCGACACGCTCATCGTGGTCGCCAACACCGACCCGCATTCCGTGCGGCAGACGATGGTCCACCTCGACACCACGGTGTGGGGCGTCGAACCGGGCGATGCGTTCGACGTCGAGGACCTCGTCACCGGTGCGCGCTGGACGTGGTCGGACCACAACTTCGTGATGCTCGACGCATTCACCGACCCCGTGCACATCCTCCACGTCAAGGAGAAGCGATGACCCCGTCAGATCAGGTGCTCGAGGCGGTCGGCGCTGGAGCCCACCACGACCCGCATGCCGTGCTCGGCATGCATCCCGCGGAGGACGGTCCCGACGCCGCCGAATGGGTCATCCGCGCGCGACGTCCGCTCGCCCACAGCGTGACGGCGGTCTTCGTCGACGGCACGCGGGTCCCGCTCGAACACGTGCGAGCCGGCGTGTGGGAGGGCACCCGCTCCGGAGACCAGCGCCGCTACGAACTGGTGACCACCTACCCGGATGCCGCGGACTATGTCGCAGACGACCCCTACCGTTTTCCGCCGACGATCGGCGAACTCGATCTGCACCTGATCGGAGAGGGGCGCCACGAGGAGTTGTGGCGCGTCCTCGGGGCACACGTGCGCGAGCACGAAGGAGTCACGGGCACCGCGTTCACGGTGTGGGCGCCCAACGCACGCGCCGTGCGGGTGACGGGGTCGTTCAACGACTGGGACGGCAAGAGCCACGCGATGCGCTCGATGGGCGGCAACGGGGTGTGGGAGCTCTTCGTCCCCGGTATCGGAGCGGGCACGACCTACAAGTTCGAGCTGCTCGGCCGCAACGGCGCGTGGGTGACCAAGGCCGACCCGATGGCCCGGTTCGCCGAGGTTCCGCCCGCCACGGCATCCGTCGTCGTGGAGTCCTCGTATCGCTGGGAGGACGACCGATGGATGTCGCGCCGCGCCCGCGAGACGCCGGTGTCGCGCCCGATGTCGGTCTACGAACTGCACTTCGGCTCGTGGCGACCGGGCCTGTCGTATCGGGATGCCGCTGACCAGCTCATCGACTACGTGACCGCTCAGGGATTCACGCACATCGAGTTCCTGCCGCTGGCGGAGCATCCGTTCGGCGGCTCGTGGGGCTACCAGGTCACCGGCTACTACGCCCCGACGAGCCGATTCGGCCACCCCGATGATCTCCGATACCTCATCGACCGCCTGCACGGCGCCGACATCGGCGTGATCATGGACTGGGTTCCCGGCCACTTCCCCAAGGACGCGTTCGCCCTCGCCCGCTTCGACGGCGAGCCGCTGTACGAGCATGCGGACCCTCGGCGGGGTGAGCACCGCGACTGGGGCACGTACATCTTCGACTACGGCCGCAGCGAAGTGCGCAACTTCCTCGTGGCCAACGCCCTGTACTGGTTCGAGGAGTTCCACGTCGACGGACTTCGCGTCGACGCCGTCGCCTCGATGCTGTACCTCGATTACTCCCGCGAAGAGGGCCAGTGGGTGCCGAACGTGCACGGCGGCCGGGAGAACCTCGAAGCGATCGGGTTCCTGCAGGAGGTCACCGCGACCGCGTACAAGCGCTACCCGGGCATCGCGATGATCGCCGAGGAGTCCACCAGCTTCCCGGGTGTCACGGCTCCGACGAGCCAGGCCGGTCTCGGCTTCGGCTTCAAGTGGAACATGGGCTGGATGAACGACTCCCTGCAGTACATCAAGCGCGATCCGATGTACCGCTCCCACCATGAGGGCGAACTGTCCTTCTCGTTCGTCTACGCGTTCAGCGAGAACTATGTCCTGCCCATCAGCCATGACGAGGTGGTGCACGGCAAGGGCAGCCTGTTCGGCCGGATGCCCGGAGACCACTGGCAGAAGCTCGCCAACATGCGGGCGTTCCTCGCCTACATGTGGGGTCACCCGGGCAAGCAGCTGCTGTTCATGGGGCAGGAGTTCGGTCAGCTGTCGGAATGGTCCGAGGGTCGATCGCTCGACTGGTGGCTGCTCGACCAGCCTTCGCACGCCCAGCTGCAGGATTTCGTGGCGACTCTCAACCGGGTCTACCGCGACCACTCCGCCCTGTGGGCGCGCGACAGCGATGGCGCGGCCTTCACCCGCCTGGGCGCGCCGCAGTGGAACCAGAACGTCATCGCGTTCTCACGCCGCGACTGGCACGGGAACGCGGTCGCGGTGATCTGCAACTTCTCGGGAGAGCCGATCACCTCCTTCGAACTCGACCTCCCGGAGCGTGGCGTGTGGCACGAGATCCTCAACTCCGACGCGCAGGCCTACGGCGGCTCGGGCGTCGGGAACCTCGGAATGGTGCACGCCGGCGACGGGGGTCGCACGAAGATGGTGCTGCCTCCGCTCGGCGTGCTGTGGCTCCGGCACGATCCAGAGGCCCACATACCGTCTCCCACGCAGGGCTGAGACCGGCGTCGGTGATCCGGCGTCGGGTCAGAACAGCAGCGACGAGAGGCTGCCCCTCGCGCGGATGACGTGCGGGTCGCCGTCGCCGACCAGGGCGAACAGCTCGAGCAGACGCTCACGCACCGGCGCACGATCGTCGGACGGCAGCTGTGCGAACAGGTCGAGCAGTCGCGCGAAGGCGTCCTCGACGTGTCCGCCGGCCAGATCCAGATCGGCGACCGCGAACTGCGCCTCGATGTCCGTCGGCGCCGCGGCAGCGGCGTCACGCGCGGCCTGCAGGTCGGCGCCCTGCACACGATCGAGCAGGCGGACCTGCCCCAGACCGGCGCGCGCCTCGGCGTCCCTCGGGTTCTCGGCGAGCGCCTTCTCGTACGCGGCGATCGCGCGCGGGTAGTCGCCCGCCTCGATCGCGTCGAACGCCTCGGCGTGCAGCGGCGGGAGCGGCGGCTCCGCGGGGGCTTCGGCCGCAGCATCCGTCTCGGACGCCCCGTCTGCGGTGACCGTTCCCGTCACGCCGTTCTGCGCCGCGAGCTGGAGGAGCTGGGCGAAGACCTCGCGCACCTGCTGCTCGGGGACGGCGCCCGTGAACAGCGGGACCGGCTGACCCGCGACGAGCGCGACGACCAACGGGATCGACTGAGCGCGGAATGCCTGGGACAGCTGCGGGTTGGCGTCGACGTCGACCTTCGCGAGCAGGAGGCGTCCGCCGAGTTCTGTGACGACGCGCTCGAGCACGGGGCTCAGCTGCTTGCACGGCCCGCACCACTCCGCCCACAGGTCGATGACGACCGGGACCGTGCGCGACAGTTCGAGCACCTGGGGGAACGTCTCGTCGGTGACGTCCATCACGAGCGACGGCACGGATGCCGCACCTGCCGGCCCCTGCCCGTCCCCCGCGGCCGACGGGGCAGGTCGATTGCGCAGCGCAGAGAGGTCCACGGCGCCGCGCAGAGCGGCGCCCGAGGCGGGATCGGTCACTTGATCACCTTCGCGTCGAGGATGTCGGAGGCGTACCCGAGCAGGCGGATCTTCTCGGTCGACCCCTGGGTCGGCACGTAGAAGAAGACCTGATCGGTGAACGTGGTCGTGAAGCCGGTCGCCGACTGATCTGCGCCGGCCAGCGCCTTCACCGTGGCGTTGTTGTCGAGCTTGATGACCGCGTCGGCGTTGGTCGGCTTCACCGTGTCGGTCTCGTTGATGTTCACCGCGACGATCGCGCCGCTCTCGACCGTGGCGAGCGCGAACGGAGCGAACGTGCCCGGCGCCGATGCGAAGGTCAGGCTGCCGGTCTTCGAGGCGGTCTTGTTGAACTCGTCGAGGCGCTCCTGACGGTTGACGGCGATGCGCTCGCGCAACTCGTCGCCCTCGGCCTCGAACATGTCGAAGAACTCGCTCTTCTCGCCCTTGTTGATGATGTCGGAGTAAGCCGCGGCGAGATCCTCCGGCGCGATCGCGAGGAACTGCGAGTTCGGCGCGGGCTGCACGGCACCGATGTACACCGGATGAAGGTCGGGCATCGTCGTGGATGCCTCGAGGCTCGCAACGTACGAGAGCTTGTAGGGCGCCCACGGGTCGTCCTGCGTGAGCACCATGATGCTCGACGTCTTCGACGCATCGTCGTCGACCACGGTCATCACGGAGCGGGGCCAGCCGTCGTAGGCCTGCGGAAGCACGATCTCGAGCGGCTTGGTGAGGATCGCGGCGGGCACCGCATAGTCGGCGATGGCTCCGCGCAGCTTGTAGTTGGTGGACCGCGCGGCCAGCGCCGCCCCGCCGAGGCGGGTCGACGCGAGATCCTCGTCCATCGCGGCATCCGCTTCGGAGACGGTGTCGGCGATGCGCGCGAGGATGCGCTCGGCCTGCGGCTTCGTGACGGCGGGAGCCTGCTGTCCCTCGGGCACGAGGACGGTCGCCGACGCCGAGGGCGTCGGGGTGGGCGCGAGGTCCGGCCACGCCTCGGCGGAGCATCCGCTGAAGAGCAGCGCCGAGACGGCCACGGCGGGCAGCACCACGAGCGATCGGCGACCGCGAGTCACGGCGCGGCGAGTCGGCGGCGTCGAGCTGATCACGCCCTTGTCGGCGCCCTCGACGGCGATGTCGATGGGCTCGGTGACGGCCAGCGGGAGGCCCTTGCGCCGGGGACCGCGCGACCGGCGCGCGTGGCGGATGCCGAGGATGTACAGGAACACGCCGATCGCCAGGACGATGCCGCCGCCGACGATGAGCGGGCCCGCCCACGGCGTGGCGTTGGGAATCGGCCAGGAGACCGACACGGCGGTCGGAGCGGAAGCGGTGCCGTCGGTGGCGACGAGCACGCTCATGCCCTTCGGAAGCTGCAGCGGTGCGATCAGGATGTCGCTCTGCTGGAACTCGTCGAGCCACAGGTCGGAGCCGATGGGGCTGCGAGCCGGCTCCTCGACGGCAGCGGCGCCGTCTGTCGTCTCGCCGGCGGTCGACGCCGCGTCGTCGGTCGTCGTCGCGTCGTCGGGCTTCGCGTCGTCGGTGGCGGAGGAATCGGCGGTCGTGTCCGCGGGCGGCGCGGGCTCGACCAGTTCGGTGACGATCTCGCCCTGGTCATCCAGGCTCGCCACGTTGTACGGGGTCTCGGCGAGCCACGCCGTCATGTCGGCGGTGCGACCGTAGGCGGCGAAGATGTCGCCGTCGGCCTGCGCGCGCAGCGTCTGTGCGCCGTCGACCTCGTTGAGCACCGAGCCATCGATCACGAGGTAGGGAGCCTCCTCGTCGACCGCGATCGCGGCGACGGCGGTGTCGGGACCTTGGAAGACCGTCCGCTGAGCGATGCCCGCTCCGATCATCACGGCGGCGAGCACGAATGCCGCGACGGCCCATACGAAACGCACGAAGAAACACCTTTCCAGGACTCGCACGGGTTCCGCGAGTCTTCGATCCGACATTTCAGACTAGCGAAAGTGACCTGAAAGCAGCCCGGGAGGGACCATTCCCGAGGCTGAGCGTCCTCAGTGCGTATCCTGACGGAAGACACGTCGGCATTCGAGCCGACGATGGCGGGGGGCCGAATGAAGGTGCACAATCCGTTCCGGGTCGCATTCGTGGCGACGCTCGGGGTGGGACTCGGACTGGTGCTCATCGGCAGCATCCAGACCCTGTCGACGATCCTCCTCTATGTCGGAACGGCGCTGTTCCTCTCGCTCGGGCTCGACCCGATCGTGGCGTGGCTCGAGCGCCGCAAGCTTCCTCGCTGGGCGGCCGTGCTCATCACGATCCTGGTGGTCCTCGCCGCGTTCGCCGGGATCATCCTGATGGTCGTCCCGATCATCGCGGGACAGATCTCGCAGCTGGTCGCCGACATCCAGGATCTCGTCGAGACGGGCGACTGGAATCCGGTCGCCGACGCCAAGGACTGGATGGCCTCCACGTTCCCCAACCTCAAGGTCGACGACGTCTTCATGTACCTCGAGGACTGGTTCAACTCCCTCGACGTCGGGGCGATCGGCGAGCAGATCGGCGGTGGGATCATCGCGATCGGCGGTGCCGTCCTGGCGGGGCTCGCCGGCGCGTTCATCGTCCTGATCCTGACGATCTACTTCACCGCCTCCACGCCGAACCTCAAGCGCGCCGTGTACCAGCTCGTCCCAGCTTCGAAGCGCGCGCGGTTCATCGACCTGGGCGAGCAGATCACCGATTCGGTCGGCTACTACGTCATCGGCCAGCTCAGCCTCGGCGCGATCAACGGTGTGCTCAGCGCGATCTTCCTCTCGATCATCAACGCGCCGTTCCCCGCGGTGCTCGCCGTGATCGCGTTCTTCTTCTCGCTGATCCCGCTCGTCGGCACGCTGACCGGCTCCACCATCATCGTGCTGTTCTGTCTGGGCCTCGGCTCCCCCACCACCGCCCTCATCGCGGCGATCTACTACCTCATCTACATGCAGATCGAGGCGTACGTGATCTCGCCGCGCATCATGGGGCGTGCCGTGTCGGTGCCCGGCGCGGTGGTCGTCATCGCCGCACTGGCCGGCGGCGCGCTCCTCGGACTGCTCGGCGCCCTCGTCGCGATCCCGGTGGCGGCCAGCATCCTGATCATCTACCGCCAGGTCGTGATCCCGCGCCAGAACGAGCGGTGAGCGGATGCCGCGGCCGGCGTCTGCGAGAGGTCAGTCCTCGGCGGCCGGGCCGTTCCATTCGTTCGGCAGGGGCAGCGCGTCGGGGTTGATCGCGGCGACGATCTCGGTCAGCACCCGTCGGGTCTGATTCTCGCCGACCCACAGGTGCTTTCCCCCCTCGACGGGGATCAGGACCGCGTCGGGCACGCTCGCGAAACGCAGGGCGGCAGCATCCGGTCGGAGATAGTCGTCGAACTCGGGAACCAGCACGATCAGGCGACGCTGATCGTCGGCCCAGGCGGCGACCTCCTCGTCACTGGCCCGGTGAAGCGGCGGCGAGAGCAGGACCGCACCCTCGACATCGTGGTCACGGCCGTATTTGAGGGCGAGTTCGGTTCCGAACGACCACCCCACGAGCCACGGGCGCGGCAGTCCGCGCTCACGCACGAAGTCCATTGCCGCCGCGACGTCGAAGGCCTCCGCGCGGCCGCCGTCGAAATCACCCTCGCTCGTACCGCGGGACGAGGTGGTGCCGCGGGTGTTGAAGCGCAGCACGGCGAGATCGGCGAGAGCCGGCAGGCGCCCTGCGGCCTTGCGGAGGATGTGCGAATCCATGAAGCCGCCGGCCGTCGGAAGGGGATGCAGCGTGACGAGCGTCGCCACCGGCTCACGGTCCTGCGGGACGGCGAGCTCACCGACGAGGGTGAGGCCGTCGATCGTCTCCAGTTCGATCTCTTCCCGGCGCGCCGGGAGGAGGAGCGGTCCTCGGATCTCCATGTCGGTCGACTCTCTGCGAGGGGCCCTCAGGCCAGCTTCCAGCAGTGCTGATGCCAATGCCGGCGGGCGTCGAGGTCGGCTCGGTCGCCCAGGACGCCGTCTGCGCGCCACGCGACGACGTGCGCGACTCCCGCGGAGATCTCGCGCCCGCAGCCGGGGCACACGTAGCTCTTCAGCGCCTGCGCGACGGAGACCGGCTGCACGGTCCACTCGACGCCGCGACGGACTTCGGTGCGCTTCCACCCGGCGAGCATGCGCTCGAATGAGTCGTCGCCACCCGAGTCGGTACGCCGGCGGTTCGACCGCGGCATCGAACTCAGTACCAGCCGACGTTCTGCGAGTGACCCCACGCACCGCACGGCGTTCCGTAGCGGCCGCCGATGTAGCCGAGGCCCCACGCGATCTGCGTCGCCGGGTTCGTCTCCCAGTCAGCCCCGGCGCTGCCCATCTTGCTGCCGGGGAGAGCCTGCGGGATGCCGTACGCCCCGCTCGAGGCGTTGTAGGCGTTGACGCGCCAGCCGGACTCCTTGTTCCACAGCGCCACCAGGCACGCGAACTCGCTGTCCCCCCACCCGCGCGCAGTGACCATTCCGTAGGCGATGGCCTGCGCACTTCCCGGGTCGGGCGTCACGAACGGGGGCGTCCATCCGTTCGATGTCGACGCCTCCGCCGCGTCGACGACGACGACGGGCTTGGGCTTCGGCTTGACGTAGACGGTGTAGTTGCCGCGATCGAGTGCCCGCGCGTCACCGGCGTCTTCGCCCGAGGCGAAGGACTGCACATCGCCGATCGAATTCGCGTAGAGCGACACGGTGGAGCCCTCGTCGGCGTTCGCGTCGCTGAGCGCCATGCCGGTCGGACCGACGTATGCCGCGACGAAGCCGACCGCCGCGAAGGCCGCGAACACGCCGAGCACACCGCGGCGACGCGACCACCTCTGCCTCGGAGCGGGAGCACGACGAGGGCGGGCGACAGGCGATCCTGCGACGGTCGACACGTCCTGTCGGCGTGAACGCCGGGTCGGGATCAGCTCGTTTCCAGAAGTCACAGTGGCTCGAGTCTACCGATCGGCCGGCGCGAAGGCCATCCGAGCGCGCCGCGCGAGGTCATGAGACCGCCAGCATGACCTCGACGACCGCGTCGAGGACGGCATCCACCTGGGACTCCCGGTAGCCGCCGCGCTGCATCCGGAACGCCACCGAGCGGACCTGCTCGACCGACACGGATTCGTCCGTCTCGAGGAAGCGGGCGATCTTGTCGGTGACGAGATCGACCTCGTCGATGCGGTACCCGTACCGCAGCGACGACACCCGATCGAAGCGCCGCCCGCGCGGGCGGGACAGTCGGTCGAGCACGGCCTGAGCGGTCTCGCGGGTCTGCCCGACCCATGCGCGCACCCCGCCGCGCCCCGTGAGGGCCGACTCGCGCTCTCTCGCCGCGAACGCGTCCTCGATGCGACCGAGGGCCGCATCGACCGAGGCGATCGCATACCCGCGTCGCACGAGCGGGAAGGCGACCTCTCGCACGTCGGATGCCGTCATGGGGTCGTCGCCGACCTCGAACGCCGTGCGCGCTTTCGCGAGGAAGGCGTCGACCGCCGCCCGGTCGTATCCCTTCTCGCGTCCGTGAGCCTCGGGGAACGCCGCCGGCGCGGGTGCGGAAGCTGTCGTCATGATGCCACCAGGGGGGTGAAGAGATAGTACAGAGCAAGTGCCGCCGCCGTGGAGGGCAGGATCGAGTCCAGTCGATCGAGCACTCCGCCGTGACCCGGCAGCCACGAGCTCATGTCCTTGATGCCCATGTCGCGCTTGATCATCGATTCCCCGAGGTCACCGGCGGTAGCCGTGCCCAGGATCACGATTCCGATGACGATGCCCATCCACCAGTCGAGGCCGAGGAGGAAGATGGCCAGGAGCACGCCGGCCAGGGCGGAGGCGACCACCGCTCCCGCGAAGCCCTCCCACGTCTTCTTCGGGCTGATCCGCGGCGCCATCGGATGACGGCCGAACGTGAGGCCTGCGGCATACGCGCCGGTGTCGGCAGCGACCACGACCGCGATGAACGACAGCACCCACCACTCCCCGCCCTCCTGGGCGAGCAGGACGACGCACAGGCTCGCCAGGAACGGGACGTAGAGCTGGACGAATCCGGCGATCAGGACGTCGGCGAGCACGTTGCCGTAGGTCCGCCCATCCCGGCTGGCCATCTGCACCAGAAGGCGCCACACCACCACGACGGCGACCGCGACGAAGATGACGACCCAGTGCAGCCAGGCATCGAAGAAGTATCCCGAGAGGACGACCACTGCACCGACGACGAGCTGGGGCACCACATCCACACGCCGGCCCGATGCCCGGAGGGCGCGCGCGAACTCGAAGACGCCCAGGAGCGCCGCTGCCAGCGCGAAGACCACGAAGAGCTGCTTGACGAAGATCAGCGAGCCGATGAGAACAGCGCCGGCGGCGACGCCGATGAGCGTCGCCACGATGAGATCGCGGCCCGTGCGCTGCTTGATCCGCTCGTTCGCCTCCTCGAACTCCGCCCGGGCGTGCGCGACCTGACTCTCGAACTCGGTCCGCGCGGCGCGCAGGTGCGCCTGGATGGCCGGTGAGGCTTCCGGCGCGCCTGCGACGGCCGTGACGGGCAGAGGTGGAATCGGCGGGATCGCGCCCTCGGACGGCGCCGCGGGCGTCGTCGTCTCCGCGCGGCGCGCTTCCGCCGCCTCGCGACGGGTCAGCGGCGCATCGGGAGCGGACTGCTCGCCCCCGAACGCGTCATCTGATTCTTCGGCCATCCAGGTCTCAGACCTCGAGAAGCTCCGCCTCTTTGCGCTTGAGTGCCTCGTCGATGGCATCGACGTGCGCGCGCGTGAGGGCGTCGAGCTCTTTCTCGGCACGGGTCAGTTCGTCTTCGCCGACCTCGCTCTTGAGGGCGTCGATGTCGTCCTTGGACTTGCGTCGGATGCCGCGCAGATGCACCTTGTGGTCCTCGCCCTTGGAGCGCACGAGCTTCACGTACTCCTTGCGGCGCTCCTCGGTGAGCTCGGGCATCGTCACGCGCACGAGATTGCCGTCGTTCGTGGGGTTGACGCCGAGGTTCGGGATGTCGCGGATGGCCTGCTCGATCCCCTTCAGCGCCGACTTGTCGTAGGGCGTGATGATCAGCGTGCGCGCCTCGGGGTTGTTGATCGAGGCGAGCTGGGCCAGCGGCGTGGGGGTGCCGTAGTAGTCGACGAGGATCTTCTGGAACAGCTGCGGGTTGGCACGTCCGGTGCGAACGGTCGCGAAGTCCTCCTTCGCAGCCTCGACGGCGCGGTCCATGCGCGCTCCGGCATCGGCCAAGACGTCCGCGATCACTGTGTCTCCTTCATGGGGTGGGCTCGGTCCAGTCTACTCAGGGCGGCGTTTCACGCCGTGACCAGAGTGCCGATCGGCTCGCCCAGAAGCGCACGGGTGACATTGCCTGCGGGCTCCATGCCGAACACGCGCATGTCCATCTTGTTGTCCATGCAGAGGCTGAAGGCCGTGGAGTCGACCACCTTCAGGCCGCGCTGCAGCGCATCCAGGTAGGTGATGCGATCGATCCTGGTCGCCGAGGGGTCCTTGTGGGGATCGGCCGTGTACACGCCGTCGACGCCGTTCTTCGCGACCAGGACCTCCTGCGCGTCGATCTCGAGTGCGCGCTGTGCCGCGACCGTGTCGGTGGAGAAGTAGGGCAGGCCCGCGCCGGCGCCGAAGATGACGACGCGGCCCTTCTCCATGTGGCGCTCGGCCCGCCGCGGGATGTAGGGCTCGGCGACCTGGGTCATCGAGATCGCCGACTGCACGCGGGTGGCGGCGCCCGCCTGCTCGAGGAAGTCCTGCAGCGCCAGCGCGTTCATGACGGTCCCGAGCATGCCCATGTAGTCGGCCCGCCCGCGGTCCATACCGCGCTGACTGAGCTCCGCGCCGCGGAAGAAGTTGCCCCCGCCGACGACGATCGAGATCTCGACGCGATCCACGGCGGCCGCGATCTCACGCGCGATCTGGCTCACGACGTCGGGATTGACCCCGAGCTGACCGCCCCCGAACGCTTCGCCCGACAGCTTCAGGAGGACGCGGCGGCGCCCGGTGTTCTCATTGATCACGACGGATCCTCTCGTTGACGACAAACTACAGAAGGGCATGAGAAAAGGCCCGCATCGGCATCCGATGCGGGCCTTCTCGACGTGTTACGCGCCGACCTTGAAGCGGGCGAAGCCCGTGAGGGTAAGACCCGCGTCCTTCGCGACCTGCGCGACGGACAGCTTGTTGTCCTTCGCGTAGTCCTGGTCGAGGAGCGAGACCTGCTTGAAGAACGCGTTGACGCGGCCCTCGACGATCTTCGGGAGGGCGGCCTCGGGCTTGCCCTCGTTGCGCGAGATCTCGGTGACGATCTCGCGCTCCTTCTCGACCTCGGCCTCGGGGACCTCGTCGCGCGACAGGTAGGTCGGGTTCGCGAACGAGATGTGCTGCGCGAGGCTGCGAGCGGTCTCCGCGTCATCACCCGTGTACGCGAGCACCACGCCGACCTGCGGGGGCAGGTCCTTGCTCGTCTTGTGGAGGTAGATCTCGAACTTGTCGCCGGAGAGCGTGCTCACCCGGCGGAGTTCGACCTTCTCGCCGATGATGGCAGCCTCGTCGGAGATGAGCTCGGCGACCGTCTGCGTGCCGGCGGGTGCTGCCAGCGCGGCCTCGGCCGACTCGGCACCTGCGGCCGCGGCAGCCTCGAGCACCTTGTCCGCCAGCGCGATGAAACGGTCGTTCTTCGCGACGAAGTCGGTCTCGGTGTTCAGTTCGAGAATGGTGACCTTGCCGTCGAGCTGCTTGGCGGCGACGAGGCCCTCGCTGGTCGAACGGTCGGCGCGCTTGGCGTTGCCCTTCGCGCCCTTGAGGCGGAGGATCTCGACGGCCTTCTCGAGGTCGCCGTCGGCCTCCTCGAGGGCCTTCTTGGTGTCGACCATGCCGGTGCCGAGCTGCTCGCGCAGCGCCTTGATGTCGGCGATCGTGAAGTTTGCCATGAGTGGCGGCTCCTTGATTGTGGGAAGTTCTCGGGGGATGCCTCGGCGGGGTCGCAGAACACGACCCCGCCGAGTTGCCTTGCGGCGGGTGCTTACTTCTCTGCGGCCTCGATGTCGGCGACGGCCTCGGCGGCCAGCTCCTCGGCGACGGCCTCGGCGACGACGGCCTCCTCGGCCAGCTCCTCGGCGACGGCCTCGGCGACGACAGCCTCGGCAGCGAGCTCCTCAGCGGCGGCGTCGTCACCGGCAGCCTCGGCCTCGACGGCCTCGACGGCCAGCTCGACGGCGACGGCCTCGGCGACGACGGCCTCCTCGGCCAGCTCCTCGGCAGCGGCCTCGACGACGACGGCAGCGGTGGCCTCGTCGGCGGCGCCCTGCTCGAGCAGCTCGCGCTCCCAATCGGCGAGGGGCTCGGCGTCAGCCGACTCGTCGGTGGGCTGGTGGCGCTGGATGAGTCCCTCGGCGGCGGCGTCGGCGATGATGCGGGTGAGCAGGCTCACCGAGCGGATCGCGTCGTCGTTGCCGGGGATCGGGTACTGGAACTCGTCCGGGTCGGCGTTCGTGTCGAGGATGCCGATCACCGGGATGCCCAGCTTCGTGGCCTCGTTGACCGCGAGGTGCTCGCGCTTGGCGTCGATGACCCAGATCGCCGACGGTGTCTTCTGCAGGTTGCGGATGCCGCCGAGCGACTTGTGGAGCTTGTCCAGCTCGCGCTTCTTGATCAGCAGCTCCTTCTTGGTGAAGCCACTGGCAGCCGGGTCGTCGAAGTTGAGCTCTTCGAGCTCCTTCATGCGCGCGAGGCGCTTGGACACCGTCTGGAAGTTGGTGAGGAGGCCACCCAGCCAGCGCTGGTTCACGTAGGGCTGGCCGACTCGGGTCGCCTGCTCGGCGACGATCTCCTGGGCCTGCTTCTTCGTGCCGACGAAGAGGACGGTGCCGCCGTGGGCGACCGTCTCCTTGACGAACTCGTACGCCTTGTCGATGTACGTGAGCGACTGCTGCAGGTCGATGATGTGAATGCCGCTGCGCTCCGTGAGGATGAAGCGCTTGACCTTCGGGTTCCACCGGCGGGTCTGGTGCCCGAAGTGGACGCCGCTGTCGAGCAGCTGGCGAATCGTGACGACGGCCATGGCCGTTCTCCTGTTCTGGCGCGTGCGCGCCTCTTGCGGTTGTGTTCGCGCCGACGATGTCGGCGGGCCTGGTGCCCGGCGCACGCCCGCTCGCTGCTGCGAGACCGATGGGAGTGGATGCCGCACCGCCCGGTCTTGCGACCGTGCGCGGTGCTCTGGGCACGCGGAGTCACCCCGACGAGCGGGATGCAGGGTCCAGTGTATCAGGACCGGCCTCCTCCCCAGGGCGTGGGCAGCGGCATCCGTCCACCGCTCCGTGTACGAAGGTCTGCGACGTCGGATCAGCGCCGAGGCTGGCTCCATGTCGTTCTCGCACTCGATCACCCGCGCACTCCTCACCGGGGCGACGCTCGCGGCGATCCTCGTCTCGGGTGCGGCGCCGTCTCACGCCGATCCGGAGACGGATGCCGCGGCCGAGCCCGTCGGCGCTCCGGCCGGTGCCGACTGGGACTGGCCGCTCGCGCGGTTCCGCCTGGAGCGCGCGTTCGAGGCGCCCGCGCACCGCTACGGGCCCGGCCACCGGGGCATCGACCTTCGGGCGGATCCGCACGAACCTGTGCGTGCCCCCGCCGCCGGAACGATCGCCTTCTCGGGAGCCGTGGCCGGACGGGGCATCCTGACGATCGACCACGGTGACGGCCTCGTCACGACGCTCGAGCCGACCGAGTCCGAACTGGCCGCGGGCGTGCGCGTCGAGCGAGGTGAAGAAGTCGCCGCTCTCGCACTGGGCGGCCACTCTCCCCCGGGTGCATTGCATTTCGGCGTGCGTCTGGACGGCGAGTACGTCAACCCGATGCTGATGCTCGGCGGCGTGCCGCGGGCCGTGCTGCTGCCCTGCTGCTGAAGAGGATCACGCCCGCGGGTGCGCGAGCCGGTACGTCGCAGTAAGCCGTTCGCTCGACACATGCGTGTAGATCTGCGTCGTTCCCAGGCTCGCGTGGCCCAGGATCTCCTGCACCGCGCGCAGATCGGCGCCCCCGTCGAGAAGGTGCGTCGCCGCCGAATGCCGCAGCGCATGCGGACCGGCGGCCCCACCGACCTCGGGACCGAGCGCCCGCGCGACGACGTCGTATGCCGCCCGGGTGCCCAGGCGTCCGCCACGGACGCCGAGGAACACAGCCCCCGCACTGCGCTCCGTCGGCGCCTGACGCCCGAACAGTGCCGGGCGGCCGCGCACGAGATACGCGTCGAGCGCACGACCCGCCGCTCCCCCGAAGGGCACCACCCGCTCCTTCGAGCCCTTTCCGACGACGCGAGCCGTGCGCCGGTCGCGGTCGATGTCGCCGAGGTCGAGACTGCACAGTTCTGACACGCGCACTCCGGATCCGTAGAGGAACTCGAGCACGGCATGGTCTCGCAGCGCTATCGGATCGCCCTCCGCAGCGGCGGCACCCGCACGGTCGAGCATCGCGCTCAGGGCATCCGCGGTCGCGACCTTCGGAAGCGGGCGGCCCCGTTTCGGAGCGACCAGCCGCAGTGCCGGATCGTCCGAGATGATGCCCTCATCGAGGGCCCACGCGAAGAAGCCGCGCGCCGTCGAGGTGCGCCGCGCGAGGGTCGCGCGGGCGTCGGCCCGCTGGGTCGCACGCCACAGCCACTCGCGCAGGGTCTCGAGGTCGATCTCCGCGAGGTCGGCATTCCCCACCGTCGCGGCCAGATCGGCGAGGTCGCCGCGATACGCCCGCACCGTCGCGGGTGAGAGCCGGCGCACGTCGGCGAGCACGCGCGCATACGCGTCGGCGGCGTCCTCGAGCCTCATGACCCCAGCTTGGTCCGACCTGCCCGGGCGCGCGGTGCGACTCACCGCGTCAGCGCTTCCTCCCCACCCCTGCACTCGGCCGCGCACTCCACCGGCCGCTCGCGATGGACGAGCGTCGCGAGACGCGTTCGCGACGATCGGTTCATGGCAGACAAAGATGAACTCGGACGCGCGGGAGAAGAGCGTGCGGCGCGCTACTTCACGGACGCCGGTTACGAGGTGGTCGCCCGCAACTGGCGCTGCCCCGGCGGCGAGATCGACCTGGTCGCGGTCGACGCCGAGCACGTCGTCGTCGTGGAGGTCAAGACGAGGCGGGGAGAGGGTTTCGGGCATCCGTTCGAGGCGATCGACGCGCGCAAGCGCGCGCGTCTGTGGCGTCTCGCGTGCGCCTGGGTCGCCGCGAATCGCGACGTCGTTCAGCGGCGCCGCATGCGGATCGACGCCGTGGCGGTCACCGGTGCGGACCCCCGCACCGCACACCTCGAACACATCCGCGACGTGGAGGTGCCATGAGCATCGCCCGCACCTGGTCAGTCGCTCTCGTCGGGGTCGAGGGCGAGCTCGTCGAGGTCGAGGCCGACCTCTCGAACCAGACACCGGAGTTCAAGATCATCGGCCTGCCCGACAAATCGCTCGGCGAGGCCGTACAGCGGGTGCACAACGCCTGTGCGAACAGCGGCGCGCCACTCCCGCGCCGACGGCTGACCGTCAACCTCTCCCCCGCGAGCCTCCCGAAACAGGGCTCGGGCTTCGACGTCGCGATCGCCCTCGTCTGCCTCGCCACCGAGACGACGATGGACAACACGTCCCTCGCGTCCACGGTGCACCTCGGCGAACTCGGCCTCGACGGCCGGCTCCGACCGATCCCGGGGGTCCTCCCCGCCGTGCTCGCGGCCGCGAGGGCCGGGCGACGGCGCGCCGTCGTGCCCTGGGCGAACCGCGCGGAGGCGGGGCTCGTCGACGGCATCGAGGTCGTGGGCGCCGTGAACCTCGCGCAGGTCCTCGCACTTCATGGCGCGGATGTGGAGGTTCCCGACGACGAACCCGTCGATCTGCCCGACGACGCCGTCCCGGCCGAGCCCACCCTCGATCTCGCCGAGGTGATCGGACAGCGAGAAGCCGTCGAGGCGCTGGTGGTCGCCGCAGCGGGCGGACATCACCTCATGATGTGCGGTCCGCCCGGTGCGGGGAAGACGATGCTCGCGCGCCGCCTCACCGGCATCCTTCCCGCGCTCGATGATCGTGCGGCACTCGCGAGCGCCGCCGTCCGCAGTCTTTCGGGCGTGCGGGTCGTCGAATTGACCCGTACGCCGCCGTTCGAGGCCCCGCACCACAGCGCCAGCGTGGCGGCACTCGTCGGCGGCGGATCACGCACCGTTCGTCCCGGCGCGATCGCCCGCGCCACCGAGGGCGTGCTGTTCCTCGACGAGGCGGGCGAGTTCACCGCCGGCGCACTCGACTCCCTCCGCCAGCCGCTCGAGACCGGCACGATCACCATCCACCGATCCGGCGCGAGCGCCGCGTTCCCGGCGCGGTTCCAGTTGATACTCGCGACGAATCCCTGCCCGTGCGGCGACTACGGCATCCGCGGCGGCACCTGCACCTGTCCGCCGTCGGCGATACGCCGGTATCTCGGCCGGCTGTCCGGACCCTTGCTGGATCGTATCGACATCGAACTGGCGCTCACCCGTGTCTCGGTCGCTCAGCACGGTCACGCGGGCGCGACGATCACGACGGCCGACGCGCGCAGTCAGGTGGCCGAGGCGCGGGCGCGCACGGCTCACCGGCTGGCCGACACGCCGTGGCGACTCAACGCGCACGTGCCCGGCACCTGGTTGCGCGAGGGCCCTGCCTCACCCGAAGCGAAGGTGCTCCGCCCGCTCGACGCCGCGCTTCACCGCGGTGCCATCACGCTGCGCGGCTATGACCGCGTGCTGCGGGTGGCGTGGTCCCTCGCCGATCTCTCGGGCCTTCCACGACTCACGGCTGAGCATCTCGGCCGGGCTCTGTATCTCAAGAAGGGACTCGCCGCATGAACGGCTTTCGACTGGACCCCGCGACGGCACGCAGCGCGCTGGGCGGCCATGCCGACACGTCGGCAGCGGACTCTGCGGTCGTCGACCGCTATGCGACCGTCGTGTGGTCGCACCTCGTCGAACCGGGCGATTCGGTGGCCGGACGCATCGTGGCCTCCCATGGGCCACTCCGCGGCTTGGAGATCGTGCTCGCCGCCGACAGCACGGCATCGGTCACCGCCCGAGAACTCGACGAAGGCCGAAAGCGGTGGATGCCGCGTCTCGACCCGCTCCAGATCGCGCGGAGTCTCGCCTCGGCCGCGCGAGCATCGGTCGCGATCATCACCCGCGCCGACTCGGACTGGCCCGGCCAGCTCGACGACCTCGGGATGCATGCGCCGCACTGCCTCTGGGTGCGCGGGGACCGCGGCCTGCTCGCGCAGCTGCGCCCGTCCGTGGCGATCGTCGGCGCACGAGCGGCGACCTCATACGGCGACCACGTCGCACTGGAGCTCTCCGCGGATCTCGCAGGGGGCGGGATCCCCGTGATCTCCGGTGGCGCGTACGGGATCGATGGTGCCGCCCATCGCGCCGCGCTCGGCGTCGGCGGGCGCACCGTCGCGCTGCTCGCGGGAGGCGTGGACCGCAGCTACCCCGCGGGCCACTCCGGACTCATCGAGGGCATCGCCGCGACGGGAGCGGTCGTGAGCGAGGTCCCCTGCGGCGCCGCCCCCACCAAGTGGCGATTCCTGCAGCGCAACAGGCTCATCGCAGCGCTGAGCGATGCCACGATCGTGGTCGAGGCAGGATGGCGCAGCGGATCGCTCAACACGGCCGGCCACGCGGCCTCGCTCTCCCGGCGGCTCGGAGCCGTGCCAGGCCCGGTGACCTCCGCTGCGTCCGCGGGGACGCACCGCCTGCTGCGCGAGTTCGACGCGGCGTGCATCACGAGCGCAGCCGATGTGCGTGAGCTCCTCGGGCTCGACACGATCGCCGCCACAAGCACCGGCGACCGAGCGGCGCACACCGACGACACGACGCGGGTCCGCGATGCGCTCAGCACGCGAGCGCCGCGCGAGGCGACCGATCTCGCCCGGCGGACGGGGATGTCCGTCGACCACGTCGAAGCCGTGCTCGGACTCCTGCAGCTCGAAGGCGCAGCCGTACGCGACACCACGGGCTGGCGATCGCCGACCTCCCGGAGGTGATGCGTCCGCCGACCTCAGGTATCGAGCGACAGCTCCTCGGGCAGATGGAAGTCGCGGCGCTGAAGCTCCTCGACGTTGACGTCCTTGAACGTCAGCACGCGCACAGCCTTCACGAAGCGGTCGGCCCGGTAGATGTCCCACACCCACACGTCCGACATCGAGATCTCGAAGTAGAAGTCGTGCTCGGTGTCGCGGCGCACGACATTGACCTCGTTCGCGAGGTAGAACCGCCGCTCGGTCTCGATCACGTACTGGAACTGCGAAACGACGTCGCGGTACTCGCGGTAGAGGGCGAGCTCCAGCTCACGGTCGTAGTCCTCGAAGACTTCGTCATCCATGGTGAGACCATCCTATGGGCGCGACAGGATGCCGCGAACCTGCGTCCGCCGATGGCGGACAGAGCATCAGAACAAGGTGGGGGCGTCGGCGATCGACCACGACGCCCGATGGTGCGCGCTGATGCCGTATTCGCGGATCGCATCGCGATGGTCGGGGCTCGCGTACCCCTTGTTGCGCGCCCAGTTGTAAGCCGGCAGCTCCTCGTGGAGCTCGGTCATCAGCGCATCGCGCGCCACCTTCGCGATGACGGATGCCGCGGCCGCCGACGCGCAGTCACGGTCGGCCTTGATCACGGGACGCACACGAAGTCCGCGCGCGCCGGCGGCGGTGATGTAGTCGTAGTTGCCGTCGAGGATCACAACGGCCTCCTCGGGCACGACGCCGAAGGCGCGCAGGTCGGCGATAGCCCTGATCGACGCGAGGCCGAGTGCGCGCATGATGCCGATCTCGTCGATCTCGGCAGAGCTCGCCCACCCGACCGCGCTGGCCGACACCCAGGATGCGGCGCGGGAGGCGACATCCGCTCGCTTGGGCTCGGGCACGAGCTTCGAGTCGCGCAGGCCCTGCGGGATGCGCTTGCGGGATCGCGGAGCGTCGATCACCGCCGCGCCGACCGCGACGGGGCCGGCCAGTGCACCTCGCCCCACTTCGTCGCACGCGATGACGATCGCGTGCTCCTTCAAGAGCCTGCGCTCGAGCGTCAGTCGCGGCTCCGCGACGGTCATGGCGCCGGCTCCTCCTCGGAAGGCTGCGGCACACCGGCGAAGTCGTCGTGGTGGAAGTCGAGCATCCCGAACCGGTCCAGCGGCCAGGTCAGGAGGAACGCCCGGCCGACGACGTTCTCGATCGGCACGAAACCCTCGCCGGGCTGATCCTGGTTGTACCTGGAGTCCCGCGACGAGTAGCGATTGTCGCCGAGCACCCACAGGCTCTCCTCGGGAACCGTGACGTCGAAGGTCGGCCCTGAAGCGGCGGACTCCCCGGACGGAACCTTGATGTAGTCGGTCTCGTCCACCGCGACGCCGTTGATCGTGATCTGTCCGAGCGTGTTGCAGCACACGACGTGATCGCCGGGGAGACCGATGATGCGCTTCACGAGGTGATCGTCGCTGTCGGGGGCGGAGAGCCCCACGAGGGCGAGCACCCACTCCACGGCCTCGACGACGGGCGGTCGCGCCGGGTCGGTCGACGGCGGCAGCCATCCGCCCGGGTCACGGAAGACGACGATGTCGCCCCGGTCGTAGCCGCCGAATCGCGGCGTGATCTCGTCGACGAGAATCCGGTCATCGATGTGGAGGGTGTCCTCCATCGAGCCCGACGGGATGTAGAAGGACCGGACCAGGAACGTCTTGACGAGGAACGACACCAGAACCGCGATCAGGATGATGACGATCACGTCGCGGAGGAAGACGACCCAGCCGCGACGACGACGGTGAACGGTCGCTCCGCCCCCTGAGCCGCCCGACGGTGCCGGCTCGGCAGAAGCCGTCTTCTCGGTGGTCATGCACGATCCTTCACCGGCGCACCGCGGATCGGAGAGCCTCTCATCAAGGTTCCCACATCCGCGATCATCGGATGGGACGGGATGTGGACTTCGGGGGACGTTGTCAGCGTGGGAACGACGAAGCCCCGGACCACGCAGGTCCGGGGCTTCGTCGAGCATGACTCAGCGGTCGCGCTTCTCCTTGATCTTGGCCTTCTTGCCACGGAGGTTGCGGAGGTAGTAGAGCTTCGCGCGACGCACGTCACCGCGGGTGACGACCTCGATGTGGTCGATCACCGGGGAGTGAACCGGGAAGGTGCGCTCGACGCCGACCTGGAAGCTGATCTTGCGGACCGTGAAGGTCTCGCGCACGCCGTCGCCCGAGCGGCCGATGACGACACCCTGGAAGACCTGGATACGCGAGCGGTTTCCTTCGGTGATGTTCACGCCCACCTTGACGGTGTCACCGGGAGCGAAGGCGGGGATGTCGGAGCGCAGCGATGCTGCGTCGACGGAGTCGAGGATCTGCATGATCTTTTCTCTCTGCGGCCGCCACAGGTCGACCGCGGGAAGTATGGGATAGGAAGTCGTGTGCCCGAGGCCGCCGGCCGTAAGCCGCGCGACTGATTCCCCTGAGGCAGAACCTGGTCAGGGCACAAACATCCATTCTGCCACGGATGCCGCGACCGGCCAAAACGGCGTCAGCGCGACTGCGGACCCTGCTTCTCGCTTACGACGATGACCTCCGGCGTCGATGCCGATTCCGACGCTGACGGCCCGTCCTGTGCCGCCGGGATATAGGCCACGCCGTCGACGGTGTGCATCACCAGGCGCGACGGCTTCGCCTCGCTCCACAGCTGCCAGAGCTCGAGCCAGAACAGCCCGATGCCGACGAGCACCGCGGCCACCATCGCCGGCACCCACCAGGACTGGTTGAAGAGTCCGAGCGAGATGATGAGAACGTGCCAGACGGCGAAACCGAGCACATCCCACCACGACACGGCGCGGTGCGCGCGGACGGTCCCTCGCGCGCGGACCAGCAGCGTCAGCAGGAGCTGCCAGAGGAACACACCCGGCACGGCGAAGAGCATCCAGAGGAACGCCCAGCCGTTCGCGCCCGCGATGATCCAGCCGACGAACAGCCACAGCGGAAGGACGAATGCGGCAGGAATCATCCAGCCGAAGAAGCCACGCCTAAGCCACATACACCGATGCTACGCCCGCGAGCGCTCTGCGGGACATGCCTTCGGCGCGGCACGAGGCATCCTCACAGCGGAGCGCTCCCCCGCCTGTGAGAATGGAGGAGACCCGAGAGGAACCACATGATCGAGCTGCGCACCCCCGCCGAGATCGAGGCGATGAAGCCCGCGGGCAGATTCGTCGCCGAAACCCTGGCGACCCTGCGCGACGAGACGAAGGTGGGCACGAACCTCCTCGCGATCGACCGGCGGGCGCACGACCTGATCCGTCGCGCCGGGGCGGAGTCCTGCTACATCGACTACCACCCGTCCTTCGGGGCGAGTCCGTTCGGCAAGGTCATCTGCACGTCGGTCAACGATGCGGTGCTGCATGGGCTGCCCTTCGACTACACGCTGCGCGACGGCGACCTCGTGTCGCTCGACTTCGCCGTCGCGGTGGACGGCTGGGTCGCCGACTCCGCCGTCTCGTTCGTCGTCGGCACCGCGCGCGACGAGGACCTCGCCCTGATCGACACGACCGAGCGCGCTCTGGATGCCGCGATCGCGGCCGCGACGGTCGGCAACCGCATCGGCGACATCTCGGCGGCGATCGCGGCGATCGCGCACGCCGACGGCTACTCCATCAACACCGACTTCGGCGGCCACGGCGTGGGTCGCGAGATGCACGGCGATCCCCATGTCGCCAACGACGGCAAGGCCGGCCGGGGCTATCCGCTGCGCGACGGCCTCGTGCTCGCGCTGGAGCCGTGGTTCCTGCAGACGACCGACGGGCTCGTCACCGACCCCGACGGCTGGACGCTCCGATCGGTCGACGGCTCCCGTGGCGCCCACTCGGAGCACACCGTCGCGATCACCGCGAGCGGCCCGATCGTGCTGACCGATCGCTCCTGGCTCGGCGTCGACTGACTCACACCTCGCTGGGCACGATCACGATCGCCGATCTCGGCGGGAGGGTCGCGATCCCGTCCGCGAGCCGTGCCGAGGCATCCGTCGCCAACGCGACCTCCCACCCCGGGGGAACGGGGATCCGCACCGCTTCGGCGGAGAAGTCGACGAGGATCTCCGCGCCCGGCCTTCCCAGTCGGAACCAGCGTTCATCCTCATCGGCGGATGCCGTCATGCGACCGAAGTCCGGATCGGTCAGCCCTGCGACGCTCCGTCGCAGAGCGATGAGCCGGCGATAGAGCTCCAGCAGCCGCGCGTGGGGCGCGGCATCCCGCTCAGCCCAGTCGAGCTTCGAGCGTTCGAACGTCGCCGGATCCTGCGGGTCGGGGACGAGTGCCTCGTCCCAGCCCATCCGGGCGAATTCCGCCTTGCGTCCCCGCGCGGTCGCCTCGCCGAGCTCCGCTTCCGGATGCGACGTGAAGAACTGCCAGGGAGTGGAGGCGCCCCACTCCTCCCCCATGAAGAGCATCGGCGTGAACGGGGAGAGCACGGTGAGCACGGCCGCGACGGCGAGGCGGCCCTCGTCGAGAGTCTGCGAAAGGCGATCGCCGGCCGCACGATTGCCGATCTGATCGTGATCCTGTGAGAACGTCACGAGACGCCACGCCGGCAGGCGCGGGTCGATAGGCCGGCCGTGCTCACGGCCACGGAAGGAGGAGAACGTGCCGTCGTGGAAGAACCCGCGGGTCGATGCCTTCACGAGCGCCGCGAGCGGAGCGAAGTCCGCGTAGTAGCCCGAGGTCTCGCCCGTCAGGGCGACGTGGAGCGCGTGGTGGTAGTCGTCGCTCCACTGCGCGGTGAGCCCGAACCCGTCCGCCTCGCGGGCCGTGATCAGCCCGGCGTCGTTGAGATCGCTCTCCGCGATGAGCGTGATCGGCCGGCCGAGGTGAGCGCTCAGCGCGTCGACGGTCTCGGCGAGCTCGCGCAGCATGTGTGGCGTCCGACGGTCCCGCAGCGCATGGACCGCGTCGAGGCGCAGGCCGTCGACGTGGAAGTCGCGCACCCACATCGCCGCATTGTCGAGGATGTAGCGGCGCACCTCGTGCTCGTCGAGATCCACCGACGAGCCCCACGTGTTCGCTTCGGCGTCCCGCAGGTACGGACCGAACTCGGGCAGATAGTTCCCGCTCGGTCCGAGGTGGTTGTACACGACGTCCTGGATCACACCGAGACCGGCTGCGTGACATGCGTCGACGAACCGCTGATACGCCGACGGACCGCCGTACGCCTCGTGCACCGCGAACCACAGGACGCCGTCGTACCCCCAGTTGTGGGTGCCGTTGAACGCATTGACGGGCAGCAGCTCGACGAAGTCCACGCCCAGCTCGACGAGGTGATCGAGGCGGCGCGACGCGGCATCCAGGGTTCCCTCCGGCGTGAAGGTGCCGATGTGCAGCTCGTACACGACGCCGCCCGCCAGCTGCCTGCCGTTCCACGCGCCGTCGCGCCACTCGTACGCCTCCGCGTCGAACACGGCGCTGAGCTCGTGCACTCCGTGCGGCTGCCGCCGTGATCGCGGATCGGGTCGGGCACCGCCGCCGTCGAGGACGAATCCGTACTCGTCCCCCTCCGAGAGCGCGACGGCAGCGCGCCACCAGCCGTCGCCGATGGGCGTCATGGGCAGATCCTCGCCGTGACGGGGTGCGCGCAGAGCCACGCGCTCGGCGCGGGGAGCCCAGACCGCCGGGTTCACTCCTCCTCCGCGACGAGCAGTGCGACGGGATAGAGGTCGAGCAGCTCCTGCAGCGGGATCGCACCCCCGGAGAAGCGCCGGCCGGTGATCACGTCGATGGTCGGGCCGGCATGCCTCAGGAGCACGGTGTCGTCCCAGGACGAACCGGATGCCGCGCCCCGGCGGGCGAGCGCCACGGGCAGCCGCGTCGCGATCGCGATCGCACCGCCGCGATCCACGGCGATCACGTGCGCAGAGGCCGGACCGACGACCGTCGCCGGCGTATAGCGGGTGAACAGGTCGGGGCGGTCACGCCGCAGGCGCAGCGCGCGCGACGTCACGAGCAGCTTGGCCGCGCCGGAGGCGTCGATGACGGGACGCGCGTCGCTCTCCAGGGCCTCCAGAAGTCGCCGGCGCTTCCCGAAGTCCACGACGCGGCGGTTGTCGGGATCGACGAGGCTCTGCTCCCACAGCTCGCTTCCCTGGTAGACGTCGGGCACCCCCGGCCCGGTGAGCTGCAGCAGCCTGGCGGACAGCGCGTTGGACCATCCGGCACCCACGATCTCCGAGACGAACGCGTCCACGCGGGCGGTGAGATCGGGCTCGTCGAACACGGCGTCGACGAGGGCGTGCACGCGCGCCTCGAACGCATCGTCGGGCGCGAGCCAGGAGGTCGACTCGCCCGCCTCGCGTGCGGCCTTCTCGGCATACCCGTGAAGGCGTTCGCGAGAGACCGGCCACGTACCGATCACCGCCTGCCACAGCAGCGCGTCGAACGGGCCGTCGCCGGAGGTCGCGGCATCCCGCAGTTCGCCCAGCACGTGCTCCCAGCGCTCGGGGATCTCCGCCAGCACGGACAGGCGCGCTCGCACGTCCTCGCCGCGCTTCGTGTCGTGGGTCGACAGCGTCGTCATGCTATGCGGCCACATCGCGAGTCGCAGCGCCTGGGCGGTGTGGAACTCGTCGACGGTGAGGGCGAACTGCGACGGATCCGCGCCGACCTCGGTCAGGGTGCCGAGCCGGGTCGACCGGTAGAACGCGGTGTCCTCGACACCCTTGGCCATCACCATCCCGCTCGTCTGCTGGAACCGCCGTGCGGCCGGATGCTGCGGATCGCCCAGAGCCGGGAGCACGCGGTCGATCGTCTCGGCGAGCTCGGGTCGACGGCGGCGCGCGGAATCGGCGGCGACGTCGAGGTGCTCGCGCCCCGCCGGCAGGTACGACCGGTACACCGGGAACCGCGCGAGAAGCTCAGCGATCGCGTCCTCCACGCGGTCGTCGTCGGCCGCTCCGAGATCGCGTGCGAGACGACGGACCTCCGAGCGCAGGATGCCGTCGGCGACAGCCCGTTTGGTGCCGGCGATCACGTCGACCCACGGCGCGGAATCGGCGCGTCCGGTCTCGCGGCGCAGTCGAGCGTCGAGTCGGTCGAGCTCCTCCTCACCCGCGGGATCGATGAGGACGCGATCGATCTCGGCGAGCGCGTCGTAGCCGGTCGTCCCGTCGGCGGCGAAGAACTGCGGCAGTCGCTCCCCGTGCTCGAGGATCTTCTCGACGAGGACGTACGCACCGCCGGTGAGCTCGTCGAGCTGAGCGAGGTAGTCGACGGGCGCGCGCAGCCCGTCGGGGTGATCGACCCGCAGCCCGTCGACGAGCCCTTCGGCGAACCACCGGCCGATCTCGGCGTGGGTGCGCGAGAACACGTCCGGATCCTCGACCCGCACGGCCGCGAGGCTCGACACGCCGAAGAAGCGACGGTAGTTCAGGTCGGTCGTCTCGCGGCGCCAGAGCATCAGCTCGTAGTGCTGACGGTCGTGCACGGTGAGCGCGCCCGCGCCGTCGCCGGCCGACCCGGGTGCGAGCGGGAAGCGGTGCTCGTGGTAGCGCAGCTCGTCTCCTTCCACCCGGAGAGACCCGTCGGCCGCAGCATCCGCGAGCTCCTCGCCCAAGACCGGGATGCGTACCTTGCCGCCGCCGAATTCCCAGTCGATGTCGAAGGCGGCCGCGTGCTCGGACGCGCGGCCGTGGCGCAGCACGTCCCACCACCACGGATTCTCGTGCGGCCGGGCTACGCCGAGATGGTTCGGGACGATGTCGACCATCACGCCCAGCCCGGCTGCGCGGCACGCGCGCACCGCGCGTTCGAACCCCTCGCGCCCGCCCCTGGCGGGATCGACCGCGGTGGGATCGACGACGTCGTAGCCGTGGTCCGAGCCCTCCGACGCCGTGAGGACCGGGGACAGATAGACCCAGTCCACGCCGAGCGCGGCGAGGTAGTCGGCCAGCGCGGCGGCATCGTCGAGCGTGAAGGCAGGGCGGATCTGCAAGCGGTAGGTCGACGCCGGACGCAGAGCGGGCACCGCGATCGCCTACCGGCGCAGCTCTGCTCGGGGCGCGGCTCCCGGCACCTCATCGGGGCCGGCGACGCTCGTCACCGCCAGCGAGGCGGCGACGGTGTGGCCCACCTCGGGCTCGGGCAGCTCGTGCTCCCGGAGCACCATGAGCGAACGTCCCGCGACAGCCAGCTTCGACCCCGGCTCCACCGGCTCGGTGTTGGCGTGCTCACCCGCGGTGTCGACCACGACATCCCATTCCGGGCTGAACTCGTCCTCGGGGATGACGAAGTCGACCGTGTCGTCGCCGGCGTTGAACAGGACGATGAAGTGGTGGTCCGAGATCGGCTCGCCGCGCCGGTCGCGCTCGCGGATCCCGTCTCCGTTGAGGAAGACGGCCACCGCTCTCCCGAATCCGGAGTCCCAGTCCTCGGGCTGCATCTGCGTGCCGTCGGGGCGTGCCCACACGATGTCCGGGATCGGCGCTCCCTCCTCACGACGGACGGGCCGGCCGTCGAAGAACCGCCGGCGACGGAAGGTGGGATGCTCGCGGCGGAGTCGGGCGAGGGCCGCGGTGAACTCGACGAGCGGGTGGTCGACGGCGGACCAGTCGACCCAGGTGATCTCGTTGTCCTGCGCGTAGCCGTTGTTGTTCCCGCCCTGGGTCCGTCCGAGCTCGTCGCCGTGGAGCAGCATCGGAACGCCCTGCGACAGCATCAGCGTCGCGATGAAGTTCCGCTGCTGGCGCGCTCGCAGTGTGAGGATCGCGGGATCGTCGGTCTCCCCTTCGGCACCGCTGTTCCACGAGCGGTTGTCGTCGGCGCCGTCGCGGTTGTCCTCGCCGTTGGCCGCATTGTGCTTCTCGTTGTACGAGACAAGGTCGCGCATGGTGAAGCCGTCATGGGCGGTGACGAAGTTGATGGATGCCACGGGACGGCGTCCCGAGTGCTCGTACAGGTCGGCCGACCCGGTGAGCCTCGACGCGAACTCGCCGAGCGCCTGCGGCTCTCCGCGCCAGAAGTCGCGGACCGTGTCGCGGTACTGGCCGTTCCACTCCGTCCACTGCGGCGGGAAGTTGCCCACCTGATAGCCGCCGGGACCGACATCCCACGGCTCGGCGATCAGCTTCACCTGGGACACCACCGGATCCTGCTGAACGAGCTCGAAGAACGTGGAGAGGCGGTCCACCTCGTAGAACTCGCGGGCGAGCGTCGACGCGAGGTCGAATCGGAACCCGTCGACGTGCATCTCGAGCACCCAGTAGCGCAGGGAGTCCATGATGAGCTGGAGCGTGTGCGGGTTGCCGACGTTGAGGCTGTTGCCGGTGCCGGTGTAGTCGGTGTAATAGCGCTTGTCGTCGTCTTCGAGCCGGTAGTACGCCTCGTTGTCGATGCCTCGCATCGAGAGGGTCGGGCCGAGGTGATTGCCCTCGGCGGTGTGGTTGTAGACGACGTCGAGGATGACCTCGATGCCGGCGCCGTGGAGCGCCTTCACCATCGCCTTGAACTCCTGGACCTGCTGACCGCGCTGGCCGCTGGAGGCATAGGTGTTCTGGGGCGCGAAGAACGCGATGGTGTTGTAGCCCCAGTAGTTCGACAGGCCCTTCTCCTCGAGCACCGCGTCGTCGACGAACTGGTGCACCGGCATGAGCTCGATCGCCGTCACGCCGAGCTTCTGCAGATGCTCGATGATCGCGGGGTGGGCGATCGCGCTGTAGGTGCCGCGGATCTCCTCGGGCACGGCGGGGTGCAGCCGGGTGAGGCCGCGCACGTGCGCCTCGTAGATGAAGCTCTCGGCGTAGGGCGTCTTCGGCTGCCGGTCACCGCTCCAGTCGAAGTACGGGTTCACGACGACACCCAGCATCTGGTGCGCGGCGGAGTCCTCGTCGTTGCGGGAGTCCGGCTCGCCGAAGTCGTAGCCGAACACCGGCTGCCCCCAGGTCACCTGTCCGTCCACGGCTTTCGCATAGGGATCGAGCACGAGCTTGTTCGCGTTGAAGCGCTTGCCCGATGCCGGATCGAACTCGCCGTGCACGCGGAATCCGTAGCGCTGACCGGGCTGAACGGTCGGGAGGTACCCGTGGTGCACGAATGCGTCCACGTCGACCAGGGGCACACGCGTCTCGCCGCCGCCGTCGTCGAACAGACAGAGCTCGACGCTCTCGGCGCCCTCGGAGAAGATCGCGAAGTTCGTTCCGCTGCCGTCGAACGTCGCACCGAGAGGGTACGGGGAACCGGGCCAGATCTGCATGCGACCTCCAAGTCGTCGGGCGCCTTCACGATAGCGGCGCCACGAGTCGGGGATGCGGGGCTTGACGCGGCCGGACACTCACCCCCTCGATGTCACGGTCGCGGCAGCCGCGCCCGCGACCGGCGCCGGCATCGAAGCGAATCGACCGGGGTCGTCCACGGCACGGCGGACGGCCGAGATCACGCGGTCGACGTCGTCCGGTGAGTTGTAGACGGTGAAGCTGACGCGGCAGCTCGCCGCAGGATCGAGCTCGAGGTCACGGTGCGCCAGCGTCGCGCAGTGGCATCCGGCGCGCGACTCGACACCCTGCGCGTTCAGGGCGCGGGCGAGGTCGAACGGCGAGTGGCCTTCGACGTTGAAGGCGACGAGCGGCGTGCGCTCGCTCCCTCGCGGCACCCCGTACACGTGGAGGCCGTCGATCGCGCAGAGCCCGTCCATCGCGCGCTGGGTCAGGGATGCCGCATGCCCGGCGACCGTCCTCATCGCAGCGTCGACGGCTGCAGGGTCGAGCGGGTCGTCGGTGCGGAACCAGGCGCGCACGGGGTCCGCGCCCACGAGGTCCACGATGAGGCGCAGGGTCTGCGCGGATGCGATCACGCCCAGGATGTTGGGGGTGCCTGCCGAGAACTTCCAGGGCAGCTCGTTGTACTCGACCCGATCGGGAAACACACGGCCGTCCGCGATCATGTCACCGCCGTAGAGGAACGGGGGCAGCGTCTCCCGCAGCACCTCCTTGGCGTACAGCACTCCGACGCCGAAGGGTGCCAGGAGCTTGTGGAACGAGAACGCGACGAAGTCGGCATCCATCGCCTGGACGTCCAGCCGCGTGCTCGCGAACAGCTGTGCGGCATCGACGAGGAGGAGCGCGCCCCGGCGCCCGTCGGGCTGCGCATAGGCGCCGGCATCCGCGATCGCGCGCACGCGGTCCAGCGGCGGCTTCGTGCCGAGGAAGTTCGACCCGCCCGAGCAGCACACGAGTTTGGTGCGCGCGTCGACGAGCGACGCCAGGTGGTCGAGGTCGAGCTCGCCGCTCTCCCGGTCGAAGCGTGCGAGGCGGAGCTCGACGTGCCTTCCGAAGCGCGGCAGGATCTCGCGGCACATGGCGTGCCAGGGCACATAGTTCGAATTGTGCTCGAGAAGTGTGGTGACGACATTGTCGCCGTCGCGGAAGTCGGCCATCAGCGAGTACATGGCGGCGTTGATCGCCTCCGTCGTGCTGCGGTGCATCGAGAGCGTGAGTCGCGAGGGCGCATTGATCCACGCGGCGATCGTGTCGAAGGATGCCTCGAACGCCGCGGTGGTGGTGATCGAAGCATCCGACTGGCCCCGGTGGACGTTCTCATACGTCTCCGACAGGTCGCGCAGCAGTTCCCAGACCGCGAGGGGAGGCTGGGTGCTGGCGGCATTGTTCGTGACGATGCGCTCTCGAAGGCCGAACGCGAACTGGGAGCGGATCAGCTCGAGCTCGCGCGAAGCGAGGGTCCCCATGCAGCGAGAATCCTCCTCTTCCGCGATCTCGGCAAGAGCACTCGCTCTGCTCGACCACCTCGTCTCACATCACGGACCCGCCGCCTGTGAGGAAGACGTTCGCTCGGGGAAACCGCGCGCGATCGGCGGTGAAACACCGCCCTCGTACCGTCGGCGTCATCGAGATGTCCGCCCGTGAGGAGAACCCATGACTCATCGCGACCCCGTCGACAGCCCGAAACATGGCGCTGACTCCCCCGCAACATCGCCCGCGTACCGTGACGCCATGAGCTCCACCGCGCCCGTCACGACGCACGTCGTGGTCGTGGGCGCGGGCATGGTGGCCCACCGATTCGCGGAGAGTCTCCTGGCGCGCGCCAAGGGACCTTGGCGCATCACCGTGATCGGCGAAGAGGACCGGCATCCGTACGACCGTGTCGGTCTCACCTCGTTCTTCGGCGGGTCGACCCCCGACGACCTCACGCTCGATCGGAGCGTCCTCGAGGACGACCGCGTCCGATTCGTCCGTGGCGACCCGGTGGCGCGCATCGATCGCTCTGCCCGGCGCGTGACGACCAAGCGCGGTCTCAGCGTCGCCTACGACCACCTCGTGCTCGCGACGGGCTCGTACGCGGCGCGCCTCGCCGTCGACGGCTTCGGGTGGGACGGATGCTTCGTCTATCGCACCCTCGACGACGTCGAGAACCTCCGGGCGTTCGTGGAGCGCCGCTCGCGCGAGCTCGGTCGTCCGCTGACCGGCACCGTCATCGGCGGCGGGCTCCTCGGCCTCGAAGCCGCCGGAGCGCTGCAGGGACTCGACGTCCGGTGCACCGTGGTGCAGTCCTCCGACCGCCTGATGTCGGCTCAGCTCGATCTCCCCGCGGGCGATGCGCTGCGCAGACTGATCCAGTCGCGCGGCATCGCGGTGAAGACGGGCGCGGTCACGACGCGCCTCGACGCGGATCGCAGCGGAAGCGTGACGGGACTCGAGTTCCGCGACGGCGGCTACGAACGCACCGACGTCGTCGTGTTCACCGTGGGAGTCCGGCCGCGCGATGAGCTGGCACGCAGCGCGGACCTCGCGGTGCATGAACGCGGCGGCATCCTCATCGACGACGGATGCCGCACCTCGGATCCGCGGATCCTGGCGATCGGCGAGGTGGCCAACTTCGACGGCATGTGCGTCGGGCTGGTCGCACCGGGTTACGCGATGGCGGAGGTCGCGGCGACGAGACTCCTCGGCGGCGACGCATCCTTCCCCGGCTACGACCTGTCCACCAAGCTCAAGCTCTCGGGCGTCGACGTCGCGAGCTTCGGCGACGCCTTCGCGCAGACGCCGGGCGCGCTGGATGTCGTCTACGCCGACCCCGTCGCCGGCGTCTACAAGAAGCTCGTGCTCTCCGACGACGCGAAGACGCTGCTCGGCGGCATCCTCGTGGGCGATGCGTCGGCGTACGGGTCGCTGCGTCCGCTCGTCGGCGGCGCCCTGGGCGGCGATCCGGCCGCCTACCTGATGCCCGAGGGCGGGGTCGCGGCGCCCGGCGGCGACCTGCCCGACGACGCGCTCGTCTGCTCGTGCAACAGCGTCACGGCCGGCACGATCCGTCACGCGGTGCACGAGGAGGGCTGCGCGGATGTCGCCGCGGTGAAGTCGTGCACGAAAGCCGGTGCGGCGTGCGGCTCGTGCGTGATGATGGTCAAGAAGATCGTCGGGACCGAGCTCGCGAAGTCGGGCGCCGCGCTCAGCTCCGCGCTGTGCGAGCACTTCGCGCTCTCGCGCCGCCAGCTCTTCGACGCCGTGCGGGTGTCGGGACTCACGACGTTCAGCGCCGTGATCGACCGATTCGGCACGGGCCGCGGGTGCGACATCTGCAAGCCCGCGCTCGCCAGCATCCTGTCGACCCTCGTCGGGCGCCACGTCCTCGACGGCGAGAACGCCGCACTGCAGGACACCAACGATCACGTGATGGCGAACCTGCAGAAGGACGGCAGCTACTCGGTGGTGCCCCGGATCCCCGGGGGTGAGATCACCCCCGACGGCCTCGTCGTCATCGGCGAGGTGGCGCGGGACTTCGGGCTCTACACGAAGATCACCGGCGGCCAGCGCATCGACCTGTTCGGGGCACGACTGGAGCAGCTCCCCGACGTGTGGAAGCGGCTCGTGGACGCCGGCTTCGAATCGGGTCACGCGTACGGCAAGTCGCTGCGCACGGTGAAGTCCTGCGTCGGCTCGACGTGGTGCCGCTACGGCGTGCAGGACTCCGTCGGGATGGCGGTGCAGCTCGAGCTGCGCTACCGCGGGCTGCGATCCCCGCACAAGCTCAAGCTCGGCGTCTCGGGGTGCGCGCGCGAGTGCGCCGAGGCTCGCGGGAAAGACGTGGGCGTCATCGCCACGGAGGCCGGCTGGAACATGTACGTCGGCGGGAACGGCGGCTTCACTCCCCGGCACGCCGTGCTTCTCGCGGAGGGGCTCGACGACGCGGCACTGCTCACGGCGATCGACCGCTTCCTGATGTACTACATCTTCACCGCCGACCGCCTCCAGCGCACGGCGCCGTGGTTCGAGGAGCTCGAGGGCGGGATCGACGGCCTCCGGTCGGTGATCTTCGATGACAGCCTCGGCATCTGCGCCGACCTGGATGCCGCGATGACGGCGCACATCGGCTCGTACGAGGACGAATGGCGGGCGACGCTCGACGACCCCGAGAAGCTGCGTCGCTTCGCATCGTTCGTGAACGCACCGACCACGCCCGACCCGTCTCTCGCGTACACCGCCGAACGCGGGCAGGCGCGCCCAGCCACGGACGCCGAGCGCGAGAGCGGCGGCGTCCTCATCGCCGGAACGATCCTGGAGGTGCGCCGATGACCCTCGTCGACCCGCAGACCACGACGACAGCCGCCCCGGACGGGTGGGTGCGCATCTGCGCGCTGGACGACCTGGAAGTCGAGCGGGGCCGGGCTGCGCTGCTCGGGGGAACGCAGATCGCCCTCTTCCTGCTCCACAGCGGCCGCGTGCATGCGGTGTCGAACTTCGATCCGTACAGCCGCGCGCACGTGATCTCGCGCGGCATCGTCGGCACACGACAGGATGCTCCCACCGTGGCATCCCCCATGTACAAGCAGGTCTTCGATCTGCGCACCGGTGCGTGCCTCGACGCGCAGGGCAAGGACCCCGTCGCCCTCCACGTGTGGCCCGTCACGATCAGCGACGACCAGGTGCTCGTGCGCTGGGAGGCGCAGTCGTGAACGGCCGGGTGGACCTGGTGGGCGGCGGTCCCGGGCCGATCGATCTGATGACGGTGCGCGCCTGGCGCCTGCTCCTGCAGGCCGACGTCGTCGTGATGGACCGGCTCGGCCCCACCGACCTCCGCCGGCATCTGGCGCCCGACGTGGAGGTCGTCGACGTCGGCAAGCTCCCTGGCCACCACCCGGTCCCGCAGGAGGAGATCAACGCGCTCCTCGTCGACCGCGCACGCGCCGGCAAGCACGTCGTGCGACTGAAGGGCGGCGACCCGTTCGTCTTCGGCCGAGGTGGCGAGGAAGTGATCGCCTGTCTGGCCGCCGGTGTTCCGGTCTCGGTCGTCCCCGGCGTCACGAGCGCCGTCGCGGTGCCCGAGGCGGCAGGCATCCCGGTCACCCATCGCGGCATCGCGTCCGCCGTTCACATCGTCAACGGCCAGTCCGAGATCACCGGGGCGACGCTCGCCGCACTCGGCGAAGACACCGTCACGACGGTGATCCTCATGGGCGTCGGGGCGCTTCCGCGGCTGGTCGCGGACGCCCTCCGCGCGGGGGTCTCACCCGATCGTCCGGTGGCGGTCGTCGAGCGCGGCCACCACGCCGACCAGCGAACGACCCGCAGCACGCTCGGGGCGATCGTGCTCGATGCCGGGCGCATCGGTGTGCGCAACCCAGCGGTCATCGTGGTCGGCGAGGTCGCGCGCGCCGGCCTGCTCGTCCCCGACCTGCTCGCGGCGAACTCCGGGCTCGGCGGCTGAAACCGTGACGGCCGCACGTCCCGCGCTCTCCGCCGCTCTCGACGGCTGCACGTTCGTGATCGCCGTGGACCGGAGATCCCTCGAACTCGCGGCCGCCCTCGAGCGTCATGGAGCGACGGTGCGCCACGCCCCGGCCCTGACGATCGTTCCGCACATCGACGACGACGCGCTGATCGCGAGGACCCGCGAACTGATCGCGCACCCGCCCGAGGTCGTCGTGGCGACGACCGGTGTGGGATTCCGCGGGTGGATGGAGGCCGCCGACGAGGCGGGGCTCCTGGACGAGCTGCAGGCTGCGCTCGATGGCGCGCAGATCGTCGCCCGCGGTCCTAAGGCGCGCGGTGCCATCCAGCAGGCGGGCCTCACGGCCGACTGGGTGGCGGAGTCGGAGACCTCCACCGAGCTCGGCGAGTACCTGCTCGCGGAGGGGGTCGGCGGTCGCCGCATCGCCGTGCAGCATCACGGCTCGGGCGCCGACGGGCTCGACGAGCTCTTCGCGGACGCCGGCGCGGACGTCGTCAGTCTCACCGTCTACCGGTGGGGACCACCGCCCGACGCCGTCGCGGTCTGCCGATCGGTCACCGCCACAGCCCAGGGAGACGTCGATGCGGTGCTCTTCACGTCGGCCCCCGGCGCCGCCGAATGGCTCGCCGCCGCGGCGCGCGAGGGCGTCCTCGACGACATCGTCGCGCTCACGCGGACGGGGCGCGTCCTCATGGCCGCGGTCGGACCCATCACGGCGGGACCGCTGGTCGACGTCGGCATCACGCCGCTCATCGCGGAGCGCGGGCGCCTCGGCTCGCTCGTGCGCGCCGTCGTGACGCACTTCGGAGGGGGCCACACCGCCTCGCTGCCGACCACCGCGGGGCGACTCGAGCTCCGCAGCTCGGGCGCCGTTCTCGACGGCATCCACGTGCCGCTCTCGCGCACCGGTGCCGACGTGCTCGCCGCGCTGTTCGAGGCCGGTGGCGGGGTCGTCTCCCGGCAGCGCCTCCAGAGCGCACTTCCCCGGTCGAACGAGAACACCCATGCCGTCGAGATGGCGGTCGCGCGCGTGCGCGAGGCGCTCAGCGTGCCGGACCTGATCAAAACCGTCGTCAAGCGCGGCTACCGGCTCAACGTGCTCGATCCCGCCGAGACATCCGCCTGACTGCTCAGGGCAGCAGGTCCGGCCGGTGGGTGCGCGTCCGCTCGAGACTCTGATCGCGACGCCACGCCGCGATCGCGCCGTGGTTGCCGCTCAGCAGGATCGGCGGCACCTCGTGACCGCGCCACTGGGCGGGCTTGGTGTAGCTCGGGTACTCCAGCAACCCGTCCTCATGCGATTCCTCGACGAGGCTCTCGGGATTGCCGACCACTCCAGGCACGAGCCGGGACACCGCCTCGACGACGGCCATCGCGGCGACCTCGCCGCCGTTGAGCACGTAGTCGCCGAGGCTCACCAGCCGGACGCGACCGCGCGCCGCATAGTGGTCCACGACGCGCTGATCAATGCCCTCGTAGCGTCCGCAGGCGAACACGAGGTGCTGCTCCTGGGCCAGTTCCCGCGCCATCGACTGGGTGAACCGCTCGCCTGCCGGCGACGGGACCAGCAGCACCGCGTCGTCGGAGAGCACCTCGTCGAGGGCCTCGCCCCAGGGCTCGGGCTTCATGACCATGCCCGCTCCCCCGCCGTACGGCGTGTCGTCGACGGTGCGGTGACGGTCGTGCGTCCAGTCGCGCAGATCGTGCACGCGCAGGTCGAGGATGCCGCGGTCACGGGCCTTGCCGATGAGCGACACGTCGAGCACGTCGAAGAACGCCGGGAAGATCGTGACGATGTCGACGCGCATGGTTTCGAGTCTAGGCATCCGGTCATGTTTCCGACGTGTGACCGGACCCTCACCCGACCCGCGCACGGCGGTGATCGAACCTTGACCCAGAAGTAACCGCGCGGGTCGAGGGCCGGAAACACGCCCTTCATACGGTGAAGGCACACTTCACCACAGGAGGCGTCATGACCACGACCGTCAGTGCAACCGCGACCGAGGTCGAGGCGCCGCCGCACGCGGCAGCACCCGTCGAACTCGTTCACCGCCGCGGCCGCTGGATCGACGGCTGGAACCCCGAGGACACCGCGTTCTGGCAGTCCGGCGGGCGAGCGATCGCGCGACGCAACCTCGGCTGGTCGATCTTCGCGGAGTTCCTCGGCTTCATCATCTGGCAGCTGTGGAGCATCGTCGTCGTGATGCTGCCCTCGGCGGGCTTCGATCTCACCAGCTCGCAGCTGTTCTGGCTGATCTCGGTCCCGAGCCTCGTCGGAGCGACGCTTCGGTTCCCGTACACGTTCATGGTCGCGATCTTCGGCGGCCGCAACTGGACCATCGTGTCGGCGGCGCTGCTCCTCATCCCGGCGGTGCTGCTGGGGATCGTGGTGTCCAACCCCGAGACGCCCTTCGGAGTGCTCCTGCTCGTCGCCGCGCTCGGCGGAGTCGGCGGAGGCAACTTCGCGAGCTCGATGGCGAACATCACCTACTTCTTCCCTCAGCGGGAGAAGGGCTGGGCGCTGGGGCTCAATGCCGCCGGCGGAAATCTCGGCACGTCGGTCGCGCAGTTCGCCGTGCCGATCGTCGTGACGATCGGAGCCGGCGCGAGCCTGAACATCGCCCTCGCGGGATGGATGTGGATCCCGCTCATCCTCGTCGCGATCTGGGGCGCGTGGCGGTACATGGACAACCTGTCGTCGGCGAAGGCCGACTTCGCGGGCTCGGCCGCGGCGCTCCGCGAGCCGCATCTGTGGCTCATGGCCCTGCTCTACATCGGGACCTTCGGTTCGTTCATCGGCTTCGCCAGTGTCTTCCCGAAGCTGATCGCCGACCAGTTCCCGACGTTCTCGACCTTCCAGGTCGGCCAGGCCGCCGTGTCCCTCGCGTTCCTGGGCGCGCTCGTCGGTTCGCTCGCCCGCCCGTACGGCGGGCGTCTCGCCGACCGCTTCGGCGGCGCGCGCGTGACGGTGGTCGCGTTCTCGGTGATGGCTCTCGGCGCCCTCTCGCTGATCTGGACACTGTCGCTCCAGAACTTCTGGATCTTCCTCGCGTGCTTCCTCGTGCTGTTCGCAGCCACGGGCATGGGCAACGGCTCGACGTACCGGATGATCCCGAGCATCTTCGCGGCGCGCGGGCTGGCCACAGGTGCCGTGCCGGGCACGCCCGAAGGCGTCAGGGTGCAGCGCAAGGCCGCGGCCGCGCTCGGGCTCGTGTCGGCGATCGGGGCATACGGCGGCTTCCTGGTGCCGCAGGTCCTCAACGCATCGCAGCTCGCGACGGGCGGCTACACGGCGGCGTTCTACGGCTTCGTCACCGCGTACGTCGGGCTCATGGTCCTGACCATCCTGGTGTACGTCGTGCCGCGTCGCTCGCTCGCGCTGCAGCGCATCTGACCCCCTTCGCCGACGCGGCCGCACCCACTCCGGGTGCGGCCGCTTCGCGCGCGAGCGGGTCAGTACACGTCGCGGACGTAGCGCTTCTGCGCGACGAGCGACTTGCGGTACTCCGCCGCCGCCTCGCGCGACAGTCCGCCGTGCCGCTGCGCGATCGTCGCGAGGGTGTCGTCCACGTCCTTCGCCATACGGCTCGCATCGCCGCACACGTAGAGGTGAGCGCCGTCCTGCAGCCAGCGCCACAGCTCGACGCCGTGCTCCTCCATGCGGTCCTGCACGTAGATCTTCTGCCGCTGATCGCGCGAGAACGCGAGGTCCAGCCGTGTGAGGAACCCGTCCTCGTGCATGCCTTCGAGCTCTTCGCGGTAGTAGAAATCGCTCGTGGCGTGCTGCTCGCCGAAGAACAGCCAGTTGCGCCCGGTGTGGCCGTCCGCCCGTCGGTCGTGCAGGAATCCGCGGAAAGGGGCGACGCCGGTGCCGGGACCGATCATGATCATCGGCGCACCCGGGTCGGCGGGAACACGGAAGTGCGGCGACTTCTGCAGATAGATGGGAGGCGGGGAGTCGGCGGCGACATCCGCGAGGAACGACGAGGCGACACCCCCGCGCCGACGCCCGGTCTCGGTCTCGAATCGCACGACCGAGACCGTCAGCTGCACCTCGTCGGGGCTCGTCTTCGGGCTCGACGAGATCGAGTACTGCCGCGGCTGCAGGCGCTTGAGGACCGGCATCCATTCCTCGGCACTGGCCCGTGGCGGAAAGGCGCGCAGGAGGTCCGCCGCGTGCATGCTCCACAGGAACTGCTCGAGGCGCCCCTTGTTCTCGCGGCGCAGCAGGGTGCTCAGCTCCGGATCGGGGTTGTGCTCGGCCACGAACGCGAGCAGGTCCGGCGTGATGCGGGTGATGTCGAGGGCGGTCGCGAGGGCATCGCCGAGGAATCGCTCCTCGCCGTCGAGATCGACGATCTCCCGGGCGCCCAGGCCTGTCACCTCGAGCCACTCCGCCACGGTGGACGGGGAGTTCGGGGCCACGACGCCGAGCGAGTCGCCCGCTTCGTACGCAACTCCCGCGTGCGACAGGTCGAAGCCGAACTGGCGCACCTCCTTCGCCGACCCGGCGCCGCTGAGCAGCGTGTTGGTCACGAGCGCGGCGCGCACCGGGTTCGCGCGGGTGAAGAGGCGTCGGGTCGGCGGTGCCGCGGCGGCGACGGTCGGGACGGATGCCGCTTCCTCGGCGAACGTCGCGATCACCCGGTCGAGCCACGCGGCCGCGGGCTCGGCGTAGTCCGGCTCGCAGTCCACGCGCGGGAGCAGCGCGGTCGCCCCCAGCGCGCTGAGGCGCTCATCGATGCTGCGTCCGTGGCCGCAGAAGTCGTCGTAGCTCGGGTCGCCGATCGCGAACACGGCGTAGTCGAGGCCGCCGAGCGTCGGGGCGACGTCGCTGTTGAGCGCGGTCCACAGGTCGGTGGCGTTGTCGGGCGGACCGCCGTCGCCGAAGGTCGACGTCACCACGAGGACGCGACGCGCGGCCGACAGTTCGGTGAGGGACATGTCGACCATGCTCACCGTCCGTGCCGGGATGCCCCGCGACGTCAGGGTCGCCGCGCAGGTGACGGCGACCTCCTCGGCATTGCCGGTCTGCGATCCCCAGAGCACGGTGACCGCGCCGGGCACGTCGGCGGTCTGCCCGGAGCCCCGCGGCGCCCGTGAGTACAGTCCCGCGAGCACCCCGTCCAGCCAGGCCCTCGGAGCGGCGCCCAGCGGCGCGGACGCCGGCAGCACCGGCACCATCCCCGTTTCGACGGGAGCGACCTCCAGTGCCCTGAGGAAGCCCGACACATACGCTCTCTCGGCCTCGTCCAGGGCGGGCGGCGCCTGACCGACGACGCCCGCGAGGACCGCGTGCGCGTCGCCGGGATGCGGCATCCGCTCGTTCGCGTCGCCCGGCGCGCTGCTCGGGCCGGGGCCGACGCGCCGCAGCGACACGGCGGCGTATTTGAACTCCGGCTGCAGCGACGCAGGATCCACCGCGTCGCTGGTGACCGCGTTGACCGTGAGGTACTCGCCGTGCTCGTCGTTCCAGTGGAACGGCGCGAAGCAGCATCCGGGGCGCACGCGATCGGTCACCACCGCGGGCAGCACGACCCGCCCTCTGCGGGAGGCGACCTCGACGAGGTCACCGGCGGAGATCGCCTGCGCCTGTGCGTCCTGCGGGTGGATCTCGACGAACGGGTCGGGGTTCAGCTTGACGAGCTTGCCGACTCTGCCGGTCTTCGTCATCGTGTGCCACTGGTGCTGCAGCCGACCGGTGTTGAGGATCCAGGGGAAGTCGTCGTCCGGCAGCTCCCTCGGCCCGAGATGCGGTCGCGCGAAGAACTGCGCGCGGCGGGACGGCGTTGCGAACGCGAGGCGCGGCACCGTCCCGTCGGCCTCCCGGTGCAGGCTCTGGCTTCTGCCGTCGTTGAGATAGCGGATCGGATGCCGCGCCTCCGCGTCGTCGGGTGGCGCGGGCCACTGCACGGGACCGCGGCGCAGCCGTTCGTAGCCGACGCCGCGCACGTCCCATCCGGTCTTCGGGTTCCAGAACCGCCGGATCTCGTCGAAGACCTCTTCTGCACTGGCGAAGCCGAACCCCTCGTCGAATCCCATCGCGCGCGCCACGAGGCAGATCGTGAGCCAGTCGGGATGCGCGTCGCCGGGAGGGTCGATGGCGCGCGGCACGAGGGTCATCGTGCGGTCGCTGCTCGTCATGACGCCCTCGGACTCGACCCACAGGGTGGCGGGCAGCAGGATGTCGGCATACGCGTTGGTGGCGGTCTCGGTGAAGACGTCCTGCGCGATGACCAGTTCGGCGGCCTCGAGCCCCTCGATCACCGTGCGGCGGTTCGCGACCGACGCGACCGGGTTCGTGCAGATGATCCACGCGGCCTTGATATCGCCGGCCGCCATCGACCGGTACAGCTCGATCGTGCCCGTACCCGCCTCCGGGCGGATCGTGCCGGCGGGGAGCCCCCACACGTCCTCGACGAACGCTCGGTCGCCGGCGTCGAACACCGCGCGCTGGCCGGGGAGCCCTGGCCCCATGTAGCCCATCTCGCGTCCGCCCATGGCGTTGGGCTGACCCGTCAGCGAGAACGGCCCGCTGCCGGTCCGGCAGATCGCGCCCGTCGCGAGGTGAAGGTTGCAGATCGCGTTGGTGTGCCATGTCCCCTGCGTCGACTGGTTCAGACCCATCGTCCACAGCGACATCCACTCGCCCGCCTCGGCGATCCAGCGCGCAGCGGTGCGGATGTCGTCCTCGGCGAGACCGGTCGCGCGCGCCACCGCCTGAGGTGTGTAGTCGGCGAGGAACGCGGGCATCGCCTCCCAGCCCTCGGTGTGCTCTGCGATGAAGTCGGCGTCGATCGCGCCGCCGTCGACGAGGAGATGGAGGAGCCCATTCAGCAGCGCGAGATCGGTGCCGGGCCGGATCGGCAGGTACAGGTCGGCACGCTCGGCCGTTGCGGTCCGTCGTGGATCCACCACGATGAGCTTCGCGCCCTGCTTCAGCCGATCCGCCATCCGCAGGAAGAGGATCGGGTGACAGTCGGCCATGTTCGAGCCGATGACGAAGAACAGGTCGGCCGCGTCGAAGTCCTCGTACGAGCCCGGAGGCCCGTCGGCTCCGAGCGACTGCTTGTAACCCGTGCCCGCCGACGCCATGCACAGCCGCGAGTTCGACTCGATGTGAAGGCCGCGCAGATACCCCTTGACGAGCTTGTTCGAGAGGTACTGCGCTTCGATCGACATCTGTCCCGACACGTACAGCGCGACGGAGTCGGGGCCGTGCTCGTCGACGATGGCGCGCAGCCGGCGGCCTGCCTCGGCGATCGCCGTGCCGTGGGGCACCGGGACGGCATCCTCGCCCCGCGCGGGTCGCACGAACGCCGTCGTCATCCGTCCGGGCGCGTGCATCAGATCGACGTGCGTCGCACCCTTCGTGCAGAGCCGTCCCGCGTTCGCGGGGTGCGCCTTGTCGCCCACCGCTCTGGCGAGGGAGCCCGCGTCGGCGGGCAACACCGAGATGCCGCAGCCGACCCCGCAATACGAGCACACGGTGCGCAGCTCGCCCACCGGCGCGCCCGAGGCGGGCTCCGCCGGGCGTGCGATCGTGGCCATGCCCCGATGATCGCCGACCGATGTTCCACGCGGTCGTGTGCGGTGTTACCGGCGGATCACATCGCGCTCACGCCGGTCGGCGGGCGTGAGTGAGCGGATGCCGCGCCTCAGGCGTCGGCGGAGTCCTCGTCGCGCGGCTCCGCGTCGTCGGCGCCGGGGATCTCCTCGAAGAGACCCGCAGGCGGCGTCACCACGACCCGGCCCGCGGTGATGTCGACCTCGGGCACGATCGCCTTCACGAAGGGCACCAGGATCTCCTGGGGCTCGCCGTGCGCGGCATCCGGAGTCGTGCGCACGATGAGGAGGTCCTGCGCGGGCATGTGGTCGACGCGGATGACGCGCCCCACGGTGACGCCGTCGCGCACCACGTCGAGACCGACGAGCTGGTGATCGAACCACGCGTCGTCTTCGGTGGGGGCGGCGTCGGTGTCCTGGTCGATCCAGAGGATCGCGCGGATCAGCTCCTCGGCGCCGGCCCGGTCGTCGACGCCCTCGAAGAACGCGACGGGGTGACTGTTCATCCAGCGGAACTCGCGCACCGTGAGCGGCTTGCCGTGCCACGGCGATGCCTCGGGCACCTGGAGCGTGAACGTGGCGCCGGGGGCGAAACGGCCCTCGGGGTCGTCGGTGTAGAGCTCGAGCTTGATGGCGCCCTTGAGGCCGTGGGCCTTCACCAGACGTCCGACGCGCAGCTGCGTCTTGCCGGACGGGGCGGATGCCTTCGCTGAGCTGTCCGGGCTCTCACCCGGCTCGTTCGTGTCGCCTGCCACCTCAGTCGTCCGCGACGTCGACGCGCACGCGCCGGCCGTCGGCGAGCGCGCTGATGAGGGTGCGCAGGGCTTTGGCCGTACGGCCGCCGCGCCCGATCACGCGACCCCGGTCATCGGGGTGGACGTGCACCTCGAGAACGTCGCCTCGCGGCGACGTGGACGAGTCGATGCGCACGGCGTCGGGGTGATCGACGATCCCCTTGACGACGTGCTCGAGCGCGGCGGCCAGCAACGGATTACTCGGCGGACTCGGCGGCCTCATCGGCCGCGTCGGTCGCCTCGTCGGCGGGAGCCGCAACGGGCTCCTCGGCCTTCTTCTCAGCCTTGGGCTTGATGACCGACTTCTTCGAGGAGTCGATCTCGAAGGCAGCCTTCGCTTCGCGCGTCTGCACGGTCGAGACGGCGTTCTTGTCGCCCTTGAAGGTGCCCCAGTCGCCGGTGAGCTTGAGGAGCACGAGCACCTGCTCGGTCGGCTGCGCGCCGACGCTCAGCCAGTACTGCGCACGCTCCGAGTCGACCTCGATGAACGAGGGCTGCTCGGTCGGGTGGTACTTGCCGATCTCCTCGATGACGCGACCGTCGCGCTTGGTGCGCGAGTCGGCGACGACGATGCGGTAGTAGGGCGCGCGGATCTTTCCGAGTCGCTTGAGACGGATCTTGACAGCCACGATTCTCCTGAATGTGTGGGAAGTGAACGAACCGATCGCCTGGAGCGTGGGGTGCACACCCGGCGGAAGCTCTGAGGAGGATCTCCCCTCCGGATAGAGGGTCGAGAGGGTGATCCGACCCTCTATTCTGCCAGATCGCGAGGCCCCCCGCGAACCGGCCCTCGGGACCGGTCGCGCAGCGTGTCCATCCCCCGGCCCACCAGATGACTCACCATGCCGCGAACCGCCCGTCTCAGGTGCGCTGCATGCCACAATGTGGCCATGACGGTGCCCTTCGCGACATCCGCCCGTTCGTCCGTCGGGCTCGAGTGGGAGCTCATGCTCGCCGATGGCGAGACCGGCGATCTGGCGCCCCGCGCGCCCGAGGTGCTCGCCGACCTCGAGGAGAGGACCGCCCTCGAGCGATACACCGTGACCGGCGAGCTGCTGACGAACACCGTCGAGGTGACGAGCGGCATCGGCGACACCGTCGCGGCGGCCGTCGACGACATCGCCGATGCGATCGCCGCGGTGCGCACCGAGACCACGCCCCTCGGCGTCGAGCTGCTGTGCGCGGGAAGCCACCCGTTCGCGCAGTGGTACGACCAGCAGGTCACCGACAAGACGCGGTACCACAAGCTCATCGAGCGCACCCAGTGGTGGGGCCGCAACATGATGATCTGGGGAATCCACGTCCACGTCGGGGTCGACGACGTCGACAAGGTGTTCCCGATCATCAACGCCCTCGCCGTGTACCTCCCCCACCTGCAGGCGCTCTCGGCATCGAGCCCGTTCTGGGCGGGAGACCGCACGGGGTACGCGTCGAACCGGTCGCTGGTGTTCCAGCAGCTGCCCACCGCGGGTCTGCCCTGGCCGCTGGAGGACTGGGCGCAGTTCGAGGCCTACCTCGACGATCTGGTGGGCACCGGCGTGATGGAGGACGCGACCGAGGTGCGCTGGGACATCCGTCCCGCTCCCCGCTGGGGCACGATCGAAGTGCGCGCGTGCGACGGCATGTCGACGCTCCCCGAACTGGCGGCGATCGCCGCCCTCGTCCAGGTTCTCGTCGAGCACTTCTCCCGTGAGCTCGACGAGGGACGAACGCTGCCGACCCTCCAGCCGTGGTTCGTCCGCGAGAACAAGTGGCGCGCCGCCCGGTACGGTCTCGACGCCCGCATCATCGTGGACAGGGCGGGCACGCAGAGGCCCGTCGCCGAGCACCTGCGCGAGACGCTCGCGCGCGTCGCCGACATCGCGGTCGAGCTGAAGTGCTCGCGCGAACTGGCGGGCGTCGAGACGATCCTCACCCAGGGCGCCAGCTACGCACGACAGCTCGTGGTGGCGGATGCCGCGGACGGCGATCTGCGCGAGGTCGTGCGTCACCTCATCCGCGAGTTCCGCTCGGGACCCACGCTCCGCGATCACCTCGCGGGCACGGCCTAGGACTCCGCGGGCGCCGGTCCCGCTACTCCCTCGATGGTGAAGTGCGACATCCCGTGCTCGGTCTTCTGCCAGTAGTGGGGCTTCGTGATGAGCTGCCACAGCGCCTTGTACGACGCGAGCGAGTGCAGCAGCCAGTAGACGGGGTTGAGGACCGCCCATCCCACGAGCCAGAAGGCGCCGCGCTTGTACGGCCCCATCATGTTCAGGTAGACCATCAGCGCGTTGCCGACGAGGAAGTTCAGCAGGCAGATCCACAGGATCGCCGGCGGGAACGCCGGCGTGATGCTCGCCCACGGGATCAGGAACGACACGATGGTCAAGGCTGTGAAGGGGATCACTCCGAGGAACGTCAGCGGTGTGCCGGCGATGAGGAGCGTGAACGACGCGAACCTCCGCAGTCCGATCCGGCGGATCAGCCGGAACGGCCGGCGCGCGTGCACCAGCGCGGTCTGCATGTAGCCCTTGATCCAGCGACTGCGCTGGCCGATGAAGATGCCGACCCGCGAGGTCGCCTCCTCCATCGTCGTGGAGTCGACGACGCCGACCCGGTAGCCGAGTGCGCTCGCCCGGATGCCGAGGTCGGCATCCTCCGTCACGTTGTACGGGTCCCATCCGCCCAGCTCCCGCAGCGCCGACGTGCGGAAGTGATTGGATGTCCCGCCGAGCGGGATCGGCAGGTCGCCCACATCGAGACCCGTCAGCATGTAGTCGAACCAATAGCTGTACTCGAGCGCGAACATCCGGGTGAGCACGTTCTCGCGCGCGTTGAAGTAGTTGAGCGCCGCCTGCATGACGACCACCGAATCGTCGGCACGCGAGAACGCGACGACCGTCTTCTTGAGCTGATCGGGCTCCGGGGCGTCCTCGGCGTCATAGATGACCAGGAATTCCCCGCGCGCGACCTCGAGTCCGACGTTGCACGCGCGCGGCTTGGTCTGCGGCGTGCCCTTGGGCACGGTGACCACGAGGAAGTGCGCGGGCGGATCGGAGACGGCGATCGCGTCCCGGGTCTCGGAGTCCTCCTCCTCGACGAGGATGATCACCTCGAGCTTGTCGGTCGGGTAGTCGAGCCGTCCGAGATTCTCGACGAGTCGGCCGACGATGCGCGCTTCGCGGAACACCGGCACGAGCACCGTGTACATGGGCATCTCGGCATCGCGCAGCGCGGCGATCTCCTCGGGGCGCACATGCGCCACGAGGTCGTATCGCGAGCCGCGCAGCGCGATGAAGAACTTGAACAGGGTGCTCGCCAGGAAGATCACGCTCGCGATGCCGATCAGCGACATCACCGTGGCCACGGGCCACACGACGGCACAGGCGACCACCAGGAGCACGAGGACGATGCCGATGACCTTCTGAGAGGTCGAGAGCACGTAGCGCGCCGACAGCACCGGGTCCATGCGGTGGAGCCCGTCCGCGGCCTGCGACGCATACTCCGACCGCAGCGCGCCGGTCAGCGCGGCCACGATCTCCGACTGCTCCACGAGGCGCTCTTCAATCGGGCCGCCGACGATCGCCTCGATGCGGGCGCGCCGTCGCGGGGTCAGGGGTGCCGTCGTCGCGACCTCCACCGCGGCATCCGTCCGCCTGACCGGGATCCAGCCCTGCTTCGCGTACGTCGTTCGCAGGTCCGGGTCGAGCAGGTCGCGATCGATCTCGATCGACATGGTCACGGCGCACCTCCGACGATCGTGCCCATCCAGGCGCTCACGGTGTCGTTGTCGAACGCCTGCGCCCAGCCGATGCCCCACAGGATCACCGACGTCGTGCACACGAGCAGGATGCTGACGAGTGTGGTCGGCTTCGGGACGACGGCCACGGCCACGAGGAGCATGAGCAGGTAGTTGATCCCCGCGACGCCCGGTGGCGTGAGTCCCAGGATGAACGCGAGCAGGATCATCGCGGTCATGACAGGCGCGACCAGTCCGACGCCCGGATAGCGAAGGGCGATCGCGGTGAGGACGACGACGATCGTCGGCGCGAGATAGAGCAGTCCGGAGGGGCTCAGGAGGTACTCCGCGACGATGGCGGCGCGCGCCGGGTCCCACTCGAGATTCCCGCGGATCATGGCGAGCGGACCGAGGCGGAACGCGATGCCGAGCACGACCAGCGATCCGATCAGCGCGAGGGTGGGGAACACGACGACGATCGCGTTGGCCGCTCGCGAGGCCGACCTCGACCGCACGAGGAAGGCGGCCGCCAGCGCGGCCACGATCGCGACGAAGAGACCGGTGGAGTCCGACAGGGCGGAGCAGGCGAACAGCAGTCCCGCGCGGAAGCCGGCCTGCGTGTTCGCATAGGTCACGAACCGCACGAGGTCGACCATCCCGAGTCCGAAGAACGTGAGGCCGAGGGCGGCCTCGAAGCTCGTCGTCATGACGTAGGCGAACATCGGCGTGAGCGCCAGGGTCGCGACGAAGACGATCCGCACCGGCTGCGGGAACTCCTTGCGCTGCATCGACTGGACGATCAGCTGGAGCAGGAGTCCGCCGACGAGCGCACCCGCGATCGCGAGGCCCAGCGCGCCGCCGGGGATGACGAGGGCGAGGACACTGGTCAGGATCGGGTAGAGCTCAGCGAGCGCCGCGACATCCGACGATCCCCACGGCAGCCCGTCGACCCGCGCCGCCAGCGCTCCGTTCGCCGTGTCGCTCCAGTCTCCGCCCGAGGCGATCTGGAACCAGGCGGCGATGACGATGAAGGGCACGGCGGCCAGCAGCCGCAGCCCCCAGCGCAGCCAGGCGTTGCGCGGATACCGTTCGATCCGCCCTGACTCGCTCTCCACGAACAGGGGTGCGTCTCGCGCGAAGACGCTTTCAGCCGTCGTCACTCATCTCTGCCGATCCCCCCAGATCGTTCGTCCCAGCCGGCGCGGTGCACCGCCCATGTTCCAACGTACCGAACGCCGACGGCCGCGGGGCCCGCGAGGAGCGGATCAGCCCTTGCCGAGCATCTTCTGCAGCTCGGCGAGGTCGGCCTCGCTCGGCCCGCCCTTCGCACCGCCCAGACCGAATCCGGAGCCCGTCGGCGCGGTCGGAGCCGCCGCGACACCGGCGTTCTCGGCCGCCCGCTTGGCCGGGTTGCCCGATCGCGACCCCTTCGCCTTCTGCTGCTTGCCGCGCTTCGCCGAGGCGCCGGGACGGCCGCCTCCGGGGATCGGCCCCATGCCGGGGATGTTGGGCACACCGCCGCGCGCGACGGTCTTCATCATCTTGGCGGCCTGGTCGAACCGCTGGACGAGCTGGTTCACGTCGGTCACCGTCATCCCGGCGCCGCGCGCGATGCGCAGGCGGCGAGAGCCGTTGAGCACCTTCGGGTTGCGTCGCTCGCCGGGCGTCATCGAGCGGATGATGGCCTCGGTGCGATCGATCTCTCGCTCGTCGAAGTTCTCGAGCTGGTCCTTCATGGAGCCCATGCCGGGGAGCATCCCCAGCATCTTCTTCATGGAGCCCATCTTCTTCATCTGCTGCATCTGCTCGAGGAAGTCCTCGAGCGTGAAGGTCTCGGTCGCGAGCTTCTCGGCCATCTTCATGGCCTCTTCCTCATCGAAGGCCTGCTGGGCCTGCTCGATGAGGGTGAGGATGTCGCCGAGGTCGAGGATGCGGCTCGCCATGCGGTCGGGGTGGAACGCCTCGAGGTCGTCGAGTCCTTCGCCGGTGGAGGCGAAGATGATGGGGCGACCGGTGATCGATGCGACCGACAGCGCGGCGCCGCCGCGCGCGTCGCCGTCGAGCTTCGAGAGCACGACGCCGGTGAAGTCGACGCCGTCCTGGAAGGCCTTGGCCGTGTTGACGGCATCCTGACCGATCATCGCGTCGATGACGAACAGCACCTCGTCGGGGTCGGTCGCGGTGCGGATGTCGGCGGCCTGCTTCATCAGCTCGGCGTCCACGCCGAGCCGCCCGGCCGTGTCGATGATGACGATGTCGTGCTGCTGCCGGCGCGCGAGCTCGACGCCGTCCTTGGCGACCTGGACCGGGTCGCCGACGCCGTTGCCGGGCTCGGGCGCGTAGACCGCGGCACCGGCGCGCTCGGCGACCACCTGGAGCTGGTTCACGGCGTTCGGACGCTGAAGGTCGGCGGCGATGAGGAGCGGGGTGTGACCGTCCTTCTCGAGCATCTTCGCGAGCTTGCCCGCAAACGTCGTCTTTCCGGAGCCCTGCAGACCGGCCAGCATGATCACCGTCGGCGGGGTCTTCGCGAACTGCAGGCGGCGCTGCTGTCCGCCGAGGATCGCGACGAGCTCCTCGTTGACGATCTGGACGACCTGCTGCGCCGGGTTGAGCGCGCGGTTGACCTCGTCGCCGAGCGCACGCTCGCGCACCTTGGCGGTGAACTCCTTGACGACGGGCAGGGCCACGTCGGCGTCGAGCAGGGCGCGCCGGATCTCGCGGACCGTGCCGTCGACGTCCGCGGGCGTGAGCTTGCCCTTGGTGCGGAGGTTGCGGAAGGTCTCGGTGAGCCGGTCGGAGAGGGTGCCGAAAGTCGCCATGATCCCCCGAGTTTACGCGTCCTTCGACCGGCTCCGGAGCCGTCGCCGCCGACGTGTTCCGGTTCTCACACCTCCACCGGTGAGACGAGGGCCGCACGCAGCTGCTCCTTGACGCGCGCGTAGCGCGTCCGTGCCGTCGAGTCATGGATGCCGAGGAGCTCGGCGGCCTGCACGAGCGTCATCCGCTCCCAGTGGACGAGGCGCACGAGCTCCGCATCGTCCGGGTCGAGGCGGGCGATCGCATCGCGCACCTCGAGTCCCTCGTCGGCGGGCGGGGCATCCGTCGTCGACGCCGACCGGATGCGGTCGGCCAGCGCCCACCGGCGATGCTCCCCGCGGGCGTGGTTGAGGAGGGTCCCCCGCGCGATGCCGAACAGCCACATGCGGGCGCGCTCCGGGTCGTCGGGCAGCTCCCCCACGCGCCGCCACGCGACCACCATCGTCTCGCCGAGCAGGTCGGGCGCGTCGTCGTGGCCGACCCGACGCTGAAGGTACGCGAGGAGGTCGGCGGATGCCGCGCTCAGCGCCGACGTCAGCCGACGTTCGTCGCGACTCACTGATCGCCGCCCGGCAGGTAGGGCTGGCCATCGGGGTCGAGGCACTGGATTCCGCTGATGCGCTCGGTCCCCACGAAACGGTCGTCCGGAACCGAGAAGCCTGCCTCACGAAGCGCCTCGGACTCGAGATCGCTCACCGCGAGCTCCCATGCGGTCCACTCGTCCACCCAGGCATTGTGCGCGATCGCAGCCGCACGGTCCTGCGGAGACAGCTCCGCGAGCTGGCGCTCCAGCTCGGCTTGGTCATCCTCGCTCTTGAGGTCATTCCAGTACGCCAGCTTCGCAGGCATCAGCGCGCGCGCACTCCCTACGACATCCGTCGCCCCGTACCACTCCTCGAGCGCGCGGTTGACGTCTGCGACGAACCCCGGGTCCGAGCCGCCCGCGTACTCGCTGAACCGGAGCTCGCAGTCGAACCCGTTCGTCATCGAGAACGACACCGCGCCGACGGGATCCTGGGCCCATGGCCCCCACGTGAACCCGTCGGTCGCGGCGGCGACGCCGGCGCCGCCCACGAGCACGGCGGCGAGCACGCCGGCGGCGACGGCCACCCGCCGCCGGCGGGGCCGCGGGACCTGCGCCCGCGCCTCCGAGATCATGGTCGCCACGTCAGCGGCGCGCGGTGCGTGCGTCGCAGGGGCTGAACGGTCGAGCCGGTCATCGAGCAGATCGGGGGTCATGCTGCCTCCATCGTCGGGTGTCTCACTCCGTACGTGTCCGGCAGCGCGCGTTTCGTCCGAGACCCCGTCACTCCCCCGGCCCGAGCTCCTGGAACAGCGTCAGCTGAAGACCGGCGGGGCCGCGCAGACGGGCGTTGCGCGAGTTCCAGGGCGTGACGCGGGCGGATGCCTCGACCTCGGCGCCTCCGGCGTCGAGCCGCGCGACAGCGGCATCGGTGTCTGCGACCTCCAGTGCGAGGCGGATGCGGTCGCTCGGCGCATCCCCGTCCGTCTCTACCCGGTCGATGAAGTCCACCTGCGCCGGATTGGCGATCTCCAGCGTGGCGCGGCCCGCCGCGAGGATCGCCACGCGCGCGCCGCCTTCGGCCTCGTACGCCTCGGCCTGGGGCATCCCGACGACGTCGCGATAGAAGGCGAGGGTCTGCTCGAATGCCGACGCCTGAACGACGACGCGCAGCTGCGCGACCTCGCCGGCAGGAGACGTCGGCGTGGCCGCAGCCGCGGAGTCGGCCGCCCGTTCGAGGAACCGCGCCAGCGACGTGCGTCCCGCCCCGTCGTGCGCCCATGCCTCGATCGCCGCGAGCACCGCCCCGCCCCATGCGGCGCCCGCGACCTCGGCGTGCAGGCGGTCGGAGCCCGAGCGGATGAGGCGCTCGGACACGGCGCGGGCGATACGCGAGCGCCGGAAGGATGCTTCGCGCTCCAGCTCCTCCTGCAATCCCATCGCGGCCGCGTTCACGATGCCGAGGGCGAGGCTGTCCGGAGCGAAGTCGCGCGCCACGGCCACGGCCTCCGCGCGCACGGCGATCGCGGCATCCGCACTCTCGTCCTGAACCAGTCGCGCTTCGAACGCTGCGATCTTCTCGTCCAGACCCGCCCACAGGATGTCGGACTTCGAGCCGAAGTAGTTGAAGAAGCTGGAGCGGCTCACTCCGGCCCGCGTCGTGATGTCCGCGATCGACGTCGCTTCGAACCCCTGCTCGAGGAAGAGCTCGCACGCGGCTTCCGCGAGCGTCTCCTTCGACGACGCCTTCGGCCTGCCGACTCGTCCCGTGCTGCCCATGCAGCCACGCTAGCCGGGAGCTGCCTCGGGCCGCGCGTAGCGTAATATTGGACGCGATCCAGAAATCTCTCCGAGCGAAGGAGCACGATGCTCGACATCCAGACGGTGGGCCTCTCCCCCGACTACGTGCCCTATCTCGACGGATGGGATCTCCAGCGGCGCATCCACGCGGACGTGGTGGCGGGAGCGCGCGACGACACCCTGCTGCTCCTCGAGCATCAGCCGGTCTACACGGCGGGAGCGCGCACCGCCCGCCACGAACGCCCCACCGACGGCACACCGGTCGTCGACGTCGATCGCGGCGGCAAGATCACCTGGCACGGGCCAGGCCAGCTCGTCGGGTACCCGATCGTGCGGCTCGCCGAGCCGGTGGACGTCGTCGCGCACGTGCGCCGGCTCGAACACCTCCTCATCGAGGCGCTGCGGGTGCACGGGGTGGACGGCTACCGCGTCGAGGGTCGCAGCGGCGTCTGGGTGCGTCGGCCGCTGGGCGAGGACAAGGTCGCGGCGATCGGCGTGCGCGTCCAGCGCGGCGTCACCATGCACGGCTTCGCGCTGAACTGCGACAACACGCTCGCCGGCTTCCGCGGGATCATCCCGTGCGGGATCACCGATGCGGGGGTCACCACGATCAGCGAGATCGTCGGGGCGGATGTCGCGCCGCGCGACGTCATCGGCACGGTGTCGCGCGTGTTCGGGACCGACTTCGCGGCGGTGCCGGCATGAGCGCGTGCGGGACGCCGGGAGCCGCCCCCGCGAGTGGACCCGACGGCCGCAAGCTGCTGCGGCTCGAGGTCCGCAACGCGCAGACGCCCATCGAACGCAAACCCGAGTGGATCAAGACAAAGGCCCGGATAGGCCCCGAGTACCAGGCGCTCCACTCCCTCGTGAAGACAGAGGAGCTGCACACGGTCTGCCAGGAGGCGGGCTGCCCGAACATCTACGAGTGCTGGGAAGACCGCGAGGCCACCTTCCTCATCGGCGGGTCCCAGTGCACGCGGCGGTGCGACTTCTGCCAGATCGACACCGGCAAGCCCGCCGACTACGACACCGACGAACCGCGTCGCGTCGCCGAGAGCGTCGTGCGCATGAACCTGCGCTACGCGACGGTGACCGGTGTCGCCCGCGACGACCTGCCCGACGGCGGCGCGTGGCTGCACGCCGAGACCGTGCGGCAGATCCACGCCCGGAATCCGAACACCGGTGTCGAGATCCTCGCCACGGACTTCAACGGAGATCCGGCGCTGCTCGACGAGGTGTTCGACAGCAGGCCGGAGGTCTTCGCGCACAACGTCGAGACGGTGCCCCGGATCTTCAAGCGCATCCGTCCTGCGTTCCGCTACGAGCGGTCGCTCGACGTGCTCACCCAGGCTCGCGCGGCGGGCCTCATCACGAAGTCCAACCTGATCCTCGGGATGGGCGAAGAGCCCGGGGAGGTCGTCCAGGCTCTGCAGGATCTCCATGAGGCCGGCACGGACATCATCACGATCACGCAGTACCTGCGCCCCTCCCCGCGGCACCTGCCGGTTGCGCGGTGGGTGAAGCCGGACGAGTTCGTCGCGTTCAAGACGGAGGCCGAGCGCATCGGGTTCCTCGGTGTGCTGGCCGGCCCGCTCGTGCGCTCGTCGTATCGCGCCGGTCGGCTCTGGGCGCAGTCGATGCTGTCGAAGGGGCGCGAGATCCCCGCGAACCTTGCGCACATCGCCGAGGACGTGCACGTCGAACGCGGGTTCGCCCAGGCGGTGTGACCGCCGGGGCGAACAGCCCGGTTGTCGAGTGCGCCGCAGGCGTGTACCGAGACACGCCCAGGCGGTGTGACCGCCGGGCGCACAGCCCGGTTGTCGAGTGCGCCGCTCCGGCTACTCCGCGCTGGTGACGGTGATCACGCCGCCCTCGGAGTCGAGGTTCACCAGCAGCACGTCGTCTGTGGCGTCGGGGTCGAGCGCATATTCGAGCACCGCGAAGGGGTCGGATCCGCCGTGCTCGTCGGCGAGGATCGTCATGCTCATGAGCTGAAGCGAGCGGATGACGTCGATGTGGACGTCGCCCGAGATGTCGACGAGGAGTTCTTCCAGCTCGTCGCCGAGGGTGTCCTGCTGCTGGAGGATGTACTCGGTCACCTCGCTCGTGCGGTCGCTGAGCTCGTTGACCATCGCATTGCGCGCGCTGCGGTCGATGTCCTCGATCGCCGAGATGAGTCCGGCGGCGACGTCGAGCGCCGCCTCCGACACGTCGTCCTGATCCGGCGCCGTGAGGTCGACCGTGACGGACTGATCCCCCAGCTCGACGTTCTCGGACCAGAAGATCGAACCGTCGGGGCCCGACTCGAGGAGTCCGAAGTAGTCGTGCTCGATCGCCATGTCCCCATGAAACCAGCCTGCGCGCCGAGGCGGAAGTCCTGGGCCCGCGTGGCGGGCATCCGTTACGTGCGCGACACGTGCGCGGCCGTCATTCGACGAGCGACGCGGCGAAGACGTGCGGCGTGAAGCCGGTCAGGTCACCGATGCCCTCACCCTGCCCGAGCAGCTTCACCGGGATGCCGGTGCGCTCCTGCACGGCCAGCACGAACCCGCCCTTGGCCGACCCGTCGAGCTTCGTGAGGACGAGCCCGGTGACGCCCGCGTGCTCGAGGAATGCCTGCGCCTGCATGACGCCGTTCTGGCCGGTGGTCGCATCGAGCACCAGCAGAACCTCGCTGATCGGGGCCTGCTTCTCGATCACACGACGGATCTTGGTGAGCTCGTCCATGAGGCCGCCCTTGGTGTGCAGACGGCCGGCGGTGTCCACGAGAACGATCTCGGTGCCGGTGCTCTTGGCGTACTCGATGGTCTGAAAGGCGACGGATGCCGGGTCCTGCCCCTCCTGCTGCGGGCGGACGATCTGCGCTCCGCCGCGCTCCGCCCAGGTCGCCAGCTGATCGACCGCGGCCGCCCGGAAGGTGTCGGCGGCGCCGACGACCACGGTGCGCCCGTAGCGCTGCAGGAACTTCGCGAACTTGCCGATCGTCGTCGTCTTGCCCACGCCGTTCACACCGACGACGAGCACGACGGCGGGTCGCTCGGTGAGGCGGAGGGTCGTGTCGAACTTGGCGAAGTGCTCTTCCAGCGTCTCCTTCAGCATCCGCTGCAGATCGCGGGGGTCCGTGGTGCGGAACCGCTCCACCTTCTCGCGCAGCTCGTCGACGATGCGCTCGGTGATGTCCGGCCCGAAGTCCGCGGTCAGCAGCGCCGTCTCGAGGTCTTCCCAGGTCGTCTCGTCGATCGTGGGCTTGACGAACATGCCGCGCAGTGCGCGACCGAGCGACCAGGAGCTCTCTGCCATGTCACCAGCCTACGGCCGAGCGGTGATCCACCCGTTCGCGGCATGATGATGCCATGCCCGATCCCGATGCCCCTGCGGCCGTGATCCGCACGCCCGACCAGCGCCTTCGCGTGTTCGTCAGCTCGACCCTCGCCGAGCTCGCGGAGGAGCGCACGGCCGTGCGCCGTGCGATCGGGTCGCTGGGCCTCGCACCGGTGATGTTCGAGCTCGGCGCGAGGCCCCACCCGCCGCAGGAGCTGTATCGCGCCTACCTCGCGCAGTCGGATGTCTTCATCGGGCTGTACTGGCAGAGCTATGGCTGGGTCGGACCCGGCATGGACATCTCGGGGCTCGAGGACGAGTTCCGGCTCTCTGGCGGCCGACCTCGACTCCTCTACCTGAAGGCGCCGGCCGACCGCCAGCCGCGACTGGAGGCGATGATCGATGAGATCCGCGCCCGAGGCACCGATGCCTATCGGACGTTCCGCAGCACTCGCGAGCTCGGCCGGCTGGTCCGCGACGACCTCGCCCTGCTGCTGAGCGAGCGCTTCGTGACCTCGGCGATGCCCTTGCCGCCCGAGCCCGCCGCGGCATCCTCTCCTCCTGCGCGCCGCACGCTGCCGGTCACCACGACGACGCTCATCGGCCGCACCGCCGACGTGGAGGCCGTCACACGGCTGCTCGCCCGCGACGACGTGCGCCTCGTCAACATCACGGGGCCGGGCGGCATGGGGAAGACCCGCCTCGCGATCGCCGTCGGCGAGCAGGTCGAGCAGGACGCGGCCGTCTGTGTGTCGTTCGTGCCGCTTGCGAGTGTCACGGATGCCGCGGACGTGCTGCCTCGCGTGGCCGCTGCGCTCGGGGTCACGATCGAGGGCACGCGCACGGCGCGAGACGCGCTCGTGGACCACTTCTCGAGTGGGCGCGCGCTGCTGATCCTGGACAATCTCGAGCAGCTGACCGCGATCGCGCCCGCGCTCGACGACCTGCTGACCGCGACCGACGGGCTCCGGATCCTCGTCACCAGCCGGATCGCGCTCCGTCTGCGCGCTGAGCACGAGTATTCGCTCGGCGCGCTCGATGTCGGCACGCGGCGGGACCTCCCCTTCGACGACAGCGTCGCGCTGCCCTCGGTGCAGCTCTTCCTCGAGCGCGCCGGCGCCGTCCGGCGCGACCTGCCGCTGACGCCCGACACCATCTCGGCGATCGTCGAGATCTGCCGCCGCCTCGACGGCGTGCCGCTCGCGATCGAGCTGGCTGCCGCTCGCTCGCGGCTCCTCGATCCCCCGGCACTGCTCGCGCGGCTGGCCAGCGTGCTGGACGGCCTCGGCACGGGGCCCGTTGACCTCCCCGAGCGGCAGCGCACGCTGCGCGCGACCGTCGAGTGGAGCGTGGACCTGCTCGGCGAGGCGGAGCGCGATCTGCTCGCCACGCTCTCCGTGTTCGCGGACGGCTGGTCGATCCCGGCCGCGTCTGCGGTCGCCGCAGCCGACGAGTTCGACACCCTCGACCGTCTGGACTCCCTCGCCGGTCACAGCCTGGTGTCAGTCGACGCCTCGTCCGACGAGCCGCGGTTCCGCATGCTGACGATCGTTCGCGAGCTCGCCACCGAGCAGCTCGCCGCGGGAGGGCGGTACGACGAGATCCGTCGCCGGCACGCCGAGTTCTTCGCGGGCGTGATCGACACCGACGACGTTCCCGCCGACCTCACGACGCCATGGGCGGAGCGCGTCCGCGTCGAAGAGGAGAATGTTCGGGTCGCGATCGCCTGGTTCTTCGACAACGACGCCGCCCGCCTGCCCCATCTCCTGCGCTCGCTGTGGCTGTACTGGCAGACGAACGACCGGCTCCTCGAGGGCCGGCAGTGGGTCGACGATCTGACCGTCCGCGCCGATCCGAGCGCGTGGGACGACCGAGCGCGGGCCGAGGTGCTGCTGACGCAGGCCGTCACAGCGGTCGCCGTCGGCGACGACGACCGAGCGGTCGCGGCCGCACGCGAGATCCCGGCCGTCCTAGAGCAGGTCGACGAGCCGGCGCTGCGTCACGCCCTCGAGCTGGCCGTCTCCTGGACCCTGCCGATACTCGACGACTTCGACGGCGCACTGGATGCCGCGACCCTCGCGTACGACGGGTTCAGCGAACACGACGACGCCTTCATGGCGTTCGCCGCGCTCACCGTCGGAATGCTCGAGACGACCTTCGCAAGGGACGAGTCTGCCCGGCGATTCCTTCTCGAGGCAGACCGGCTGGGCTCCCTCTTCGGGAACCGCTGGCTCACGTCCAGCGCCCGCACCCAGCTGGCCGTCCTCGACGTCCGCGCCGGCGCGTTCGACGCGGCGCGGGACTACTTGCGCGGATGCCTGCACGAGATCGATGACGACCAGGTGGGCACGATCACCGCCTGCTTCATGCTCACCGCGTTCGCCGAGCTCGCCGTGGCCGAGTCCGACGCCTACGGTGCAGCCGTCGCGCTCGGCGCCGTCGCGGGTCTGCGCGAGCGGGCCGGTCTGCTCGCATGGCCCATCGCGCGCCGCGAGGAAGCCGCACTCGGCCTGCGGGTGGCTGCGGCGCTGGACGCCGATCGCCGCGCGGAGGCGTGGGACTCGGGGACGGCGCTGCGGGCCGGCGAGGCGCTGGCGCTCGTCCGGGCGGGCATCGCCTGATCGCCGTCGACCGAACGGGCTATGAGGCGGCGCGCTCAGCGAGACGCTGACCGACGACGGCGGAGACGCCGTCCTGGCGCATCGAGACGCCGTACAGTGCGTCGGCGATCTCCATCGTGCGCTTCTGATGCGTGATCACGATCAGCTGGCTCGACTCGCGCAGCTGCTCGAGCACGCCGAGCAGGCGACCGAGGTTGGCGTCGTCGAGCGCGGCCTCGACCTCGTCGAGGATGTAGAACGGGCTCGGGCGCGCCTTGAAGATCGCGGTCAGCAGCGCCACGGCCGCGAGAGACCGCTCTCCGCCCGAGAGCAGCGAGAGCCGCTCGATCTTCTTTCCGACGGGGCGGACCGCGACCTCGATGCCCGTGGTGAGCGGCGAATCGGGGTCCGTCAGCGAGATGCTCCCCGTGCCGCCGGGGAAGAGGATCGGGAACACCTCGCCGAACGCGATCTTCGTGTCCTCGAACGCCGCGAGGAAGATCGTCTGCATCCGCTCGTCGAGCTCCTCGATGATCGTGATGAGGTCCTTGCGCGTCTGTGTCAGATCGCCGAGCTGCTCGGTGAGGAACTTGTGACGCTGCTCCAGCGCGGCGAACTCTTCGAGGGCGAGCGGGTTCACGCGGCCCAGCTGCGTGAGCTTTCGCTCGGCCTCCTGCAGGCGTCGACGCTGCTGCGCACGATCGAAGGGGACGGATGCGGCACCCTCGCCGTTGTCGGCTTCATCGGCGTCGTCGGCGTCGTCGGCGTCGGCCAGCGAGTCCGACGGTATGAGATCGACGGGAACCGGTTGATCCGGACCATATTCCGATACGAGAATGTCTTCCTCGAGTCCGAGTTCGGACAGCACACGCTCGAGGATCCCGCTCACGTGCAGACGCTTCTCATGGATCTGGAGCTCGAGACTGTGGACGCTCTCGGTGAGCCCCGCGAGTCGCTCCCGCGCCGCGGCCTCCTGACGCCGGAGTTCGGCGAGCTCGGTCGTCAGCGCACTGCGCTCCGACTCCGCGTGCGCGAGCTCGAGGCGCGCCTGCGCGAGCGAGCGTTCGACCGAGTCCAGCACGGCTGGCAGCTGCGCGGCCACCCCTGCCGCGATCTCGCGCTGCGTGCGACGCACGACCGCCCGTCTCGCGGCCTCCGCCGCCGCTTCGCGCTCGCGCTCGCGCTGTCGCTCCAGCGCGATCACGCGCGCCTCCCCGGCGCGGATGCGCTCCTTGAGCGTCTCGACATCCAGACGGGCACGCATCTCGGCGTCGCGCGCACCTTCGAGCGCTGCCAGCATGCCCTCGCGGGCGGACGCGTCGAGGATGGGTCGCGGAGCCTCCAGTGCGGCGGTGAGCTGATCATCGGCGGATCGCGCCGACGATTCGGCCTCCGCGACGGCAGCCTCCGCCTGCGCCAGGCCGGCGGCGAGCCGGTCGCACTCGGCCACGGCCGCCTCATGGCGGACGGTCGCGCGGTTCACCTGCTCGGTATGCGCGGCGAGTGCGGCATCGTGCTCGCGGAGCGTGGTGAGAGCGGACTTCGTCCGCTGTCGCGCGGAGTCGAGAGCACCGGTCGCGTCGGCGAGTGCGGCGCGGAGCGAGTCGGCGACCACCGTGATCTCGTCGCGCCGGTCGGCGGCGGCATCCCGCTCAGCCGCCAGCTCGAGACGGGAGCGGCCCTGTCCCGACCCGGCACGGATGGTGTACTCGGTCACGACCTCACCCGATCGTGTGACGACGGTCACCGGTCCGCCGACGGCGGCCGCCGCGATCGCGGGTCCCGCCGCCAGGGCGGCGTCGAGGTCGTCGGCGATGACCACGAAGGCCAGGATGCCGAGCACTCCTTCGGGCGCCGAGACGACCTCGCGCGCAGGTACGACGCCCGCGATGGCCGGAAACGCAGGCCGCGCGGTTCCGGTATCGGCGATCGCGATGTCGATCGTGCCGAGATCGCCGTCGCTCACCAGCCGTGCCGTCGCCGCGGCGTCGTCGCGGCTGCCGACGAGCACGCCCTCGACGAGCGGACCGAGCGCCGCGGCGATCGCCGCCTCGTACCCCGCGGTGATCTTGACGGAGTCCCCCAGCAGTCCGCGCACGCCGGCGGCGCCCCGGGCGACGATCTCCGCCGCCGCGTTCTTGCCGTCCAGTGCGCGGCCGAGCGCGGACGTCTGCGCCGTCAGCGCCTCGACCTCCCGCTCCGCGGCGTGCAGACGCTCCCGCAGCGCGCCGACCTGCGTTTCCGCGTCGGTGGCGTCGCGCTGTGCGCGTTCGTACGCGGTGGCGTATTCGGCCGCCGATCCCTCGGGCACGAGGTCGGGGTCCACGCCCGCGAGCGTCTCCTCGGCCTCGGCACGGCGCGCCATCGCGGCATCGAGAGCGCGCTGCTGCCGGTCGACCGCTGCGCGCACGGCGGCGAGGGCGGATGCCGCGGCCTCCGCGGACCCGCGCAGGGCGGTGAGCCGCATGTCGTGCTCGGACACGAGGGCGCTCTGCGCGGCGATGTCGGTGTCGAGCGCATCGAGCTCGGCGCGCGCGCGCATCACGTCGCGCGACGCTTCGGCCGCGGCATCCTGCGCCCCGCCGAGTCCGTCGCCGATCTCCTGGATCTCGGTGCGGGCCTCGTCGATCATGGCCTGCGACACCGTGGTCAGTTCGATGCGCTCGTCGTCCTCCGCCTCGCCGAGGAGCGCCAGCCGCTGTCCGGCGAGGGCGTACAGCCCGCGCACCCGTTCCTGCACGCGCTCCAAGCCGAAGGTGACACGGCGCGCCTGGTCTACGGCCTCGGACCGCTGTTCCGCCTCGAGCAGCTCGATGCGGGCGCGTGCGCTCTCGAGCTGGTCCTGCAGCACGAGACGCTCCGAGAGCCGCTCCTGCTCGCTCTGCGCGTGGGATGCGAGCTCTGTGCGAAGTCCGACGATCTCGTCGGCGAACAGCCGAGCCTTCGCATCGCGGACCACCGCGGCGATCGTGGCCGCCTCGCGAGCGATCTCGGCCTGTCGCCCGAGCGGTTTCAGCTGCCGACGGAGCTCTCCGGCGAGGTCGCTCAGACGCGTGAGGTTCGCCTCCATCGCGTCGAGCTTGCGGAGGGTCTTCTCCTTGCGCCGGCGATGCTTGAGGATTCCGGCCGCTTCCTCGATGAAACCGCGCCGATCCTCCGGCGACGCCTGGAGAACGCTGTCGAGACGCCCCTGCCCGACGATCACGTGCATCTCGCGTCCGAGTCCCGAGTCGCTCAGGAGCTCCTGCACATCGAGCAGGCGACAGACCTCCCCGTTGATCGCGTACTCGCTCGCACCGTTGCGGAACAGCGTCCGACTGATCGTGACTTCGGTGTACTCGATCGGCAGGGCGCCGTCGCTGTTGTCGATCGTGAGCTGCACCTCGGCCCGGCCGAGCGGCCCGCGGGTCGCGGTGCCGGCGAAGATGACGTCCTCCATCTTGCCGCCGCGGAGGGTCTTGGCGCCCTGCTCACCCATCACCCAGGCGAGGGCGTCGACGACGTTCGATTTACCGGAGCCGTTCGGTCCGACGATGCACGTCACGCCGGGTTCGAGGGCGAACGTCGTCGGCTGGGCGAACGACTTGAACCCTTTGAGCGTCACGCTCTTCAGGTGCATCCGTCGCCTCCGCGCTCACGTCGACCCCGCCCGGGGACGCCCGACCGTGTGCGGGCGCCCACCAGGCTACCGGAGCGTGCGCGCCGCGCCGCGGAGCACCGCCGAGCGCGGCGCGACACGCCCGTCGGAACTCGAATCTGCAAGAAAGCTTGACGTGGGCTGCATGAGCGCGCTAGTGTCACTCTCCGCGTCTGAAGTCGAGAAAGGAGGTCCGAAATGATGCACATGAACACCACCGGAGTCACGGCTCCCACTGGCGTTGCGACGACTCGTCTGTGCGCTCTGCGGACCCACTCCTTCGGCGCGTTCCAGAACAGCGGCTTCCACACCGCCGGCTGACCCCGCAGGGGAGAACTCTGCCCGCATGCGGGCATGACCTCCTGCGCCGCCCCCTTCCCGGGTGCTGAGCGCGCATCCTGCCATCCGCCCCGTCGTGCTGCGGCACGGCATCCCCCGCCCGACCGCGCGTGGTTCGGGCATCCACCTCACTCCACACGGAAGAGAACCATCATGAGTACCACCCTTCTCGCGCCGCAGCGCCCTTCGGGCATCCCCGATACGCTGCGGCTCCAGAGCCGCGACACCCGTACCACGCTCGTCGACCGCATCGCCCTCCACCTCGGACTGCGACTGCTGATCTGGGGCTCACGGACACCGCGGCTCACGGACGATCGCGAGCGTCACGCTCGCACTCGCCGCGCGCACGACGCCACCACGGCACGTGAGCACGGCTACCTCCGCGAGGCTCTCCTCGCGCCCCGGCCGTGACGGCCACCGGGTCCGCCGCCCGAGAGATCGTGCGGCGGACCCCCCACTTCCGGATTCTCCACGACACACGAAAAGACGCCACGATCATGAACACCCTCACGGACATCGAGTTCCGCCCGCTCACAGTGCCCGCGTCGATCGACGCGCCCGACGCCGCCGACTTCGTCGAGATGGTGCGCGTGCGCAACCTGATCTACCGCCAGATCTCCGGCCACGACGACCACCGCATCGCCGCGGACGAACTGCTCCCCCATTTCGCGCCGAATCAGTACGAGCGCCGCGAGATGTGGCTCATCGTCGAAGACGGAGCCGTGATCGGCAGGGCAGCCTGCGATCTGCCGCTCGAGAACGACTCGAAGGTCGCGTTCTGGCTGATCGAGCTGCTCCAGGAGACCTGGGGCCGCGGCATCGGTTCCGCCGCGTACGAGCTCATCGAGCGCACTGCGCGCGACAACGGCCGCACCGTGCTGCAGTCCTGGGCCGAGCACCCGGCGGCGCCGGGTCCCCGGCTATCTCCCCCGACGGGCTTCGGGGACATCCCCGAGGACCACGCCGCGCGGTTCTACCTCCGCCACGGGTTCAGCCTCGAGCAGGTCGAGCGCAACAGCGCCTTCGATCTGACCGCGCCGTTCGACACGGTCGAGCGTCTGCTGGCTGAAGCCGAGGCGGCCTCGACCGACTACCGGGTCGTGCAGTGGTTCGCCCCGACTCCGCCGGAGTACGCCGACGGCTACGCCTGGATGAAGTCGCGCATGGCGACCGACGCTCCGGCCGCCGCCCTCGAGTTCGACGAGGAGACGTGGGATGCCGCGCGCATCGCCGAGCACGACGCGAAGTACGCCGGCCGCACGATGCAGGTGACCGCGGCGCAGCACATCGCGACCGGTGAGCTGTGCGCGTTCAACGAGCTCGTCGTCGGCAAGGATCGCAGCGAGGCCAGTCATCAGGAGGACACGCTGGTGCTCAAGGAGCACCGAGGGCACAAGCTCGGCACCCTGGTGAAGTGCGCCGGGCTCCTCGCCTGGCGCGATGTCGCTCCCGACTCACCTCGCGTCATCACGTACAACGCCGAGGAGAACCGTCCGATGCTGGACATCAATGAGGCGATCGGGTTCGAGCCGATCGCGTACGAAGGCGCATGGAAGAAGGTGCTGTCATGACCGATATCGCGCAGAGCGCGACGCTCGTCATCCGCCCCGTCGTCGTCCCGGCATCCGTGGACGCTCCCGACGCGGGCACGTTCCTCGAGATGGTGCGGATCGCGAATGCCGTGTGCCTCGCCGACGCGGGGCATGACTACCTCCGCGAGGAGGCCGGGGAGATGCTCGGGTTCTGGCAGGACCAGACCGATTGGACCCAGCTCGGCTTTGCTGTGGAGCGCGACGGCGTCATCCTCGGCGTCGTCAAGATGATGATCTCGACGGAGGATGACGTCTCGACGATCGAGTTCGACCTCATGGTGGACCCGCCGAGGTGGGGCGAGGGCGCGGAGCAGCTGCTCCTCGCCGAGGTCGAGCGCGAGGCGCGCGAGCGCGGCATCGCGACGATCCAGACCTGGACGCTGCACCGACCGGGCACGCCGGGTCGACGCCTTTCGCCGCCGACGGGCTGGGGCGAGATCCCCGCCGAGGACCGGCAGACGGTGTTCCAGCTCGACAACGGCTTTTCACTGGAGCAGGTCGAGCGCAACAGCGTCTTCGACCTCACCGGCCGCTTCGACGTCGTGGAGCGGATGCTGGCGGAAGCCGTCGCCGCGGCCGGCGACGACTACCGGATCGTGACCTGGAGCTCCCCGACCCCGCCGGAGTACCGCGACGGCTACGCGCATGTGCTGTCGCGCATGTCGACGGATGCGCCCTCCGGCGGCATGGTCATCGACGAGCAGCATTGGGATGCCGACCGCGTCGCCCGGCGGGACGCCCGCCAGCAGGCCCAGGGTCTCACCGTCTCGGTCGCCGCGGTCGAGCACATCCCGACCGGGAAGATCGCCGCGTACAACGAGCTCGTGATCGCCGAGGACCGGCACGGCGCGACGCAGCAGTACGGCACCCTCGTCGTGAAGGAGCACCGCGGTCACCGCCTCGGCACGATCGTGAAGTGCGCGAACCTGCTGCACTGGCGCGAACTCGTACCCGAGTCGCCCCGGGTGTCCACCTTCAACGCGGAGGAGAACCGGCACATGCTCGACATCAACGAGACGATCGGCTTCGTGCCCGCCTCCTACGCGGGTGCCTGGAAGAAGGTGCTGGACGTCTGATCAGCGCGCGGGGCGCGGCATCCGCTGGCAATGCGGGCAGAAGTGGCTGGACCGGTTCGTGAACGAGACCCGCACGATCGGCCGGCCGCATCGCGGGCACGGCTCGCCGGTGCGGCCGTACGCGTTGAGCGAGTGCGCGAAGTAGCCGGCCTGGCCGTTGACGTTGACGTATTGCGCATCGAAGCTCGTTCCCCCCTCGGCGAGGGCCTTCTCGAGGACATGGCGCACCTCGGCGAGGAGCCGGTTCACCGCTCGCGTGGACAGGTCGCGCGCGGGGGTCTCCGGATGGATGCGCGCCGCCCACAGCGACTCATCGGCGTAGATGTTGCCGACGCCGCTCACGACGGTCTGGTCGAGGAGCACGCGCTTGACCCCCGACGCCTTCGTCGCGAGCGTTCGCCGGAATGCCGCGTCGGAGAATGCCGGGTCGAGGGGGTCGCGGGCGATGTGCGCCACCTGACGGGGGACGGATGCCTCGGCACTGCCGAATCCGCCGGGCGCACCGTCGACCGTGGGCACGAGGTCGTCGATCGCCAGCGATCCGAACGTCCGCTGGTCGGCGAACACGATCGCCACCTCACCGTGACGAGGGTGGGACAGGTCGATGCGAACGCGCTCGTGGCGCTCGGGCGCCGCGCCCGGAGCGCGCAGCAGCAGCTGTCCGCTCATGCCCAGGTGTCCGACGATGGCCTCTGTCGGCTCGAGCGGGGACGCGCCCTCGAGGGGAAGCCAGAGGAACTTGCCCCGGCGAGCCGCAGAGCGGATCACGCGGCCCGTGAGCGCCGCCTCGAAGTGGGCTCCGCCCTCGGGATGCCGCGTCAGCGCGCGCTCGTCGAGCACCGTGACACCGAGGACGGTCGCGCCCGACACGGCCGGCGCGAGGCCGGATCTCACGACCTCGACCTCGGGGAGCTCAGGCACGCCCGCTGAGCTCCTGCCACGCGCTCAGGGCGGCGGACATCTCGGCCGCCTTCTTGCTGGACCCGATGCCCTGCGCCGTCACGTCGCCCACCGCGACGGTGGCGGTGAACCGGCGATCGTGATCGGGGCCCGTGGAGGTGACCGAGTAGGCCGGCGGGTGCACGCCGGTTCGCGCGGCGAGCTCCTGCAGGCTCGTCTTCGGATCCATCGCGGCGCCGTAGCGCTCGGGGTCGGCGAGCAGCGGTTCGACGAGCCGCAGGACCAGGCCGGTCGCGGCATCCGGGCCCGCCGACAGGTAGGTCGCGCCGATGACGGCCTCCATCGTGTCGGCAAGGATCGAGTCCTTGTCGCGCCCGCCGGTGAGATCCTCACCACGACCCAGTCGCAGGTGGACGCCGAGCCCGATGCCACGGGCGATCTCGGCGAGAGCGACGGTCGACACCACGCTAGCGCGGCGTTTGGCCAGCGCGCCTTCTTCGAGTTCAGGATGCCCCGTGAACAGGCGAACGGTCACGGCCTGTCCGAGCACGGAGTCGCCGAGGAACTCGAGGCGCTCATTGTGCGGAACCTGGCCGTTCTCGTACGCCCAGGAGCGGTGCGTGAGCGCGAGCGACAGAAGCTCGGGGTCGATGTCGACCCCGAGCTTCTGCGTGAGTTGTGCGAGCGCGAGGCGCTCAGCGATGACGTCGGTCACGTCGCCAGTGGGGCGATCAGACGTCGGCGACCTTGCGGCCCTTGTATTCGAGGAACAGCTCCGTGCCCTGCGAGTCGGTGACGACCTTCGCCTGGTGGGGACGGCTGTAGACGACCTTGCCGTTCTCGATGGTCTTGACCAGCGTGGGGGCCTCGGCCTTCCACTGCGCGCGACGCGAGCGCGTGTTGGAGCGCGAGACCTTCCGCTTCGGGGGGTTGCCTGCCATTGCTAGCTCTCTTCTGTGTTCTCGACGTCTGGGCGCGGTGCTTCGTCGTCGTGGTCTGTGGTGTATCCCTGGAGCGCGGCCCAGCGAGGATCGAGGGGCTCGCGCTGCTCTGCGCCGGTGTTCGTGGTCATTCGCTCACCCGTAGCCGGATCGAGGCCGGGGCAATCCGGCTGACACACCGGCTGAAACGGAAGCGACAGGACGATCGCATCCCTGACCAGAGTTTCAAGATCCACGTGGTCGTCTTGAACCTCGAAGTCAGTTGCTTCCTCTCCAGGATACGCGAAAAGCTCCTGAAACTCGACTTCGACCCCCTCGGCGATGTCGGTGAGGCATCGACCGCACACACCGACGTACTCCGCATCGGCTGTCCCCGACACGAGAATCCCCTCGTGCACCGACTCGACACGGACGTCGAGGGCGACGGGCGACCCGGCCTCGATCGACACGAGACCCTCGCCCCACTTCTCGGGAGCGGGAATCTCGAGGTCGAGCTCCCGCATCTCGCCCGGCCGGTTCACGATGTCTCGGACGCGGATCGCGAAGGGACCCGCCGCATGCTGTCTGACCACGGTCACTCATCGTAGCCGGGCGCGGCTGAGCGCGGCCCGACAGCGCTCAGATGTCGCGCGACCCGGTGTCGAGGAAGCGCGCCACCGCGGCCGGGACGAACGGCGACACGTCTCCGCCCAGCGAGGCCACCTGACGCACCAGCGAGCTCGAGACGAGCGCGTGCGCGGGGTCGGGCAGGAGGAAGACCGTCTCGACATGCGCGAGGTGCCGATTGACGATCGCCATCGGGGTCTCGTAGGCGACGTCGACCTGCGACCGGATGCCCTTCACGAGAACGCCGGCATCGACGTCGACGGCGTAGTCGACGAGCAGGCCCATGCTCCAGGACGCGACGACCACATCGCCGTCGATGTCGCTCTCCGCGATCGACTGCTCCAGCAGCGTCAGCCGCTGTGCGATCGGGAGCATCGCCTCCTTGCCGGGGTTGTGCACCACGAGCACGTGCAACTGGTCGTAGAGCGACGCCGCGCGGCGGATGACGTCGAGATGACCGAGGGTCGGCGGGTCGAACGACCCGGGGACGACGGCGATCCGGCTGTTCATGAGCTCAGCCTATCCGGCTGGCGATGACCGGCTCCGACGTCAGTTCTTCGCGAGCGCCGCGCGCTCTTCGAGGCCCACTCGTCGCTCCAGTGCAGCGACGAGGCCCGGATGCCGCAGCAGCGCCGGATCGTCGGCGAGCAGGTGCTCCGCGGCGATGCGTGCCTCGGCGATCACGTCGGCGTCCTTCACCACCCGCAGGAGCCGAAGCGACGAGCGGGCGCCTGACTGGGCATCGCCGAGCACGTCGCCCTCGCCACGCAGCTCGAGATCGACCTCGGCCAGTTCGAATCCGTCGAGCGTCGCCGCGACGGCGTCGACGCGCTGACGAGCGGGCGACCCCGCGGACGCCTCGGTGACGAGGAGGCAGAGTCCGGGGACGCCGCCTCGGCCCACGCGACCTCGCAGCTGGTGCAGCTGCGAGACACCGAACCGGTCGGCCTCGAGGATCACCATCGTCGAGGCGTTGGGCACGTCCACGCCGACCTCGACGACCGTGGTCGCGACGAGCACCTGGACGTCGCCGCGGGCAAAGGCCTGCATGACGGCATCCTTCTCGTCCGACGGCATCTTGCCGTGGAGGATCTCAACCCTGATATCGCTGAACGCCGGATGCCGCGACAGCAGGTCGCCGACCTGCACCACGCCCCACCGCGTGCGTGCGGTCTCCCCTTCGTCCGAGCCTGCCGGCTCGTCCGCGGTGTCGTCCTTCGTGAGCGCCTCGGCGTCGATCGCGGCGCAGACCACGAAGCCCTGACGGCCCTGCGCGACCTCCTCGGCGATGCGGTCCCACACGCGCCCGAACCACGCCGGCTTCTCCGCCACCGGGGCGACGAACGTCTGAATGCCGGCGCGACCCGCGGGCATCGTGCGGATCGTCGACACGTCGAGATCGCCGAACACCGTCATCGCGACCGTGCGCGGAATCGGCGTCGCCGTGAGCACCAGGGCGTGCGGCGACGAGCCCTTCGCGCGGAGCGACTCTCGCTGCTCCACTCCGAACCGGTGCTGCTCGTCGACCACGACGAGGCCGAGGTCGGCGAACGTCGTGGATTCGCTGAGCAGGGCGTGGGTCCCCACGACGATCCGGGCCTGGCCTGACGCGACGCGGAGCGCGGCCTTGCGACGCTCGGCAGCCGTCAGCTGGCCGGTCAGCAGCGTCGGCATGAGCTCGGGGGCGAGCTGGGGCCCCAGCATCCGTGCGATCGAGCGCACGTGCTGAGCGGCGAGCACCTCCGTCGGCGCGATCAGCGCGGACTGCCCGCCGCTCTCGGCGACCTGCAGCATCGCGCGAAGGGCGACCAGCGTCTTCCCCGAGCCGACCTCGCCCTGAACGAGACGGTTCATCGGCCACTCGCCCTGCAGATCGCGCTCGACCTGGTCTCCCACGCTCACCTGATCAGGAGTGCGCGGGAACGGCAGGCCGACGTCGAACCGCTCCAGCAGTGCCCCGGGGACGCGGCGCGTCGCCGACAGGGCGCGCACGAAGGCGCGCTGCTGAAGGAGCGCGACCTGGAGGACGAAGGCCTCGTGCATGCGCAGCGTCTCGCGCGCCGGCTCGATCTGATCCTCGAAGTCGGGTCGGTGGATCCGCTCGATCGCGGTGCGGGCGTCGAGCAGTCCGCCGCGAGCACGCAGCTCGTCGGTGAGCGGATCGGGGACGGCGCCGAGCCCGTCGAGCACCAGATCCACGATCTTCTTGAACTGCCAGCTCGCGATGGTGCTGGTGGCGGGGTAGATCGGGATGGGCAGATTCGCGTTTGCCTGCGCGGTGAGGCGCGCCGTCTCCTCGTCGTCGAACAGCTCGTAGTCGGGGTGGGCGAGCTGCTTCGAGCCCCGGTACTCCCCCACCTTGCCGGCGAAGATCCCCCGCCGGCCGGGTGCGAGGTCCTTGATGCGCCACGACTGATTGAAGAACGTCAGCGAGAGGTCGCCCTGCCCGTCGCTGATCACGACCTCGAGGATCGAGCCCTTGCGATTCTGCATGCGGCGTTCGCTCGCGCGACGCACCTCGGCGACGATCGTCACCGACTCGCCGACGGGCAGGGACGAGATGGGCGTCAGCTCTCCCCGCTTCGCGTACCGCCGCGGGTAGTGCGACAGGAGATCGCCGACCGTGCGCATGCCGAACGCGCGCTCGAGGGCTGCCGCCGTCTTGCCGCCGACCGCGCCGTCCAGGCGTGACTCGAGGGTGAACGACGACATGGTCCGAGTCTAGGGAGGCGGGGCGACGTCGTTCGCTCCCCGCACACCTCCAGGCGCGTGGCGTACGGTTGCTCGCATGCTCCGGCGACTCCTCTCGCGCGTCTACTGGGCCTGCAGCCGGTGGACCCTCACGTCCGAGCCGGCGCCGGCCCGCCCCACCGTCCTCCTCGGCGTGCCCCACACCTCGAACTGGGACTTCGTCCTCATGCTCGGCATCGCGTGGCGACTCGGGATCCCCGTGCGATGGCTCGGGAAGTCGAGCCTGTTCCGCGGCTGGCGCGGACCGATCATGCACCGGCTGGGAGGCATCCCCGTCGACCGGTCCGACCCCTCGCGCGTCGTCTCCGACGTCGTCGAGCGCATGCGCGCGGGCGAGTCGTTCGGGCTCGTCGTGACGCCGGAGGGCACGCGCGGCAGCGGCGCGTACTGGAAGTCCGGCTTCTACCGCATCGCCCGCGAGGCCGGTCTCGGCGTCACACTCGGCTACGTCGACCGCACCACGATGACGACCGGCCTCGGCCCGACCATCGAACTGACCGGCGACGTGCGCGCCGACATGGACGTCATCCGCGCCTTCTACGCCGACAAGTCGGGCCTGCGCCCCGAGCTGCGCACCGAACCGCGCCTGCGCGAAGAGGACTCCTCGCCGATCGCTCCCTGACGCGCCCGGCTATCGTGGGCGTGTGACCCGCATCATCGCCGGCCGGGCCGGTTCGCTCACCCTCGAGGTCCCCGATGCGGGGACGAGGCCCACGAGCGACCGCGTGCGCGAGTCCCTGTTCGGCGCTCTGGAATCCGCCGACGCCCTCCGAGGCGCCGCGGTGCTCGACCTGTACGCCGGCTCAGGAGCGCTCGCGCTCGAGGCGGTGAGTCGCGGCGCGGTGAGCGCCGATCTCGTGGAGAAGGCGCCACGCGCGGCATCCGTCGTCCAGCGCAACGCCGCGAAGGTGAGCAAGGCGATCGCCCGGGATGCCTCGATCACCGTGCACCGCTCACCGGTGACCGTGTACCTCCAGGTCCGTCGCGGACCCTTCGACGTGGTCTTCATCGACCCGCCCTACGACCTCCCCGAAGCCGAGCTCACGACCGCCCTCGACCTCGTGGTGTCCTCCCTGAAGCCCGGCGCGATCGTGGTCGTCGAGCGGGCATCGCGCTCTCCCGAGCCCACGCTTCCCGCCGGACTCGTCGCCGAGCGCTCCAAGAGGTACGGCGACACGACGCTGTGGTGGTCGACCGCTGCACCGGTGGAGGAGACCGCCGCGGACGACGAGGAAGCGGACGCCTGAGTCAGCCGATCCGGGCGTCCCAATCGCGGTAGGGATCCCAGCCGCCGCGGTCATCGTGCGGGCGACCGTCGACGAGCACGGCGTGCTCCCCTTGCTCCACGACTCGCCCGATCTCACGGAATCCCTCCGGGATCTCCGCGGGGAACGTCGCGAGCAGCGCGTGATCCTCCCCGCCGGTGAGCGCAGACGCGGGATCCGGCCCGAGGAGCGCCGAGTCGATGGTGACCGAGACCCCGGATGCCGCGGCCAGCCGGGATGCGTCGAGCACGAGACCGTCCGAGACGTCCATCATCGCGGACGCTCCCGCGTCGGCCGCGGCGGGTCCGAGCGTGAGCGGCGGCGACGGCCGCAGCTGCACGGCGAGGTCGGCGCGTTCGGCGGCGTCGAGAAGTGCCTCGTCGACGGGAACCGGGGCTCCCGCAGCATCCGTGAACCTCGAGAAGAGGAGGCTCAGACCTCGTGCCGCGCGGCCCAGGTCACCGGCGACCGCGACGACATCGCCCGGCCGCGCACCCGAGCGCCGCACGGCGGGCCGGCCGTCGAGCGAGCCCAGCGCCGTCACCGCGATCGTGAGCGTGTCGGAGACGGTGAGGTCGCCGCCCTCCACAGCGCACCCCGGTGCCAGCGCGTCGCAGGCGGCGCGCAGTCCGGACGCCAGCGCCTCGACGAACGACAGCCGTGTCGAGTCGGGCATCGCGAGCGCGACGAGCAGGGCCGTCGGGCGCGCTCCCATCGCGGCCACATCGGCGAGATTCACGGCCGCGGCCTTCCAGCCGAGATCGAACGCGCTCGACCACGCCAGGCGGAAGTCGGGACCGTGCACGAGCGTGTCCACGGTCGCGACCACACGCCCGTCCGGCGCCGCCAGCACCGCCGCATCGTCGCCCGGACCCACCTCGGCGCGGGATGCCTCCAGCTGGTCGAGGATCCGCCGCAGGACCGCCCCCTCGGAGAGGTCGGCGACGGCGGGATCCGGATGCTGCGCGCTCACGGGTCCACGCTACCGCCGCCGGATCGGGGGTCCCGCCGCGCGGGTTAGCCTGGAGGGGTGCACCGCCCGACCCGCGCCGCCTTCGCGGCACTCGCCCTCGTCGCCGCGATCGTCGTCACCGGATGCTCCAGCACGGTCTCTCTGCACGCGGCGCCCGATGCGAACGACCCGGCCTGCGCGGAGGTGACCGCGCTGCTGCCCGGCAACCTGGCCGGCGAGAGCCGCCGCTGGACCGACGCGCAGGCGACCGGCGCCTGGGGCGAGCCGGCCGCGGTGCTCTTCACGTGCGGCGTCGAGCCGATCGGGCCGACCACCCTCCCCTGCCAGACGGTGAACGGCGTGGACTGGGTCATCGACGAGTCGAAGGCGCCCCAGTACCGGGTCACCAGCTACGGGCGCGTTCCGGCCGTCGAGGTGTACCTCGACAACGACGTGGTCTCGAGCGCGGACGTGCTCGATGGGCTCTCGCTGCTCGTGTCGCGGCTGCCGGCGGACGGAGCGACGTGCCTCGCCCGCGAGGACGCCGCGCCCTCGGACTGATCCGCTAGACGCGCTCCAGGGCGGTGTCGATGAGCTCGGCGATCAGGTCGGGGTACGACAGGCCGGAGGCGATCCAGCACTTCGGGAACATCGAGATCGGGGTGAACCCCGGCATCGTGTTGAGCTCGTTGACGTAGAGCCCCGCGGTCGTGAGGAAGAAGTCCACGCGTGCCAGGCCACGGCCGTCCACGGCGTCGAACGCGCGCACGCCGAGCTCCTGGATCTGTGCGATCTCGGCATCCGTCAGGTCCGCGGGGCACACCACATCCGCGCCGTCGCCGCCGAGGTACTTGCCCTCGAAGTCGTAGAACTCGCGCGTCGTCAGGACGATCTCGCCGGGAAGCGACGCGCGGGACGCACCGCCGTTGCGGCCCTCGAGGATCGCGACCTCGACCTCGCGGCCCACGATGGCCGACTCGATGAGCACCTTGTCGTCCTCGGCGAACGCGAGATCGAGCGCCGCGGCGAACTCCGACGCGTCGTGCACCTTGGAGACGCCCACACTCGAACCGGCACGGGCGGGCTTCACGAAGGTCGGCTCGCCCAGCGCCGCGGCATCCGCTCGCACGCCCTCGGGATCGCGCTCCCAACGCCGCCGCGTCACGGTCACCCACGGTGCGACGGGCACGCCGGCCGACTCGAGGACGATCTTCATGAAGTGCTTGTCCATGCACAGCGCGGAATCCAGCACGCCGCCGCCCGCGTACGGGATCTCGAGCGTGTCGAAGAATCCCTGGATCGTGCCGTCCTCGCCGTGCACGCCGTGAAGGATCGGCAGCACGACATCGAGCGCGCCGAGCTCCTCGACCGAGCCGTCCGCGCGGCGGACGCGCAGCTCCCGGTCGCCGACCTCGGGCCAGAGCACGCGCGTGCCGTTGTCCACCACTTCCGGGAGACGCGCGGCATCGAGCGCGAACTTGTCGGGATCGTCGTCCTCGAGCACGAAGACGCCGTCACGGGTGATGCCGACCGGGATCACCCGATAGCGATCACGATCGATCGCCCGCAGCACCCCGCCCGCCGTTGCGGAACTGATCGAGTGCTCGCTGGATCGACCGCCAAAGAGCACCGCCACCGCCGGCCTGTCCATTCTGCGTCCTCTCGCCCTTCGGGGTGTCATCGTCTGTCGTCAGATGCGGCGCGATGTCGCGCGGGTTCATGGTTCCGTCGAGCACCATCTTCACCTGCTCGACGATCGGCATGTCCACGCCGACCTCGCGAGCGAGCTGGAGCACAGGGGCGACCGAGGCCAGCCCCTCCGCCGTCTGGTTCATCTGCTTGACGACGTCGTCGAAGCGGTAGCCCTGGCCGAGCAGGCGCCCGGCCGTGTTGTTGCGGCTGAGGGGCGACTGGCACGTCGCGATGAGGTCGCCGAGCCCCGCCAGTCCCTGCAGCGTCTCGGGCTGTGCGCCGAAGGCGACCGCGAAGTCGGTCATCTCCACGAGGCCGCGCGTGATGATGGACGCCTTCGTGTTCTCGCCGTAGCCCACCCCGTCCACGATGCCGATGGCGACGGCGATGAGGTTCTTCAGCACCCCGCCGAACTCGGTCCCGATGACGTCGGTGTTGACGAACGTGCGGAAGTAGGCGTTGCGCGCGCGGCGTGCGACCGCGTCCGCGGTCTCCTGGCTCGTCGACGAGATGACGGCCGCCGTCGGCTGCTCGCGCGCGATCTCGAGCGCGAGGTTGGGTCCGGATGCCACGGCGATCCGGTCGGGGTCGCAGTGGAGCTCCTGCTCGATGACCTGGCTCATGCGCAGGCCGGTACGACGCTCCACGCCCTTCATGAGGGACACGATCGGCACATCGCTGCCGGAGACGAGCGGGCGCACCGCCTTGAGGTTCTGGCGCACCGCCTGACTCGGGATCGACAGGTACACCTGCTCGGCTCCGTCGAGCGCCTCGGACAGGTGGTGCGTCGCGGACATGCTGCGCGGCAGGTTGATGCCGGGCAGATACTCGCTGTTGCGCTTGGCCTCGTGGATCTCGCTGGCGAGCTCCGCACGTCGCGCCCACATGGTCACGTTGGCGCCGCCGTCGGCGAGGATCTTGCCGAACGTGGTCCCCCAGCTGCCCGCACCGATGACGGCGACGCGCGGGCGAGCGGCATCCTGTCTACGACTCAAGGCGACCGGTCTCCTTCTGGCCGTGGTCTGACGGGTTCCAGCGCTCGGCCGGCGCGGGTTCGCCGCGCAGCTCCGACAGGAGACCCGAGACGTCCGCCATCACGATATCGGTCGCCGCGATCAGCGCGGCAGGCTGGGTCTCTGTCGACGCGAACCCCGAGAGGTCGACCGGGTCGCCGACGATCACGGTCACCCGGCGACGCAGCGGCCACAGCTTCAGCTTCCCGTACCGCGGGAGCACCTGCTGAGCGCCCCACTGCGCCATCGGGATGAGCGGGATGCCGCCCGCCAGCGCGAGCCGGACCGCCCCGGTCTTTCCGCGCATCGGCCAGAGATCGGGCTCGCGAGTGAGCGAGCCCTCGGGATAGACGATGACGCCCCGGCCGTGTCGCACGAGGGTCTCGGAGGATTCGAGCGTCGCACGAGCCGCTGTCGCGGAGGTGGAGCGTGAGACCGGCACCATCCCGGTCACCCGCAGGACCCATCCGAGCACCGGCACGCGGAACAGGCTCTCCTTCGCCATGAAACGCGGTGCGCGACCCAGTCGCCACACCGCGAGGGCCACGACGATGGGATCGATCTCACTCACGTGGTTCGGGGCGAGGACGTACGCCCCCTCCCGCGGGAGCTTGTGACCGTCGCGGATCTCGAGCTTGAAGAGCAGGCTGGCCAGGGGCACGACGATCGCGGCCAGCGGCCAGAAGATGCTGGGACGCGACTTCTCCTTCGAAGCGCGCAGTCGTTCGTTCGCCACGGGTCAGCCGATGACGTCGAAGTCGGCGCCGAGCGTGTCGAGCTTGGTGAGGAACTTCTCGTAGCCGCGCCGGATGATGCCGACGTTCCGCACGGTCGACTCCCCCTCCGCCGCGAGGGCGGCGATGACGTAGCTGTACCCGCCGCGAAGATCGGGCACCTCGACGTCGGCCGCGTGCAGCGGAGTCGGACCCGTGATGACGGCGGCCTGCTCGAGCGCGCGGCGAGGAACGCGGCGGTCGGATGCATCGATGCCGTGCGGGTGCACGACGATGTCGGCGCCCATCTGGTTGAGCGCGCTGGTGAATCCGAGCCGGTTCTCGTAGACGGTCTCGTGCACGGTCGAGCGACCTTCTGCCTGGGTGAGCGCGACGATGAGCGGCTGCTGCCAGTCGGTCATGAAGCCCGGGTGCACATCGGTCTCGACGGTCACCGGCTTGAGCGCGCCGCCGCGACGGAACTGGATGCCGTCCTCGTGCACGTCGAACCACCCGCCGGCCTTGCGGAAGACGTTGAGGAAGGTCAGCATCTCCTGCTGCTTCGCGCCGCCGACGAAGATGTCGCCGTCGGTGGCGAGAGCCGCGCACGCCCACGACGCCGCCTCGTTCCGGTCGAAGATCGCGCGGTGGTCGTAGCCGCGGAGGTCGTCGACACCCTCGATGAGGATGACGCGATTCGGCTCGTACGAGATGATCGCGCCCATCTTCTGCAGGACCGCGATGAGGTCCATGATCTCGGGCTCGATCGCGGCGTTGCGCAGCTCTGTGGTGCCCTTCGCCTTCACAGCGGTGAGCAGCACCTGCTCGGTCGCTCCGACACTCGGGTACGGCAGCTCGATGTTCGCGCCGTGCAGGCCGTTCGGGGCGGTGATGCGGATGCCCTCGTAGCTCTTGTCGACGACCGCGCCGAACGCACGCAGGGCGTCCATGTGGAAATTGATCGGACGGTCGCCGATCCGGCAGCCGCCGAGGTCGGGGATCAGCGCCTCGCCGAGCAGATGAAGCAGCGGCCCGCAGAAGAGGATCGGGATGCGCGATGCGCCGGCGTGGGCGTCGATCTCCTCGAAGTGGGCCGAGACGGCACCACTCGGGTCGAGGAGGATCGTGCCCTCTTCGTCGCCGTCGATGACGCGGACGCCGTGGACCTCGAGGAGGGAGCGGACGACCTGCACATCGCTGATGTCGGGCACGTCGCGGAGCGTGCTCGTGGTCTCCCCCAGCAGCGCCGCCACCATCGCCTTCGTGACGAGGTTCTTCGCGCCCTTGACCTCGACTCGACCGGTCAGCGGACGACCGCCGCGGATGGCGAGGACATCGCCGACCGGCTCCTTCTCGGCTGCCTGGGTGCTCGGCGTAACGCTGAGAGCGGACTTCATCCGGTGGACCTCACTTGTGTCTTTCGAGGGTGGCAGGGGCGGATCGGTCGCCCGGGTGGGGCGCCGTCCTGGCTTACGGAACGGGAAGCGTCCGCGGCCGCCATGCCTCGCGGCGAGCCTCGAACTGCGCGATCTTGTCTTCGTTGCGCAGCGTGAGCCCGATGTCGTCGAGCCCTTCGAGAAGCCGCCACCTAGTGTAATCGTCGATGTCGAAAGCGACCTCGAGATCGCCGATCGTCGCGCGGCGGGCAGCCAGATCGACGGTCATCCGGATGCCGGGATCGGCCTCGATGGCGGCCCAGACGGCCTCGAGATCGGCCTCGGAGATGACGCCGGTGAGCAATCCCTGCTTGCCGGCGTTGCCGCGGAAGATGTCGGCGAACTTGGGGCTGAGCACCACCTGGAAGCCGAAGTCCCGCAGCGCCCACACGGCGTGCTCACGGCTGGAGCCCGTTCCGAAGTCGGGGCCGGCGACGAGGATGCTCGCACCGGCGTAGTCGGGCCGATTGAGGACGAATTCCGGGTCCTGCCGCCAGTTGGCGAACAGGGCGTCCTCGAATCCGGTCTTGGTGACCCGCTTGAGGTAGACGGCGGGGATGATCTGGTCGGTGTCGACCGCCGAGCGCTTGAGCGGTGCGGCGATGCCGGTGTGCGTGGTGAACTTCTCCATGTCAGGCCCCCGCTCCTGCGCCGACCGGCGCATCGGACGCGACCGGTTCGAGGTCGCCGGGGCTCGAAAGGGTTCCGCGCACCGCCGTCGCGGCGGCGACGAGCGGCGACACGAGATGTGTCCGCCCGCCCTTGCCCTGGCGTCCTTCGAAGTTGCGGTTGCTCGTCGATGCGCAGCGCTCCCCCGGCGCCAGCTGGTCGGGGTTCATGCCCAGGCACATCGAGCAGCCGGCGAACCGCCACTCGGCGCCGAACTCGATGAAGACCTTGTCCAGGCCCTCGGCCTCGGCCTCCAGTCGCACACGGGCGGAGCCCGGCACGACCATCACGCGCACGCCCTCGGCTTTCGTGCGGCCCTTGATGACCGACGCGAACGCACGGAGATCCTCGATGCGGCTGTTCGTGCACGACCCCATGAAGACGGCGTCGACGGGCACGGCCTTGAGCGGCGTGCCCGGCGTCAGGTCCATGTACTCGATCGCACGCTCGGCGGCGGCCCGATCGTTGGGGTCGGCGATGTCGGACGGAGTGGGGACGACGCCCGAGAGCGACACGCCCTGCCCGGGGTTGGTGCCCCACGTGACGAACGGCTCGAGCTCGTTCGCGTCGAGGTAGACCTCGGCGTCGTAGACCGCGCCCTCGTCGCTGGGCAGCGTGCGCCAGTAGGCGACGGCATCCTCCCAGTCCTGGCCCGTCGGCGCGTGATCGCGACCCTCGACGTACGCGAAGGTCGTCTCGTCGGGAGCGACCATGCCGGCGCGCGCGCCGGCCTCGATCGACATGTTGCAGATCGTCATGCGGCCCTCCATCGAGAGGGCGCGGATCGCGCTGCCGCGGAACTCGAGAACGTAGCCCTGGCCGCCGTTGGCACCGATCTTCGCGATGATCGCGAGCACGATGTCCTTGGCGGTGACGCCCGGCCGGAGGTCGCCTTCGACGGTGATCGCCATCGTCTTGAACGGCTTCAGCGGGAGCGTCTGGGTGGCGAGCACGTGCTCGACCTCGCTCGTGCCGATGCCGAAGGCCATCGCCCCGAACGCGCCGTGGGTCGATGTGTGGCTGTCGCCGCACACCACGGTGATGCCCGGCATCGTCAGGCCGAGCTGCGGGCCGACGACGTGGACGATTCCCTGCTCCTTGTCGCCGAGCGAGTGCAGGCGCACGCCGAACTCCTCGGCGTTGCGGCGCAGTGTCTCGATCTGGGTGCGGCTGGTCAGGTCGGCGATCGGCTTGTCGATGTCGATCGTCGGAGTGTTGTGGTCCTCGGTGGCGATCGAGAGATCGAGACGGCGGACCGGGCGGCCCTCGGCGCGCAGACCGTCGAAGGCCTGCGGGCTGGTCACCTCATGCAGAAGGTGGAGGTCGATGTAGATGAGGTCGGGCTGGCCGTCCTCACCCTTGACGACGAGGTGGTCGTCCCACACCTTCTCGGCGAGGGTGCGCGGACGATCGGGGATGACGGAGGCGTCGGAAGTGCTCATTGGTCTGTTCTCCTGGAGGGACTCTGCCCAGTGGATGGGGCCCGCGACGAACTCCGCGACGAGGGAGGCCTGAGACTAGGACTCGTCGCGGCCGCTAAGGAGAAGGCGAGCGATCCGCACGTGGCCAGGCTACCACCGGCAGGATGCGACTCGGCCCCCACCGCGTCGTGTGACGCCGCAGGGGGCCCGAGCTGCCAGGTGCGGTCAGCGGCTCAGCGCTCGTCGCGCGGCTGTTCAACGGTGGGCGGCGTGCCCTTCTCCTCCGCGACGACGGCCGCGGCAGCAGCGGCCCCCTCGGTGCCGGCCGGCGCCTCCGCTGCGACGGCGGACGCGGCATCCGGAGTTCCCGCCCGCTTGTCGCGCGCCGAGGCGATCAGGCTGGCGACCGTCGCGACCGTCATCGCGACGATGATCACGCCGAGCGACATCCATGTGGAGATCTCCGGCGCCCACTCGATCGGCTCTCCGTTGTTGATGAACGGCAGCTCGTTGACGTGCATCGCGTGGAAGACCAGCTTGATCCCGATGAAGGCGAGGATGAACGCGATGCCGTAGTGCAGATACCGCAGCCGGTCGAGCAGGTCGCCGAGCAGGAAGTACAGCTGGCGCAGGCCCATGAGGGCGAAGATGTTCGCCGTGAAGACGATGAAAGGGCTCTGCGTGATGCCGAAGATCGCGGGGATCGAGTCGATCGCGAAGAGCAGGTCGGTGACGCCGATCGCCGCGAAGACGATGATCATCGGCGTCCAGAGCTTCTTCCCGTCGACGACCGTGCGAAGCTTCGCGCCGTCGTAGTGGTCGCTGATGTCGATGAAGCGGCGCAGCATCCGCACCACGAAGTTCTCCTGCTTGACGTCCTCGTCGTGGTCGCCGCCGGGGAACGCCTGCCGCCACGCCGTCCACACGAGGAACGCGCCGAAGATGTAGAACACCCAGCTGAACTGCTCGATGATCGCGGCGCCGGCCAGGATGAAGAGACCGCGCAGCACGAGGGCGATGATGATGCCCACCATCAGCACCTCCTGCTGATAGCGGCGCGGCACCGCGAACTGGCTCATGATCAGGACGAAGACGAAGAGGTTGTCGATCGACAGGCTGTACTCGGTGAGCCAGCCTGCGACGAACTGACCCGCGTATTCGGGGCCGGCGAACACCCACATCAGCCCGGCGAAGATCAGGGCGAGTGTGACGTAGAACACGACCCACAGGGTCGACTCCCGGGTCGACGGGATGTGCGGGCGCTTCAGGATGAGGAGCAGGTCGCCCACGAGGATGAGCGTCAGGATCACGAGGGATCCGATTTCGAACCACAGGGGAAGTTCGAGGTCCATTGAGGGCCTTTCGAGGATGGAGGTGGGGGTCGACGGACGTCGAAAGTCTCTCCCCCACGACCTGCCGGCCGCGTCGCGCACCCGGGGTCGCACTGTCGGGACCCGTGATGACGGATGCGCGCTGTCGGGATACTCCCTCTCGCCGGACCAGGATACAGGCAGGCGGATGCCGCGGCCGCCGCCGTGAGACGATCCGGCCCTCCGCGACACTCATACGGTGAGAGACAATGGGGCTCCGCGACGACGCCGCACCGGTGGCGCCGGCGGCGGACCGGAGGACGGGAATGCAGCAGATCGAGCGGGACGACGCCGCGCTCGTGGCGCAGGCGGCGGGCGGGAGCGAACACGCCTTCCGCACGCTGTACCGCGCCTACGTGCGCCCCGTCTACTGGCTCGCGCACGGGCTGGTGGGGAACGCGGCGGATGCCGAGGACGTGACGCAGGAGACCTTCCTGGTCGCGTGGCGGAAGCTGCCCGGGCTCGAGCTGGCAGGCGAGTCGTTGCTGCCGTGGCTGGCGACCGTGTGCCGGTTCCAGGCGGCCAACCGCATCCGCCGGCAGAAGCGCGACCGCGAGAACACCGCGGCCGCCGCCGACGACACCCTTCCCGCCACCGTGGATGTCGAGGAGCAGGTGATCGGAGCCGACCTGGCCGACCGCATCCTGCAGGAGGTCGCGGGGCTCAGCCCCCTCGACCGCGACATCTTCCGGCTCTGCGCCGCCGAGGGGTACGCCTACCAGGCCGCCGCCGACGAGCTCGGCGTCGCGCACGGGGTCGTCCGCAATCGTCTCTCCCGCATCCGCACGCGACTGCGGACCGTTGTGAAGGAGAGCACATGAGCACCCAGCAGCCCACGGGCGCGCCGCCGGAGCTTCCCGAGCTCAGTGAGAGGCGCATCGACGACATCGAGCAGGAGCTGTTCGCCGACATCGCGCGCGAGCGCGCGGCGGACCGCACCCGCAGCGCCCGACGAGGCAGGCTGTGGCTCGCCGGGGGCGCGGCCGCGGCCGTCATCGTCGTGGCCGCCGTCATCGCGCCCGCGATCATTCCCCTCGTCTCCCCCGTCGGCGGCTCCAGCGAGTCCGCGATCGAACCCGGCATCGCCCCCGATGCCCCGGTCGACTCCGGCGCCGTCGACGGGGCCGACGGCGCCGCGACATCCGAGGAGGATCTCGGCGGCGGGAAGGGGGACCTGAGCGGCGGCTCGACCTTCACCGAGCCCGACCAGGGCGAACGCGAGATCATCACGACCGCATCGGCCACCGTCGTCGTCGACGATGTGACGGTCGCCGCCCGCACGGTGGGCAACTCCGCCGTCGCCCACGGCGGGTACGTCGAGGCGATGAGCATCGGCACCGACGGCGAGGCGGTGCCGATCGACCCGAACAGCGGGATCGCGTACGACACCTACCCGTATCCCGGCGGCGCCTGGATCACGGTGCGGGTCCCGTCCGAGGATCTCCCGGCCATCGTCGACGAGCTCTCGGACCTCGGCGAGGTCACCGCCTCCACGATCAACCGCCAGGACGTCACCGAGCAGACGGTCGATCTGCGCGCGCGCATCGAAGCGGCCGAGGCCTCCGTCGACCGGCTGCTGGACCTGATGGCAGAGGCCACCACCACCGCGGACCTCATCGCGGCCGAGGCCGCGCTGTCGGAGCGGCAGGCCCTTCTCGAGTCCTACCAGCAGCAGCTGGAGAGCCTCGAGGGCCAGGTCGCGATGTCGTCCCTCACCGTGACGCTGACGCCGGTGGTCGAAACCGTGGAGGCCGACCCCGCAGGGTTCACCGACGGCGTGCTCGCCGGTTGGAACGGCCTCGTCGCGACGCTCAACGGCATCGTGATCGCCCTCGGCTTCCTGCTCCCGTGGCTCGCGGTCGCCGCCGTGGTCGGACTGATCGTCTGGGCGATCGTTCGCTGGGTGCGAGGGCGACGCGAGCGGAGGCGAGCGGATGCCGCGGCGATGGCGGATGCGCGGGAAGAGGTCGACACCCCGTAGCCGAAGGCCCGGGAAAGCGAAAAGAGCCCGGTCCAAGGACCGGGCTCTTTCGTGTTGTGACCCCAGCGGGATTCGAACCCGCGTTACCGCCGTGAGAGGGCGGCGTACTAGGCCGCTATACGATGGGGCCGTTTTCGCAACCGTTCGATTATGCCACGCGTTCACCCGCTCTCCAAATCCGCACGGGAACGGCTCGGACGCTTGCTCGAGCCGCAGCGCACGGGTTGACTCGGGGCATGCGAGTGACCAAATTCGAGCACGCCACCCTGACCCTCCTCGAGTCCGGACGCACCCTCGTCATCGACCCCGGATCCCTGACCGCGCCGCTCGCCGACCTCGAGGACCTCGTGGGCATCGTCCTCACCCACGAGCATCCCGATCACTGGACCCCGGAGCATCTCGACCGTCTGCTGAAGGCGTACCCCGGCACTCCCATCTATGCGCCGGAAGGCGTCGCGCGCGCGGCGGCCGGCTACGACGTGACCGTCGTCCGCCCCGGCGACACGGTGGAACTCGACCCGTTCCGCCTCGAGTTCTTCGGCGGACACCACGCCGTGATCCACGAGACGATCCCCGTCATCGACAACGTGGGCGTGCTCGTCAACGGCGACTTCTACTATCCGGGCGACTCCTACGCCGTCCCGAAGGGGCGTGCGGTGCGTCTCCTCGCGGCACCCGTCGGTGCGCCGTGGCTCAAGATCGGCGATGCGATGGACTTCGTGCTCGCCGTCGCGCCGCGCCAGGCCTTCGGCACCCACGACATGACCCTCTCCCGCATCGGCAAGGACATGGGACGTGCACGGCTGCGGTGGGCGACCGAGCAGGACGGCGGCGAGTTCCTCCTGCTCGAGGCGGGCGACTCGACCGACATCTGACCGCCCGGCGCTCCGCCGGAACGACAGACGACGGATGCCGCGCGGCTTCGACCCGCGGCATCCGTCGTCTTGTCTTGACCGAGCGCTACTGCGCGTCGAGGTCGGTCTCGAGCAGCTCCACGAGTTCGTCGAGGGCCTGCTCAGCGCCGTCCCCTTCGGCCTTGAGTGTCACGACCGTACCATGTGAGGCGCCGAGGCCCATGAGGGAGAGGATGCTGCCCGCATTGAGGTCGGGACCCCCGTCGACGGCGATGGTCACCGGGACGCCCTTCTCCTGCACCGCCTGGACGAAGAGCTTCGCGGGACGGGCGTGCAGTCCGGAGCTGCTCGCGATGGTGGCCTGACGTTCTGCCATGGGATCGTTCCTTTCGTAGGACTGAGAGTCAGCTTCCCGCAAGAGCGGGACGGATGCCAGCGATCACGCCGGAACCGCGACGGCGGGAAGATCCTCCGCCGCCTGCAGCTCCTTCGGTGCGATGAATCGCTTGAAGGCGACCACCAGGAATCCCGACACCAGCACGCCCGCGATCAGCGCGACGAGGAATCCCCAGATGGGGCTGATCGCGAACAGGACGAAGATGCCGCCGTGCGGAGCGAGCGACTGCACGCCGAACGCCATGCTGAGCGCACCGGTGACGGCTCCGCCGACCATCGAGGCGGGGATGACCCGGAGGGGGTCGGCCGCCGCGAACGGAATCGCGCCCTCGCTGATGAACGCCGCTCCCAGCAGCCACGCGGCCACGCCGTTCTCCCTCTCCACGGGCGTGAACAGGCGACGCGCGAGCACGGTCGAGGCGAACGCCATCGCGAGCGGGGGCACCATGCCGGCCGTCATCACGGCCGCCATGATCAGGTACGGGGTCGGGTTCTCAGCGGAAGCCGCCCCGAGACCGGCAACCGCGAACGCGTACGCCACCTTGTTGACCGGACCGCCCAGGTCGAAGCACATCATGAGGCCCAGGATCACGCCGACCACGATGATGCCGGAGGTGTCGGACATGTCCGTCAGCCACGTGTTCAGCCACTCCATGAGGGTGGCGATGGGGCGCCCGAGGAACAGGACCATGAGACCCGACGCCACGATCGACGCCAGGAGCGGGATGATCACGACCGGCATGAGCCCGCGCAGCCAGCGCGGCGCGTTCAGTCGTGCGATCGCGAGCGCGGTGAACCCCGCGAGCAGACCGCCGACGATGCCGCCGATGAAGCCCGCGTTCATGAGCACGGCGACGGCACCGGCGACGAAGCCCGGTGCGATGCCGGGCCGGTCGGCGATCGCGAACGCGATGTAGCCTGCCAGCGCCGACACGAGGAAGCCCATCGATGTCACGCCGATCACGAACAGGACCGAGCCGAGATACTGCCCGAGGCCGCCCGCGGGAAGATCCCACAGCGCGTTCTGCACGACGACGTCGAACGCCTGGCCGTCGGCGTTGACGTTCACGCCGCCCAGGAACGGCAGGAAGCTCAGCGCGATCAGCAGTCCGCCGCCCGCGACGAACGGGATCATGTAGCTCACGCCCGTGAGGAGGATCCGCTGGATGCGGGCGCCCCACGAGAGGTTGTCGGTCGGAGCGGCCGCGGCACCCGTCGTCGCCGCGGCGCTCACGCGGGGGGCGTTGGGGTCGCCGGCGGCGGCGACGGCCTCGGCGATGAGCTCCTTGGGCTGCTCGATGCCGCGCTTGACGCCGGATCTCACGACGGGCTTGCCGGCGAACCGGCCGATCTCGCGCACATCGACGTCGGTGGCGAAGATGACGGCGTCGGCGGCGGCGATCACCTCGGGGGGCAGCGCCTGGTAGCCGCTCGATCCCTGGGGCTCGACGGTGAGCTCCACCCCGGTGGCCACACCGGCGGCGGTGAGCGCGTCGGCGGCCATGAAGGTGTGCGCGATCCCGGTGGCGCACGACGTGACCGCGACGATGCGCGCGGGGTGGCCGTCCACGGAGGGACCGGTGGCGGCCGCGGCCGGCGCGGCCGCCGATGCGACCGGCGCGGGCGCGGGGGTGGCCGAGGCGTCTCCTTCGCCGATCGCCGCGCGCACGATCGCGACGACGTCGTCGTCGGTCCTCGCGGCGCGCAGACCGCTGGTGAAGTCGTCCTGCATGAGGCTGCGGGCAAGCTTGGAGAGCACCGCGAGGTGAGCCTCGGCGGCGCCCTCGGGCGCCGCGATGAGGAAGACGAGGTCCGCCGGGCCGTCGGGGGCGCCGAAGTCGACGCCCGGTGAGAGACGGGCGAACGCGAGCGACGGCTCCGTCACCGCCGCGCTCTTGGCGTGCGGGATGGCGATGCCGCCGGGAAGGCCGGTCTCGTCCTTCTGCTCGCGCGCCCAGGCGTCGGCGAACAGCGCGTCGGCGTCCGTCGCGCGGCCCTGCGCGACGACGCGCGCGGCGAGCGAGCGGATGACGGCGGCCTTGTCGGCGCCGAGACCGACGTCGAGGCTGACGAGGTCTGGGGTGATGGTGTCGGACACGGTGACCTCCAGGGTCGAGGGTGATGGCGTGATCAGGCGGGGGTGGGTGCGAGGCGGGTGACGGGCACATCGCCCGAGGGAAGGTCGGCGGGCGCAGGCGCCTGGGTGCCGGGAAGGGATGCCGCGGCCGCCCCGTAGCGGACGGCGCTGCGCAGTCGCTCCTCGGGTCCGAGCCCGGCGGCGTCGGCGAGGAGGTAGCCGGCGAGCGAGCTGTCTCCCGCGCCGACGGTGCTCACGACGCGGATCGCCGGCGGCACGGCGGCCCACGCGCCGTCGGCCGAGACGAGCACCGCGCCGTGCGCGCCGAGGGTCACGAGCGCGGCCGCGACCCGTGAGGGGACGAGACTGCGCGCGACGGAGGTGACCGCGCCCGCCAGGTCGCCGTCGGGCAGCGTCACCCCGGCGAGCTCGGCGAGCTCCTCGTCGTTCGGCTTGATGAGATCGGGCCGGCCACGGGCGACGATCGAGGCGAGCGCCGCGCCGGAGGTGTCGACGGCGATGCGCGGGGCGCCCGCTCCGTACACCGAGCGGACCGCCTCGATCACATCGACGTAGAAGTCGTCGTCCGCCCCCGGCGGAAGGGAGCCGGCCAGGACGAGCCACTGCGCCCCGCGCGAGGCGTCGACGACCGCGTCGACGACGGCCGCGGCATCCGTCCCGGTCAGCGCGGCACCGGGGAGGTTGAGCTTCGTGGTGACGCCGGCGGGGTCCGTGATCGTGATGTTGGCGCGGACATTCCCGTGCACCGGGACGCGGCGCGTGCTGATCCCCGTCGCGACGAGAGCGATGTCGAAGGGGTCGCCCGGGGCGAGGGGAAGGACCGCGGCGGTGTCGACGCCCGCGGCGGCGATCACTCGCGAGACGTTGATGCCCTTGCCCCCGGCATCCTCGCGCGCACTCGCGGCGGCCTGCACGTCGCCGGGACGAAGCGGACCCGCCAGCGTGATGGTGCGGTCGAGCGAAGGGTGGGCGGTGAGGGTGACGATCATGCGATCCACACCTCCACGCCGGCGTCGGCCAGCGCCGCCGCGAGCTGCGGTCGGGGCGCGGCATCCGTGACGAGCACGTCGATCTCGGACAGCGTGGCGAATGCGACCAGAAGCTCACGGTCGTGCTTCTCGGCGTCGGCGACCACCACCACGCGTCGCGCGGACCGCACGATCGCGCGCTTGACGGCCGCCTCCTCCGGGTCGGGCGTGCTCAGTCCGAAGCCCGCCGAGACCCCGTTGGTCCCGAGGAACGCGACATCCGGCCGCATGCCCTCGATCGCACGGACGGTGTCGGCCCCGACGGCGGCGGCCGTGAGACCGCGCACGCGGCCTCCGATGAGGGTGAGAGCGGCGTTCGGGATCGTTGCGAGGACGTGGGCGAGCGTGAGTGCGTGCGTCACGACCTCGATCGCACCGGTGCCGAGGCGAGGGACGAGATGCTCCGCCACAGCGGCTGTGGTCGTGCCGGCGTCGAGGAAGACGGAGCCGCGGAAGCCGAGGCCGATCGCATCGAGCGCGCGGTCGCCGATCGCCGACTTCGCGGCGCTGTGGCGCTGGAGGCGCTCGGTGAGGGGCGGCTCCGACGTGCTCGCACGATCGGTCGCGACGGCCCCGCCGTGGACACGGCGAAGGGCGCCGACGGCCTCGAGCTGCGCGAGGTCGCGACGCACGGTCTCGGTCGTGACATCGAAGCGCCCGGCGAGCTCGACGACGCTGACCCGGCCGTCGGCCGCGAGCCGGCGCTCGATCGCCTCCTGGCGCTCCGTTGCGTACATGTGGCACCCTCCATCGGATTCCCACACGTTACAACACAGTCCAACATAAAACAAGATTCCCGCACATCTCAGTACGCTCGACTCGTGGCCGACAAACCCGTTGCCGAGGTGGTGATCGACGAATGGCTCGTGCGCCGCCTCCTCGCGAGCCGGGCCACGGAGATCCCCGATGCCGCAGCACTGCCCCTCGTCCGGACGGCGTCCGGGTGGGACAGCGAGATCTGGCGTCTGGGCGAAGACCTCGCCGTGCGACTCCCCCGCCGCGCCCTGGCCGCCCCGCTCATCCTCAACGAGCACCGCAGCCTGGCTGTCGTGGGCCCGGCCATCGAGGCGGCGGGCGTGCGCGTGCCGGCGCCGGTCGTGCGCGGTGCGCCGGGCGAACTGTTCCCGTGGGCGTGGTCCGTCGTGCCGTGGATCCACGGCGCCCGCGGAATCGACGTCCCACGTGCCCAGCGCGCGGGATGGGCCGAGACGCTCGCCCGTGCTCTCGCCGCGCTGCACGTCGAGGCGCCGGCTGACCACCCGGTGAATCCCGTGCGCGGCCGGCCGCTCGCCACGCGAGCCGCCGTCTTCGCGGAACGGGTCGACGCTCTCGCCGCCGCGGGTTCCCTCACCACCCGCGAGGCCCGCGCCCTCGCGGAGGCGTGGACCGCGGGGATCGCCGCTCCCGCCTGGCACGGTCCGGCCGTCTGGATCCACGGCGACCTTCACACCGGCAACCTCGTCGCCGACGGCCCGAGACTGACCGGCATCATCGACTTCGGCGATGTCACCGCAGGCGATCCCGCCTACGACCTCGCGGTCGCCTGGCTCGCCTTCGATCCCTCAGGGCGCGGACGGTTCATCGCGGCCACCGGCGCCCGGTACGACCGGTCCACCTGGACGCGAGCGCGCGCGTGGGCGGCCGCGGTCGCCGTCCTGCTGCTCGCGCACAGCGACGACGAACCGGATTACGAGGCGCTGGGCCGATCCGCGCTCGACGAGATCGACTCGGGCATCTGACCACCCGGCGGCCGCACCCACACGTCCACCGACCCCTCGTGCCCGACGAACCGGATCACGGTCCCCACGGGCAGCGGCGTCTCCAGGTCGAGGGACATCCCGTCGTAGATCGTGAAGTCGAGCACCGGATCGAGCCCGGCGCCGGTGCATGTGGCACTGAGGAACGATCCGTCGTGCGAGAGCAGCAGGCAGCGCGACTCGTCGATGCCGAGCGCCGTCCAGACCTGGATCGTGTCGTATCCCTCGTGCGGCACGACCGTGCCCGGCTGCACGCCCCAGTAGTCGAGGTTCTCGGTGAATCCCGCCCCGCGCTCACCGCCACCGGGATCGATGCCGAGCGTGAGGTCCGGCGGCGGGCCGTCGTCACCGGGCCACGTCAGGCCGATCGCGGCTCCCAGGGCGATGCCGGCGACCGCGGTCACGCTCCACAGCGGAACGCGCCGCCACCACGGCCGGACGGGAGGAGCGGCCGGGGGCGCGGCATCCGTCCTCTCAGCCGGCTCCGGCGCGGCGTCGGTGGTCGTCGCGTCGTCGAGCGCGGCATCCGAGGGACGGACGGGTGCGTCGTCCGCGGCCGGCGGCGCGGGCTCCGGGGCGATCGGTTCGACGCTCCGCTCGACGGGGGGACGCGCCAGGTCTTCGAGCTCCCGCAGCCGCTGCTGCGCGACCGGGTCGCGTCCGATGTCCGCATCGGGTCCGTACGCTCGCCGGCGCAGAGCGGCGAGCTCGATCGATCGCTCGGGCGACATCGACGGCGCGTCCATGTGGCCATTATTCTCCTGGATCGACCCGAGGTGCGCCGATCAGCGGGGCAGGAAGTTCTCCCGCGCGAGCGGCGCGATCTCCAGATGCTCGGCATCGGCACGCGAGACCCACCGCAGCTCCTCGATCTCCGCATCGATCACGGGGATCTGATCGCCGATGTCGGCGGCGAACACGTCGGCCACGACGAGGAACCCGGGCTCGTTCGCCGCTGCGGCCGTGAACAGTCCGAGAGAGGACAGGTCGTCGGGGTCGACGGACAGGCCGAGCTCCTCGAACAGCTCACGGCTCAGCGTCGAGGCCGGCGTCTCGCCCGGTTCGGGCTTGCCGCCCGGCTGCATGAACGCCGTCGTGCCCGACTTGCGCACGAGCAGCAGTTCGCCGCGGTCGTTCACGATGACCGCGGCGGAGACATGGATGCTGCGCCCCGGCGACGAGGCCGGGTTCGAGGTGCTCACGAAGGCACGCTAACAGGAACCGCCCGACCGGCCCGGCGTAGAATCACGTGTGCTTCCCGATTCTCCCCCACCGTCCGACCTGCCGCCGAGCGGCATCGACCCGGACGATCTCTCGACGACACTGAGGGTGCTCGGCGGTATGGCGGGTGTCGACGAGTCGCACCCCGACTACATCGCCGTCCGCCGCGCGACCGCCGCGATGTTCAAGGCGGTCAAGAAGGTGCGCCGCCGCGAGATCCGCGAGGCGATCGCCTCGGCGGATCGCGCCGTCGTCGCCGCCACCGCCACCGGTGCCCCCGACCGCATCGACGACGAGACCCGCGGCATCGCGATCAGTTCGTCCACGACGGCGCCCACCGCCGGCACTCTCCTCAAGCCCCGCGCCTGCTACATCTGCAAGCAGCAGTACACGGTCGTCGACGCGTTCTACCACCAGCTCTGCCCGACCTGCGCGGCGATGAGTCACCTCAAGCGCAACGCGCGTGCCGACCTCACCGGCAAGCGCGCACTGCTCACCGGCGGTCGCGCCAAGATCGGCATGTACATCGCGCTGCGCCTGCTGCGTGACGGTGCGCACACCACCATCACGACTCGTTTCCCCCGTGACGCCGTGCGCCGCTTCAGCAGCCTGCCCGACGCGCCGGAGTGGATCGACCGCCTGAAGGTCGTCGGCATCGACCTGCGCGATCCCGCCCAGGTGCTCGGGCTGGCGGAGGATGTCGCGGCCGCCGGACCGCTCGACATCCTGATCAACAACGCGACGCAGACCGTGCGACGGTCGCCCGGGGCATACCAGCCGCTCGTCGACGCCGAGCTCGCACCGCTGCCCGACGGACCGCTGCCCGAACTCGTGACGTTCGGCCACACCAACGACCGGCACCCGCAGGCGCTCGAGCGCTCGGTGACCGCCCATCCGATCCTCGCTGCGGCGGCCGCACGCGCCGACGAGCTGACGGAACAGGCGCTGACCGCCGGTTCCAGCTCCCTGGAGCGCCTCGCCGCCGGCACCGCGATCGACGCCGGCGGCCTGATCCCGGACCTCGACCACACCAACTCGTGGGTGCAGAGCGTCGATGAGGTCGACCCGCTCGAGATGCTCGAGGTACAGCTGGCGAACACGACCGCACCGTTCCTCCTCGTCTCGAAACTGCGGCCGTCTCTCGCCGCGAGTACCGCGCGCCGCACCTACGTGGTGAACGTGAGCGCCATGGAAGGCGTGTTCAATCGCGGCTACAAGGGGCCGGGGCACCCTCACACGAACATGGCGAAGGCCGCCGTCAACATGCTCACACGCACGAGCGCACGCGAGCTGTTCGAGAGCGATCGGATCCTGATGACCAGCGTCGACACAGGCTGGATCACCGATGAGCGCCCGCACCCGACGAAGGTGCGACTCGCCGAGGAGGGCTTCCACGCGCCGCTGGACCTGGTCGACGGCGCCGCCCGCGTGTACGACCCGATCGTGCGTGGAGAAGCCGGCGAGGACCTGTTCGGCGTCTTCCTCAAGGACTACTCCCCCGGTGCATGGTGAACCTGCCCGAGCCCGGACGCCGCGTGGTGGTCCGCTACATCCTTCCGACGGGGCAGGCCACCGATGCGCTCGGCGAACTGCTGAGCGTGGACGCCTCCTCCGTCGTCGTCGACGGCAAGCGCGGTGTCGAGCACATACCGAGGGGTGCCGTCATCGCCGCGAAGGAAGTTCCCCCGCCGCCGGCGCGTCGCCCGTGATCGGACCGTGCTCGGCTTCGAGGCGCTGCCCTCGCGACCGCGATGCCCGGGTCTCTTGTCGACGTTCTACAGAAATTGAGTCTCAAGCTCGGTGACACTTGGTTCCACCTTGAAGAACCGATTCTGGATGCTTCGCCGCCGACCGCGCCGCTGTTACATTCGCACCGCTCCCCCGGCGCACCGACGCCCCCTGCACCGACGAAGGTGCGCGGGCACGGCGACCCCCTGCCGGGATCGAGCGTCGACCCGGCGACAGCACGCCGGTGCCCTTCCACACGCCTGCCCCGCGCAGGCGCGACACCACAGGAGTCCTCGATGACGAGAACCACCACCGCCCACGCGCACGGCCTCGGCACGCGCATCGCCGTCATCGTCCTCAGCGTTCTGCTGGCGGCGATGATCTTCCTCTACTTCGCGACCACGACGAAGATCGCCGCGGGCGCGGATGAGCTCGCCTCTGGTGCCGCACAGGCGGATGCCGGGTCGGCCGAACTCGCCGCCGGCGCGGTGACGGTCGCCGACGGCACCGCCGACCTCAACGACGGCGCGGCCCAGCTCGACGCGGGTGCGGCCGAAGCCGCGACGGGTGCGGAAGCCCTCTCGACCGGAGCGGCGTCAGCCGAAGCCGGCGCCACGCAGCTGTCGTCGGGCGCGCAGTCGCTCGCGGTCGGCGCGAGCTCCGCGGCGAGCGGCGCGAGCAGCCTCAGCGCGGGAGCGCAGCGGGCTGCCGCGGGAGCGGCCGATCTCGCGGTCGGAGCCGAGCGCGCGTCCGAGGGCGCCACGACCCTCGCCACGAAGACGCAGCGCCTCTCGGCGGGCGTCGTCGGAGCCGACACGTACGCGCGGGGCGTCCTCGCGAGCCTGTCAGCCGGTGTGACGCCCCAGGTGTCCACGCTCGCCGCATCCCAGGCGGCCCTCGACGGTCTGGCCGCCGGCACGAAGGCCAACGCCTCCACCCTCGCGAACTCGCTCGCCGCCATGGCTGCGGGCGATCCGTCCAATACCTCTCTGCAGCAGCTCGCGGCGCTCGCCGCGGGGGTCGAACTGCAGGTCCAGGCCTTGAGCACCCCCGCCACCAAGGCACCCGCCCTCGCGGCCGGACTCCTCGGCGCTGCCGGCGGTGTCCACAACATCGTCAACGGCGACGCCGCGTACGGGTGGCCGGGAACCGTCGCGCTCGCCGACAAGAGGAACGGCGCACCCGCCCTCGCCGTCGGGGCCGCGAAGCTGCGCGACGGTGTCGCCGACGTGAGTGCCGGAGCCGCGAAGGTCGCTGCGGGCACCGCTACGCTCGCGGGCGGCGCGTCGAGCCTCAGCGAGGGGACGCAGACCATCGCGTCCGGCGCAGGATCGCTGTCGACCGGAGCGACCTCGCTCGCCGCCGGCACGTCGAAGCTCTCCGCGGGCGCGGACGATCTGTCGACAGGGCTCGACGAGCTCTCTGCGGGGACGACGACCCTCGCGGAAGGATCGCAGACGCTCGCCGACGGCACCGCCGAGCTCTCCGCGGGTGCGGCGACACTCAGCGACGGCAACACGCAGATCGCCGACGGCTCCGAGCTTCTCGCTGACGGCGCCAACGGCGCGACGCCCATGGTCCTGCCGTGGCTGCTCCTCGTCGCCCTCGGCGGACTCGTGGCCATCGGCTTCTGGATCGGTCACCGCATCAGCCACCGCCAGCGCGCCGCGGTGGCGATCGCCACCGCGTGAGGCGACGGAGGGTGCGGGCCGCGACATCCGGTCCGTGCCCTCCGTCTTCGCGCGCTCAGGACCGGAGACGGTACGAGAGAGCGGGCTCCCGGCGCCAGGGTGTGCACGGGTCGGCGGGCGTCACTTCGATCCGGTGGGGCTGTCGAGGCTCCGCAGCGGAGGCACCCACATGATCCGGTCGGCAGCGTCGGACCTGCCCGAGGACTTCGCGATCGCCGCCAGGGCTGCTCGCAGCTCACGGGCCTGCTGGACGGTGAGCGCGGAATAGTCCACCACGACGCGCACGGGCTCCACCGACGGTCTTCCTCCGGTGGCGGGCACGCCCGCTTCGACGGCGCTCAGGATGGCCCGCGCGCGCACGTCGGCCTGGAACGCCATGCCGGCAGGCGGCCGCTCGGCGACGAGCACCTTGAACGGCCCGTTCGCATCGACGAGGTGTCCGCGGCCGGGCGCCCACTCGATCCGGCCCGACAGCTGGGAGCCCGGGAGATTGCGGGCGGTGACCACGGCCTCGGCCCGGTCGACCGACCGCGCATCCATGCCGCGGGGACCGTTCGCGAGGTCTTTGAAGAGGATGTTGTCGGCATCCTTGTAGCCGCGGCGCCGGAACCGCTCCACGCGCAGCCAGAGCTCCTCGGCGTCGAGCATCGCCGCCGAGCCGATGGGGTTCGGATCATGGAGAACCCGGATCGGCGCGCCCGACTTGCGCCGGTTGAGCCGCGTGCCGATATCGGACAGGTGATCGGGGTTGACCCGCGTCGTTCCGCTCGTGCGGACGATCACGTCGATCTGATTCCGGTCGAGAGCCCGCAGCGCCGCTTCGACCTGCGCTCGGGTCATCCCCGCTTCGTCCCACGTGCCGCGGTTCAGATGCAGCTGCAGGCGATCGCGCGCGCGCTTGATGTTGGTGCGGAAGTTCTCGTCGATCGCGCTGAAGCTCGACACCTGACCGTCGTAGTGCTTTGCCTCGTAGACGCGCGCGCGGCATTCGACCGCGCCGCCGGACGTGTCGAAACGGAACCACAGATCATCCAGGCCGGCACCCGTCCCCGTCTGCGCGCCGAGCTGGCGCAGGCTCACGGTGGCGGACTCCTCCGCCGCAGCCGCCGCCATGTGCTCGATCCGCGCGGCGAACTCCGCGACTCCACCGCGATCGCGGCCGACCCGGCCCGAGAGCCGCCATTCCTTGCCCTCCTTGCGCTGCAGGATGACCTCGACGATCTCTCCGCCCTCGCGGACGATGACATAGCGCGATCTGCGCGACCCGTCGAGGAAGTGCGGCTCGGCGACGAAGGCGCGTCCGCCCCTCGTCCAGGTCTCCGTCTCGGCGGGGACGGGCGCCGCGGTCGCATCGGATGGGGCGGGCTTCACCGCCGGGCTCGCGGGAGTCGTGTCGACGGCGGGCGCGTCTGCGTCGGTGCTCTTCGCGAAAAGCCGCGGCGGGTCGTCGAGGAACCGAGGTGGTGAGAGATCGCCGGCTCTCATCCGGGCGATCTCGGCCGACCCGAACCCGTCGAGCGTCACGCGCCGCGCCGAGAGCACCTCGACGGCGGTCTCGGCCTCGATGAGCATGCGGGCGAGATCACGGAGGCGATCCGGGTGCAGGCCCGGGTCGTTCAGCTGGGCCCGCAGCTCGGGGATCGTGCGCGCCTGCACGTCGAGCTCGAGGTCGATCTTCGCCCGCCACGCGGCGATCCGATCCGTGAGCGACATCGATGCGTACGCGGCGAGGCGGCGCTCGTCGACAAGCGCCAGCCGCGCCGCGTTCGCGGGGTCGAAGAACTGCGCGACGTGACGTCCCTCCTCGGCGAGGCGCGTGAGGGGAGCGCCCTCGCGGATCACGACGACCGGTTCTCCCTTGACGTTGAGCGTCGCTGCGTACCCGTTGGACTCCGACCCCGTGCGCCGGACGAACTCCGCGTCCGAGAGCACCTCGATCCGCGCCTGCCGCGCGAGCTCGGCGTCGCTGCCGTTGAGTCCCGAGACGAGATGCCCCTTCATCTCGACCTGGAGGGAACGGACGGCGCCCGCATCGATCTTCGCGTCGGCGGCCCCCTGGGCGAGCGCGACCTGGAAGTCCAGCTCGCTCGCCCCGGGATTCGCGCGCAGGAACTGCCGCCGCGCGGCCCACCGCTCGAGGAAGGATCCCCGGTTGGTCGCCGCCTCGACGTCGCCGACAGCGACGGCCTGGCGCGTGGAGCGGAGGACCACCGACTCGCCCGTCACGGCTGCCCCGCCGCGACCGGTGAGCAGCCGGGCCGTGTCCGCGATCCCCGTGAGGAGCCGTGGTGCGTGCGTCATCGTGACGTGCATCGCGGCTCCCATCCCGATGCCCATCCCCGCCGCCGTGGCACCGGCCAGCGCGAAGTTACGCAGCGGATCCCCCTTCCACGTGTCGCGGTTGAGCGCCGCGCCGGTGAGCGCCGTCGGCACCGACTGCGCGATCTGCTCGACCGTGAACGCCCCCATGCGGGCCAGGAGCGGACGGGACGCCCGCTGTGCCGCTATCGCACGCGCCATCATCGTGCGCGCGGCCGGGGTGGCGCCCGCCAGGCGGGGCAGCTTCAGGATCTTGTCGGCGAGGCCCGCGGTCAGCGCGGCGACGATCGCGTCGACGGCGCCGACGAGCAGATCCGTCCGGAAGGCGTTCTGCCCGTACGCCGCTCCGAGCATCGAGTTCTTCACCGCCATCGACGCCGCGGTTCCGGCGAGGGATGCCGCGACGGCCGTGGCGACCGCGACCCACGCGGGTGCGGCGAGTCCACCGGTCGCGATGCTCGTCACGATCGCGACGATGCCGACGACCGCGAGAGCGACCCCGATCGCGACCTTCTGCGCGATGCCCTCGACATGGTCGTCGACCGCGCGCCGGTAAGCGTCAGCGGAAACCCCGACACTCTCGCGCGCCGTCGCGAGGCCGGACTCGATACGACGAAGCGCCGCCGTGTCGCCCCGGTCGCGCGCGGCGTTCCAGTCCCGCATGCGGGCATCGACGCGATCCATCTGGCGTCGCAGGGAAGCGAACTCGTTCGTCACCGCGTCGGGACGATCGCTCGTGCCCCCGAAATACACGTCGCGTTCGTACTCGAACCGCCGGCGTGCTGACTCGTGCTCTTCGCGGGGCGTCGTCGGGACGCCGCGCATCGCCTCGCGGATGTCGAAGGCGTCGCGCTCGAGATTCCGGTCGGCGGTCTCGTCGGTCCAGCCGCCGGTCTCGGACCGCAGGTCTGCGAGCATGTCCCTGCCCGCGGTCGACTCGTTCGTCCGGTACTCGGCCGAGATGCGGGCGAGCTGCTGCGTCGTGCGGTTGCCGAGCCCGGCCATGACCAGCTCGCGGTCCATTCCCCACCCGGCCTGCCCGATCTCGACGGCCCGCGCGGGAGTGAGTCCCCCGCCGGTGTCGAGCCGCGCGAGGGCCTCGGTCTCACCGGCGAACTGCGTCTGCGACGTGACCATGTCGCGGAGCGGATCCGATCCTCCGCCCCATCGCCGGCCGTAGTCGGCCGCGAACGCCGTCCTGACCGAGCCCATCCATTCGGCCGCCAGCGTGCGCGCGAGGTTCTCCTCGGCCTCCTGTCGATATGCCGCCAGCACGCTCGGGGCGGGGGGCGCGCGGATGCCGTCCTGCGTCATCAGGTGCTCGGCCTCCCGGCGGACCGAATCCTGCCGGGTCTCATTGCGCCGCACCTCCGCGAGTGCGTCGTTGTACGTGCGGGTGAGCTCGGCGTTGAGCTCGGAGTCCGAGGTGTAGAAGCCCTCCGTGGTGCGCTGCAGCCGCGACGACCGCTCGCGGGCGCGGTCGACGTCCAGGAGCGACTGGCGCAGATCCAGGGTCGTGCCGTAGGAGTAGCGGGCGACGGCGGTGCGCAGCGCGCTGACTCCTCCGGAAGGAAGCTCCGAGCCGAACTCGACCTCGTAGGCGTTCTCCATCGCGCGCATGCGGCGGCGCACTTCGTTGTCGATCTCGTCGTGCGACCACGTGGGCGGTGCCGAGGCAGTCACCGACCTCCGGATCCGTTCGACGACGGCTTCGGTCGATGCCTCTCCTCCGCTGCCTCGCCTGACCGCACGATCGAATTCGATCGCGTCGGCCCGCGCCTGCAGATCGCGCCGGGTCGCGGCATCCGTCGGATCGGTCGCGTCCGCGGGCCGGTTGAGCTGCACGAGCAGCTGGAGCTCGCGCTCGCCGCGGTCGTCGGCGACAGACCCTCGACGGTCGACCCAGCGCCGCCCGCCGAGGACCTCGGTGAGGTGCGCGCGTGTCGCGGGATCGGCCACGAGGGCGTCCGCCTGCCCCGGTGGCAGATTGCGCACCGCGTCGAGGGCCGCGGCGGGGTCGTTCGAGAACCAGCCGTCGGCGTCGGCGATCACACCGCGCACGTGGCGGCGCCGACCCTCGTCGTCTCCCTGCGCGAGCCCCTGCGCCTTGTCGAAGTCCGACCCGGACATCTCCTCGCCGATGCGCCATTGCAGGCTCTGGTTCTTGATCAGGAAGTACGCGCGGTTGAGGAGCGCGGTCTGGTGGTAGTCGAGTCCCTCCAGCTCTTTGATCGCATCTTCCTCGGCCGTGCCGTGCCACACCTCGAAGGCGGTCCAGAGGCGGTTCACCCGCGCCTCGAGCCCGCCGCCGCCGCCCGGGAAGTAGATGTCTCCGAGCTCACCGGCCTCCTCCGGCGTCGCCGCGGACTTCGCGTAGATCGCCGTGCGCAGCTCCTCGACCTTCGTGGCGAAGTTCACCCCGAAGGTCTCGGTGAGGTGACGCTCGATCAGCACGTTCGCCACGGCCGACATCGGGTCGCCTGGCTCCCCCATCGCGAGGAAGCGCCGGCCCATCTCGAGCTGGGCGTCGTTGAGGTTGATCGCGTGCTCGCGTGTGACGCCGGCGGCATCGTCGAGTGTGCGCAGGTAGGTGGCGGAAGCCACCCGGATGTCGGACATCAGCCGTTCGCGGGTGGTGTTGCGTGCCGCCTCGGCCCGAGCGTTCGTGATCGCCGTGTTCGTCACGTCGGCGTCCGCCGTGGATCGCCGGGCGCGCTCGTCGTCGCTCAGGTGGCGGCGCAGGCGCGTGTCGGACCACGTTCGCACGGCCGCCTTCGCAGCCGTCCCCGCGTTTCGCAGGTTCGTCGCCAGTGTCCCGGCGTCGGTCTCGGTCTGCGTGCGCAGACCCGTCATCGCCGTCGTCAGTGCGTCCACGGCCACGTCGTACCAGAGTCTCGTCCCCTCGTTCGGGGGTGCGCGCGCCGGTCCGCCGGTGGGATGCTGGAACGCGTCGTCTGCCCGCCGATAAGCCTCGCGGTAGGTGGCCGTGTACGACGTGAGGAGCTCGAGCCGCCGGGTCTTGGCGGCATCGATCGCGGCCGTGCCGCGCCCGACGTCGGCATCGATGTAGCCGATCCTGGCCGCGGCAAGCTCCTCGACGAGCGCCGGATCGCGCGAGTACAGCGCACGGCGGTACCGCGCCACCTGTCGCGCCTGGTCGCGCAGTCGCTGCTGCTCGATCCGGGCGTTCTCCCGCTCCGCTTCGCGCGTAAGTGTTCGTGCCGTGCGGTCGACCTCGAGCTCGGCGGCCGTCGTCACCCGTGTCGCACGCGTCGCGATCTCGGCGCGGCGTGCTTCGACAGCCCTGTTGAGGATCTCCGGCGTGATGTTCGCGGCCGCCCGCAACTCCTCGATCTTCGCGTTGATCCCCGTGGTGATCACCGGCTTCCAGGGATCGGTGACGTCGAGGTAGTAGTTCGCGAGCTTGTTCGGCGGGAACGCCAGCCCACGGACCCGGTCGACGGCCGTCGTCACGCGATCCGGGATATCCGCCATGATGAGCGCGAGAACCCGCGCGATCTGCGACGACTCGAGCTCGGCGTCCGCTCTCGGCGGGGGTGGCGGCGGCGGACGGCGGAAGTCCACGAGCACCGGCGGCGAGATCGGCCGCGGCACCGGCGGCGGGACGCTCGCATCCGGCGTCGTCCGCAGCGCGGCCGATCGCCGCGAAGCCTCGGTGCGGTTCGCGGCAGCGGCGTCAGCGGCCGGACTCGCTGTGTCGACCTCGACAGCGAGTTCGTCCGCCGAGATGCTCGACACCTCGCCCAGCGTGGGGACCGTGCCGTCGGGCATCGCCCGCACCGCCGGCAGGGCGAGCTCGGGCAGGCGTTCGTTGAGCGCCGTGCTCAGCGTCGACGTGGCCTGCGGCACGGGGTCGATCTCGATCGGCTCCGCAGGGCGCGGGGGCGGGTAGCGCCCTCCTCCACCGCGCGCGGCGGGCCGTGCTGCTCGCCGACCGGCCGTCGCGATCATCGGCGCGAACACCCGGTCGAGCGGCGCGCGCGGCACGTCGGGGCGCGGAAGGGAGTCGGCGGCGACCCTCGCGGCGGTGACGAGTGCCGCGGGCGTTTCGATGCCGGCGAGGCTGGCGGGCGCGGCGGCGGCCACCGATGCCGCCATCGCTGCGGATGCCGCGCCCACGGACGCGGTCGTCTCATCGCCCGTGACCTCGCGCGTCTCGGTCGAGTCGACCTCGACGACATCGGCGGCCGTCGGCTCCGACGACGCCGCAGGCACGGGCTGCTCTCCCGATGCGCCGGGGGCATCGACCGCGTCGGCCGACGCGAGCAGCGCCCGCTCGCGCTCGGCGGTCGCGGCGACCTCGGAGTCGTCCTGGGTCGTGCGCTCGTAGGCGAAACCGCCGAACCTCGCGCGGGTCGTCGCGCCCGATCCCGTCGCCGCGGCGTCGCCGGGCGGAGCCGTTTCGGTGGGACCAGCCGGTGCCGGGCGCAGCGCGCGCGCGAGCGCCGCCCGGGCCTCGGCGTCGTCCTGGGCGGTGCGCGTATACGAGAAGCCTCCGAAGCGCGCGCGATCCGGAGCATCGCGCAGCCGCCCGGCGGCACGGTTCGTGAGGCCGGGTCCGGCGCGCGCGGACGCGGGCTCGGCGTCGACAGCGCCGGCGTCGACGACGGCGGGACGCCGCCCCCGGATGACGAGAGGCTCCATGACGATCGTCATCGGGCCTCCTGCAGATGAACGCCGAGGTCGCCGAGATCGGAGCGCGTCGGCGTCCTCCCCGCCTTGCTGAGCTCGCGGACGCTCGCGCGCACGAGGTGCGGCAGCCGGATCGGACCCTCGTCGGCCGCAGCCGCGTAGGCCGCGTTGAGCGCCGCCGTGCGGATCGCCCCGCCGGCGAGCTCGAAGTGCTCCGCGACGCGGTCGAGGTCGGAGTCGTCGGCGAGCGGCGCCGCACCGGGGATCGAACGGTGCCAGAGCGTGAGCCGCAGCCGCGCGTCCGGCACGGTGAACTCGACGCGCTGGCTCATGCGGCGCGCGAACGCCTCGTCGAGATGGTGGCTGACGTTGGTCGTCAGCACCGTGACGCCGTCGTGCTCCTCGATGCGCTGAAGGAGGAACGCGACCTCGACGTTGGCCCAGCGGTCCTTCGCCTCCCGCACGTCCCCGCGACGCCCGAACAGCGCGTCCGCCTCGTCGAACAGCAGCATCGCGCCCGAGGACTCCGCGGCCCGCAGCACTCTGTCGATCGCCTTCTCGGTCTCGCCGAGGTACTTGTCGACGACCCGCGCGAGATCGACGACCCACAACTCCAGTCCGGCCGCCTCGGCGACGACGCCTGCGGACATCGTCTTGCCGGTTCCGGACGGCCCCGCGAACAGGATGTGGTAGCCGCGAGAGCCGGGTCGCGACCCGAAGCCCCACTCGTCGAGCACCCGGCCCCGCTGACCGATCGCGGCCGCCGCGTCGACGAGCTGTCCGCGGACATCGTCGGTGACGACGAGGTCGTCCCACGTGTTCCCGACCGGCCCCGGGCGCGCGCAGCTCGACAGGTCCCGCCATGACGTGCGCCGGGCGGCCACGCGGAGCGCGCCGAGACCCGCGGCGCCCTCCCCGATCTGGACCGCGACGCGTTCGGCGGCCTCGTCGATCGCATCGAGCCCGAGCCGGTACTCATGCGCGACGACGGCGACGTCGCGATCCTCGACCACGACACCCCGGTCGCCGAGACTGATGCGCCAGCGCGCGGCGCGGTCGTCGACGCCGGGCGCCCGGACCTCGAGGTGCCGCCAGCGCGCGGGCGCGACCCACGTGATGCCGGCCGGAAGGGAGAGCCCCACCGCCCACCCGAGCGCGGCCGCGGCATCCAGTCCCGCCACCAGCCATGGTTCGGGCGCGGCATCCACCGCGACGACGACCGCGTCGTGCCGGAGTCGTCCGGCCCGCAGGAGCATTGCGAGGTCCCGCTCGTTCCGTGCCGGCCCGACGATGCAGGGGCGTCGCCACGACTCGGCGTGACGCACGTGGTCCGCGCCGGTGAGGAGCACGGGACGATCGAGGTGCGGAGTCGCATCATCGGGAGTCGCCGGCGCGCGGACGACGCGATAGGTGCCGGACGGTGCATCCGGCGAGAGCCCGTCCAGCGCCCGGACGAGCCACTCGTCGGCGACGATCTGTCCGTCGAGGGGCGATGGGCGCCCGGCGATGGGTTCGACGCGCACGAGACCGAGCACCAGAAGCCTGCTTCCTGCGGCCAGGGCGGCGTGGACGTCGTGCGCGCCCGCGCCGACGGCGCCCGCCAGCTCCAGTGCGAGCGCGACCGTGGGCTGTCGCAGGAGGGGGTCGTCCGTGAGACTGGCGACGAGGGGACGCAGGCGCGGCTCGCTCTCGACGGCGCACGCCAGAGCGGCGACGAGGCGCTCCGCGGGAGCGAGTCCGAGTCCGTCCGGCACCTCCAGCCGTGCGAAGGAGTCCCCGAGGTGAGGGGGCCAGGGTGCGTCGTCCGCCATCGCCGCGCGCCAGCTCGCGGCCGCGTCGGCCGGGTCGATGTGCAGAGCGCGGAAGTCGTCCGACCCGCGATAGCGCCCCTCGTGCTCCTGGCGCTGCCATGCCGCCGCGAGCAGTTCGGCGGCCCACACCGTGATCGCGTTCACCCGGTCACCTCATGCCCCACGACGATCCGCGCGTCGATCCACGGCACGTGGAACGCGAAGGCGTCGAGGCCGGCGAGCAGGAGCAGCACGTGGAGCGGGCCGCTCGGGAGGATCGCCTCGACGAGGCCGTCGTCGAGGCGCACGACACCGCCGAGCGGCAGGACCTGCGGAACCACATGCGAGGCACGGGCTTCCGCGAAACCGGTGAGATGCCGCAGGAACTGGCGCAGCAGCGCGATGCTCAGCATGCCGATCGGCGCCGCGCGCGCCGTCGCCGGCGAAACCCATTCGGCGTCGAGCGGATGCTGCCATCCGAGGTGCGAATCCCGGGCGATCCGCTCGGCACACGCTGTGACCGGCCCGGCGAGCAGTGCATCCCAGTCGTCGGGCTCCGGGACGTGCGCGACGCCCGCCGCGACGCCGAGCGCGAGGTCGGCGGCATCCACGCGATCGCCCAGGACGCCTCCGAGAACGGCCGCGCGGACCGCAGCGGCGGCCGCTGTCCTCGCCATCAGCTCGGGCTCGTCGGCAAGGAGCTCAGCGAGGTCCGGGAGGAGGAGGAAGGCCGGGGCTCCCGCCGCAGCGAAGACCGCGGGACCGGTGTCATCGGCCGGCGTGCGCGACGCGACCGGGCCCTCGACGCCCGCCCCATCGACCACGGTGGCTCGCTCCTCGACCGCCCGGGCCGCCGCCCGTTCCGCGACGGTGCCCGCCTCCGCCGACGGCATCGCGGGCTCGAGCCGCCAGATCGCGGCGACCAGGCCGGCGTCGACGGGACGGGAGGCCGCCAGGTCGCCGATGAGATCGAGCCGCGCCCGCGCGCCGGAGGCGATCCGAACCGAAGGGCGGCCGGCCGCGTGCGCGAGCCGCAGCGCCCGCGCCGCCGACACCGCGGCGAGCGACTCCGCGGGTGCGGTGACGCCGGTGAGCCGTCGTTCGATCGCGACCGCGAGACGGTCCAGCTCCCCCGGTGCCGCGGCCGCCAGCATCCTGGTCCAGCCCTCGACCGTCGCGAGCTCGGCGATGACCTCGATCAGCTCGATCTCGGCGATGCGGGCCGCGGCGGGAAGCGCGTCGAGCGGCGTCAGGGGACTCAGGTCGGCGAACCGCTCGAAGACCCATGATCCCCCGTGTCCCGCGAGGCGTGCGCGGACATAGGCGGCCACGTATGCCGCGCGCGAGGCGAATCGCACCGCATCGGAGGAGGGGCCGCCTGCGACCGCCTTCGCGACCGCGAGTGCGATACCCGCCGCCACTCGACGGGATTGCACGAGAGGATCGGGCTCGCTCGCGGGAACGGCGATCCGCACGTCCACCCGGCGCAGCACCCAGAGCGCGCCGGGGTCGACCGCGGCGAGCGGCTCGAACGCGTCGTCGACGACATCCGCGAACGGCCGGGCGAAGGCCCGCTCGAGGGCGACGGCCGGTCGAGCGCCCAAGCTGCGCGGGACGAAGCCGCGCAGTCCGAGACGTCCCAGCGTCGCCCGAGCCATGCCTACTCCTCGGACGCGGGCGCCAGCAGCTCCGTGAGGACCTGGATCGCCCCCGACAGCCGCAGCAGGTTCGCCACGAGCTGCTCGCGCTGCCCGTCGTGCTCTGCGAGCGCGGCCTCGCCCTCCGCGAGCTGACGCCGCAGGAGCACGAGCCTCGTCTCGGCCGCGAGCTCGAGGTCGGTCCTGGAGTCCTGGTCCGTCGTCATGTCGTCTTCCTTCCGATCGCGATCACGGTGATGCCGACCGCGTTGTTCCCCTCGGAGCCCGCGTCGGACTGCGACAGGAACGCCCGGCCGTTCGCCCCGGAATTGCTGAACGCGTCGACTCGAGCCCACATCGTCTGCGGGATCACGTCGGTCGAGGGCGATCGCGACGGGTTCGTGCTGAACAGGTCGCTGCCGGTGACCACGGCGAACGCGTTGATCACCACGAAGACCGTGAAGCACTCGTCGAGCGCCGAGCCCCAGTTCCACGACCAGGTGCCGGGAGTCCCGGCCGCTCCGGTGAACCCGTTGGACACCTGGAGGTCGTTCTTGATGACCTTGATCACCGACTCCACGGCCGCCTGACCCGGGCCGCGCACGCGCATACCGCCGCTGACCTCGAGATCGGATGCCGCGCCCCCGCCTCCGACGAAGACGTCGTTGCCCGTCGACCAGTTGAGGAACAGATGATCGTCGGCGTCGCTGAACGCGGACTTGCCGTTGACGTGGCGTGACTTCACCCAGCCGTTGCCGCCCGCGCCGACGGTGAGGTTGGTCGACACCTTCTCGGCGCCGAACACCTCGAGGGTCGAGTCCTCGCCGAGCTTCATCGCGAGCGTGCCACCGGCACCGGCGCCCCCGCGGACGTCGGCATGCGTGCCGTCGCGGAACCACGCGAAGTCGGCGTCCGTCCGGAAGTAGAGCGTCCACGGCTGGACCCCGATCCCGTACACGGTCGTCCCGGTCGCGCTCCACAGCTTGAGCATCTGGTGGGTGACGGCGCCGAAATCCAGCGAGCCCTCGGCGTCCAGCACGAGACGCGGCACGAGCTGCACGCCCGCCGAGTTCTTGCCAGGATCGAGCGGCTTGTCCTGGTGCGATCCGCCCGTGTACCACGCGAACATGTTCGGACTGCGCTGATACAGCACGCCGTCCTGCGTGCCGAAGCCGTAGTCGGGCGTGTTCAGCTCGATCTCCTGACGATGGGTCGTGCCCATGTCGAGCGGTCCCCGCGGTACGCGCACGCGCCCATCCGCGATCACCTCCGCGACCGGATCGGGGTCGGCCGTGTCCGCAGTCGTGCCGACCGAGAGCGAGACGTCGGCGGCCGGCGCGTCGCCGAGGGTCAGGCGCAGGCGATGCTCGCCGCCTGCGGGACCGCGGTCGCGCACGAGCGTCAGCGGCGGATCCGTGACCGAGCCGCCGGCGTCGTACGTGAACCGGATCGCATCGCCCTCCATCCAGAGCTCGCGCTCGGCGTTGATCCTGCCCTGCGCGCGCACGCGTCCCTCGACGATCGCGAAGTCGGCCGCGTCCGTGTCGGCCGGGGCCGTGCGCCGGGCGACGCGGAGCGTTCCCGCCGGGGCGAGCACGTCCGCCGCGACGACGCCGGCGAATCTGCGTCCTTCGGTGAGCCGTCCGCCGGCCGGCCGGAAGCGGCGGGCGGCGCCGTCCCACAGGAGCGAACCGAGCCGCACGAGCCACCGTGCGATCGGCGGCTCCTCCGGGAGTTCCTGGAACGGGACGGAGGTGTCGGCGGGGATGCTCGATCCCGGCGAGGGCTCCGGGATCGCGACCTCACCGGCGACGAGCACGTCGGTGTCGGGATCGACGGGATCGACCACGAGCCGGAACGTCTCGATCGCACGCGTCGGCTCGCCGTCGGCGCAGTCGTCGGTCCAGCCCTCCGGCGTCGGTGCGGCGCTGGTCTGCGCGAACTGGATCCATACGCTGCGGTGCGAGTTGTCGAGGAAGGCGTTGAAGAGGTTCGTGTCCACCGCGATCCGCTCGAACGAGACGATCTGACGCCCGTATCCGTCGACGGCGAAACCGGGGGTGAGGAAGACGTCGACGAATCCGGAACCGCCGGGGTCCGCCACCTCGACGAGCTCGAGCCCCACGATGAGCCCCCACGTATGCTCCCCCACCTCGTGCCTTGCGAGCGAGCGCCGATGGTAGGCCTGCTCTGCGACGAAGTCGGCCGCCGTGAGGAACTGGCCCTCGCGGTAGACCGGGCGGGCAATCTCGGTCATCGCTCGGCCCTCCGTCCGAGGTCGACTCCCTCGCTGCCGCGAACCCCGACGACGCGTCCGCCGTACGAGTACAGGGTCGCCGCGCCGCCCTTGCGCACCCTCGGGACGGCGTCGAAGGCGAGTCCCTCGCCGCGTTCGGCGACCTCGACGACCTCGACCTGGACGCCCTTCTTCTCGAGGGCGGCCGCCGCGGTCGCGACGTCGGCGTGCAGGTACGAAGCGAGCCGGATGCTGCCCTTCGTCCGCTCGAGCGAGCGCTCCACCCCTGCCAGCACTGTGCCGACCCGCACCTTCGTCGCCATCGTCCGCGCCCGGTCGCGCCACAGCTTGGGGAGCGAGAAGTCGTCCGAACGGATCGCGGACAGGATGTTGTCGTACCGCCAGCCCGAGGAGGACGTCTTCGCGCCGAACGGGAATCCGCGCCGGAGGTTGTCGGGCCGCCGTTCGTCGGGCACGCGCACCTGACGCCCGAGCCCCAGCGGGAAGCAGCAGAGCTTCGCCGCGAGGATGCTGAGGACCGGTCCGATCGGCAGCCAGTACTCGCGATTGACGAACGATCCCGCATACCGGCGGCAGGCCAGATTGCAGATCTTCGTGACGACGCCGTCTTTGACCGTGAGGCACGCGAGAACGATGCGGTCATCGCACGCCGCTCCGGGCACCGGGGGCAGCGCCGAATAGCAGACGCAGTCGCGGAGGTACAGCACGACGAGCACGATGAGCTGCTGCAGGGCGAGCGAGAGCCGGGCGAGGAACTGGCTGTCGGTCTCGTTCGGACCCTGCGGCGAGCAATCGATCGACGAGAGCTCCTCGGGGAGCACGCACTGCGTGCGCATGGGGTCGTTCTGGTACAGCTCGAGCACGTTGGCGTAGAGCTGACAGACGGCATCGCGTGCCACGCCCTGACTGAGACCGACCTGCCCGCCCATGGCGACCGAGAGCGCGCTGGACTGCATGGGCTTGGAGAGGCCCTTGGTGAGCACGGGCTGGAGGTGTCTGATGCACTCCAGGACCTTGGCGGGGAAGGTCCCGCCGATCGCGCTCTCGAGGGTCCCGCAGTCCTCGTCCTTGGGCGAGACGCCGAACTCGAGGTACTCGTACACGCGGCTCGGTTCGCACGCCGCGTCACGCGAACCGCGCGAGGGCGCCTGCTGGCAGCCGCACGTCGTGGCGCGCGACGAGGTGCCGCCGGCGCCGCCACCGCACCCGCATCCGCCCTTCGACGTCGCCGCCGTGCTGCGTCCCGCTCCGAACGCGGTGCCCGACCCTGTGGATGAGCTCGCCGTTCCCCCGCCGCTCTTGCCGCATCCGCAGCCACCGGGGCTCCGGGATGCGCCGCAGCCGCATCCCGACGGCGCGGCGCCGCCGCCGAGCGGAGTGAGAGGACGTGCCTGCTGCTCCTTGTAGCGCACCCACAGGCACCACGTCTGCTCGCGGTCGTCGCAGCCGTCGGCCCGCGGGTACCGCGGCGGGTCGCAGTCGTCGACCTCGACCCGTCGCGAGCAGCTCGCGATGAGCTTGCCGACGTCGACGCTCACCGTGTCCGGGAGCACGATGTCCGCGCCGCAGGGGTCGATGGCGTAGCCCGGGCGCACGATCACACCCGGACCGCAGCCGTCGCACTCGACCTGCAGACCGACGACGACCCCGTACCCGTGGAGGTAGCGGTTGTGGAGCCGCTGCTTCTCCATGAAGTACGTGGTCAGGCCGGTGAGCTCGGTCTCGGTGAGCAGCTGGCCGGCGAAGAACCGGGGACGCACGAAGGTGTGCAGCCCCTGGCAGACGGGGCAGGTGCAATCGCATCCGTGGGATCTCTCGGCGGAGGCGCCCGACATGCGGCGCATGTGCGCCGAGTAGACGGTACTCATAGCTGCGGCTCCCTTCCGAGGATGAACCAGCTCTCGAACGTCCCGCCCTCGATGAGGTCTCCAGTGGGACAGCGCTTGGTGAGCCCGGGTCCGAGGTGATTGCCGTCCAGCGCCAGCTGACCGACGCTGCCGTCGAGACGCTGGTCCTCGCGGACGCTGAGGATCGTGTCGCCGTCCAGGATGACCCGGTAGATGCCGTCAGGCAGGTCGCCGTCGACCCACATCCGCACGGCGTTGGCGTCCCCGTTGGGGGCGGGCTGCGGATCGGGGAGCTCGCGGACGATGTCGCCGCACCCGAGGTCGACGCGGATGGGATCGACGAACACGGTGAGGCCGGTCCAGCGGTACCCCTGGCGACCGTCGATCTCGTCGTCCTGCCGGAGGTACACGGCGCACGACATGCGGTCGAGCGTCGAGACGTCCATCGGCTCGCTGAAGACGACGACGATGCCGACGTCCCGCAATCGCCGGGACGGAGCCGGGGTGCGCACCTCGCCGCGGTGCGGCCACGAGAGGGCGACGATGTTCGGCAGACGCACCGCGAGCAGATCGGTGCCCGGCGCACCCGGCGGACCCTGCGGGCCGGTCTCGCCCTGGGGGCCCGTCTGCCCCGGCGTGCCCGGCTGGCCCGGGATCCCCTGTGGTCCCGGCTGCCCCTGGGGCCCCGGGTCCCCCTCGGGTCCCGGCTCGCCGTTCAGCCCGGGTTCGCCCTGCTCGCCCTGCTCACCCTGCGGGCCGGCCGGCCCCGGAGGCCCGGTCGGACCGGCCGGTCCGGCCTCTCCCGAACCCCCGGCAGGGCGGGCGAGCAGGCACCTCACGGTGTCGGCGAGCTGGCTGATGCTCGGCAGGTGTCGGCGGCCCGCTGTCGTCAGCGCGGCCGAGGCGAACTCGTCGCCGGGAGACCAGTTCTCGATCGTCGTGAGGACGATGCAGTCCTCCCCGCACGTCGGACAGTCGCCCGGCGACAGCGAGCAGGCGAGCACGTCCGCGTCGAGCACCGCGATCCCCGCGGTCTCGGGCTGGCCGGTCGTCCCCGCGTACCCGACGAGGATGCGGCTGCGCGGCGGATCGATCGCGATGGTCGTGAGCTCCCCCACTCCGACCGGCGCTGGCTCTCCGGCGGTGCGCGCCGCCGAGTTCAGCCCGGCGACGTCGAGCACCCGGACGGCGCCCTGGCCCGCGGCATCCGTCACCGCCACAGCGGCCCACGCGCCGTCGGTGCTCTCGGCGACGGCGACCGGGGTGTCGACGACATCGCCGACCGAGCCGGTCGCCGTGATCGTGCCGGCCGTCACATCCACCGTGTACTGCTGGGCGGTCGCGTCGGAAGCGACGCCGAGGATCCGCTGCTCGCCCGCGGCCGCGACGATGCCGAGGCCGACGATGTCCGGTCCCAGCGCGACGACCGTGGCCGAGGTGGCACCGGACTTCACGAGGTGGGCCGAGCCGTCTGCGCAGGTCACGACCGCCGCCGTGGAGTCCGCGAGGATCACGACCGCCCGGCCATCGGCGGCGACGGGCGCGGTGACCGGCGCCGAAGCGGTGCCGGTGTCGACGTCGGCCGGCCAGGAGAAGAGGGTCGAGGCATCCACGTCGAGCGCCGCGACGCCGCCCGTGCCCGGTGCCGCCAACCGCACCGCGCCCGAAGGGGCTGCGGGAAGTTCGAGAGTCGTGATCGGCGCGGCGGGTGCAGCCGGATCGAAGACCAGGACGGCCTTCTTCGCGGCCACGGCGACGTAGACGCGATCGCCCGTGCGACTCACCGCAACGTCGAGGCCGGCGGCGGGAAGGGTGAGCGCGCCCACCACTGCGCCGGTCGAGGCGGTGAAGGTCATGAGCGTCGAGCCGGCCAGCGCGTAGAGACGGTCGCCGCCGGAATCCACGGCGAACCGCCCGGCGCCCGCGAGCGACACCGTCGCCTGCCACGTGAGCACGGCGGGCTGGACGGGTGCCGGCAGCGGGGCATCCAGCCGCACGCCGAACGCGTACGAGTCGAGGATGCGATTCGGCCGGGCGCCCATGTCGTCGCACGGCTCGAGGAACGCTTCGACATCCTCCGTGAGGCACTCGCGGTAGCCGATGCAGAGCTGCACGCGGTGCGGGCCGGTCAGCGGATCGTCGCCGTGGTCGGCCGCCCATGCCGCCCGGACGAGATCGGCGAGCGGCACGACCTCCTCGTGCGTGAGCAGGATCTCGTGCCCGCAGCAGTCGATCGCGAGCCCCGGCCCGACGACGACGAGCTCCTCACGGCACGCAGGATTCGGATGCTCCGCCACCTCCAGCCCGCACACGATGCCGTAGCCGTGCAGGTACTGGTTGTGCCGCGTGATCTTGCCGAGCAGGTAGCGCTGCTCGTCCGTGAGGTCTCGCTCCGTGAGCAGCTTCCCGGTGAACCACGTGTTGCGGGCGAGCTGCGGGGAGCCGCATTCGTCGCAACCGGTGCGTTCGAGCGTCTTGGTCACCAGTGTCTCCTTTCACCCGACGACGGCGCGGCTGCCGAGCCGGGCGTCGATTCCGATGCTGTTGAGGCCGCCCGCCCTGGGGTCGGCGGCGACAGCCATGCCGATTTCCTGCCCCACGCGTCCGGCGGGGGGCGGGCCGGCGACGAGCGCGTCGATTCCCAGGCGCGCCTGCACTCCCACCGTCGCCGTGGCGCGGACGACCGCCACCTCGGGCGCCGTGTGCGCGGGCGACACCGCGCGCGCGATCCGTGCCGCGGCGTCGCCGAGCGTCGCGGTGTCGTCGCAGGAGGCGGCGTGGACGCAGACCGTGAAGGCGTGCGCGAACACCGCGAACGGGTCGAGCCGAGGGGACGGCGTGCTCACGAGCGAGAACTCGCCGATCTGCGAGAACTCGTCGAGGCGAAGGCGCCGAACGATCTCGGGACCGAACAGCACGCTGTCATCGCCGAGCCGGGCACCGTTCGCGATCGCCCACCGGCGCAGCCGGTAGTGCTCGAGCACCTCGACCCTGCGGCCGAGCCACATGCCGATGTGGCGCGCGACGCCATCGGGAGTGCCGCGACGTCGATAGAGCTCGGCGGCCGCCCGGATGAGCCTGCGCCGCCGCGCCTCAGGCAGCCCCGCCAGGTCGTCCATCCCGACCCAGCGGCCGAGCCATGCCAGGAAGTCACGACGCTCCGAGGCGCCGGCCGCGCGGGGATCGAGCTGGAGAGGGAGCTCGTCGAGCAGTTGCGTCACGGAATCCCGGACGGAGTCGGTCAGGGCGAGGAACCGGTCCAGGAAATCCGACTCGCCCGACGAGAAGACCGCGGGCAGACGTTCGATCGACGTGTGCCGGAAGGGATGCACCGCGGCATCCGTCACCTCGGGTGTGCTGCTGCCGTCGCCGACGAGCGTGAGTCGCAGCCACAGGTACCGGCCCGGCGGGGAGAACACGAGAGTGTCCCACGCGGCGAGACCGGGATCCCCGAACGTGGCCGCCGCCACCCAGCGATCGTCGAGGAGCGCGATCTCGGTCTCGGTCAGGTCCTCTTCGGTGGTGAGGGTGGCGACCTCGATGCGGGTCGAGGACGGAACGCTGCCGCGCAGCTCGATGCGATGCCAGCAGCAGCCCGGAAGACCCGCGTCCAGGGCGGTCGTCACCAACGCGCCCTGCACCGGATACCGAGGGTCGGCATCCGGATCGACGGGCGCCTCGAGGTCGGGGACAGTCCCCTGCCATTCGCCGCCGCAGTCGAAGAGGTGCACGACGCCGCTCGCATCCAGGACGGCCAGGCGATCCGGTGGGAAGCACACCAGTCCGACGGGGCTCCAGGTCGACGGTCCGCCGGGAGGCGTGAAGACGAGCCGCACCTGCCCGGTCCCTGCGACGACGAGCACGCGACGCCCGGCCGTGTCGATGACCCCGCGCTGGCAGTCCGGCAGGTCGATGACACGCTGGAGCGGCAGGTCGAAGACCGAGGGCCCGGGCAGCGGGTCCAGCGTCAGCGCGCCGTCGACCGAGACGTCGTGCGTGAGCGTCGACGCGGGCCGCCATCCGGGCCGCGCCGCCAGCAGGAAGTGGGAGCTCATGAGTAGCTCACCGTCAGTTCGGGATCCTCGGCGAGGACGAGCTCTCCGCGCTCGAGCTCGACGTCGCGGCAGAACGGCTGCCGCTCGTCGTCGAGATCGACCGTCAGCTGGTTCTCCCGGATGCGCTGGACCCCCGCCACCGAGAGCACGATGCGGAAGAGGTCGGACGAGTACACGGTGCCGCCGAACGGCCACCCCTGCCCGTCCGGGCCTCCCGTGAGCGGATGCAGCCAGGTCGTCACCGCGGACGAGACGTCCCTCCGCACCGTCGCCAGGTCGGCCTCCGGTGCGACGAGGATGTCGGCGACGACCCGCACCGAGCGGTACCGCGGCGCGGTCGCATAGACCTCGGTGGTGATGAGGCGGTGGCGGTCCAGCCACGCGCACACGGCCGCGAGCGTCGCCGGCGTCGGCGTCGGCGCCGGCCCTGGCCCGTCGGGGACGACGAGGACCGTCACCGCGCCCGGGACCGGCACGCCGGGGTACGACGGATGCGCGAGCGCCAGCGCGTGCGCGCGGGCGACGTTCGCCGGCGCCTGCCGCGTCAGCAGCGCGAAGTCCTCGGCGGTGACGGCGCGCTCCTTCGCCTTCAGCTCCGCCGGCGCGCGGAGCTTGGCCGCGTCCACCGACTCGCCGTCCGCTCCCCCGACCGCGGCGAGGACGTTGGTCACCTTCCCGAGACCCGGCACCGCGGTGACGAGCGTCGTGATCGTGCCCGCGCCGAGGTTTCCGCGCGCCCCGCCTCCCGCGAGCCAGCGCCTGGCGACGATGTTCGACATCGGCAGTGCCGGATTGGCGGTGGGGATCGCGCCGTGCCGTCCGTCGCCGAACCGGATCTGGCCGCTCGCGGGGTCGAGCGTGTACACGAGGTCGTCGGGCCCCCACACGCCCAGGTCGTCCGTCTCCTGCCACACGCGGAAGCCGCTGCCCTCGTCGATCTCGAGGCGCAGACTCGTCACCGTGGCGGTGGGTGCGTCCTCTTGCGGGACCGTCACCGGACGCGGGAGCGGAACGACGGGTGTCTGCGGGAGGGTGAACGGCCCCTGCCCGGCAAGCCCGTCGGATCCGCCCAGCACGGCGTCCCGCACAGTGACGGCGGCCCGCGCGGGCACGGTGTTCACGGCGACGCGCTCGATCGACGGACCTCGCTCGTACGCGCCCGAGAGCATGCGGATGCGGATCCAGTACAGGGATGCCGCCACCTGCCCGATCGGCTTCTTCGCGGCCTTCGTGCCCGGCCCGAACAGCACGACTCGTCCGGACGCCGTGAAGCCCGCGGTCTCGTCCCGCTCGACGCCGAGCGGCTGCCAGCCCACGCCGTCGAAGTACTCGTACGCGAAGCGCCCTGGCGGGGGCGTCGCCTGCGCGCCCGCCTGCGCGACCGGCCGGCCGCGCTGCGGCGCGAGGTAGACCATGAGCGAGATCGGGTTGGCCGTGAACAGTGCCGTCCCGCCGAAGCCGAGCAGCACGGCGGCGTCGGGCTTGGGGTACGGCCCGAGCGGCGCGAACAGCTGCCCCGGCGTCGTGTTCGCGGTCGTAACGTCTCGATACGCCGAGCCGTCGAACGTCTGGACGGCTGCCAGCGGCGAGGCGATGGCGGTGAAGCCTTCCGGCAGCTCGAAGACGACGGGTTTGCCGTCGGCGCCCTGCCCCGAGGCCTGTGTGCCGGTGGGGACCACCACGTCGACGGTGGGCTTGGCGGTCGTGAAGGTGAGATCGACGGCCGCGGGCGTCGCCGGGGCCGTAGTGATGCCGAGGAGCTGGAGGAACTTGATGAAGTTGAGCTCGGGCGTCTGATTCACGCGGTAGAGCAGCAGATCCGTGTACCACCCGAACAGCTGGAGCAGGGTGATGCCGGGATCGGCGTCGTTGTGGTTGGTCCACTCGGGGAGGTAGCGAGGGATGAGCGAGCGGGCCTGGGCGACCAGGTCGTCGTAACGGCGGTCGTCGAGGTTCGGCGGCACGAGGGTCATCGGCTCACGCTCCTCATTGCGAGATCCCCTCGGTGATGTAGAAGGGATAGACCAGGTTGTTGAGGGCGTTGTTCTCGCGCACGCGGTAGTCGATGGCGATGAGCAGGAGGTTCGCGAGGTCTCCGGACGCCTCGACCCGCACGTCGAGGACGTCGATCCTCGGCTCGAAGCGCAGGAGCGACTCCTGCACGTGGTGCGCGATCTGCGCGTGCGTCGCCGCCGTGTTGGGCGCGAACACGAGGTCCTGCATGCCGCAGCCGAACTCCGAGTTCATGACCCGCTCCCCCGGAGAGGTCGACAGGATGAGCCAGATCGCCTGCGTGATCGACTGCTCGCCGGCGGCGGTCCGCACGCTTCCGTCGGGCCCGACATCGATGGGGAACCCGATGCCGGTGCCGAGGAAGGAGCGGTTGTCGGCCATGTCAGTCGCCCACGATCGCGGAGATGGCGTCCACGGCGGTGCCGAGCACGAGGATCACGGAATCGACGGCCTCGGTCGACTCCGGCGGTGCGCCCCCGGTCTCGAGCGAGATGTCGATGCTCATACCGGCGATGCTCGCGATGGTCGAGACGAGGGCGAGGACGCCGGAGATCGGGTCGATCGACGCCGTGAGCGCCTGCGCCTGGGCCTGCGCGTTCTTCTGCGAGCACTCGAGGGTCTCGCGGAGGTCGGGGTTTCCCTCCGCCTCCCCGAAGCGCAGCGCGAGTCCGTTCATGAGGTCGCGCAGGGTCTCGAGCTGGCCCTTGAGGCAGTTGAGCACCGAACGGATGAGGCGCAGCAGGTCCATGACCATGATCGGCACCTTCGCGAGTGCGACGAAGCACGGGGCGAGCTCTGCCGCGGCATCCACGAACTCGGGCATCGCCTGACCGATCTTGATGGGGTCGAGGCTCGGCACGGCCTTCACGATGTCGATGAGGGGCTTGAGGAGCTTGAGCATCTTCATGGGGCAGTCCAGCGCCGCGAGGAGCGGTGCCATCTGCAGCATGAGGTTGAAGTTCATCGAGCAGTCGTTGGGGATGCCCTTGCTCATGTCGACGAGGGCGTTCATCGACCCCCCGAACGGCAGCTCCACTTTGAGCGGACTCGGCAGCGGCAGCGCGAGGTCCTGGCACGTGAGCGGCTGCAGGGCCCGGTTGAGGGGCTCCGAGACGGGGATGTCGATGTCGACCACGGGTTCCTCCTCAGATCGGATTCGCGTTGGGGGTGACGACGCGGCGCACGCCGTTGCTGACGAGGACGATGGCCGCGGCATCCAGCTCGAGGGCGCCGACGGAGTGGACCGTGACCCGCCCGTTTGCCAGCACGATCGAGTTGCCCGACGCGTCCTCGATCGCGATGCCGCCCTCGTTGCCCCCGTCGGTGGGCGTCGAATCCAGCAGCCGGATCGTGTGGCCGTTGTAGCTGCGGATCATCCGCTCTCGCACCGAGGTGGAGGGCGCGGCGTCGACACCGTTCCACAGGAAGCCGAGCACGATGGGCCAGCTCGGATCGCCGCGGTCGAATGCGACGACGGCCTCGTCGTCGACCTCGGGCACGAACCAGACGCCGCGGTCGTTCCCGGCCATCGCCGAGGCGATCGGCGCCCAGTTCGACATCGCGTCCGAGCCGAGCGACGGGAAGCGCACGCGCACGCGTCCTTGTCCCAGCGGATCGTCGACGTCGGCGACGACGCCCAGCATGAGCCCGCTGATCTGGTTCTCGACCAGGTTCATGCCGAGCCTCCCGTCCCGGCGGCGCCGGCGCCCGCCGGGCGCTGGACGCCCTCCATGCGGGCCTTGAACTGCGTGCGATAGCCGCTGTCGTTCACGACGTGCTTGGTCCACGTGATCGTGTACGTGCCGTCGATGTGCGGTCCGAGCCTGCCGAGCTGCACCGTGCGCCCCGCCCGCAGGTCCGGCAGACCGACGACGGAACCCTCCACTTCGACGAGGCGCGACGCGTGGTTCGTCAGCAGCTCGATCGCCTTCGCCCGGGCCTGCGCCTCGGTGGTCACGACATGATCGGTCACGACCTCCTCACGGCCGGTCGCACGCGCCAGGGCACGCGTCGTGTCGGGGAGCCGCACATCCGGGTCGTCCACCGTGACCGACGCGCGCACCGCCTGCTTGGCGGCGCGGTCCCAGCCCAGCACCGTCATCTGCTTGACCTGCCGGGCCGTCGAGATCGTCGCCTTGAGCGACGACAGGGTCTTGCCCCACTCGAGCAGATACGTGATGTCGCGCACCTCGTCGGAGGGCCCGAAGTAGAGCTGCGGCTCATCGTCGACGAGCTGGAAGATCACCTCGTAGCCGTTGCGGCGCGCGAGCTGCATGAGGAAGAGGATCGGGTACTTGTTGTTCATGAAGACGTGGTCGGCGGGATGCTCGCGGCCCTTCGCCGTGGCGGAGGTCACGATGCGGGTGATGCCCACGAGGCCGGGGTGCCCCTGCGGCGAGTTCGGCGCCTGGCCGAGGTCTTCGGCGATGTCGGAGTCCTTCATGGGGTCTCCGCCGTCGGGCGGCCACGACCACGTGTACTGCGCGTCGCGGAAGCGGTCGAGCACATTGAGTCCGCGCACCGTCGCCTTGGTGAATCCGGAGTCGGGGAACTCGATGTCGAGCGCGGTGATGAACCCGGTCGTCATGAGCCTGAGGTCGCCCTGGTAGCCGAGCTTGAGCTCGAGGCCGTTCCCCGGCTGGATGTCGCCCCAGCGCGCTTCGTCGGCGCCCTGACCCACGAAGGAGGGGTGCAGGTGGTCGGTGTCCCAGTTGTTGAAGGCGAGGGTGAAGGAGTCGATCGCTTCGAGCGAGTCCTCGAACGTGACCTCGGTGAGGTCGCGCACCACTTCGCGGCCGGCGGGGCGGCCGTTGACGATGATCTCGAACGCGGGGACGTAGAACGTCTGCCCTGCGCGGTGCAGCGGGATGGGAGCGCTCATCGGCCCGCTCCCCTCGGGATGCGCAGGATGCGGCCGGGCTCGAGGGCGAGCGGATCGACGACGCGATTCACCGCGGCGATGTCGCGCCAACGGCGGTCATCGGTGTATTCGCGGTACGCGATCGCGGTGATGGTGTCGTTCTCGCGGACGACGGCGGCCTTCGTGTGGTCCGCCGACATGAAGCCGAGCTCGGCGAGATGGAGCGTCAGCGGCTTGTACTCCTTGAGCTCGACGGTGAGCTTCGCGCGAAGGGGCTTGCCGTCGGGGGCGAAGAGCGTGAACTGCTGCCGCACCGAGGTCACGACGCATCGGAAGCCGTGGTCGCGGCGCTTGCCAGGGAAGGACGTCCCTCCCCAGAGGAACAGCAGGACCGGGGGTGCGTGTGTCGCCCTCTCCGCCTTGATCAGGGCGTAGAACTTGTCGGTCTTCTCGGTGACCGGCTTGGCGGAACTGCCCGTGCCGTCCTCGGTCGAGTCGAAGAACAGCTCGAGCGTGAGCGTCTCGGCCTGGCCGCGCACGTACTGGAGCAGGGGTGTGTCCAGACCCGGGATGCCGATCTCGGCGACCTGCGCGGTCTTGGTGAAGTTGAGCTCGGACGGATTGAACTGCACCGAGAGCGACTGCGCTCCGCTGCTGGCGTCCGGCGTGGGCAGCCGCACGAACTTCGCCTTCGCGAGGGAGGTCATCGCCCGCTCTCCCTGACCGATGCCCACAGCGACCGCTCCTCGCGGTGCGCCTCCTCCGTCGAGCGCCGTGCGTCGAGCCGGCGCAGCACCTCGGCGACGACCGCGTCGAGCACCTCCGGCGAGACGAGGGTGCGGTCGTCGACCGCGCGCACCTCGGCGCTCAGCTCTCCGATGTGGACGTCCATCACGATCCTCCGAAGATCGAGGCGACCGTGTTGAGCGCGTCTCCGATCGCGCCGCCGGCCTGGACGAACAGGCCCTCGTGCGCGATCTCGATCTCCTCGACGGCGACCGCCGACGCCGTCGCGTTCAGGGCGGGACCGGCCCACCGCACCGGCAGGCCCCGGCGGAACCGCCACGTCCGCACCGTCTCGCCGCCGTCGTCGAGCAGTTCGATGACACCGTCCCGGCGCTTGCCCTTGCCGAGGATGAACTGCTCGTGCCACTTCCACAGCTCCTCGCTCACCGCGAGGCCGCGCCGAAGGCGCAGGTTCGGATGGGTGATGCGACCGGGGAACCGCAGCACGGCGTCGTTGCGCCCGCCTTCGCGCCACTCGTCGACGGCCATGCTCGCCTCGAGTCCGCCGCACTCGTTGAAGCCTCCCGCGATCGGCGGGTTGAACGATCCGACGATCGCCGAAGCAGGCTTGGCGGTCTCGATGAGCCGGATCGTGAAGTTGAACCCTCCGACGAGCGCCATCATGCACCCCCCGCGAGCACGACCACGGGCTCCTCGTTCAGTTCGAGGCGGTTGCCCGTGCGCGTGACGGTCACCGTCACGAACTCGGCGGGCCGCGCCAGCGCGACGCCCACGACGATGCGCAGCTCGCCGACGAGTGCGGACTCGGTGTCGACCGCGACGAAGAAGGACTCGTCCGGTGCGGCGCCGGAGAGTCCGCCGGCCTCCCAGACGTCGGTCAGCAGCGTGCCGATCGATCCCGTGAGCAGCGTCGCGAGCCCCGGGGTGATGGGCTCGAAGACGACCCAGGCGAGGTGGTGGCGCAGGGTGCGGCGCAGCCAGATCATCGTTCGGCGCACCGCGGCGAACGTCCACTCGTCGTCGGCGGCCATCGTGCGCGCGCCGAGCGGGACGAGGCCGCGGCCCGCGATGGGGCGCACCAGATTGATGCCGTCGTCGTTGGCGGCGGCGTGCTCGGCGTCGCTGGCGGCCCACGACACGCTGTGGGCCCAGACGAGACTGCGGTTCGCGGCGGACAGCCAGGGGCCGGTGGCCGTGTCGCAGGCGGAGATGAGTCCGGCGAGGTGTCCCGAGGCGGGAATGGTCCGCAGCGCCCGCGAGTCGCTCGGCTCGACGACGCCGATCCCGGGGGCGATCGTGACCGCGTAGCTCGATGAGAAGCGAGCAGCCCAGTCCCTGAGCTGGGCGAGGGTGCGGCATCCGCTCGGTGGGTCCAGCAGCACGATGCGCTCGGTGTTGCGCTCGCACGTCTCGATCACGGCCTGTTGCGCCGCGATGATCTGCTCGGCGTCGAACGTCGCGCCGGCCTCCACGATGACCGCCTCGACAGCGTCGGGGAGCTCTTCTTCGTCGCGGCACGGATCGCACGGATCCACCGGGAGCGGCGCGCGCACGAGCGGCGGCGTCGGCGGTGCGACGAGATCGGGCATGACGACGACCGCCGGCTCGTCGATCTCGGCGACGGCGGCGAGCCCGCGGGCGATTCCCGTGAGCTCATCGCCCAGCAGGTCGGCGATCGCGAGCGCCGCTGTGCCGTCCCGTCCGCCGGCGAGCCGCGCCCGTGCCGGCGCGGGCTGGTCGCCCAGCACGCGCCCGCGGACGAGAGCGGATGCCGCGAGCACGCGTTCCGCGAAGCGCGGGTGGGCGGGCTCGCACGTGAGTCCCGGCCAGAGTTCGGCGACCAGGCCCGCTTCGAGCACCGCGAGGTCGAAGGCACGGGACTCGATCGTGAAGGGTCTGGTGACGTCGATGGCCGGGGCCAGCGGTGTCGTCCAGCTCAGCACACGGTGGGCCGCGTCGATGAGGGCGACCACGGCCGTCTCCACGGCGACGACTCCCCCGATGTCCTGCGTGATCCGGCACGAGTCGCCGACGGCGAACCCGACCGTGGACACGACGGGCGTCACCGCGGCCGTCCCCACCGCGTCCGTCCGGGGTGCGGTGCTCGCGGTGAGGACGCCCGACACCACCACCTCGAGCCGATCGCCCCACGATCCCGGTGTCGCCGCCTCGATCTCGATCGCGTCCGCGCCGCCCTCGTCCGGGCATCGCGCGGCCGCCGATCCCGCCCCCGTCGCGACGGTGATCGCGAGCGTCGTGTCGAACCCGGGATGCAGGGGCCGGTCCCACGTGATCGTCGAGGTCGCGGCATCCGTGGCCGTCACCAGGTACGCGCGGACCAGGTCTCCCTGCCGGAGCGTGGCGACCGCACCCGGGATCAGGCCCGCAGGCGCGGCGACGACGCTGCGGCTGCGGTCGGCGGGCTGCGGTCCGGCCGTCGCTGTCGTGCGCTCGGGTGCGGCGACCCGCACGACCCACGCCGGTCCGCCGCCGTTGTCGAAGAACGCCTTCGCCGCGTAGGCGCCGAGTCCGTTGGGGATGAATCCGCCGTGGCCGGCGACGAAGCGCGTCCACGAGGCGCAGCGCACGGGGGTGTCCACGGGCCCGCGCTCGGTGACGCAGACCAGCACCGGCACGTCGATCCGCGACGGCTCGATGGCCGGCGGCGGATCGGCGAACTGGATGAGCACCCCTGGCGCGCGGCCGTCCATCAGACCAGTTCGATCTTCTCGACGCAGAGTTCGAGGGTCTCGACGGCGACCTCGTTCGTCGTCGCGTTGAAGGTCGGCCAGTCGAGCTTCGACGGCCACGCCTCGTAGAAGTTCCAGCGGAGCATGTCGTTCTGCTCCTCGTCGAGGAGGATGACCGACCCGTTCCGGCGATCGGCGACGCCGTTGACGATCTGCCGGTACCAGAGCCACAGCTCGTTGTTCTGCGTCACTCCGCGCTTGAGCACGATGTTGCTGTACTTGCGCAGACCGAACAGCTTCTTCGGATGGAGGTCCTTCGAGTTGCCGTCGCGGTACTCCGCGACGTCGATGTTCGCCGTGAGGCCGCTGACTTCGCGGAACGCCGCCACGACGTCGGATGTCGACGCGATCTCGACGCGGAAGTTGAACCCGCGGAACGGATCGATCCGATCTCCAGTGGGCATGGTCGTCTCCTTACAGTTCCTGGACGGCGGATCCGCCGAGCCACTGGCCGATGCGCAGGATCACGAACTCGGCCGGGCGCACGGGGGCGATGCCGATCTCGACCACGAGCCGGCCGTTGAGGATGTCGTCGTCGGTCATCGTCGAGCGATCCGCGGTGACGAAGAACGCCTCTTCCTTCTTCGCTCCCATGAGCGCACCGTCGCGCCACACTCCTTCGAGGAAGATCGAGATCGACGTGCGCACCCGCTCCCACAGCCGCTGGTCGTTCGGCTCGAACACCGCCCACTGCGTGCCTTCGGCGAGCGACTCCTCGACGAAGATGAACAGACGCCGCACGTTGATGTACACCCAGTCCTGCTCCGAAGTGAGGCACCGGGCGCCGAACACGCGCAGCCCGCGCCGGTCGGCCCGGAGGTCGCGCAGCACGTTGATCCCCCGCGGATTGAGGATCTCCTGCTGACCCCGCGACACGAAGGTCTCGAGGTCGGTGATGCCGAGGATCACCTCGTTCGCCGGCGCCTTGTGCACCCCGCGCGTGTTGTCGACCCGGGCGTACACCCCGAGGATGTGCCCCGACGGAGCGACCGCGCGGCTGCCGCCGGTCAACGGGTCGCTCACCACGACGCGCGGGTAGTAGATCGCGGCGTAGCGCGTGTCGAAGTTGTTCGCGTGCGTCTGCAGCTGGTCGAGCGTGGCCGGGGCACCCGAGGTGCCCGGCGGCGGGTCCAGCACCGCGAAGCGGTCCATGAGCGCGGTGGCCTGCTCGATCATCGCGGCCTGCACGTCGACACGGGACACCCCCGGGGCGGCGAGGAGCGCCACCTCGTCGATCTCCTCGAGCGCACGCAGCCCCGTCTTGGCGTTCGGGACGAGATCGCTGCCGCGGTACTCCTGGTCCGTCGGCGCGGCCGTGCCGTCGCTGCCGCCGGTCAGCCGGTCGGCGAGGCCGTCGGCGGGGGCGGGGAACGCGAACGGGTTGTCCGCAGGCGCCCCCACTGCCGTGTCGACGTCGACGAGAGCGGATGCCGCGAGCTGCGTCACGTAGTGGCGGCCCGGGATGCTCGCGATGGTCAGTCCGGGGAAGCGCTCCGTCACCGTCGTGCGTTCGACCGGATCCGTGTAGGTCAGGATCAGGTCGAACTCGCAGGTCGAGATGCGGGTCTCGGTGAACCCTCCGACGGGGTTCCAGGCGCCGGCTGCGATGTTCCCGCCGGCGAGCACGAGCGATCCGCCCGTGATCGCCGTGACCTGGCGGTAGACGCGCTGCGCCGCCGCCGGCCCGAAGCTGACGTCGACCCAGGCGCCGACATAGAACCCGGCCGTGGAGTTGACGGGAACGACGGTGTCGCCGCCCGCGATCGCCGCATGGTTCACAACGGCGCGCCCGGCCGAGCGATACGCCACCGCGACCTGCAGGTCCTGGCCCCACGTTCCGTCGTTCCTCGCGATGAGCCCGAACGACACCGGCTTCGCGGTTCCCGGGTTGGCGAGCGCGTTCGGCGGGCCGCCCGCGGCGGGCACGGTTCCCACATCCGTGAGCACCGTCGTGTAGGCGCTCTCGAAGGCGGTCGGGATGATCGGCGGCGGGCCCGCGGCGGTCACGGTGATCTCGTCGTCCGCTCGGTTCCATGCGGTGATCGTCAGGTCGACGCTGGTCGTCGTGATGCCGTCCTTGATCTGACGGAGCCGCACGACGCCGCCGATCCGCAGACCGCGCGTCGTCGCGAGCGCGAGGACCGTGTCACCGGGCAGCGCCGTGCGCCGCAGGCGGGTGACGTTCCCGCCCCGCAGCGCGAGTGTCGAGGGCGCCGCCGTCGCCGGACTGATGCGACTGACGTAGAGTCTGCGGCCGCCGTTGGCGAAGAAGCCCTTCGCGGCGTAGGGCAGATCCTGCAGGCCTGCGAACGTGCTTCCGAACTCGAACGGGCCGCCGAACGCCCGCACGAAGTCGCCGTAGTTGGTCACGAGCGTCGGCCGGCCCTGGGTGGGCCCACGACGGGTGAGCCCGACCATTCCGGTCGTGGTCGTGCCCACTCCCGCGATGGGCGGCGGTCCTGAGGAGACCTCCTCGACGTACACGCCGGGTGCGAGATACTCGGGCATGAGCGGCTCCTTCCTTTAGGTGCGTAGTGACGTGTTGACGATGAACGGATCGGTCGGCGCAAGCGGGATCTGCCGCGGGCCGTCCGCGAGGAACCCACCGGCGGTCGTCGTGGCGCTGATCTCGGGGATGCCGCGCACCCCGGCGAGCCGCCAGCGCCCGTCGGCATCGGTGGTGAGGCTCGTGCGCCGGAACTCGGTGGAGGGACCGTCGACGATCTCGATCGCCGCGCCTGCGAGGGCGGCGGTGCTGGGGAGCAGCCCATCTCCGGCGAGGACGGGACGCGCGAGCGCGGTGCCGGCGCCGGACGCGCCCGGCGCGTGGATGGTGACAGCGTCGCCGTCGGCGGCGCTGACGGCGACGGGGGTGCGCAGAAGGACCACCCGCCCCGCGGTGCCGTCGGCGACGACGATGTCCTGGCCGACCGCGAGGAGCGTGCCCGAGCCGATGCCGGCGGCGGAGAGCACTCTCAACGCCATGTCTCCGGCCCTGGCGGGGGCGGTGAGGCTCGTCGCGGCCCCCGCGGCCAGCGCACGGACCCGCACGGTCGTGCCTGCCGCGTGATCGGCCGCGAGCGGAGCGGTGACGGTGAGGAGCGGCGTCGCGATCCCGGTCAACGCGACCGACGCCCCCGGCACCGCCGCATGCGGGAAGGCGGCTGCGGTGACGCGCCCCGCGAGGCGGATCGTGGTGGAACCGACCGCGAGCGCGACGGACTCGAAGGGCAGTGACGATGCCATGGGAACCGTGATCGTCACGTGCTGCGGACCGTGGCCGCGACGGTGGAGTTCCACGTCGATGTCGACCGGTCCGGCGTCGAGTCCGCGCAGCGCCTGCTCGGCGAGTCCCGTCACGACGAGATGCGAGCCGGTCACATGCGCGAAGGTGCGGGGGGTGATGGCGCGAGCCGATACGCCCGAGGGCGCCGCCTGCGTCCACTCGTCGACGAGCGGCGCGATGACGAGGGCGCTGGTGCGCCACAGTTCGCGATCGAGAGCGACCCGGTACGAGCCGCTCGCGTTCACCACCTGGACCGTCATGCCCCCACCCCGACGATCTGGGAAAGTCCCGCCGAGAGGTCGATCACGGGAGCGCTGGCGACAGGGTCGAGGTGGCTGTCGATGACGAGGCCCGCCATCGTGATCGAGGCGCCGGGTCGCATCGTGGTCTGCAGCCCGCTCCATACGAGATTGAGGTCGTACGTGCCCGGGATGCCGAGTCCGAGCGTGAGGACGGTGCCGCTGGTCGCGAGGCTCCCCGACAGATCGGCTCCGGCGAGGCGCCGATGATCGTTCATGATCTGGAAGACCCGGCCGAGCAGCAGCTGCGCCGTTCCGGCGTCGCTGTTCATCGGCACGATCTGCACGGCGAGCTCGATGGGGAGCGGGCGGCGGGGCAGCACGCCGGGATCGGGGCGCGGCGGCGTGCGGTTGAGGAGATCGGCCTGCACATCGACCCGGTGCAGCCACACCGCGACGGCGTTGGCGACGTTCGCCTGCTCGACCTCTCGCGGGGAGTTCACCCGCACGGGCATGCCTTGGAGGCCCGCCTCGCCCGAGTTCGTGATGTGCGCGCGCAAGAGCACTGCGAGAGACTCGATCGCGTCCCGGATCGCCCCATACCCGGCCATGGACACACGCTCCATCGGACCCGTCACCAGCGCGTGACGGATCCGATCGCTCCGAGGGGGTGGCGCCGTCGCGACGCCGGGCATATACATGACGTGGACACGGGAGCAGCCAGCCGCGTCCGCATCAACACCAGCGTCGTGCCCGGCATCCGCCGGGGGTCGAGCCACGTGTGAGGGGTCGGGGGACCCGTGACGCGACCGTGACGTCCTGGTGACGCATTTCGTACCTCTCGCGATAGGCGGCGATCATCATGGGTGCATCGGGGTCGGGTCGGGCTGCCCGGCGCCGGCAGGCCGGCAGGCCCGAGTGGGCCGTGCAGGTGCTCGGCGGCTTCGCGGTGTCGGGACTGGACGGTCCCGTTCCGCTCCCGGAGTCGACCTGGCGCCTCGTCGTGCTCCTCGCCCTCGCACAGCAGCCGATGCGGCGCTCGCGGATCGCGGGAACCCTGTGGGGCGATCGGGACGAGGATCACGCGCAGTCGAGCCTCCGCTCGACGCTGTGGCGGCTCAATCAGGTGGCACCCGGGCTGGTCGAGAGCGACGGGCATGCGCTGCGCCTCGCCGAGGACGTCGCTGTCGATGTCGCCCAGCTCGAGGCGATCTCGCGGCAGCTCGAATCGGGCGACGACGTCGACCCGTGCGCTGTCGACCCGCGGATGTGCTGCTCCGATCTGCTCCCCGACTGGTACGACGGCTTCGTCGACGACCACCGGGAGCTCGTCCGGCAGCTGCGGCTGCGCACCCTCGAATGCCTCGCCCGCCGGCTCAGCGAGCAGGACGACTGGGGCGCCGCGCTGCGGATCGCGCTCATCGCGGTCGGCGAGGCCCCGATGCGCGAGTCGACGCATCAGCTCGTGCTCGAGATCCACATCGCCGAGGGGAACGTCTCAGAGGCGCTGCGCCACTACCGGATGCTGAAGGACGCCCTGTGGCAGGAGCTCGGCATCCAGCCCTCGGCGCGCTTACGGGCGACCATGGCGCCGCACGTGCGCTCCGACCACACGCTGGGGCAGCTCTCGTCGTCGGCCTCGGGGCGCCGTCTGAGCGGCACCGGCGCCTGACGCGCGGGGTGGGGCTCAGGCGTGCCTCCGAAGCGACGGATGAGCGCGACGGCACTCCCGCGAGCAAACGAAAAACCCCCGCTCAGCGGGGGTTTTCTCGTTGGCTGGGGTACCTGGACTCGAACCAAGAACAACGGTACCAGAAACCGCCGTGTTGCCAATTACACCATACCCCAAGGCGTTCGACCGGAGTCGTGCCGAGGGTCAAGCTTAGCCGACTCCGGCACCTGCTCCAAACCGGGGCGTGTCAGCCGTGTCGTTCGACCAGCGCGCCGAGGCGTCGGATCGTCGCGGCCTTGCCGAGCAGTTCGATCGACTCGAACAGCGGCGGCGAGACCCGTCGACCGCTCAGCGCCACACGCAGAGGTCCGTACGCGATGCGCGGCTTCAGACCGAGTCCGTCGATCAGTGCGGCGGACAGCGCGTCCTGCACGGCAGCGGTCGTGAACTCGGACTCGGGAACGAGCTCGAGCGCACCGACCGAGGCGACGAGCACCTCCCCCGCATTCGCCGGCAGCGACGACAGCGCGTCCTCGTCGTAGGCGACCTCGTCGCGGAAGAGGAAGCCGAGCAGGCCTGGCGCCTCACCGAGCAGTTGCATCCGCTCCTGGACGAGCGGTGCGGCCGCGTCGAGGATCGCCTGCTGCTGCGCGGTCGGCGGCTCGGAGACGAGTCCTGCGGTGGCCAGGTACGGAACGAGCCGCCCCGCGAAGTCGGCGGGCGGCAGCATCCGGATGTGGTCGCCGTTGATCGACTCGGCCTTCTTCTGATCGAAGCGGGCGGGGTTGGGGTTCACGTCGACGATGTCGAAGGCGGCCACGAGCTCATCGAGCGAGAACACATCGCGGTCGGGCCCGATCGACCAGCCGAGCAGCGAGAGGTAGTTGAGGAGGCCCTCATGGATGAAGCCCTTGTCCCGCTGCAGGAAGAGGTCGGCCTTCGGGTCGCGCTTGGAGAGCTTCTTGTTGCCGACCTCGCCGAGCACGAGCGGCATGTGGGCGAAGCGCGGGATGAACGTCGTGACGCCTGCGTCGACCAGGGCGCGGTAGAGCGCGAGCTGACGGGCGGTCGAGGGCATGAGGTCCTCGCCGCGGATGACGTGCGTGATGCCCATGAGCGCGTCGTCGACCGGATTCACGAACGGGTAGAGCGGCACACCGCCGGCGCGCACGAGCACGAAGTCCGGGAACGATCCGGCGGGGAAGGTGACCTCGCCGCGGATCAGGTCCACATAGGTGAGGTCCTCGTCGGGCACGCGCAGGCGCCACGCGGGCTCGCGACCCTCGGCCCGGAACGCCGCGCGCTGCTCGTCGGTCAGATCGCGGTCGAAGTTGTCGTAGCCGAGCTGCTTGGCCCGGCCGTTCGCCTCGTTGCGGGCGTCGATCTCCTCAGCGGTCGAGTAGCTCTCGTAGACGGCATCCGCCGCGATGAGCTTGTCGAGCACCTCGCGATAGAGGTCGTGCCGCTGCGACTGGCGGTAGGGGGCGTGCGGGCCGCCCACCTCGACACCCTCGTCCCAGTCGATCTCCAGCCAGCGCAGTGCGTCCAGAAGCTGCTGGTAGCTCTCCTCGCTGTCGCGCGCGGAATCGGTGTCTTCGATGCGGAAGACGAGCCTGCCGCCGTTGTGACGCGCGTAGGCCCAGTTGAAGAGCACGGTGCGGATCAGCCCGACATGCGGGAGACCGGTCGGCGAGGGGCAGAACCGCACGCGCACGTCGGCGCCGGTCGCGGTCGTGGTGCGGGGATCGGGTGAAGAAGACATCACCCTCCAGTCTACGTGCGGCCCGCCTCCGCGCCCGAGGCGGTCCACTCGGTCACCAGCCGCTCGATCGCATCCAGCGTCGCCCGGACGGCGGGCACCCGATCGGCGCCGTGCGCCGTCACGACGTGGATCGTCCGCGCCTCGGACGGAGGAAGCGGCAGCGTCGTCACACCCGCGAGGCGCGGGAAGGATGCCACGGCCAGCCGCGGCAGCGTGGCGACGCCGATCCCCCGTGCCACGAGACCCTCGACGGCGACGAAGTTGTCGGTCTCGAAAGCGATGCGCGGCGAGAACCCGGCGCGCGCGGCGAGCTCCAGCAGGTGTCCTCGGCAGCGCGGGCAGCCGGCGATCCATCGTTCGTCCGCCAGCTTCGCGAGATCCACCGAGCCGTCGCCTGCGGCGGGATGCCCCTCGGGAAGCACCGCGAGCAGGTCGTCGGTGCCGATCGCGCGCACGGACAGGCCCCGCGCGCTCGGCCCGTGGGGGTCCTCGCGGTCGCCGGGATAGCTGAAGGTGAGCGCGATGTCCGCGCGGTCCTCCCGCACGGCTTCGACCGCCTCGGGCGGCTCCGCCTCGAGGTAGGTGAGGGTCACGCCGGTGTGGCGCTCCTCGAGATCGGCGAGGAGCCTGGGAACGATCGTCGGCGACGCGGACGGGAAGCCGACGAGGCGCACGCGTCCGGTGCGCAGGCCCCTCAGCTCGGCGAGCTCGCCGGCCGCGGCATCCAGCGCCGTCGTGACGGCCGGCGCGTGACGGGCCAGCACCCGGCCCGCCTCGGTCAGGCGCACCGTGCGCCCGACACGCTCGACGAGAGGCAGCTGAAGCCGCTGCTCGAGGCGCTTGAGCTGCTGACTGACGGCGGGCTGACTGTAGCCGAGCACGGCGGCAGCGCCGGTGATCGAGCCTTCGTCGGCGATGGCCTTCACCACGCGAAGGGCCTGCGCGTCGAGTTCGGGATCGTCGAGGGCGGTCACATCGCACAGCATAGGACCGTCAAACACATAACTCCAGCTGATAGATGTCATGAGACACCTCCTGTAGACGAATGGATGCCGCGCGCCGAAGCTGGATGCATGGCCCTCCAGACGCTCCCGTCTCCCGCGATCGCCGCCGCGAAGTCCGAGTTCACCGGCGGGCGCGGCTACCTCGCCTCGTGCACGGTCGGTCTTCCGACCCGCGCGACGCGTGCGGCCGTGATCGCCGAGCTGGATGCCGCGGCCTCCGGTCGCCCGGATCCCTCGGCCGCCTCCGCCGCGGTCGAGCGCTCCCGCGCCCTCTTCGCCCGGCTCGTCGGCGTGGAATCGCGCGCTGTCGCGATCGGATCCCAGGTGTCGGTCGCGGTGGCCCTGGTGGCGGCATCCCTCCCCCACGGCGCCGAGGTGCTCGTCGCCGACGGCGATTTCTCGTCGGTCGTGCTGCCCTTCGTGCACGCCGGGCGATCGCTCCGCGTCCGCGCCGTCCCCCTTGCGGAGCTCGCCGGTGCCGTGAGCCCGTCGACCGCGATGGTCGCCTTCTCGCTCGTGCAGTCGGCGACAGGCGAGGTGGCGGATGCCGATGCCATCGTCGCCGCCGCATCGGTGCACGGCGCCCGCACGCTGTGCGATGCGACCCAGGCCGTCGGCTGGCTGCCGGTCGAGGCATCCCGCTTCGACGCCCTCGTGTGCCACGCGTACAAGTGGCTGTGCGCGCCGCGGGGCGTCTCGTTCCTCACCCTCTCGCACGACCTCGCGCGCGACGTTCCGCCGCTCTTCGCGGGCTGGTACGCCGGCGAAGACCCCTGGTCGTCGTGCTACGGCGGTGCCGTCGAACTGGCGCCCGACGTGACGCGCTTCGACGCGTCGCCCGCGTGGCAGGCGTTCGTGGGCGCCGCGCCCGCGCTGGCCCTGTTCGCCTCCCTCGACGCGCGGGCCCTGCACGACCACGCCACCGGCCTGGCTGCGGCATTCCGTCGGCGACTCGGCCTCGCGCGGCCGGAACGCGAGAGCGCCATCGTCACGTGGGCAGACCCCGACGGGGCCGCCCTCGCGCGACTCACGGGCGCCGGGATCGTCGCCTCCGGCCGCGCGGGGCGCGCACGCGTCGCGTTTCACGTCTTCAACGACGAGGACGACGTCGAGCTGGCCGCGCGCGCGCTCGGCCGCTGAGTCAGTCGAAGTCCGCCGCCGTCTGGCGCGGGTAGGCGCCGCCGGCGAGCTTCACGAGCTGGGCGTGCGCGTACTCGCACACGAGCGCGTGCCGGTAGACCATCCGCGGCACATCGACGTTGGAATCCATCCAGAGGCTCATGCCCGCGTTCTTCCAGTGCCGGAACGTGTCGTCGTCGGTCACGAGCGCGAGGATCTCGAGGAACGAGTCGTCGAAGCGGATCGAGTGCACCGCGCGCCGGTACTCCTCGACCGTCAGCGCCATCGAGAACGGGATGTTCATGAAGCACAGCGCGGTCTGGATGTCGAGGCGCAGGACGCGCCGGCGGCCGCGTTCGGCGTCGAGCGGCGGGATGTCGAGCTGGGTGAAGTCGAGCGTCTCCGGGCGCGTCAGCGGCACGTCGTCGAGGGCGATCAGCAGGTCGTAGACGTTGACGTCGTGCTCGACCACGGCGTGATCGCCCAGACCCGCGAGCGTCTCGGGGCGGAGCGTGACCGGCTCCATGTCGATCGCCGTGTTGCGGACGATGAAGTTCACGAGATTCGTCTCGACCACGAAGTGGCGGATGAGCAGATCTACCGCGTCGGGCGACACGAAGTGCCTGAGGAACCACACGCAGAGGAAGTCCATCGCGGACAGCGGCATCCACCGGAAGGGCAGCACCCGCTTCACGACCGAGACGAGTGCGACGATGACCCGCGACAGGATGCGCGCGATCGGGTAGAGCCACCGTCGCGACGGACGCCTTTGGTCGTCGATGATCTGCCGCACCAGCGCACGGTCGAGCGGTACCGAGGGGTCGGCGTACACCGCCTCCCACATGCTCGGGTCGGAGCGGACGAACTCCGGCATGTCAGCGATCCAGCTCTTCGAGCTGCAGCACGTAGAGGCGCGCGACGACCTGCGCGCATCGCACCACCTGGTCCGCGGCATCCGCATCGACGATGCCCGACGAGAGGATGGCGTCCATGTCGCCGGTGTGGGCCGCGTCGGCCTGCTCGTGGTACCGCATGAAGTGCACCTGGTTGTCGGCGAGACCGAGCACCTCCTGGAAGCGTGCCGCCCACGCCGCCGCGCGCCGGGCGCCGAGGCCCTCGATGATGAACATCGCGCCCAGGAGGCCCACGGGATTGGGCTGCGATGCGTAGTGGAACATGTAGCCGGACAGCGCCTCGGAGCCGAGGTTCTTCCGCCCGGCGCGCAGGTGCTCGAGCGAGCCGCCCACCGCGACATAGTCGCGCTCGAGCATGAGGTAGTCGCGATGCTCCTCCTCGGCGTGACGGATCGCGGCGGCGCGCAGCTCGAAATGGTCGATGTCGAAGCTCGCGGCCGCGCGTGAGATCCACGGCGATCCGTCGACGACCTGCTGACGCAGGTTGAACAGCAGCCGCTTGTAGTCCTCGAGCGTCACTGCGCCCTCGTCGAGACGGCGCAGGATCGGGACCCGCGTGAGCATGTCCTCGAACTCGGCCCAGACGGCAGCGAGGCGTTCGGCGAGGCTCGACCCGCCGTCGAGCGGAGCGCCGGTGGTCGCGGTCAGGGTGTCGGTCATTGCGAGGCTCCTTGCGGTGCGGGTGGGGCGACCACCGTGAGGTGAGCGAAGGCGAACGAGAAACGGGCGGACTCCGGCACGGCCAGAAGGATCGTCTCACCCGGCGAAAACCGCCCGGTGCGCCACGCCTCCTCGAGTGCGATGAAGATGCTCGCCGCACCGGTGTTGCCCCGGGTCTCGAGATTCGAGAACCAGCGGTCGGTATCGAGCGCGGGGATGCGACGACGGATGCCGTCGAAGGCCAGGTCTCGGAAGATGTTGGTGCTGTAGTGACACAGCACGTGGTCGAGGTGATGCACGTCCACCAGACCGATGTCGACGAGCTCCTCGAACTGCGCGAGGCCGGCATCTGCGAGATCGTCGAGGACGCTCACGTCCTGGCGCAGCAGGAACATGCCGGCCGCCTCGGCGTCGGGGATCGACACGTCCTGCCACGTGCGGCCGACGACGGGATCCGTGCCCGCCATGCCGGCCCGCATGCAGACGTCGTGCTCGTGCGCCAGCGAGACGTGACGCACCCAGTCCACCCGCAGCGACGGACGGTCGGGGTGCGGCTGGAACTCGACCACCACCGCACCGGCGCCGTCGGACAGCATCCATCGCAGGAAGTGGGAATCCATCCCCGCCCTGATCCCGTCGAACCGGAGCTGGCGGAGGCTGCGGCTCGGCAGCTCCGAGCCGACCACCGCGACGCGCGGGTGATCCCCGAGGCGCACCTTGCTCACCGCCGCATCGAGTGCGGACAGGCTCGAGGCGCACACCCCCGAGACCGACAGCAGCTGCATCGGCCCGCCGCCGAGCCGCCCATGCACCATCGACGCGAAGCCCGGCACGAGGGCATCGCCCATCGTGGTGGCCGTCGCCAGCATCCGGATGTCGGCGGCGGTGATCCCGCGATCGTCGAGCGCCGCGCGCAGCGCCTTCACCGCGAGCTCCTCGTTCAGCTCCGTCGGCTCCCCGTTCTCGTCGAGCGCGTAGTGGCGCTGGCGGATGCCGTTGGATTCGAGGATGCGACGACGGATGCGCTCCGTGACGGCGTCGTCGCCCCCGAGGCGCGAGACGATCCCGTCGTTGTCGACGGGCTCACCGGGCAGATACCGGCCGAAGCCGGTGAGGTATGCGGATGCCGTCGTTCCCATGTGGCGACGCTAGGCCATCGACGGGGCATCGCCACGAACATTGTGGGCACGGCACAAATTCGCATGCCGCCTCCCGCATATGGGCGCCCGCCCACGCGGCTAGTCGCCCGCGACGGCCGACGCGCGGCCTCGACGTCGTCCGAGCGGTGCGAGCATGACGGTCGCGATGACGAGCACCCCCACGGCCAGTGCGAGTCCGCCGTAGCCGATCCACGCCAGCACCAGGCCCGCGAGGATCGCCCCCGCCGCGCCGACGAGACTCATGATGAGGTCGCTGAGACCCTGACGGCGGGTGCGCTGCTGCTCGGAGGATGCCTCGGTGAGCAGTGTCGATCCGGCCACGGTCGTCGCACTCCAGCCCAGCCCGAGCAGAACGAGCGCGACGGTCACGATGCCGGAGGACTCGGCACCGAACGACGCGGTGAGGAGCGCCCCGACGAGCAGCGCCTGACCGAGAAGGATCGTCGGGACCCGCCCCACGCGGTCGGCTAGGATGCCGAAGACCGGCGAGAGCGCGTACATCCCGGCGATGTGAAGGCTGATCGTGAGCCCGATGATCGACAGCGACGCGCCGTGGTGCAGCAGGTGCACGGGTGTCATCGCCATGACGGACACCATCACGCCGTGCGCCGCCGCGACGGCGAAGATCGCGTAACGGGCGACGATCGGGTCATCGGGCTTCGCGATCGCCGTCGTGCTCGCCTTCGCTGCGGCGACCACTCGCTGGGCGAGCAGCAGCGGATCGGGGCGCAGGGCGATGAGGTAGAGCGCGATGCCGAGGAGCTGTGCGACGACGGTGATCAGGTACGGCCCGGTCAGCGGCGGCATCCCGACCGCCTGACCCAGGGCCTCGCCCGGACCGGTGAGGTTCGGTCCGAGCACGGCGCCGATCGTCGTCGCCCAGACCACGATCGACAGGTCGCGGCCGCGCGTGGCGTCGGTCGCGAGATCGGCCGCGGCGAACCGGGTCTGCAGATTGGCCGCCTGCCCGGCACCGACGAGCGCGAAAGCGGCCAGCAGCAGCGGGAACGAGCTCAGCGCCACCGCGAGCACGACGAGCACCACTCCGACGAGCGCGATCGACATGCCCGTCGCGAGCGAGACGCGCCGGCCCCGGCGCCGCGCGAACGAGGCGAGGGGGACGGCGAGAGCGGCCGTGCCCAGTGTCACGCCGGCCGCGGCCAGACCCGAGAACGCTTCGTCGCCCGAGATCTCGGCCGCCAGCACCGCTCCGAGCGACAGCGTCGCGCCGAACGCGAGCCCGCCGAGGATCTGCCCGATCGAGAGCACCCACACGCTGCGCCGCTGGACGCGGGCGATCTCGGCGGGGGCGAGGGAGGCGGCATCCCTGTCGTCGGTGCGCGCCCCCGGCGCGTCGGACGGCGGGAGGGACATCGGTCAGGCCGTGCGCGCGGTGTTGCGCAGCGTGCCGAGTCCGGTGATCTCCACCTCGACGGTGTCACCCGCCGTGATCTGCCCGACGCCCGCCGGCGTACCGGTGAGGATCACGTCGCCCGGGAGCAGGGTGAACGCCGCCGACGCGAACTCGATGATCGCGGCGAGCGAGAAGATCATGTCGCTGATGGGCCCCTGCTGGCGCACCTCGCCGTTGAGCCGGGTCGTGATGACCGCCGGACCGTCCACGTCGAACTCGGTCTCGATCGCCGGGCCGAGCGGGCACGACGTGTCGAACCCCTTCGCTCGCGCCCACTGGCCGTCCGACTTCTGCCAGTCGCGCGCGGTGAGGTCGTTGGCGATCGTGTAGCCGAACACGTGGTCCAGCGCGCGTTCGGCCGGGACGTTCCTCGTGATGCGCCCGATGACGGCGGCGAGCTCGCCTTCGTAGCTGACGAACTCGGAGTGCTTCGGGAGCACGACGGCATCGCCCGGCCCGATCACCGAGGTGTTGGGCTTGAAGAACAGCATCGGCGCCGGTGGCACGTCGTTGCCCAGCTCCGCGGCGTGGTCGCGATAGTTGCGACCGATGCACACGACCTTCGACCGCGGGATCACGGGCGCCAGCAGCGCCACGTCGGCGAGCGGCACGCGCTCCCCCGTGGTGTCGAAGCCGGCGAACATCGGGTCGCCGTCGAGGACGACGAGCTCGCCCTCGTCGACGATTCCGAACCGGATGGACTCGTTGTGGCTGAAGCGTGCGATCCTCACCCGACGACCCTAGCCGTCCTACGCGTCGAGGCGCAGGAGCCAGCCGTGCTTGTCTTCACGACGCCCGTACTGGATGTCTGTGAGCTCTTCGCGCAGCGACAGCGCGAGCTCGCCGATGGGCTGCTCGTCGAAGAAGTCGCGCCCCTTCAGGAGCCCGATCGGCGTGACGACGGCGGCGGTGCCGCACGCGAACACCTCGACGATGTCGCCGGATGCCACGCCCTGCCGCCACTCCGCGAGGGAGACCGCTCGCCCCTCGACCTTGTGGCCGCGGTCCTTCGCGAGCTGCAGGATCGAGTCGCGCGTGATGCCCTCGAGGATCGACGGCGACTCGGGCGTGACGATCGTGCCGTCCTTGTAGACGAACACGACGTTCATGCCGCCGAGCTCCTCGACATTGCCCTGGGCGTCGAGGAACACGACCTGGTCGCACTCGTTCTCGTAGGCCTCGGCCTGCGGCAGCAGGCTCGAGGCGTAGTTGCCGCCGGTCTTCGCCGCCCCGGTGCCGCCCTTGCCGGCGCGGGCGTAGTCCTCGCTGAGCCAGATCGACACCGGCTGCACGCCGCCCTTGAAATAGGCGCCCGCGGGCGAGGCGATGACGTAGTAGCCGACCTTGTGCGCGGGACGCACGCCCAGGAAGGCTTCCTTGGCGAACATGAACGGACGCAGGTACAGGCTCTGATCGGCACCCGAAGGCACCCAGTCGCCGTCGATCGCGACGAGCTCGCGCAGCGACTGGATGAAGTACGACACCGGCAGCTCCGGCAGCGCGAGGCGCCGCGCGGAACGCTGCAGACGGCGTCCGTTCTGGTCGGGACGGAACGTGTGGATCGAGCCGTCGGCGTGACGGTAGGCCTTGATGCCCTCGAAGATCTCCTGACCGTAGTGGAGCACCGCGGCGGCGGGATCGAGGGTGAGCGGTCCGTAGGGCTGGACGCGCGGGCGGTGCCATCCGCCGCCGACCGACCAGCAGACGTCGACCATATGGTCGGTGAAGCTGGTGCCGAAGCCGGGGTTGGCGAGGATCTCTGCGCGCTGCTCGGCGGACTTCGCCTGCAGGTTGCGGCTGACGGTGAACTCGAGAGGGGCGAGTCCGGTGTCGGGATCGGTGTCGATGAGCGTCATGACGGGCCTGTGCTTTCGTGAGGAGCGCGTGCTCCTGGAGTGGCGGCGCTTGCCGGTTCCAGGTTACGCCCGGAGCCGATCGGCGATGGCGTCGCCGATCTGCGCCGTGGTGCGGGATGCCGCACCCCGCTGCGCGATGTCCGCCTCGACCGCGCGGGTGACGGCGAGGGACTCGTCCCGGAGCCCGAGGTGATCGAGCAGCAGGGCGGTGGAGAGGATCGCGGCCGTGGGGTCGGCCTTCTGCTGACCTGCGATGTCGGGCGCCGATCCGTGCACGGGCTCGAACATCGAGGGGAACGCGCCGTCGGGGTTGATGTTGCCCGATGCGGCGAGGCCGATGCCACCGGTGACGGCTCCGGCCAGGTCGGTAAGGATGTCGCCGAAGAGGTTGTCGGTGACGATCACGTCGAATCGGCCCGGGTTCGTGACCAGGAAGATGGTTGCCGCGTCGACGTGGAGGTAGTCTACGGCCACGTCGGGGTGCTCCGTCGCCACCGCGTCGACGATCCGCTTCCAGATGCCGCCCGCGTGCACGAGCACGTTGGTCTTGTGCACGAGCGTCACCTTCTTGCCGCGGCGCTGCGCCAGGTCGAACGCATACCGGACGACGCGCTCGACGCCGAACGCGGTGTTGACGGACGTCTCGTTCGCCACCTCGTGCGGGGTCCCGCGGCGGATCGAACCTCCGTTGCCCACGTACGGACCCTCGGTCCCCTCGCGCACGACGACGAAGTCGATGTCGCCGGGCGCGGCGAGCGGTCCGGGCACGCCGGGGTAGAGCTTCGAGGGGCGCAGATTGACGTAGTGGTCGAGCTCGAAACGCAGCCGGAGCAGCAGTCCCCGCTCGATGTTCGCGTCCTTCAGACGCGGGTCGCCGGGCACGCCACCGACGGCGCCGAGCAGGATGGCGTCGTGCTCGGCGATCGCCTGCAGGTCGGCATCCGTCAGCGTGTCGCCCGTCTCGAGGAAGCGTGCGGCTCCGAGCGAGAACCGGGTCTTGTCGAACCGGATGCCGCTGCCAGCCGTCGCCGCGTCGAGGACCTTCTCGGCCTCGGCGATGACCTCGGGACCGATGCCGTCACCGGGGATGACGGCAAGCTTCACGACACGCGACATGGTGCTCCTACGACTTCTGGCGGGATCCTCCCAGGGTAGTGGCCGCGATGACCCCTGCGACGACGACGAGGGCGGCTCCGATGAGCGCCGTGACGGTGACCCCGGCGTCGAAGGCCGTGGCCGCGGCCGCGAACAGCGCCTCGCCGGTCGCGCCGCCGAGCTGGTCCGAGGCGTGGACCGCGCCGGCGAGCGTCTCGGAGGCTGCCGCCGCCGCGGCATCCGGAACACCGTCGGGCACGACGAGATTGGCACGGTAGAGGGCCGTGAGGATGCCGCCGAGCACCGTCGTTCCGAGCACCGCACCCAGTTCGTAGGCGGTCTCGGAGACCGCGCTGGCTGCGCCTGCCTTCGCGGGCGGTGCGCTGGAGAGCACGAGCTCGTTGGACACCGTCTCGGCCGCGCCGATGCCGATGCCGAGCGACACGAACGCGGCCACGAGCGCTGCGATGCTCTCGGGTCCGGTCGAGAAGGCGACGACGATGTAGCCGACGAGCGAGAAGACCAGCGCCGACGGGACCACGACGCGAGCAGGCCACCTCTTCGCGATCGGCACGACCGCCAGACCCGCGGCGATCATCATCGCGAGCCCCGGCACCAGGGCGAGACCCGCCTGCATCGGCGAGAGGCCGACGATGAGCTGCAGGTGCTGTGCGACGAAGAACAGGAAGCCGACCAGCGCGATCACGCTCAGCAGGTTGACCAGCAGGGCTCCGCTGAACGTGCCTCGGCGGAACAGGCGCATGTCGAGCATCGGCGTCTTCGCGCGCAGCTGCCGGCGGACGAAGAGCACGCCGAAGCCGAGTCCCGCGAGCATCGGCAGCCAGGCTGCGATGACGAATCCGTGCACGGCGAGCTCTTTGATGCCGTAGACGATCGGGATCATCGTGGCCATCGACAGCACGATGCTCACCGGATCGATCCGGCCCGGCTTCGGGTCGCGGCTCTCGGGGACGAGGAGGGGCGCGAACACGAGCAGCGGGATGAGCACCGGCACCGACAGGAGGAAGACCGAGCCCCACGAGAAGTGCTCGAGCAGCAGACCGCCGACGATCGGTCCGAGCGCCGCACCCGCCGAGAACATCGCCGCCCACACGGCGATCGCGAGGCGCCGCTGGTCGCGGTCGGTGAAGATGCTGCGAAGCAGCGAGAGCGTCGAGGGCATCAGCATCGCGCCGAATACGCCCATGGCAGCCCGCGCGGCGATGAGCCACGCCGCGCTGGGCGCGAACGCGGCGAGCACGGAGACGGCGGCGAAGCCGGTGGCGCCGATGAGGAGCATCCGCCGTCGCCCGAAGCGATCGCCGAGCGTGCCCATCGTGACGAGCAGGCCCGCGAGGACGAGCGGATAGGCGTCGATGATCCATAGCTGCTGGGCGCTGCTGGGTCCGAGTTCGAGCGCGATAGACGGGAGCGCGAAGCTCAGCACCGTGTTGTCGACCGAGACGAGCAGCACCGGCAGCATGAGGACGATGAGCGCGGCCCAGCCGCGCCAGCCGACCCGCTGTCCTCGGGCATCGGCGAGCGAGAGTTCTTGAGTGAGTGTCATCATTTCTATACCGTCCAGCCGGTATAGTATCAGGATGCCGCGGCCGCTGTCGATACCATCGAGCCCATGAGTCGCCCTCCCCTCGCCCGCGAGAAGGTGCTCGACGCCTTCGAGCAGATCCTCATCGACGACGGCGAACGCGCGGCGACCATGGACGCCACGGCGCGTGCCGCCGGAGTGTCCAAGGGCGGCCTGCTCTACCACTTCGGTTCGAAGGACGCGCTCGAGGCCGGCCTTATCGAGCGCCTGATCGCACTCGTGGCCGAGGACGTCGCCGAGATGAAGGCCGCTCCGGAGGGACCGATCGCCTACTTCCTGCACACTTCCGTGAACTCGAACGACCCGATCGACAGAGCGATCCTCGCCACCTCACGCCTCGCCCAGGGAGGCAACACCGCCGCCGGCGACTCGCTTCGCAGCATCCGTGATCAGTGGGCGTCCGCGCTCGAACCGCACACCAAGGACGCGACGGCCCTCGACCTCGTGATGCTCGTGAGCGACGGCCTGTACTTCAACAACGCGCTGTCGGGCGGCTCGATCCCGGGCCCGGTCCCCCGCGGTGCCGCGCTGGACGCCCTGGTCGCGCTCGTGGAGCGCTCGACGCGCCCTTGACGCGGCTCAGGACTCGGTGATCTCGATCTGCCGGAACAGGTCGGCCCGGATGTCGGCGCGCACCTCGTCGAGGAGCTCGTCGGCGACCGGCGAATCGACCGTCAGCACCGACAGCGCCTGACCGCCGGCCTCGCGGCGCGCGATCTGCATCCCCGCGATGTTGATGCCGGCGTCGCCGAACTTCTGCCCGTAGACCGCGACGATGCCCGGCCGATCGGTGTAGACCATGACGACGTGGTGCTTCTCGATCGGCAGCTCGATGGCGTAGCCGTTGATGCCGACCAGCTTCTCGATCTGCTTCGTGCCCGTGAGGGTTCCCGACACCGACAGCTGCGAGCCGTCGGACAGCGCACCGCGCAGCGTGATGAGGTTGCGGTACTCGGGGCTGTCGTCGTCGACGAGGAGACGCACCTCGACTCCGCGCTGCTCGGCGAGCAGGGGCGCGTTCACGTACGACACCGTCTCGCTGACGATGTTCGTGAAGACGCCCTTGAGCGCGGCGAGCTTGAGCACGCTCACGTCGTAGGCGTTCAGCTCGCCGTGCACCTCGACGTCGAGGCTCGTGAGCGGGGAGTGCGCGAGCGCGGCGAAGATCTGGCCGAGCTTCTCGACCAGCGGGATCCCGGGGCGCACGTACGGGTCGATGACACCGCCGGCGACGTTGACGGCGTCGGGGACGAGCTCGCCGCCGAGCGCGAGGCGCACGGAGCGGGCGACGGAGACGCCGGCCTTCTCCTGGGCCTCCTCGGTCGACGCGCCGAGGTGCGGCGTGACGACGACGTTGGGCAGATCGAGGAGCGCGCGAGCCGTGCCACCCTCGACGGGGGGCTCGCTCGTGAAGACGTCGAGCCCGGCACCGGCGATCTCTCCCGCGGTGAGCGCGGTGTGGAGCGCCGCCTCGTCGATGAGTCCGCCGCGGGCGACGTTCACCACGAACGCCGAGGGCTTCATGATCTTGAACTGCTCGGCGCCGATCATGCCCGTGGTCTCGGGCGTCTTGGGCATGTGGATGGTGACGAAGTCGCTCTGCTCGAGCAGCTCGTCGAGGCTGAGCAGCTGCACGCCGAGCTGCTGAGCGCGGGCGCTCGTCACGTACGGGTCGTAGGCGACGACGCGCATGTCGAAGCCCTGCAGGCGGGCGGCGATGAGCGCGCCGATGCGGCCGAGTCCGATGATGCCGACCGTCTTCTCGAACAGCTCGGTTCCGGTGTACGAGCTGCGCTTCCACTGGCCCTGCGCGAGCGACGCGTGAGCGGCCGGGATGCGGCGCGCGAGGCTCAGGATGTGCCCGACCGTGAGCTCGGCCGCAGAGATGATGTTCGACGTCGGCGCGTTCACGACCATCACGCCGGCCGTCGTCGCGGTCTTGATGTCGACGTTGTCGAGTCCGACGCCGGCGCGCGCGACCACCTTCAGCAGCGGCGCCGCCTGGATCGCCTCCGCGTCGATCTTCGTGGCCGACCGGATCAGGACGGCGTGGGCGTCGGCGAGTGCCGACAGCAGGGCCGGACGGTCGGTGCCGTCGACGTTGCGCACGTCGAAGTCGGGACCGAGGGCGTCGATCGTGGCGGGAGAGAGTTCTTCGGCGATCAGCACGACAGGCTTCGTCACGGGATATTCCTTCGAGGGGCGGTGCGCGAAGGCGCGGTGCAGAGCGGATGCCGCGCCGCACGCCAGAGGGGGCGAGGCCGCTCTCAGCCTACCCGGGGCCGACGGATGTCCTCGACCGTGTGACGCTGCTGGTCAGCCGAGGAGCGATGCGCCGTACACGGCCGCGTACGCGACGACGTTGAGCCAGAAGACCGCGACGACGCACAGCCCCGCGAAGAGGACCAGGGCGAACTGCCACCACGCGCGGCGCCAGCCGACCGCGAAGGCGACGGCGAAGGCGATGAGGGGGAACACGACGGCCAGCAGCAGCACGAACCACCCGTAGGCGTTGAGGCCGAGCGGGCCGGTCGCCTGCGCGATGAGGAACGCGAGGGCGTTCCACAGCGCGTACGCGTAGAACAGGCCGAAGAGCACCGAGATGGCCACGACGACCCCGGTGGGGGTGGCCCGGCGTCCGGCGGGGGCGGATGCCGCGGCATCCGTGGTCGCATCGCTCATCGCCCGATCGCCCCCACCATGATGAACGGCCACGGGACGAGGAGCACCACTCCCCCGACGAGCCACGCGAAGCGCACCCACAGGCGCCGGCCGCGCGTGAGGACGAGGACGGTGGCGAACCACACGAGGGGCGCGAGGACGGCGAGCCAGAGGCTGACCTGGTAGGCGAGGGGGGCGACGAGGAACTCGGCCGTGCCCTGCAGGCGCAGGCCTCCGATGAGCCAGCCGACGGCGTAGAGCACCGAGAAGCCGCCGAGCACGCCGAGCGAGATCAGCTCGGCGTTGCCCATCGCCGGGGAATCGTCGTCCCGCGCATCGGAGTCGTCCTGCTCGTCGAGCGCCCGGGGCGCACCGTCGTCCGACAGCGACTCGCTGCCTCTGCCGACCGCCGTGTACCCCTCCGGAAGCACGACGGTCTCGGCGGGCGCGGCGGGCTCCGACGGCGCCGTCTCGACGGCGTCCTCGGCACGTGACCCGACGTCGAGCGTCGGGTCGTCGTCACCCCAGCTCAGGGCCTCGTCATCGCGTCCGGTCGGCACTCCCTCAGCGTAGCGGGGCGCCCGTCCCCGCCGGACGTCCCGCTCCCCCTCCCCGAGTCCGATCTGCTCCTGACGACGCGCACCGCGAAAGAAGCGACCCGCAGCGAACAGCCCTGGTCGAGGGCGGTCCGCTGCGGGTCTGGATAGCCGTTCCGGTGGGCACGACTGGCTCAGCGAGAGGTCAGCGCGCAGCGCTTCCTTCCGTGTAGTCAGCGTCCTGCTGCTTCCACGCGAACAGGCCGCGGAGGTCACGGCCGACCTCTTCGATCGGGTGGGCGGCGGCCTTCTCGCGCAGCGCGAGGAACTCCACCGCGCCGTTGTCCTGGTCGCCGATGAAGCGCTCCGCGAACGCACCCGACTGGATGTCGGCGAGAACGGCCTGCATGTTCTCCTTGACGTGCGGGTCGATCACGCGGGGGCCCGAGACGTAGTCGCCGTACTCGGCGGTGTCGGAGACCGACCAGCGCTGCTTGGCGATGCCGCCCTCCCACATGAGGTCGACGATCAGCTTCAGCTCGTGCAGCACCTCGAAGTAGGCGATCTGCGGCTGGTATCCGGCCTCGGTGAGCGTCTCGAACCCGTACTGGACGAGCTGCGACACACCGCCGCACAGCACGGCCTGCTCGCCGAACAGGTCGGTCTCGGTCTCTTCGGTGAAGGTCGTCTTGATGACGCCGGCGCGGGTGCCGCCGATCGCCTTCGCGTACGACTTCGCGAGGTCCCACGCGGTGCCCGAGGCATCCTGCTCGACGGCGATGATGTCGGGGATGCCGCGGCCGGCGACGTACTCGCGACGGACGGTGTGGCCCGGAGCCTTCGGCGCGATGAGGATCACGTCGACGCCCTCGGGCGCCTGGATGTAGCCGAAGCGGATGTTGAAGCCGTGCGCGAACGCGAGTGTCTTGCCGGTCGTGAGGTGCGGCTTGATCTCGTTGTTGTAGATGCCGCGCTGGTGCTGGTCCGGCGCGAGGATCATGATCACGTCGGCCCACGCGGCCGCGTCGGCGACGGTCTTGACCTCGAAGCCCTCGTCCTGTGCCTTCTGGGTGGACTTCGAGCCCTCCTTGAGCGCGATGACGACCTCGACGCCAGAATCGCGCAGGTTCTGCGCGTGCGCGTGGCCCTGCGAGCCGTAACCGACGATCGCGACCTTCTTGCCCTGGATGAGCGACAGGTCGGCGTCGTCGTCGTAGAAGAGTTCAGCCATTGTGTGTTTCTCCTTGATGAGTGGTTGTTGTCAGCCGCGCAGGACGCGTTCGGTGATGCTCTTGCCGCCGCGGCCGATCGCGAGCAGGCCCGACTGGGCGAGCTCCTTGATCCCGAAGGGCTCCAGGGCGCGCAGGAAGGCCTCGACCTTGCCCTTGTCGCCGGTGACCTCGACGACGATCGCGTCGGTGGCGTAGTCCACGACCGACGCGCGGAAGAGGTTCACGACCTCCAGCACGTTCGAGCGGGTCTGGTTGTCTGCGCGCACCTTGATCAGCACGTGCTCGCGCTGGACGGATGCGACGGGGTCGAGTTCCACGATCTTGATGACGTTGACGAGCTTGTTGAGCTGCTTGGTCACCTGCTCGAGAGGAAGCTCGTCGACGTCGACGACGACGGTGATGCGCGAGAGGCCGGGGACCTCGGTCACCCCCACCGCGAGCGATTCGATGTTGAAGCCGCGGCGCGCGAACAGGCCCGCGACACGGGTCAGGAGGCCCGGCTTGTCCTCGACGAGGAGGCTCAGCACGTGAGTGGTCATGTCGCTCAGTCCTCCTGCTCGAATGCCGGTGCGTGGTCGCGCGCGTACTGGACGTAGCTGTTGCTGACGCCCTGCGGCACCATCGGCCACACCATCGCGTCGGCGCTCACCACGAAGTCGATGACGACCGGCCGGTCGTTGGTCTCGAGAGCCGTCTTGATGGCGGCATCCACGTCCTCTTCCTTCTCGACGCGGATCGCGAGGCAGCCGTACGCCTCGGCGAGCTTCACGAAGTCGGGAATGCGCACCGTGCCGTGACCCGTGTTGAGGTTGGTGTGCGAGTAGCGGCCGTCGTAGAAGAGGGTCTGCCACTGGCGCACCATGCCCAGGGACGAGTTGTTGATGATCGCGACCTTGATCGGGATGTTGTTGATCGCGCAGGTGGCGAGCTCCTGATTGGTCATCTGGAAGCATCCGTCGCCATCGATCGCCCACACGTGACGATCGGGCTCGGCGACCTTCGCGCCCATCGCGGCGGGAACCGAGTAGCCCATCGTGCCGGCGCCGCCGGAGTTGAGCCACGCGTTGGGACGCTCGTACTTGATGAACTGCGCCGCCCACATCTGGTGCTGTCCGACGCCGGCGGCGTAGATGCCCTCGGGCCCGGTGAGCGCGCCGATGCGCTGGATCACGTACTGCGGCGACATGAGGCCGTCGCTGGGCTGCGTGTAGCCGAGCGGGAACTCGTCGCGCAGACCGTCGAGGAAGGACCACCACTCGGCGATGTCGGGCGTGGATTCCGCCGACGTCTGGCGGAAGGCCACGTCGAGATCGACCAGCACCTCCTTGAGGTCGCCGACGATCGGCACGTCCGCAGTGCGGATCTTCGAGATCTCCGCGGGATCGATGTCGACGTGCACGACCTTCGCGTTGGGGGCGAACAGCGCCGCCTTGCCCGTCACGCGGTCGTCGAACCGCGCACCGAGCGAGACGAGCAGGTCGGCCTCCTGCAGGGCGAGCACCGCGGGCACCGTGCCGTGCATGCCGGGCATGCCCAGGTGCTGCTCGTGGGAGTCGGGGAACGCGCCGCGCGCCATGAGGGTCGTCACGACGGGCGCGCCCGTCGACTCCGCGAGGGTGAGGAGCTCCTCCGACGCCTTCGCGCGGATCACGCCACCGCCGACGTAGAGCACCGGCTTCTTCGCCTCGGCGATGAGCTGCGCCGCCGCCTGGATCTGCTTGCCGTGCGCCTTCGTCACCGGACGGTAGCCCGGCAGGTCGATCTTCGGCGGCCACACGAACGGCGCCTCGGCCTGCTGCGCGTCCTTGGTGATGTCGACCAGGACCGGTCCCGGGCGGCCGGTGCCGGCGATCTCGAACGCGGCGGCGATCGCGCCGGGGATCTCCGAGGCGTCCTTCACCAGGAACGAGTGCTTCGTGATCGGCATCGTGATGCCGACGATGTCGGCCTCCTGGAAGGCATCCGTTCCCATGAGGTTCGAGAAGACCTGCCCGGTGATGCAGACGATGGGCACGGAGTCCATGTACGCATCGGCGATCGCCGTGACGAGGTTCGTCGCACCGGGACCCGACGTCGCGATGGCGACGCCGATCTTGTTCGATGCCGCGGCGTACCCCTCCGCCGCGTGGCCGGCGCCCTGCTCATGCCGCACGAGGATGTGGCGCAGGTCGCTCGAGTCCATGAGCGGGTCGTACACCGGGAGGATGGCTCCGCCCGGCAGCCCGAAGACGTCGGTGACGCCGAGCAGCTCGAGCGAGCGGACGACCGCCTGCGCGCCCGTGAGCACGGGCGCGGTGGCGGTGCGAGCGGGTGGCCGTGGAAGGGCCGCAGCAGTTTCGGCAGGCATGGTGATGATCCTCGATCGGTCGGGGTTTCGATACGCGGCTTCGCGGCTGCTCAACCACCGGATGACCAGCGGTCAACCGGTGGTCGCGCCCTCCGCAGCGGAGCGCACGAGTCGGGAGTACTTGGCAAGGACGCCACGGGTATAGCGCGGGGGAAGCGGCTCCCAGCCAGAGCGGCGGGAGTCGAGCTCTGCATCATCGACGAGTAGGTCGAGCGTGCGAGCCGCGATATCGACCCGTATCAGATCACCATCGCGCACGAAGGCGATGGGACCAGCGTCCACCGCTTCGGGTGCTATGTGGCCGATGCACAGGCCGGTTGTGCCGCCTGAGAATCTGCCGTCCGTCAAGAGTAGTACATCTTTTCCGAGGCCCGCGCCCTTGATGGCGGCGGTGATCGCGAGCATCTCGCGCATGCCCGGGCCGCCCTTGGGGCCTTCGTAGCGGATCACGACGACGTCACCGGCGGCGATCTGACCGGCCTCGAGGGCGTCCATCGCCGCACGCTCGCGCTCGAACACCCGAGCGGGGCCCTCGAAGACGTTGCCGTCGAAGCCCGCGGACTTCACGACCGCGCCCTCCGGTGCGATCGACCCGTGCAGGATCGTGATGCCGCCCTGGGCGTGGATCGGGTCGTCGAACGTGTGGATCACGGTGCCGTCGACCGGGTCGGGGTTCAGGTCGGCGAGGTTCTCGGCGAGCGTCTTGCCGGTGACGGTGAGCGCGTCACCGTGGAGGAGACCCTCGTCGAGCATCGCCTTCATGATGACCGGGATGCCGCCGTGGCGGTCGACGTCGTTCATGACGAACTGGCCGAACGGCTTCATGTCGGCCACATGCGGGGTCTTGTCGCCGATGCGGTTGAAGTCGTGGAGGCTCAGCTCGACGTCGGCCTCGCGCGCGATGGCGAGCAGGTGGAGCACGACGTTGGTCGAGCCGCCGAGAGCCATCGCGAGCGCGATGGCGTTCTCGAACGCCTCCTTGGTGAGGATGTCGCGGGTCGTGATCCCCTGGCGCAGCAGGTTCACGACGGCCTCGCCCGAGCGGTGCGCGAAGTAGTCGCGACGACGGTCGGCCGACGGCGGAGCGGCGGATCCCGGCAGGCTGAGACCCAGCGCCTCAGCCACCGACGCCATCGTGTTCGCGGTGTACATGCCGCCGCACGCGCCTTCGCCGGGGGCGATCGCGCACTCGATGCGCTTGAGGTCGGCCTCGCTCATCTTGCCGGCGAGGCACGCGCCGACCGCCTCGAAGGAGTCGATGATCGTGACGTCCTTCTCGGTGCCGTCCGAGAGCTTGACCCAGCCGGGCGCGATCGAACCCGCGTAGAGGAAGACGCTCGAGAGGTCGAGCCGTGCGGAGGCCATCAGCATGCCGGGGATCGACTTGTCGCAGCCGGCGAGGAGCACGGAGCCGTCGAGGCGCTCGGCCATGATGACGGTCTCGACGGAGTCGGCGATCACCTCGCGCGAGACCAGCGAGAAGTGCATGCCCTCGTGGCCCATCGAGATGCCGTCCGAGACCGAGATGGTGCCGAACTGCAGCGGGTACCCGCCGCCGGCGTGCACGCCCTCCTTCGCGCCCTGCGCGAGCCGGTCGAGGCTCAGGTTGCAGGGCGTGATCTCGTTCCAGCTGGACGCGATGCCGATCTGCGGCTTGTCCCAGTCCTCGTCGCCCATGCCGACGGCGCGGAGCATGCCGCGCGATGTCGTCGCCTCGATGCCGTCGGTGACGACCCTGCTGCGGGGCTTGATGTCGATGGAGTTGTCAGGCTGGGGCATGCTCGCATTCTATTCCCGGGCGGCGGACCGCTCGGCCGCGATGACGGCGAGCAGCTCGGCCATCGCGGGGATGTCGGGCACGCAGATCGTCGCGGCGGTCGGACGGTTGCCGACGTGCACGCCGAGGTCGCCCTCGCCCAGGCTCGCGAGCGCATCCTCGTCGGTCACGTCGTCGCCCGCGAAGAGGACGGCGGAGGCATCCGTCCGCTCCCGCAGCTCGGCGATCGCCGAGTCCTTGCCCTCGTGGCGGAACGCGTACTCGATGATGTTGTGCCCGGTGCGGCGGCGCCACTGGGGTGCCTCGGCCGCGACGAGCGCGTCGACGAGCCTGTTGGCCTCGGTGGCCCCGGCGGGCGAGGACCTGCGCGTGTGCACGCCGAACCCGAAGCGCTTGGGCTCGATCCAGACGCCCTCGATGTGCGCCGTGGCCTGCTCGGCGTGCGCACGCAGCTCATCGCGCAGCGCGGCGTCGGCAGGGTCGTCGTCGTGCGTCACGGCGCCCTCGCCCGGGATCCAGAACTCGGCGCCGTGCGATCCCGCGAGCAGCAGCGGCGACTCGTCGTCGTGCTCGGCGATGATCCGAAGGTCGGACAGGCTGCGGCCCGACACGAGCGCCACCAGAGTCTCGGGCTCCGCGAACAGCGCGTCGAGCGCCGCACGCGCGGCGGGCAGCATGCGGGCATCCATCGGCTCGTCCTCGAGCGGCGACAGCGTGCCGTCGAAGTCCAGGGCCACGAGAAGGCGATCGGATGCCGCGATGCGCGCGATCGCGCTGCGGATCGTCTGTCCGGGTTCGGTACTCACGCGCGGCTCCTTCTCGCGTCGTTGCGGCGCTTCGCCGCCTTGGCATCGTCCAACGCGGCGAGGAAGGACTGGGACCACCGGGCGACGTCGTGCTCGATGACCCGCTTGCGCAGCGCCCGCATGCGGCGGCCCTGCTCGGCCGGGGGCATCTCGATCGCCCGCATGACGGCATCCTTCATCCCGTCGATGTCGTGGGGGTTGATGCGCACGGCGCTCGGCAGCTCGTCGGCCGCACCCGCGAACTCGCTGAGCACGAGCACACCGCGGTTGTCGACGCGCGCGGCCACGTACTCCTTCGCCACGAGGTTCATGCCGTCGCGCAGGGCGGTCACGAGCATCACGTCGGCGGCGAGGAACAGCGCCACCATCTCCTCGCGCGGGTACGCCTGGTGCAGGTAGCGGATCGCGGTATGCCCCGTCGTGTCGAAGTCGCCGTTGACCCGGCCGACCGTCAGCTCGATCTCGTCGCGCAGCTGCATGTACGCCTGGACGCGCTCGCGGCTCGGGCTCGCGACCTGCACGAGGGTGACGTCCTCGACGGAGAGCCGGCCGTCCGAGAGCAGTTCGCCGAACGCCTTCAGCCGGTGGCGGATCCCCTTCGTGTAGTCGAGGCGATCGACACCGAGCAGGATCTTCTTCGGGTTGCCGAGCTCGGCCCGGATCTCGGCCGCGCGTGCCTGGATCTCGGGATGCTGCGCCAGCTCGACGCACGACTGGGCGTCGATCGAGATCGGGAACGCCTTGGCGAGAGCGGTGCGCGTCGTGCCGTCCGGGTTCGGGACGCTGATACCCGAGGCCTTCGTATCGAAGCGCAGCACGCGGCGCACGGCGCGGGCGAAGTTCCCGGCATCGGCGACGCGCTGGAAGCCGATGACGTCGGCGCCGAGAAGTCCTTCCAGCACCTGGCGTCTCCACGGCAGCTGCGAGTACAGGCCGTATGCCGGGAAGGGAATGTGGTGGAAGTAGCCGATCGTGAGGTCGGGACGCATCTCGCGCAGCATCCGCGGCACCAGCTGCAGCTGGTAGTCCTGCACCCAGACCTCGGCGCCGTCGGCGGCGGCAGCGGCCGCGGCCTCGGCGAACCGGCGATTGACCCGCACGTACGCGTCCCACCACACGCGGCGGTAGCGCGGCTCGGCGATGACATCGTGGTAGAGCGGCCAGAACGTGTCGTTCGACATGCCTTCGTAGTACTTCTCGACGTCGTCGGCGCTGAGGCGCACCGGCACGAGGTGCGTGCCCTCGAACTCGAAGGGATCGACGTCGATGTCGGGCTGGCCGGGCCAACCGACCCACGCGCCGTCGGCCCGGCGCATCACGGGCTCGAGCGCCGTCACGAGGCCTCCGGGCGAGCGCCGCCATGAGGGCTCTCCGGAACCGTCGACCACGCGGTCCACGGGAAGACGGTTCGCAACGACGACGAGCTCTGCCTGGGTCACTCGGGCTCCTGACGGTGGCTGGGGGACGAGGCATCCCCAGGCTATCGCGGCCTGCGAGCCCGCTCCGTCGCCTTGACGCGGGCGGTCTTGCCTGTCAAGGGCAGACGATGACGGATGCCGCGCGCTAGCGTGGGCGCATGCGAAAGTACCTCTTCGGCACCGGCCTGCTGACCGCCATCACCGGAGGGCTGACCCTGCTGCGCGGGATGCGCGAGGACGCGCCCTTCACGTGGCGCAGCGCGCTGGGGTGGCTGAGCTGGGCGATCTCGGTCGCGCTCGTGGTCGGCGCGATCATCGACGTGCGCCGCGCATCGACGGGTCACGTCATCGACGAAGACTCCCCCGTGCACGGCCAGGAGAAGAAGCTGGTGCGCGAGCGCGCGCGCCGGCACCGCGTCTAGAGCTCGATCTCGTAGTGCACGAACCCGGTCGACGTGGCGACCCGGTCGTACAGCGACCGTGCGGTCGCGTTGTCGTGCTTCGTGAGCCAGTACACCTTCTCCGCGCCGAACAGGACCGCCCAGTCGCGGACGTGATCGATGAGGGCGGCGCCGGCGCCCGCGCCTCGCGCCGCCGGATCGACGTAGAGGTCCTCCAGATAGCAGTACACCGCGGTGGTCCACGTGCTGGGGTGCGTGAGCCAGTGCACCAGTCCGATCGGCCGGCCGTCGGCATCCCTCGCCAGAACCCCGTGGAGCTGCTCGTCCGCGAGGATCCGCCGGAACGTCGAATCTGTGACGTCGTCGGGGATCTCGGACTCGTAGAAAGTGAGGTACGCCTGCCACAGGGCGTCCCAGGCCGGACGGTCGTCCGCCGTGATCGGGGTGATGGTCGTCATGTCGCGACGGTATCCCGGCGCGCTCGCCGGTGCCACCCGGCGCGCGCACCGGTGGGCGAGAAGCGGATGCCGTCGTTCAGCGCGTGAGGATGAGGGCGTCGCCCTGACCGCCGCCGCCGCACAGCGCCACCGCTGCGGTGCCACCTCCGCGACGGACGAGCTCGTGCACCGCGTGCACGACCAGCCGGTTCCCGGATGCTCCGATCGGGTGGCCGATCGCGATGCCGCCTCCGTGCGGGTTGACGACGTCGTCCGAGAGTCCGAGCTCGGCCTGCGAGCGCGCGACGACGGCGCCGAACGCCTCGTTGATCTCGACGAGGTCGAGGTCGGACACCGCGATGCCCTGCTTGGCCACGGCCTTCTCGATCGCACGGGCGGGCTGCGCGTGCAGCGAGTTGTCGGGTCCGGCGACCTGTCCCGATGCGCCGACGACGGCAAGGACGGGCCAGCCGTTCTCGTCGGCGTGCGAGCGGCGCGTGAGCACGACGGCCGAGGCGCCGTCGGAGATCTGCGAAGAGTTGCCCGCGGTGATCGAGCCTCCCTGCGCGAACGCGGGTCGCAGTCCGGCGAGCGTGTCGACCGTCGTCTCGGGCCGCACGCCCTCGTCCTTCGTGACGACGACCAGGTCGCCCTTGCGCTGCGGGATCTCGACGGGCACGATCTCGGCGTCGAAGCGCCCGTCGGCCTGCGCCTGGGCGGCGCGCTGGTGCGAGCGTGCCGCGACCGCGTCCTGCGCTTCGCGCGTGACGTCGAAGCGGTCGTTGTGACGCTCGGTCGATGCGCCCATGCTCTCGCGATCGTAGGCGTCGGTGAGCCCGTCGACGGCCATGTGGTCGAGGACTTCGACCGAGCCGTACGTCCAGCCGTCGCGGGAGCCCATGAGCAGGTGCGGCGCGCGGGTCATCGATTCCATGCCCGCCGCGACCACCACGGTCGCGTCGCCCACGGCGAGCATGCGCGCGCCGTCGATGATGGCCGTGAGACCGGAGAGGCACACCTTGTTGATGGATCCGGCGTGCACATCCCACCCGATGCCGGCACCGATCGCGGCCTGGCGTGCGGGGTTCTGACCGGCACCCGCGGGGAGCACCTGCCCGACGAGCACGGCGTCGACCGCCTCGGCCGGGATGCCGCCCTGTGCGAGCGCTCCGCGGATCGCCGCACTGCCGAGCTGCACCGCGGTGAGCGGTGCCAGCTGGCCCTTGAGGCGCCCTTGCGGCGTGCGTGCGGCAGCGATGATGACGACGTCGTCGTGGTTCATGATTCCTCCTGGAGTGCGGCGGCGACGATGAGCGGGGGCTCCGTCGCGGCGATGACCTCTTCGACGGTGACGCCGGGGGCGACCTCCACGAGCACGAGCCCGTCGGAGGTCACGTCGATGACGGCGAGGTCGGTGATGATGCGGTCGACCACGCCTCGGCCGGTGAGCGGCAGCGAGCAGTCGACGACGATCTTGGGGGTGCCGTCCTTCGCGACGTGCTCCATCAGCACGATCACGCGCGCGGCGCCGTGAACGAGGTCCATCGCGCCGCCGGGGCCCTTGACCATCTTCCCCGGGATCATCCAGTTCGCGAGGTCGCCCGTGGCCGACACCTGCATCGCACCGAGGATGGCGGCGTCGATCTTGCCGCCGCGGATCATGCCGAAGCTCGTCGCCGAGTCGAAGAACGCGGCGCCCGCGAGCGTGGTGACGGTCTCCTTGCCGGCGTTGATGAGGTCGGGGTCCACGTGCTCGTCGGCCGGGTAGGGACCGACCCCGAGGATGCCGTTCTCTGACTGCAGCACCACTGTGACGCCGTCGGGAACGAAGTTGGGGACCAGCGTGGGCAGGCCGATGCCGAGGTTGACGTAGGCGCCGTCGGCGAGCTCGCGGGCGGCGCGCGCCGCCATCTGAGTACGGGTGAGCGCCATGTCAGCGGCCTGCCTCTCGGACGGTGCGCCGTTCGATGCGCTTCTCGATATCGGAGCCGACCTCCACGATGCGGTGCACGTAGATGCCGGGAAGGTGGATGCCGTCGGGGTCGAGCTCGCCGGGCTCGACCAGCTCCTCCACCTGCGCGATGCAGACGCGACCCGCCATGGCGGCGAGAGGGTTGAAGTTGCGCGCGGACTTGTTGAAGATCAGGTTGCCGTGGCGATCGCCCTTGAGCGCATGGACGAGCGCGAAGTCGGTGACGATGGCCTCCTCGAGCACGTATTCACGGGGCTGTCCGGAGACGTCGAAGGTGCGGACGTCCTTGACCGGCGATGCCACCGCGATGCCGCCGTCGCCGTCGTAGCGGCGCGGCAGGCCGCCCTCCGCCACCTGCGTGCCGACACCGGTCTGCGTGTAGAACGCCGCGATGCCCGACCCGCCGGCGCGCAGCTTCTCGGCGAGCGTGCCCTGCGGCGTGAGCTCCAGTTCGAGTTCGCCGGAGAGGAACTGGCGTTCGAACTCCTTGTTCTCGCCGACGTACGACGACGTCATCTTGCGGATGCGCTTGGCGTTCAGCAGGACGCCGAGACCCCAGTCATCCACGCCGCAGTTGTTGCTCACGATGCTCAGGTCGCCCGTCCCCTGCGCGAGGAGGGCATCGATGAGGGCGATGGGATTGCCCGAGAGCCCGAAGCCGCCGACGGCGAGAGAGGCTCCGTCCGGGATGTCGGCGACGGCTTCGGCGGCCGACCCCCACGTCTTGTCGATCACGTGCTGCTCCTTCGCTCGCGGATGCCTCCATCCTGCGCCCGTTCCCCCGCCGGCGCATCGCCGTGTTTGCCATGTGGAGGAGGGCGCGCGTAGTGTCCACATCGTGGACAACCAGGGATCGAAGCGGCGAAGCGTGCCGGGTGCGCAGTCGGTGGCGCGCGCTGCGCGTCTGCTGCGCCTCGTGACCTCCGCGGGCGACGACGGGGTGCCCGTGGCCGAGCTCGCGCGACGGGCCGAACTCACGCGGCCCACGACCCATCGGCTTCTGACGGCGCTCCAGCACGAGGGGCTCGTCGATCAGGACGATCGCTCGGGTCTGTGGATGCCCGGACCTGAGCTCTTCCTCATGGGGTCGGTGGCGGCATCCCGGTACGACATCACCGGCATCGCCCGCGACATCGTCCGATCGCTCGCGGTCCGCACCGAGGAGAGTGCGTTCCTGTCGGTGCGGCGGGGGGACGAGACCGTATGCCTCCTGCGCGAGGAAGGAAGCTTCCCGATCCGGTCGTTCGTGCTGTCGGAGGGCGTGCGCTTTCCTCTCGGAGTCGCGTCCGCCGGGCTTGCGATCCTGGCGTTCCTGCCTCCCCACGATGTGGACGCGTACTTCGAGCGGCATCCGGGACTCGCGGATGAGTGGGGCGCTCCGCACAGCGAGACGCGGCTGCGGGGCAGACTCCGGGACACGCAGGAGCGCGGGTACGCGGTCAACTCCGGGCTGATCGTCGAGGGGTCGTACGGCGTGGGTGCCGCGGTGTTCAGTCGCGAGGGGCATCCGCAGTGGGCGCTCAGTCTCACCGGCGTGGAGTTCCGCTTCGGTCCGGACCGGCTGCCCGAGCTCGGCCGCACCCTGCTGGCGCACGCGCATCAGCTCACGACGCGGATCGCCGCCGCACGCTGAACGTGTCGTTCCCGGGCCGTGCGGGTCGGGAAGCGCCTCGTGGGCGGGGCTGCCCGCAGGTCGCCGTCGCGCCTCGGCGACTCGCGCTGGGGCTACGTCGTGATGGGGCTACGTCGTGATGGGTCCTATCGCGCGGGAGTCACGTCGCGCTGAGCTCCTCGCGGATGACCCGGGCGACAGCATCCGCCCCGGCGGGCGACATGACGATCGTGTAGTGATTGACGCCTTCGACGCGTTCGTGCCGCACGGACGGGTTCGCTGCGAGCACACGATCGAGGTGCGCGGGAGCGTACAGTCCCGGCTCCTCGTTCTGGAGGCCGCGAGGCACCGTGATCATGCGCGTCGGATGCCGCAGCCCGGCCAGCGCGTCTGTCAGGGCGGTTCCGGTGATCATGTCAGCGGTGTCGTCGGCGGTGGTGCGGTAGCTCGTGGCGGGGCGGTAGGAGCCGTCGCCGGCGTCGACGAGGTCGTACGTCAGGTACGCCTCGAGTTCGGGCGTCCAGTCATCGCCGAATGCCGGGTGCGCACGCCAGAAGTCGAGATACTCCTCCGCGCCGGAGAATCGCATCGACAGGCGTGCCGCCGTCGGTCCGAGTATGCCGGCGACGAGGGCGTCCGCGTCGACGCCCGGCGGCACGTCGAGGGGCAGCCCGCCGTCGACGAGCACGAGCCGGGACACGCGCTCGGGATACAGGTGCGCGAACACAACGGCCACGAATCCGCCCATCGAGTGACCGGCGACGAGCGCGCGCTCGATGCCGAGTGCGTCGAGTGCTGCCGCCATGTCGTCCGCGTGTGCGCGCATGCCGGATGAGCCGACGAGCCCGTTGCTCGCGCCACGTCCGCGCAGATCGGGCGCGATTGCGCGGATGCCGGGCAGCCGGTCGACCACGAAGGGCCACGCGAGGTGGGATGCCGTCACCCCGTGGATCAGGAGCACGTCGGAGGCATCCGGGACCTGCGAGTCGGGATCCCACACCGCGACGCGCAGGTCGCCGTCTGCCACGGGGACGTCGAGCGTGCGAGAGCGGTGGTGCGTCGAGCCCGCCGACATCAGCGGGCCGTCCAGCCGCCGTCGATCGTGTAGGACGCGCCCGTGACCATGCCGGCGTTTTCGGACACGAGCCAGCCCGCGAGCGACGCGACCTCCTCGGCCTCGACGAGGCGCTTGACCGCGGTCTCGGTGAGCATGACCTTCTCCACGACTTCGCTCTCCGGAATGCCGTGCACCTTGGCCTGGTCGGCGATCTGCTTCTCGACCAACGGTGTGCGGACGTACGCGGGGTTGATGCAGTTGCTCGTCACGCCGTGCGATCCACCTTCCAGCGCCGTGACCTTCGAGAGTCCTTCGAGGCCGTGCTTGGCTGCGACGTAGGCGGATTTGAAGGGGCTCGCGCGCAGACCGTGCGCGCTCGAGATGTTGATGACGCGTCCCCACCCCCGTTCGTACATCCGCGGCAGTGCGGCGCGGATGAGCAGGAACGGCGACTCGAGCATCAACCGCAGCAGGAGGCGGAACGTGTCGGGATCGAACTCTGTGATGGGGCTCACCCGCTGGATGCCCGCGTTGTTGACGAGGATGTCGATGTCCAGCTGAAGATCGTCGAGCGCCGCAGTGTCGGACAGGTCCATGATCCAGGCTTCGCCGCCCACCTCGTCTGCGGCGGTGGTCGCGGCTTCCTCGTTCAGATCCGCGACGATCACGTGCGCTCCGCGCTTCGCGAACTCGTGCACGCAGGCCAGCCCGATGCCGCTCCCACCGCCGGTCACGAGCGCACGCCGACCGGCGAGATCGTTGTCAGACGTCACAGGTTCCTCCGCTCTCATTCGGATCCACGACGGATGGATGCGTCCCGCAGCCGTGAGAGGCGAATGCATGATCAGTGTCGCACCCGCTGTCTGCTTCCACCCTCACGGACGCGTTCATGTTCCGGTCCTGGGCGCGCGCTCTCATGTCCGCCCACCGGTTGCGGTGCGGGTGGTGTGGTGCATGGTGTGGCCGCGTGTTCATGGCCCTCCGCTAGTTGCGGTTCGGGTGGTGTGGTGTTGTCGGAGGCGGGTGGGTGAGGTGGTGGTGGGTCGCCATCGGCCGGCGGTGTCCCACCAGGAGGGGCCGCGGACTTCGGGGATGCCGTTTCGCATGCGGATGGTCCAGCCGCTGGTGTCGAGGGTGCGGTGGTGGTGCCAACACAACAGGACACCGTTGTCGGTGTGGGTGGGTCCGCCGTGGGCGTGTTCGTGGACGTGGTGGATCTCGCACCATGCGGCCGGGACGTGGCAGCCGGGGATGATGCAGCCGCCGTCGCGGAGGGTGATGGCTTTGCGCTGGTGCGGCCCGAAGACCCGGTCGATGGTGTGGATCGCCCGGATCCGGCCGGTCTGGTCGCTGGTGACGCGTTGGATCGTGCCGGTGCAGGCAACGTGCCGGGCCACGGTGAGGGAGACGGGTTCGTCGCAGCCGTCCAGGTGGGCGTGCCCGGTCCCGGACCGCAGATCGCCCTCGATCACAGAGACCACGAGAGTGGGGGCGGCGCCCCCGATCGTCGGCACTTCGGCGGAGCGGGCGGCGACCGAGAGGACGGTCGCGAACGCGTCGTGCTGCCGCTGCACGCGGGTGCGCGGGTCGGCCTGATCCTGGAACGGCACCTCCCGGTCATCGACGGCAGCGTCGACGACGGTGAAGTGCGGTCCGGCAGGCGCCGCGGGTCCCCCGGTCTTGGGGTTGAGAATGCTGTGGAACAGGGTCTCGAGTTGCCCGGCGACTTCGGGGAGCAGCTGCCCCCGGATGGGGACCAGCCCATCCCGGCACACCCCGAGGGTCAGCCCTCGTTTGCGCAGCGCCCGGGTCTCGCGGGGCTCGGCGCCGTCTTGGTCCAGGAACATCGCCCACACCTGCGCCTGCACCCGCAACTCATCCGCGCCCGGAGCCGGTGCCCCATCGCACCCGGCACCCCGGGCCGCCGCACCCAGTTCCTCGTCGGCCGCCCGGCGCGCCTGGGCCGCACACCCCGCCCCGTCCAACGCAGCCACCACCGCGACCAGGCCGTCCACTCCGACCGCGCCGGAGGCGAGTGCGTCGCGCATCGCGGGATAGGCCGCCGGCAGGAGTTCCCCGGTGGTGACGGCGACCGGCCGGGCCACCGCCCGCGCCCCCCGCAGCACCTCCCCGACTGTCCGTGATGACTGCCGGGTGACCCGCTGCACCAGTTCTCTCACCGACCGGCAGCCGTGCACGGTGGTGATCCGCTCCGCGTGCGGCGCAGCATCCGCCCGCTCCCCCACCTCCGCGACCACCCCGACCAGCACCGCGTCGACCAGCCGTGAGACCGCGGCGACCTGCGCCAACAACCCCAACAACTCAGGATCGTCCGCTGCGCGCAACCCGGCACCGTCGAACACCCCGGTGGCCGCGTCGCCGAGCAGGCGTTCCACCTGCTGCAGGGTGTCGGCGAGGGCGTCCATACCCACAGTCTGCCGCCCACCTCCGACATCCGAGGCCCTGGAAACCCCCAGATCAACGACCGAAACGAAACCTGTGGACAACCCGAAAGCACCCAACCTGTGGAGGAGTAGACCCGTCACCCCAGCAGCAAGTCCCAGGCCAGATGAGGACCGAGCGACGGGAGCCACCCGCCACGCGCCACCAGGCTGGAAATCTCGGACTGCAACCCTTCACCCCCACGCTGAGCCGTCTGTGCCAGCCCGAGGTGTCAACGAGGAGGATTAAGCGTGAGCGATTAGACGTCTGGGTTAGAGCCGGTGGCCCCGTCGCTTGACGGCGTGATGACCATCACCACGGACTGCGGATCGACCACTCTCGATTCCCGCAATCCTTGCGCCGATCGTGCTTTGCGCATGTTCGCGAGTCCACTTCTGCGCTCTCGAATGAGGGCAGGATCGCTCATTACTGGATGAGAGGACCCTATGCTTCGCTGCCCGCTGCGTGGCCGGTCGCGATCGATGGTCGTTCTAGCAGCCGGGACCGCACGCAGGAGTTCGAGCAGTGCTGCCTCATATCGGAAGAGATCGAATCGGACTGCGCCGTAGACGACCTCGCCGGACATCGGCAGGAACGTGCGCATGTTGGCATGCAACGGACCACTCGCCCGCGTTGGCTCGCTGAGTCGGTCGGCCTGATACACGATGTCGGCAATGTATAGGTCGCTCGTGGAATAGATGTCGTTGTCCTCGACTGCCTGGTCGAGCCGTTCGTCAATGTGCTCAACCGGGTCGCGCACATCGCTGATGGTGAGCAGCACGGAGTCCTCGCGGACATCAAGCAGAGCCCGAAGCCGCTCGCCTCTTGCGTTTGAATTCGCTCGCGCTTGCTTCTGATTCAAGTCCCCACGCGCTCGAATACCCGCGGGCTTGAGCAAACGCGACAGCACGATGCCTGCCGTCAGCGCACCCTGCAAGTCGGCCCAGACCTCCAGAGGGTCGTGAACGTTTCTCCACACCTCCAGGTCTGGCGGCTCGCCCTCTCGCGCCCATATGCGGTGCAAGTGAATCAGGGCGATCTGAGCTTGCGACGCGCATACCGTGACAAACGAGTGCTCTCCCTTGATGCTCTCTCCCGGATTGAGAGACGTCATCAAGACGGGGTAACGGCGCGCGGTCACTCATACACCTTCCGACACTCGGCGTTACGGGCGACGAGCGATAGCGCCCGAGGAGAACCACTGAACCAGCGGAACCGCCAGCATTACCGCGACCTCGGCCTCCGCTTGCGTGTTGGGCGCCCAGTCCGGCTGACCCGCGTGACGACCCTGACCAGCCCAGAGCATCTGAATCATGCTCAGCAGCACCGCTGTCGTCGGGTAGTCCTTGTGCTGCTTCTTGATGTCGAGAGCCCAGTCCTTTTGGTCCCGCATCACTGTGAATACCTTGCCCAGGGTGGCGCTTGGGTCGGTCGGGATCACGACTGGGATGGCGGCGGCTTCAACGGCGAGAACCGCCTGGCGGTAGCCCGTCTCAGGCATCGGATTCACACCGAAGACCGCGTGCCAAGCCTCCGAAAGCAGCGTCCCGGCATGACCCGGTGTTGACATCGCGGTCTCAGCGGCCTGCTGCACGCCTTCCGGTACTCGCAACTCCAAGCCTGGGACTCCGCGCCGATCACCGACCTTCCAGCGTGACCCGCCCGCTTCCAGGATTGCGTTGAGCAGCGCAAGAATTCCAGCACTTCTTTCGGACTGAGGCTCCTGCGAACGCTTCCAGACAAGGAAGTCGACAAAGCGAATGTATAGCGCGCTGTCGTTGTAGAGGTGGTACTCAAAAGCCGAGCCGCCCCCGCGCTGCAAGTATTCCGCGATCGGATCGGCCGATCGCGCGCGCCGGTCAAACTCGCGAATGAGGTCATGGTCAACAGTCGGGCCGCTCGTCGTATTCATGCTGATCGCGCGGGCAAGCCAACCCTTCATGTCCTCGCGCATCCACGGCTGTATCCCGTCAACCAGCTCTGCGTGCTGTTCTGGCGACATCCCCATTGGTACCCAAGCCATGGCTACATTCTGGCTGAGCCGCCCGACACAGATCCGCTGAGACACACGCGCTGTTTCCGCGCTGTTGCCCGATCCGGCCGGAAATGGCGGAAGGCCCGGACTCTGATTTACCTCAGAGATTCCGGGCTCTCCTGGCTGGCGCCCCGAAACCACACCCCGGAAACGCAGAAGAGCGGCCCCGAAGGACCGCTCTTCTCTGGTGGTGCACCCCCTGGGACTTGAACCCAGAACCCACTGATTAAGAGTCAGTTGCTCTGCCGATTGAGCTAGAGGTGCGTGATCCGCGACGAGGCGAACCGAGGGTCAACATTAGCATCACGATTGCGTCACCGGAAATCGAGGCCACGTCCCTCCGGATATCCTGGATCGCGTGACTTCCTCCTCCGCTGCGACGCCCTTCGATGCGCCGTACGAGGGTGATCTCGGCGCCGAGTTGGAGCTGGCGCTGCGGCTCGCAGACGCAGCGGACACAGCATCCATGAGCCGTTTCGACGCCGCTGATCTGGAGGTGTCGACGAAGGCTGACGCGACGCACGTGACCGAGGCTGATCTCGCGACGGAGCGCGCCATCCGCGCGATCCTCGAGGTCGAGCGTCCGGGTGACGGCGTCTTCGGCGAGGAGTACGGGGTCAGCGGCGACGCGCAGCGCCAGTGGATCATCGATCCGATCGACGGCACCGCCAACTACCTCAAGGGCATTCCGATGTGGACGACGCTGATCGCGCTGGCGATCGACGGGATCCCCCGGGTGGGTGTCGCGAGCCAGCCCGCGATCGGCCGCCGCTGGTGGGCCGCCACGGGACTCGGAGCCTGGACCAACACGACATCGGGAGCGCCTCGTCGACTCGCCGTGTCGTCGGTCGCGACGATCGCCGAGTCGAGCGTGAGCTTCCAGAGCATCGGCCAGTGGCGGGACGCCGGTGAGCTCGACGCCCTCGAGCGTCTGACGTCGGCCGTGTGGCGGGATCGCGGGTACGGCGACGCGTGGCCGTACATGCTCCTCGCGGAGGGTCGGCTCGAGTTCGTCGCCGAGTTCGGCGTGAAGGAGTACGACATCGCGGCACTTGTGCCCATCGTGACCGAGGCGGGAGGCCGGTTCACCTCGTACGCCGGCAATGACTCGCTCTCCGAGCGATCGTCCCTCGCCACCAATCGCGTGCTTCACGACGCGTATCTCGACCTGCTCCGCGCCCAGTGACTCACCCCTGCCTTCTCACCCCCCTCCGGAGACCGCTCGATGTTCCCCCCACGACACCGACTCGGCGCCGCGCTCGTCCTCGCACTCTTCGCCGGCGCAGGCGTGACGGCCTGTGCCGCGCAGCCGGCACCCGCGCCGCAGGTCACTGAGACCACGGCTGGCACTCCCACCGCGTCCGCGCCGGAGCCGTCGGCGACGCCGACCCAGGATGCCGCCGCCGAGGACCCGACGTGCGAAACCCTGATCGGGCCCGAGATCGTCGCCGACTTCGAGAGCGTCGGCTGGACCTCGCAGGCGGAGGAGCTCTACATCGGGGATCGGATGCTCGACGAGGGCCTGCAGTGCGTGTGGGCGGACTTCGAGGGGCCGGCGGGCGACCATCTTCAGATGTTCGGCTGGGGCAGGATCTCGGCCGATGACGCATCCGAATCGCAGGCGTGGCTCGTCTCCCAGGGCTGGATCCGCGAGGATTCCGATTCCGGTGTCTACATCACCACGCCGAAGGGCACGGCGATCGTCGTCGACGACGACGGCTACGGCATGACCTATCTCTTCGGCGACGGATGGGTGAAGTTCGCCGACACGAAGCAGGGCATCCTGCTCATCGAGTGGCCGAAGCCCTGACCTGATCTCAGATCCTCGCCGATCGGTCAGTCCCGCGGCGAGAGGTCGGGGATCGCGCGTCGCCCGAATTCGTGGCGCAGCGCGCTGCGCGCGGCGAACCATCCCACGAGGCCGTGCACGCCGGGGCCGGGAGGGGCGGATGCCGAGGCCAGATAGACGCCCGGAAGGGGGGTCCGCCACGGATCGGCGCTGAGAACGGGCCGGCGCACCATCTGGCGAAGCGTCGGGGCTCCGGCGGCGATGTCGCCTCCGGGATAGTTCGGGTTGTGCAGCTCGACGTCGACGGCGGTGCGTGAACTCGTCGCGAGGATCGTGTCGCGGAAGCCCGGCGCGAACCTCTCGATCTGCGCGATCACGGCCTCGCGGCGATCGACGTCGCTGCCCGTCGGCACATGCGTGTACGTCCAGAGCACGTGCTTCCCGGCGGGCGCGCGGGTCGCGTCGAACACGGACGGCTGGGACACGAGCACGTAGGGCCGCCCCGGCAGCCGGCCGCGGTTGACCTCGTTCTCGGCCGCGGCGACTTCCGCCCTGGTGCCGCCGACGTGGACGGTGCCGGCGGCGCGGACCGCTGCATGAGTCCACGGCACCGGCTCGCTGAGTGCGAAGTCGACCTTGGCGACCGCGCCGCCGTAGCGGAATCCCTCGAGCGCACGCCGGTACCGCGGCGGCACGTCGGTCCCGGCGAGTCGGAGCAGGGCACGCGGCGTGACGTCGAGCAGCTTCACCCTCGCGGGCGGCAGCTGCGCGAGCGACGTGATGTCGTGGTCGAGGACGATTTCGCCGCCGTGCACGCGCAGATCGTCGACCAGCGCATCGACGATCGCCTGACTGCCGCCGACGGGGATGGGCCACCCCCGTGCGTGCGCGTATGCGCCGAGAGCGAGGCCGGCCCCCGCAGCCGCGATGCTCGGCTGCGACAGGATCGTGTGGGCCGCGACACCCGTCAGCAGCGCCGGCGCGGCATCCTCACGGAACCGGAGGTTCCAGGCCGGACTACCCTGCTCGAGGGCGCGAACCCCGAAAGTCACCGCGGTCACCGGGTCGCTCGGCACGCGAAGGAGCGGTGAGCCCGTGAACTCGGCGACGCGGGTCGCGTGGCGCACGAGGGGCGCCATGAGCCTCTCGTAGGCGGGGCCGTCACGGCCGAGCTCGTCGAGGGTGCGTGCGAGGTCGCGGTACGCGATGCCCGCCCGTCCGCCGTCGAGCGGGTGCGCGTACGACAGGTCGGGGGTGACGAACTCGACGCGGTCACGCAGACCGAACTCGCGGAAGAACCGGGATTCGAACGCGAGCGGATGCACCGCCGAGCACACGTCGTGCCGAAAGCCCGGGAGCGTGAGTTCACGCGTCGCCGCTCCCCCACCGGCCTGGTCGGCTCGCTCGTACACGCGAACGCGGAGTCCTGCGCGCGCGAGCACGACCGCCGCCGCCAGACCGTTCGGCCCGGCACCGACGACCACGGCGTCGAGATCGCTGTCGCTCACGTCGTGTTCGCGTCCTCTCCGCTGCGGGTCAGTTCGTCCTCCGCGGTCGTCGCGCCTTGCGAGCGCGGAGCCGTCCCTTCAGCAAGGTACGCCAGTCGGTGCAGTGTCTCGGTGTTCCGCCAGTGCAACAGCAGGTCCATGATCGGCTCGGGCACGAACCGCCCGGGCCCGGCGACGGCCTCCTCCTGGATGCGTACGACGCACCCGTCGCCGCGCTTCTTCACGTTGATCGTCACGCGCGCCTCGCCGACGGGCCACCCACGCGCCAGCATGACGAGGTGGTGAGGAGACTCGCTCGCCTCCACCACGGTGCGGTCGTCGATGAGCGCCGGCCAGACACCGAAGGAATGGTGCAGCTGCGATCCCTCCGCCGGCCACGTCTCGTCGACCTTGCGCATACGCGACGCTCCGACGACCCACGACGGGTAGAGCCAGCCGTCCGCGAGAACGCGGAACACGTCCTCCGGCGTGCAGCGCAGCATCCTGGTGTTCCGTGACATCCGTTTCGCCCTCCCCGTGATCTGCTCCGACGGTACGAGCGACGGATGCCGCGGCGCAGCCGCTTGCGCGGGTGCCGACGGTGTGCTCGAGAAGCGCCTCGTACTCGGCCATGGGCGAGACAGGGATCGGCGATCCCAGGGTGAACCCGCCCTGAATCCGCCGGCGCCGTTCCCCGACGCTGGGATCATCCCACCGACAGACAGGAACCCCATGCCGAAGATCCTCGACATCTCCGTCCCCGACCTCTCCGGGCGACTCGCCGTCGTCACCGGAGCGAGCGACGGCGTCGGCTTCGAGATCGCCGCGCGCCTCGCACGCAGCGGCGCCGACCTCGTCCTTCCCGTGCGCAACCGCGCGAAGGGCGACACAGCAGCGGACCGCATCCGAGAGCGGACACCGGATGCCGACATCCGGATCCGCTCGCTTGACCTCGCGTCACGGGAATCGGTCGCCCGCTTCTCGAGGGAGGCGCTCGACGTCGGTCGCCCGATCGACATCCTCATCGCGAACGCCGGCGTGATGACACCGCCGACCCGGCGGGCCTCCGCCGACGGTCATGAGCTCCAGCTCGCGACCAACCATCTGGGCCACTTCGCGCTCGTCGCGCACCTGCTCCCCCTGCTGATCGCCGGCCGCGCGCACGTGACGAGCCAGGTCAGCGTCGCGGCAGATCAGGGAGCGATCAACTGGGATGACCCCGACTGGGAACGGGGCTACGACGCCATGAAGGCGTACAGCTCATCGAAGATCATGTTCGGCCTCTTCGCGGCAGAGCTGCAGAGGCGTTCGGATGCCGCGTCCTGGGGTCTGCGTAGCAACCTCTCCCACCCCGGCGTGACGCCCACCAACCTCCTCGCCGCTCAGCCCGGAATGGGCCGGCCGGACGACACCGCGGCGGTCCGATTCATCCGCGCGATGTCCCGGCGCGGGCTCTTGTTCGGCACGCCGCAGTCGGCCGCTCTCTCCGCCGTGCATGCCGCGACCAGCCCCGACGCGCGAGGCGGTCGCCTCTACGGCCCGAAGGGCTTCCGGCACCTGAGCGGGCTCCCCGCGGAGCAGGCGCTGTACACGCGGCTCCGCAGCGAGTCCGAGGCGCAGCGCGCATGGGAGCTGTCGGAGCGCCTCACCGGCGTGCGCGTCGCCGTCTGAGGCAGAGGCGGATCCTCGGTCCCTGGCTAGCGGGCCCGCCATGACGCAGACTCGAAGCGTGGACAGAGCACAGCTGGCGGATTTCCTCCGTCGCCGCCGCGCGACCCTCCAGCCGGAGGACGTCGGCCTGCGGCGGGGGCCACGACGGCGCACCGAAGGACTTCGCCGTGAAGAGGTCGCCGCTCTCAGCGACATGTCGACGGACTACTACAGCCGCCTCGAGCAGAGCCGCGGCCCGCAGCCGTCGGAGCAGATGCTCGCCGCCATCGCTCGCGGGCTGCGGCTGACCCTCGAGGAGCGGGATCACCTCTTCCGCCTGGCGGGGCACACCGCTCCGGCTCGCGCGCTCCGCAGCGAGCATGTCTCCCCCGGACTCATGCGCGTGCTCGATCGGCTCGCCGACACCCCCGCCCAGGTGATGACCGAGCTCGGTGAGACGCTCGCCCAGACGCCGCCCGCACGAGCGCTCTTCGGCGACGAGACGCGCTTCGAGGGGTTCCGACGCAGTGTCGGGTACCGCTGGTTCCTCGAGCCCGGCACGCGCGACGTGTATCCGGTCGATGATCACCCGATGCACTCGCGGTCGTTCACCGCGGACATCCGCACCGTCTACGCCAAGCACGGCCCGCGCTCGCGCGCAGGCCAGATGGTGCGGGCCCTTCTCGATGAGAGTCCCGAGTTCGGCGAGCTGTGGGAGGCGCACGAGGTGCGTTCGACGCATCCGCGCGAGAAGCGGCTGCAGCATCCGGAGGTCGGTGTGATGGACATGCAGTGCCAGATCCTCCTCGACCCCGAACAGGGGCAGACGCTGCTCGTGCTGACGGCGACGCCCGGCACCGAGAGCTACGAGAAGCTGCAGCTGCTCTCCGTCATCGGCACGCAGGAGGTCGGATCCGCCCGCTGAGGCTGGGTATGGTCGGAAGAGCGCCGAACGGCGCGTCCGAGCATCGGAGGTCGGCGATGGAGAGATTCGACACGATCGTGGTGGGCGCCGGCGTCTCCGGCCTCACCGCCGCCCGGCTGCTGACCAGACACGGGCGCAGGGTTCTCGTGCTCGAGGCGAGGGATCGCGTCGGCGGACGCGTCTCGACCGACCACAGGCTCGGACGGGCGACCGACATGGGCGCGTCGTGGATCCACGGTGTCACCGATTCACCGGTCGCCGCGGCTGCGGAGGCGTTGGGCATGCGCACGATCGAGTTCACCGTCGGGGGCTATCAGCCCGACAGCCGCCCGATCGCTCACTACGGCCCGGACGGCGTGCGACTCTCGGCCGAGGCGGCCGCGAGGTATGTCGCCGACATCCACACGGTCGACGCGACGCTTCGCGACGTGGTGGCAGAGTCTGCTCCGGATGCCTCCTACCGCGACGTCACCGAGGAGGCGCTGGCCGCGCAGGGGTGGGACGAGGAGCGGACGCAGCGCGTGCGGGAGTACCTCGAGCATCGCTCCGAGGAGCAGTACGGCGCCTGGATCGACGACCTCGCCGCGCACGGCCTCGACGACGACTCCATCGACGGCGACGAGGTCGTCTTCCCCGACGGATACGACATCCTCCCTCGGCGCCTGGCGGAAGGGCTCGACATCCGGCTCACGCACGAGGTGTCGCGCGTGCGGTGGTCGCCGGAGGGTGTCGTCGTCGACACCGACTTCGGCTCGTTCGGCGCCGATACCGCGATCGTGACGGTCCCGGTGGGGGTGCTGCAGTCGGACGACTTCCTGATCGAACCGTCGCTTCCCGAGCCCGTGGCCGGGGCGCTCGCGGGCTTCACGATGAACGCGTTCGAGAAGGTCTTCCTGCGCTTCTCCACGAAGTTCTGGGACGAGGACGTGTACGTCATCCGTCAGCAGGGTCCCGAGGGGCGGTGGTGGCACTCGTGGTACGACCTGACCGCCCTGCACGACGAACCCACGCTGCTCACGTTCGCCGCCGGTCCAGCTGCCGTCGAGACCCTCCACTGGTCGGAGGAGCGCATCGTCGAGTCGGTGCTGGAGCAGCTGCGACGCCTGTACGGGGACCGCGTGCCGAAGCCGACGCACGTGCACGTCACCGACTGGCAGGACGACCCGTTCTCGCACGGCTCCTACGCCTATATGACCGTGGGGTCGCGGACCGAGGACCACGACACCCTTGCCACTCCGATCGGCGGGGTGCTCCACCTCGCCGGCGAGGCGACGTGGACGGACGACCCGGCGACGGTGCCCGCAGCGATGTTCTCGGGCCACCGCGCCGCGGTCAACGTCCTCGGACAGGATGTGCCGATCGAGGATGCCTGGGCCGGGCTCGCGCGCGGCTAGCATCGATACATGACGAAGCCCGCCCCGATCGACGACGTCTCGATCGGCGGCGACGGCATCCGCCTCGGCCAGTTCCTGAAGTTCGCCGGTGTCCTCGACTCCGGCGGCGACGTGAAGGAGGCGATCATCGACGGCCTCGTGACGGTGAACGGCGAGGTCGATCGTCGCCGCGGACGCCAGTTGCAGATCGGCGACGTCGTCGGCTTCGACGGACGCCGGGTGCGCGTCGCTCTCTGACACGCCTGGCGATCCCGCGACACGATCGAGGAAGCGCCGCGCGCGAGTCGCGCCCCGCTAGCGTGGAGGCGTCGCCGCCCTGCGACGCCGACTCGACGGGAGTGGACGTGCAGAAGCCCCTTGCCGGTCTGACTCGCCGAAACGTCGGCCGCGAGCTTCTCGCGGGTGTGACGCTGCTGGCCATCGCGATCCCGCTGAACATCGGCTACGCGCAGATCGCCGGCCTTCCGGCGACCGCCGGCTTGTACGCGTTGATCCTCCCGACCGTGCTGTACGCGCTCGTCGTGTCCTCTCGCCAGCTCGTCGCGTCTCCGGATGCCGCGGCCGCCGCCCTGGTCGCGTCGTCGATCGGCGGCCTGGCGGTGGCGGGCTCGGCAGACTACGCGACGCTGGCGATGGCGCAGGCGGTGATCAGCGGCATCCTGTTCATGCTCCTCGCCGTGTTCAAGCTCGGGTTCCTCGCCAACTTCCTCTCCAAGCCGATACTCGTCGGATTCGTCGGCGGGCTCGCGCTCGGCATCCTCGTCTCGCAGATCGCCAAGATGCTCGGCGTGAAGATCGACAGCGGCGCGGAGTTCGTCGAGAAGTCCTCGCAGCTGATCCTGGGGCTGGGCACGACGAACCCGTGGTCGATGCTGATCGCCTCGGCATCCGTCACTGTCCTTCTCGTCGGGAGGAGATTCCTTCCGGTCGTGCCGTGGGCTCTCGTCGTCCTCGTCCTCGCGACGGTCGTCGTCGTCTTCACCGGCGCCGACGAGGCCGGCGTGGACGTCCTCGGCGACGTGCCCGCGGGCCCGCCCGCGCTGACCTGGCCGGTCATCTCGTGGACCGAATGGCTCGCACTGGTGCCCTCGGCGATCGCGCTCACCTTGGTCACCGTCGCCGAGGGCCTCCTGGTCGCGCGGTCGTACGCCGAGAAGAGGCGGTACTCGACGAGCCCGAACCGCGACCTCTTCGCCTTCGGGATCGCGAACGTGGCAGCCGGCGCCTCCGCGAGCTTCGCGGTCGGATCCTCGACCAGCCGGACGGCGGCGATGGACCAGGCGGGCTCCCGCACCCAGCTGCCCTCGCTCGTGCTCGCCGCCGGCTCGCTCCTTCTCCTGGTGTTCGGCACTGCGCTGCTCGCCGACATCCCCTCGCCCGCCATCGGCGCGATCGTCGCCGTCGCGATCCTGCCGCTTCTCGGCATCCGCGACTTCATCGATCTGTGGCGCCTCGACCGGTTCGAGTTCTGGATCGGCGCCGTCTGCTTCCTCGTCACGTTGCTCATCGGGTCGATCCCGGGCATCCTCGTCGCCTTCGTGCTGGCGCTGGTCAATCTCGCCAAGCGCGCGTCCAGTCCCGCGATCGATGTGCTCGCCCGCAACGACAACCCGACCGCGTCGCTGCTGGACCCCGCACCCGCAGGCGAGGTGACGGCGCCCGGCGTGATCGTGGTGCGCATGGCGGCGCCGCTCTTCTTCGCTAACGGCACGGTCTTCGCCGAGGCGGTGCGCAAGGCGGTGACCTCGGCGGGTGAGGGCACCGTGCATCACGTCGTCATCGACATGGAGGCGGTCACGGATGTCGACGTCACGGCGTCCGAAGCCTTCGACGGCCTGCGCACGTGGCTCACGCAGCACAAGATCGAGATCGCCTTCAGCCGCGTGAGGTCGGGCGCGATGCCGCGTCTCCGACGGTTCGGCATCATCGACGACGGCGCGTCGGTGTACCCGACGAACCGTGACGCCGTCACCGCGCTCACCGCGCCCGAGCACTGGTTCGACCGGGTCAAGCACAAGCTCCGGCGTGATCGCGCGAGCGACGACCCGACGACTCCCGACTCTCACGTCACGATGAGCAGCAACTGAGGAGATCCGACGTCGAGACCGGAGCGTGGTGCGCTCAGAGGTCCTTCACTCAGAGGTTGCGGCGTGCGTCCGGGTCGTCGGCGAGCCTGTCCGCCTCGCGCGCCACGGCCTCCTGCTCGGCCTCGCTCAGGGGCGGGAGGCCGACCTCGTCGGCCGGAATGCCCGCGTACGGGTCGGCTACGGGGAACTCGTCACTGAACGAGCCTGCGACGACTCCCCCGGGAGGCACCTCGTCGCCCGCGGCTCCCAGCAGCGTCTCCTCGCCCGGGGCCTGCTCCGGCACGTCGTCTCCGAGGTGCTTACGCTGCCACTCGCCGCTCATATTCGCTCCCGCCGGTACCGACCACGCCCGATGATCATCGAGACGATGAAGATGTGGGCAACAGTGTAGATGGTCGGCACCGTCCGCGGATGTGCTGCCGGCGTCAGTGCTGTGCGATCACGAAAACGGCTTCCGCGACGGACACGCGAGCACGCACTCGACGCCATTGCGACAAACGAACGAAGGCCCCGAGATCCGCGTATTCACGCAGTTCTCGAGGCCTTGTTCCGTGACAGCGGATTGTGGAGATGGGGGGAATCGAACCCCCGTCCATCGCTGGGATACTGCGTCTTCTCCGGGCGCAGTCTATGAAAGCGTTCTACTCGGCTCCGACCTTTGTCACAGACACCTAAGTCGACGAGCCCAGCCTGGAAAGAGTCCCGCGTGACGTCCAGACGCCGTCACGCAGCAAGTCCCCTAGATGACGCCAGGATCCGTAGCGGGAACGCCTACGGTCTGACGGAACTCAGGCTCGCTTAGGCAGCGAGGGCGAGTTCAGTGCGCTTAGGTTCGGCACTTATTGGTTTGCAGAGAGCGTTTACGAGATAACCCTGCATCCTCGGCCCGCTTCTCGCAGATTCGCAGGCGATGTCGAAACCGATCATCCCCATGGAACCTTCTTGCGAAGGGCCGCTGTCACACTGTGGAGTTTCCAACACCCGGAGCCGAAGCAACCGAGCACATCAGGATACAACGGATGCCGCGCCCCCGCCATTCCGCGGAGCTCGATCGGGCTCAGGCGACCGGCTCGAGGACGACGATCGGCGTCTCGCGGGTGCGCAGTCGCGCGAGCGCGTCGAGGTCCGACCCCTCCTCCAGTCCGCGGAACACACCCCACAGGCGTTCGCGCTCGGCGCCGGTCGCCTCGCGGGCGCGGACCCGGCGCTGCGAACCGGGCAGGTCGACGGTGGCCTCCGGCGTCGCACGCAGGTTGATCCACCACGCGGGCGACGGCTCGTCCCAGCCGTTCATCGCCATCGTGATGAGATCGGGACCGTCTTCGAAGTACGCGACGATCGCGACGCGCTCCTTGCCGCTGCGGCGGCCGATCGTGTGCAGCCGCATCATCCCGTAGACGGTGGCCGTGGGACGCCGCAGCCCGAACCGGCCCCCACTCACGCGGTAGAGGGCGCGGTGCACGACCCAGGCGGTGCGGATCACCCATCGCGGCGGGATCCGCGCGCTGCCGGCCGTCGAGGATTCGCTCACGCTGAGCATCCTCCCGGGGATCGACGCGTGCGCGCAACGGCTGAGCGATCTACGCTGCAGCCCTCGCACGTGCGGGCGAGACGGGCTGCTCGCCCTCAGCGCTGCCGAGCGTGACACATCGCCATCCGGCATCCCGCCAGGCATCCGCGTCGAGGCACCGACGCGCGTCGATGACGGCCCGGTGTGCGACGAGGCGCCCGACCGAGACGGGATCCGCGGCGGCGATCTCGGGCCACTCGGTCAGGACCAGCACGAGATCGGCACCTGTGACGGCGGCGTCGAGGCTCTCTGCGTACGTCAAGGTCGGGAAGGACCTCTTCGCCGTGGAGTTCGCCTCGGGGTCGTAGACCGACACGAGTGCACCGCGAAGGTGCAGTGCAGCGGCCACGTTGAGTGCGGGCGAGTCGCGCACATCGTCGGTGTCGGGCTTGAAGGCGACACCGAGCACAGCGACGCGAGCGTTGAGGATGTTGACGGGGCAGGTCGACATCGCCAGCTCGACGACACGCTGCCGCTGAGACATGTTGATCTCATCGACCTGCTGCATGAGACCGACGGCGTGCAGGGCTCCCAGCTCGCCCGCACGGTGCGTCAGGGCGCGAATGTCCTTCGGAAGGCACCCACCACCGAACCCGAGCCCCGCGTTGAGGAAGCGGCGACCGATCCGCTCGTCGTAGCCGATCGCGTCCGCGAGGACAGAGACGTCCGCGCCCGCTTTCTCGCATACCTCGGCGATCGCATTGATGAACGAGATCTTCGTCGCGAGGAAGGCGTTCGCGCTCACCTTGACGAGCTCGGCCGTCGGCAGGTCACAGGTCACAACTGGCGCGCCGCCGGCGACAGCGGGCCCGTAAAGCGTGCGAAGCTGCTCTTCTGCCCACGCAGAAGCTCCCCCGATGACGATCCGGTCGGGGTGAAGTGTGTCGTCCACCGCATAGCCTTCGCGCAGGAACTCCGGGTTCCAGACCAGTTCGACGTGAACGTGCGGCGGCGCGGCGGCATCCACCATCTCCCTCAGCCGCGCAGCCGTCCCCACAGGGACGGTCGACTTGCCGACGATGAGCCCGTCGTGCGTGAGTGCCGCCGCAACCGCGCGCGTCGCTCCTTCCACGAACGACAGGTCGGCGGCGTGGCTGGATGCCTGCTGCGGCGTGCCGACGCAGACGAAATGCACGTCCGATGCGGCGACCGCCGCCGCGAGGTCAGTTGTGAAGGTCAGGCGGCCGGTCTCGACGTGGCTGCGGATGAGCTCGGGGAGACCCGGTTCGAAGAACGGCACCTCGCCCTTCTCGAGGGCAGCGATCTTCGCGGGGTCGTGGTCGACGCCGATGACGGTGAAGCCCATCTCGGCGACGGCGGCGGCATGGGTGGCACCGAGGTAGCCGGTGCCGATGACGCTGACACGCAGCGGGGCGGCGTCATCGGTGGAGACTGGAGCGGGTCGCAGGTGAGGGGACATGTGGTTCTCTCCTTCTGAAGGCCGAGCGGGGCGAATCAATAAGCTAGGAAACGGAAGTTGGCTGCGGGCGATGCGAGACCCGCACGGAAGGCAGCGAGCGATGCGCCGCGCGAGTCGATGCGCCAGTCGTTCGTCACGAGCTGACCCTGGCTGACGGTGGTGACGGCGATGTTGAACCAGGCGAGGCCGATGATGTCGGCGTTCTCCGGCTCGCCGAGCGATGCGAACACGCTGTTCAGCCACGCGACCTTCTTGCCACCGTTCTCGGTCGCGGCGATCTCGGCCAAGAGGATCGGTTTGTCGGTCAGAGCCCGCAACTGGTCGAGGGTGGCTCCGAATGTGTAGTCGAAAGTGAAGTCGTTCGCCGCGACGAACGGCTGGCGAAGATACCCCGACACACCCACGAGGTCGACGTACTCGTCGCCCGGGTAGAGCGAGCGCAGATACTCGAGGGTCTGGTGACGATCGGGCAGATTGTTGATGATGTTGGGCGCCCACGTCCAGATCACGAACGCGTTCGCGCCTTCGGCCTCGAAGATGTCGTGCACGTGCCGCCACACGGCGACGTAGTCGCCGGTCCTGTTGCCGTTGTTGGACGATCCGTTGGTCTTCTGCTCGTTCCACGGATACCAGGTGCCGTTCATCTCGTGGTTGAGGCGGATCGCCAGAGGCAGGCCTGTCGCGACGATGTCTCGCGCGTACGTGCGCAGGTAGTCGTCGAAGGCGCCGTCGAGGATGCGGGGAAGTGCGTAGACCGGATCCTCGGGCACGTCGTTGGCCGCCGCGATCGGACGTGACTCCCACGTGAGCATCGGCAGGAGGCCGCGTTCCCACGAGCGCACCACCGCGTCGCCGCGGAACGCCTGATCCCACCCGCCGAAGTAGCCGACGAGCGACTGCCGGCTGCCGCTCTTCACCGCCGCGTCGTCGAACGTTGCGAAGTTGAAGGGCGCCTGCGCGGTGTACATCCCGAAGTAGCGCTGCGTCGGCGCGACGATCGACGCGATCGGGGGTGCCGTCACCGCCGGCGATGTCGGCGGCGTCGAAGGCGCAGGAGCGGGATCGACGGCTTGCTCGCCTCCACCCTCGGGCGACGACCGGTAGACCGTCACGATCCTGGTTCCCGGCTCGGGTGCGGGAGCAGTCTTCGCGCCCGGTGTCGGCGTCGGCTTCGGCGTAGGCGTCGGGGTGGGCGTGCGCGTCGGCGTCGGCGTCGGGGCAGCGCCCGCTCTCTCGGCGGCGTCGAGGTCTTCCTTCAGCGCCTTGTTCTCCGCGAGGGCCGCGGCGAGCTGGTCCTCGGCGCTCGGGCCGGGAGTGAAACCGCCGGGTGATGCCCATACGACGGCACTCGTCGCGACGAGGGCGACCGTGAGCACGATTCCACCGAGGGCGGTCAGCTTCGAAGCGCGGCCGCTGGCGGCCCACCAGGTGCGGGGGGTGACGTCAGACAATGATCCAGACCTCCAGGGCGATGATCGCGGCGCCGATGACGTAGGGCCACGCCGCCTTCGGGTTCAGCCGCCGGCGCTGCGGGCGATCGGGGGCATGCGCAGCGACGTGCTGCCGGCGTTGCACTCTCGTCTGAACCGACGTCGCGGTGGCGACGGCGATGCGACTGGGCGCGGCATCCGCAGCCGGAGGCACCTCGTCGAAGATCCGATCGACGGGCTCGAATCGGGGGGCGTCTTCGAGCTCGCGGTGCATCTGCTCGCTTTCGGGATCTGCGGCGCCTCGCTCCAGCTGCTCGTCAGAGGTCGGCGCGTCCCCGCCCGCATACGCGCCTGATCGGGTTCCCCATCCGCTCGCGTGCCCCATCCGGAAGAACCCGATGAGCCGGATCGGCATGAGGAACATCGTGGAGGTGATGATGAAGACGGGCAGCCGCAGGAAGTCGCTCGGCTTCTCGGAGAGATGCCGCAGCTGACGGATCGCCATGCTCAGCACCGACGAGACGACGATGAGGGCGATGACCCACGCGATGCCGGAACCCATCCCGAACTCCTGGAGGATCGCCGCGTAGAAGTTCTCGCCCGCACCGATGGTCGCACGGTAGATCCAGCCGAGCAGCACACCGGCGAGGAGGAAGGGGAGCACGATGTCCATGACCATGAACAGCGCGAGCATCGGCGCATGACCCAGCATCCAGGGCATCATCCGCAGCGTGTTGTACTGGCTGCCGCGCGCCCAGCGCAGCTGCTGCTTGTACAGCTTCTTGAGCTGCAGCGGCGCATCGGTGTACACGAGGCTCGTGTGTTGATAGACGGTGCGATAGCCCTCCTGAAGGGTGAGGTTGGTGAGGGTGCGGTCGTCCGAGATCTCGAGGAACACGCCCATGAACTTCTGAGTCATGAACTTGTCCATGACGCTGACGAGGATGCTGCGGCGGAACGCGATCGTGCGCCCCGGGAGACATCCCACCTGGCCGACGACGCTCTGCGCAGGCATCGAGTAGAGCGAGCGGGTGTTCTCGAGCCAGTCCGCCCATCGCGTGATCCAGCTGCGCTCCGGCTCGAGGATCCGCTGGCGAGTGGTGACTCCTCCGACGCGCTCGTCCTTGAACGGCTTGATGAGCTCGTCGAGCGCGTCCGGCATCCAGATCGTGTCGGAGTCGACCAGCACCGAGATCTCGTAGCGCGACATCTCCACGCCGACCTTGACGGCGTTGCGTTTGCCGGCGATCGGCGTGTGCACCCAGCGCACGGCCGGCGCGAACTCGGCGCACACCTCCTCGAGGTCGAAGTTGCGCGCCCCGTTGATGACGACGATGATCTCGTCGGGCCGCTGCTCGGTGATCCGGCGCAGCACGTCGCGGAAGAGATCGAGCGGCTCGTCGACGACGGGGATGATGACGCTGGTCCCTGCGCGATGCGCCTCGGTGTAGGGCCGGTACCGCATGCTCACAAGCACCTTGAGCAGCCACATGCCCCAGATCAGGAGCGAGTACACGGCGAACAGGTAGAGCTCCGGATAGCCGCCGAGCATGTGGCGGACCTGTAGCAGGAAGATGAACACGGCGGTCCTTCCGGGTGGTGGGGGGAACCCACCACGTCGGGGGCCGTTCGTTGTTCCGAGTCCACGCCGATCGGGGCGCTCCTCGCAATCGACACGCCCGCACTGTCATGCAACGTTTACGGGCGCGCTCTGTCGGCCTTCTGGCGGACACGCTGTCGATCAATCCCTGGTCGGAGGCCCGAAAGTTGCAGACCCCGCGCGTCGGCCGCGTCGCGGCCTCCCAGGTTCGGTTTACGTGATCGTCACACTCCCGCGGCGTGCAGGTAACGCATTTCGCACCGTAGAGTCGGCGACATGAGCGAAGTCGTCATCACCGTCCGAGGCGAGCACGAGACGCGGATCGTGCCCGAGCGCGCCGTCGCGCACCTCACGATCCGCGCCGAAGGTCCCGAGCGGGGCGCCGTCGTCGAGCGCATGGCCGCCTACAGCGAGCCCGTGCGCGACGATCTCGCGAGCCGCAAGGCGGCGGGAACGGTGACCGAGTGGAGCAGTCAGCGCGTTTCGGTGTGGTCGGAGCGCCCGTGGAGCCCTGAGGGCAAGCGCCTGGCGCCGGTGCACTACGCCACCGTCGACTTCACCGCCAGCTTCACCGACTTCGCCGTGCTGTCGTGGTGGGCCGGCGAGGTCGCCGAGCGCGACGGCGTGCAGCTCGGCTGGATCGACTGGCAGCTGACGCCGGGCGCGCGCGCGTCGGTCGAGCGGGATGTCGCCGCGGGCGCGGTCGCCGTGGCCGTCGCACGTGCGAACGCCTATGCCGGCGCCATCGGCCTCTCGACGGTGACGCCGCTCGAGATCGCCGACGTCGGCCTCCTCACGCGCAATGACTCCCCCGAGTCCGCGCCGGCGCCCCGGATGCTGATGGCCAAGGCGCAGTTCGCCGCCGACAGCGGCGGGGGCCCTGCGGTGCAGCTGCAACCGGAGGACATCGTGATCACGGCGGCCGTGGAGGCCCGGTTCACCGCCCGCTGAGCCCCGTCGGACGGCCGGGACGCGGCATCCGCTCTATTCGCCCAGTCGGTTGCGGGCGCGCATCGCACGCTCCGCCTCGCGCTTGTCCTCGCGCTCGCGGATCGTCTGGCGCTTCTCGTACTCGCGCTTGCCCTTCGCGACCGCGATCTCGACCTTCGCCCGGCCGTCGTTGAAGTACAGCCTGAGCGGGACGAGCGTGTAGCCGCCCGCCGAGACGGCGTGCGAGAGCTTCACGATCTCGTCCTTGTGCAGCAGGAGCTTGCGGATGCGCTTGGACGCATGATTCGTCCAGTGACCCTGCGAGTACTCCGGGATGTGCACGGCGTCGAGGAACGCCTCGCCGTTCGCGATGTACGCGTAGCCGTCCGAGATGTTCGCGCGACCCTGTCGCAGCGACTTCACCTCGGTTCCGGTCAGCACCAGGCCCGCCTCGTACGTCTTCTCGATCTCGTACTCGTGGCGCGCGCGACGATTGGTCGCGACGACCTTCTCCCCGCGTTCCCTGGGCATGACCGCTCCCCTCCGGTTGCTGAGCTTGTTGCGCGCCGCGCGGGCGCACGGCAGCCGTTCAGTCTACCCCCGACGACACGCCCGGCGTGCAGCCGGGCCGGATCAGGCTCTCAGCCAGCGCCGGATCGCGAAGCTCGCCGAGAGTCCCGCCAGCACCACGCCGATCAGGATCAGCACCGGGACGACGATCCACGCGTCCGCCAGGTCGACCCAGGTGGTGACGAACTCGACGCGGCCGCGGAGGTACTGGTCGACGCCGAAGTGCACGCCCGCGATCACGGCCGCGCTGGCGAGCAGCGAACCGATGAGCGCAGCGAACACACCCTCCAGGACGAACGGCGTCTGGATGAAGCGATTGGATGCTCCCACCAGGCGCATGATGCCGAGCTCTCGCCGTCGCGCGAAGGCCGAGAGCCTGATCGTGGTCGCGATCAGGAGCACCGCCGCGATGAGCATCAGCACGGCGATCCCGACGGCGATATAGGTCGCCACGGTCAGCGCCGAGAACAGCGGCTCGAGGTACTGGAGCTGGTCCTGCACCTCCTCGACACCGTCGGTCCCGGCGAACGCCTCGATGATGACGTCGGACTGGTTCTGATCGACCAGGTTGATCCAGTAGGTCTCGTTGAGCTGGTCGGGCGTGATGACGCTGGCGTAGTCCTCGCCGAGCAGTTCGATGACGTTCTGGTAGGCCTCTTCGCTGTCCTCGAAGCGCACATCGCGGATGAGAGGCGAGAGTGCGGGCCCGTCGAGCTTCTCCTGCACGGCGGCGAGCTGCTCCTCGGTCGCTACTCCCCCAGTGCATGTCGGAGCCTGCGAGATCGCGGTGCACATGTACACCGCCACCTGGGCGCGATCGACCCAGAAGTCCTTCATCGTGCCGATCTGCATCTGCATCAGGATGGCCGCACCGACGAACGTGAGCGACACGAACGTCACGAGGACGACCGAGATGACCATCGAGGCGTTGCGACGCAGACCGGTGAAGGCCTCGCCGAGAATCAGCCCCACCCTCATGACGTCGGCCCCACTTCTTCCTCATCGCCCGTATCGAGACCGAGGCGATCGGCGAGACCGAGTTCCGCCACGTCGACCTCGGGAATGTCGGCAACCGGGATCGGCTGAGTCTGCGTGACCGGCTTCGGCGCGTGCTGTGCGGGCGCGGGCTGAGGCGCGGCCGCCGGCGGAGGCGCGACTGCCGGAGTGGGTGCGCTGTGCGGCTCGGGCACGGGTGCGGGAGTGAGCGCCGGCTGCGGTGTCGCGGCCGGCTGCGGTGTCGCTTCGGCCGGAGCCTCGGACGCCGGCTCGGGGTGCGCCTTCGGCTCGGTCGGCGGCGCCGGTTCGGACGTCAGGGCGGCAGGGTCGGTGCCGGGCGCGGCAGCGCCGCCCCGGCCCGCGTCCGACTCGTGGCCCGCGGGGACGGATGCTGCTGCCTCCGCGCTCGCGCGAGGTGCGGCATCCGTCGGCTCTTCGTCGACGACGAGCGTCGGATCGAGCCCCGCTTCGGCGGCGGCGGCCGCTTCCCGCTGCACCTGGAGGACGGCCGTGAGAGCAGCGACGGCGGCGGCGCCGCGCTCCTCCTCGGGAGCGAGGCTCGGCAGGCCGGAGGTGTCGCCGTAGCCGCCGTGGCGCTCGTCGCGCACGATCTCGCCATGCCGCAGCTCGATCACACGTCGCTGCATCTGGTCCACGAAGCCGGCCTCGTGCGTGGCCATGACCACCGTGGTGCCGCCGCCGTTGATCCGGGCCAGCAGCTGCATGATGTCGACCGAGGTCGCGGGGTCGAGGTTTCCGGTCGGCTCGTCGGCGAGAAGCACCTGCGGCCGGTTCACGAGAGCGCGGGCGATCGCCACGCGCTGCTGCTCACCGCCGGAGAGCTCGTGCGGCAGTCGCTTCTCCTTGCCATCGAGACCGACGAGCGCGAGCACTTCCGGAACCGTCTGCTGGATGTACCCGCGGAAGGACCCGGTCACCTGCAGCGTGAAGGCCACGTTCTGGAAGACGGTCTTGCTCGGCAGCAGCCGGAAGTCCTGGAACACGGCGCCGATGTGACGCCGGAAGTACGGCACCTTGCGGTTGGACAGGGTGCGCAGGTCGCGCCCGAGCACGACGACGCGCCCGTCGGAGGGCGTCTCCTCGCGCAGGACCATGCGCAGACACGACGACTTCCCCGATCCGGAGGCACCGACGAGGAAGACGAACTCCCCACGCAGCACCTCGAAATCGACGTTGTTCAGGGCAGGCCGGGAGGTGCCCTTGTAGCGCTTCGTGACGTTCTCGAACCGGATCATGGCCTAACGAGCCTAAGCGGGCGACTTCGCCAGGGCCCCTGCGACACCCGGAGAGACCGCGGTGGATTCACCGGCAGGTCAGTCGTCGTCTTTGCGCTTGCGCCAGCGGATGCCCGCAGAGATGAACCCGTCGAGGTCGCCATCGAACACGACGGCCGGGTTGCCGACCTCGTGCCCGGTGCGCAGGTCCTTCACGAGCTGCTGACCATAGAGGAAGTACGAGCGCATCTGATCGCCCCAGCTCGCCGTGATGACCCCGGCGAGCTCCTTCTTCTTCGCGGCCTCTTCTTCGCGCTGGAGCAGCATGAGACGCGTCTGCAGCACGCGCATCGCGGCCGCGCGGTTCTGGATCTGCGACTTCTCGTTCTGCATCGACACGACGATGCCCGAGGGAAGGTGCGTGAGTCGAACGGCCGAATCGGTCGTGTTGACCGACTGTCCTCCGGGCCCGGAGGAACGGAAGACGTCGACACGGATGTCGCCCTCGGGGATCTCGACTTCGACAGCCTCCTCCATCACGGGGATGACTTCGACCGCGGCGAACGAGGTCTGCCGCTTGTCGGCCGAGCCGAACGGGCTGATCCGCGCCAGACGGTGAGTGCCCGCCTCGACCGACAGCGTGCCGTAGGCATAGGGTGCATCGATCTCGAAGGTGGCGGACTTGATGCCCGCCCCCTCGGCGTACGACGTGTCCATGACCTTCACGGGGTATTTATGGCGCTCCGCCCAGCGCAGATACATCCGCATGAGCATCTCCGCGAAATCGGTCGCGTCATCGCCGCCCGCGCCGGAGCGGATCGTGACGACCGCCGACCGATCGTCGTACTCGCCGTCGAGAAGCGTCTGCACTTCGAGCTGGCTGACGATGTCTTCGAGCTCGGCGAGTTCGCGACGAGCCTCCTCGGCGGAGTCCTCGTCCTCCATCTCGTTCGCGAGCTCGACGAGCACGTCGAGATCGTCGAGACGGCGCTCGATGTCGGTGAGACGCTTGAGCGACGACTGCCGGTGACTGAGCGCGCTCGTGACCTTCTGCGCCTTCTCGACGTCGTCCCACAGATCGGGGGCGCCGGCCTCCTCGCTGAGTCGCGCGATCTCGCTGGTGAGCGCCTCGACGTCCACGACCGCCTTGATGTCGGCGAACGTGGAGCGCAGGGCCTGGATATCGGCGGACAGATCGAGCTCGAGCATGACACTCCAGACTAACGTGGATGGACGTGAGCGAACGCCCGGATTCCCCGCCCGTCCGGGAGGTGCTGTGGCGGTTCGCGCCGATGATCTACGGACCGACCGTGCTGTTCGCCCTCGGCGAGGGCGCGGTCATCCCGCTGATCCCCGTCATCGCGGCGCAGCTGGGTGCCGATGTCGCCACGGCCGCCTTCGTGGCCTCCGCGCTCGTCGTGGGTCAATTGTGCGGCAACATCCCGGCAGGGTGGGCGGTTGCCCGCATCGGCGAGCGCTTGACGATGGCGATCGCCGGTCTCCTCTCGCTCGGGGGTGCCGTCGCCCTCGCCTTCGCACCCTCGCTCGGCGTGTTCGCGGCATCCATCTTCCTCATCGGCTTCTGTGCCGCCGCGTTCGGTCTCGCCCGGCACTCCTTCATGACGACCCGCGTGCCGATCGCGTTCCGCGCACGGGCGCTGTCACTGCTGGGCGGAACCTTCCGCCTGGGGATGTTCGTCGGACCGTTCGTCGCCGCGGGCCTGCTCGCCCTCTTCGGCGACGCCCACGCCGCCATCTGGTTCTTCGCCGCATGCCTCGTCGCGACGATCCTGCTGGTGCTGCTCGGACCGGATCCGGAGTCCGCGATGCCCGCTCCCGGCGCAGACACCGTCCGCGGGAGCGGCATCGGCCTGATCGAAGACACGGGTGAGGCGATCACCGCATCCCTGCGCGTCGCACCCGCAGTCGACGGACAGCGCGCCGGCGTCTTCCGCACGATGTGGCACTTTCGCCGGGTGCTGTCGAGACTCGGCGTCGCCGCGGCATCCCTCGCGGCAGTCCGCTCGGCACGGCAGGTCGTCCTCCCGCTGTGGGGAGTCTCGATCGGTCTCGACGCGCAGACCATCGCGCTCGTCGTGGGCATCTCGGGAGCCATCGACTTCGCGCTCTTCTACGCGAGCGGTCAGGTCATGGACCGCTTCGGCCGGCTCTGGGCCGCCCTGCCCGCAATGGTCCTCATGGGGGCGGGATTCATCGCGCTCGCCTTCACGCACGACTCCGCACAGAACGCGATGTGGTTCGCGATGTTCGCCGCCGTGCTCGGCGTCGGCAACGGGCTCTCCAGCGGCATCCTCCTCACCCTCGGAGCCGACGTCGCACCGAAGTCCGACCCCGCACCCTTCCTCGGCTCGTGGCGCACCCTCACCGACGCGGGCGGCGCAGTGTCGCCGCTTCTCGTCTCGGGCATCGCCGCCGTGTCGACCCTCTCGCTTGCAACGGGGGCCATGGGCGCCATCGGCCTTCTCGGCGCTGTCGCCTTCGTCCGGTGGGTCCCCCGGTTCGTGCCACGGGCCCGGCCGTGACCGAGCCGCTCCGGTTCTGCCGCAGCAGGAGTCACGGGCGTCGGTGCACGAGACCGCTCGACCACCCCGGTCTGCATCGCCAGCGGACCATCATGTGGACGGATGCCGCGGCCGACCCGCCCCGCTGCGCCGGATCCGGATCCCCGGCACAACCCGCGGCCCCCTCCCCTAACGGCTACCCGCACGGCCGCGGCCTGTGCGTGCGATGCCTCCGGTTCGTCCCGCTCGAGGCCGGGAACCTCGCCGACCACGACACTTCCGACCCCGGCGAGACGGAGCACGAAGCGGCCCAGCGCCGGAACTGGTTCAACACCGCCGGGTGAGCGGCACTCCGACGCCGGCCTCGCGCGGCATCCGGATCGTGGACGCGCCGCGTCAGACCCAGGCGCGCCGCACGGCCTCCGCACCGAGCTGCATGCGGGTCGTGACGCCTGCGACCTCCATGAGGTCGGCGACGCGGCGCTGGACGGTGCGCAGCGAGATTCCGAGCTGGGTCGCCGCCGCGGCATCCGTCACACCCAGCAGGAGCAGGCGCAGGAGGTCGCGGTCGACGTCCTCGGTGGTGTGGACGGCGGCGATCGGAAGGAACTCCGTCGCGGAGCGCCAGTACTCCTCGAAGATCGAGATCACCAGATCGAGCAGGCCGCTCGGGTGGATGAGCAGGGCGCCGAACCCCTCGTCCTCGGAGTGGGCCCGCATCGGGACGAGCGCCATCTGATCGTCGGCGACGAACATGCGAGTGGGGAGCGTGGGGAGCACGCGCACCTCCTCGCCGATCTCCGACATCTCGCGCGCCGCGGCGAGGAAGCCGGGGCGCTCGAGCACCGCGCTCTCCACGATCACCCGGTACCGCACGCCCCGTTCGAGCGCACGATCCTCCTCGACGTTCTCCTCGCCGCTGAGGAGCGCGATCTCGTTCAGCACGAGGACCCGCACCTGCTGGTTGGCTGCCGCCTGCAGCTGCGCGACGCGCTGTCGCACGGCGTCGTCGCCGAGCACGACCTCCACCACGTCGGCGACGCTGCGCTGCTCCGCCGAGTGCCGATAGAGGTCGTTCAGCTCGACGAGAGCCTCGTGCGCACGCGTGAGACCGCGCTCGCGCTCGAGGAGAAGCGGTCGCAGTGCCACCGACGGCGGTGAGGCCACGAACCGGTCGCTGCTGGCGGCCTGGCGCGCAAGGAGGCCGAGGCGCTCGAGCTCGGCCACGATGGGCCGCACACGCGGGGCCGACATGCTGAGCGCGGCCGCGAGCTCGGGGACCGACGCCGACGTCTGCTGCACAACGCACCGGTACACCGCGGTGTGCGCGTCATCGAGTCCGAGTGCGTCGAGCATGACGGCCTTTCTGGCGGATGGTGGCCATGTCACTTCTCCGCCATCACTCTAGGGGATTCGCCGTGTGAGGCTTCCAAGCGGATCCCCTACCCCCGAGAGGTTCAGCCATGCCCCGTCCCCACTCCACAGGTCACCGCCTGCGTTCGGTCGTCGCCGCCACAAGCGGTCTGGCGATCGGAATCGCCGGTATCGGCCTCACCACCCTGCCGGCGGCCGCACAGTCCGTCGACGGTCCCCCCGCCCCTCGCGCGGCTGCCGGCAGTTCTCACACCGTCACCCTGATCACCGGCGATCGCGTCACGGTCAGCGACCTCCCCGAGGGGGTGCACACCGTCCAGGTCGACACCGCCGTCGCCGGAGCCGGTGTGCGCACCTACGAGTTCGGTGACGAGCTGCGCGTGATCCCCGACGCGGCGATGCCGTTCCTTGCGGCCGGGGTCCTCGACCAGGACCTCTTCAACGTCTCGCGCCTCATCGAGTACGGCTACGACGACGCATCCGTCGACGCCACGCCGATCATCGTCGAGCAGTCCTCGGCGCAGACATTCTCCGCACCGGTGCCCGGCCTCGATGTGCAGACCGAGCTCGAGAGCATCGACGCGGCCGCCGCGACTCTCGGGCACGACGACGCCGCCTCGGCGTGGCAGTCGCTCACCGCGCAGGGCGCGAGCACCTTCTCGGCGACCCCGAGCCTCGCGGGCGGCATCGAAGCCATCCACCTCGACGGCAAGGTGCGCGCGACGCTCGATTCGAGCACCGACTACATCGACGCCCCCGAGGCCTGGGCCGACGGCTACACCGGTGAGGGCGTCACCGTCGCCGTCCTCGACACCGGCTATGACGACACCCACCCCGACCTGCAGGGCCGCGTGCTCGCAAGCTCCAAGAGCTTCGTGCCCGACGAAGAGGTCGACGTCGACGCGAACGGCCACGGAACGCACGTCGCGTCCACCATCGCCGGCACGGGCGCCGCGAGCGGCGGCACCCACCGCGGCGTCGCCGACGGCGCGCAGCTGCTCGTCGGCAAGGTGCTCGGCGCCGACGGCTCCGGCCAGGACTCGTGGATCATCGAGGCGATGGAGTGGGCGGGCCAGAACGCCCCGATCGTGTCCATGAGCCTCGGCTCCATGGAAGCCTCCGACGGCAAGGACCTGATGGCGGAGTCGCTCAACGCGATCGCCGAGGAGACCGGCGCGCTCTTCGTCGTCGCCGCCGGCAACAACGGCGCCCCCGAGACGATCGGAGCTCCCGGCTCGGCCGTCGAGGCGTTCACCGTCGGCTCTGTCGACGACCCGTCCGGCGAGCTGTCGTACTTCACCAGCCAGGGACCGCTGTCGCGTTCGGGCGCGCTCAAGCCCGACGTCACCGGACCCGGCATGGACGTCACCGCCGCACGCTCGTCCGACAGCGGCGGCGAAGGCGCCTACGTCTCGATGAGCGGCACGTCGATGGCGACGCCGCACGTCGCCGGAGCCGCCGCGATCCTCCTCGGGGCGAACCCCGACTACACGACCGACCAGCTGAAGGCCGCCCTCGCCAGCACGGCGACCGACGTGGGCTACACCGCTTATCAGGGCGGCACCGGCGTCATCGACGTCGACGCGGCCCTCGAGGCACCCGTCGTGGCCGACGGCTCCGGTGATTTCGGCATGCTGACGTGGGGCGAGGAGCCGACCCCGGTCGAGCGCGCGGTCGCGTTCACCAACCGGACGGATGCCGAGATCACCGTGGCACTGGAGGCAACCCTCCTTGACACCACGCCGGGCGCGGGCGGCGCGGGACCGATGTCGGCCGGCATCGCGTTCGATGCGCTCACCCTCGACGCGGACTCGCTGACGATCGCCGCCGGAGCCACGGCGTCGGTCACGATGACGGTCGACCCCTCGAAGGTCCCCGCCGGCACGCAGCTGTCGGGCATGCTGGTCGGCTCGGTCGACGGCACGGCGGTCACGCGCACGGCCCTCGGCACGATCGCCGAGGCCGAGCGCTACGACCTCACGATCGCAGCGAAGGACTTCACGGGCAGCCCCACCTCCACCTACGCGGTGCTGTGGAACCCTGCCGCCCAGTTCGCCGAGCCCGTCTACGTCGACGGCGAGACGACGCTGCGCCTCATGAAGGGCGACTACACAGTCATGTCCTACATGGAGCTCAACCGCACCCCCGACACGATCGCCACCGTGCTCACCGGTGAGCCGACGATCACCCTCGACCAGAACCGCACCGTCACGCTCGACGCGAGCAAGGCGAAGCAGGTCACGGTCGACGTGAAGCGCAGGGGACTCACGTCGGCGTTCACCCGCATGGACGTGAAGGTGGACGACTTCTTCTCGAGCGTCATCGCCCCGGTGTGGAACGACGAGATGTGGGCCGTGCCGATGGTCGTCGACGACGCCGACTTCGGCTTCACCGCGCGCTGGCGCCTGCAGAAGCCGCTCCTCGCGGTGACCGCCGGCAAGAACCCGCTCGACCTCATCGAGCAGATCGGCGGCACGTTCACGGACCTGAAGCTGAATTCTGCGGCAGTCGTCGCCGGGCTCGGCAGCGCGGCCGACTTCGCGAAGGTGAACGTCAAGGGCAAGGTCGCCGTGGTGACCCGATCCGCCGAGGTGCCGGCATCCGAGCGCACGGCCAACGCGGTCGCCGCCGGTGCGAAGCTCCTCATCGTGGTGAACGACGCCGACGGCGAGTTCAACGAGTGGGTCGGCTCCGCGGACTACGAGAAGCCTGCGCCGATCCCGGTCGCCGGCATCAGCGGGGTGCAGGGCAAGAAGCTCCTCGCCGACCTCGCACGCACGAAGGTGACGATCACGGCGGTGGGCACGGCCAACAGCGACGTGCTGTACGACATCGCCGAGTACGCGGACGGGAAGATCCCGGCCGTCCTCGCTTTCAAGCCGAAGGACCTCGCGCGCATCGACACGCGGTTCCACGGTCAGAAGGAGGAGCTCGGCGAGTTCCGGTATGACTTCGTCCCGGGCGCGACCTATGGCAACGGCATCCCGTTCCGCACCCAGCGCGGCATGGACCGCGAGGAGTGGATCAACACCGACGGCATCCGCTGGAACCAGTGGGTGGGCGTGAGCTCGGTGATGTGGGAGATGCGCGACAAGCTGCGCACCTACAAGGCGGGCAAGCGCACGAGCGCGGAGTACTTCGGCGGCATCGTGCGCCCGAACCTCGGCGTCGGCTTCTGGGTGCCCTACCGCCAGTCGGACTACGCGCAGATCAACGTGCCGAGCTGGGCGGACGGCGGCAACGGCGACCGCACCGGCACGTTCGAGACGTGGGGCGAGCCGTCGACTGTGAAGCAGCTGACCGACATCTACATCGACGGAAAGCTGATCGCGCAGCGTGAGCACCAGGGCGCGAACGTGTACGAGCTGCCCGACGGCGAGAACCAGCTGTGGCGCGTGGTGAGCACCGCGACCCACGACGGCTCGCACCTCGCGGGGTCGACGAAGACCGTCACCGACTGGACGTTCCGCTCGTCCGGAAAGCTCGGAGACTGGTCCCCCCGGCTGCTGCCGATGATGACCGCGTACTACGACGTCGACGTCAACGCGCAGAACAAGGTGGGCGAGGGCCGAAAGAAGGGCTCCGGCATCACGCTGGGTCTGGAAGTGGGTCACGTCGCCGGTACGGTACCGGCCGGCGCGATCACGACGGCGACGCTCGAAGCGCGCACCGCCGGCGGTCACTGGAAGAAGATCAGCCTGAAGAACGCGAAGACGGATGCCCCCACCGGCGCCGTCGATGGCTCCGGCGACATCTTCGTCCCGTCCCGTGCGTGGGTCCGCGGCTTCTCGGCGCAGATCCCGGTGTCGGACAAGGGCGGCTGGGTCGACCTGCGCGTGACCGCGAAGGATGCCGCGGGCAACACGTTCTCGCAGACGATCGAGAAGGCGTTCCAGGCGACCCCCGCGAAGGGCGTCCGACGCTGACCTGACGAACCCGGGGAGGGTCCCGCCGCTCTTCAGCGGCGGGACCCTTCCCGTTTGGGGGCGTGATTCATTCCGGCATCGCCGGCGCGCCACGCACCGGGCCGGAACGAGCTTCAGACTCGCGATCGCACCTGTTCCCACACCTCTCCCAGTCGTCTCCCACCAGGGTGGGCCGATCGCTCATACTCCCTGTTCAGTGCCCGACGCTGCGATGGCGTTGCCTGTCGTTCGTCGAGATAGAGCCCGATGGAGTGTGCGCTGTGAGAGCCAATCGGCGAGTCGTCCTTGAGGTCCGCGGGGGCGTTGGTGTTGAGTCGCGCTTCGTCTGCCAGCACTCCACCACGCTCGGAAAGCAGCTCGAGCACCGGCCCCGGGGTCGCAGTGTTGCGTGCGAGCATGACGAGCACATCCTCCTCCCCGATTTCGGCTAGGAGGATGAACAGGTCGCTGTCGACGTCGTCGCGCCCCGCGAGCAACCAGCGATCGTGCTCATCGCCCGTTCGAGCGAGATCTCTCAGCTGTTGAGGCGAACCGTTCTGCGGGTCGCTAGAAGAATTGGTCATGGGAACTCGCCGATACCTTCATGAATGACTCCCGGCTCGTAGATAACCCGCGACGGATCCGGGCGCTCCCCGGCGGGTGGAGGAACCTGATCCGCCTATCTCAGGGCGGTGCGGCTCGTGGCCGTGGCCTCGAGTGCGACGCCGTCGGGCACGAAGAATGCGAAGACGGGCGGATGCCACGACCCCGCCACCGTCACGCGCGCGGATACGCCGTCCGGCGTCGCCGCGGACACGAGCGCGGCGTCTCCCCCGACGTCGGCCACGATCGCCTCGGCCTGCGCCCGCACCCCCGCGTCGGTGAGCACGATCACCGCCTCACCGGCGTCGACATCGAACTCGAAGCCGTCCGCGGCGGCGAGCGCCGCAGCATCCGCCACGGAATCCAGACGTTTCTGCGCAAGGTACAGGCTGGTCGCATCCACGCACACGAACACGGCGGCGAGCGCGAGCACGGCGTAGCCGAGCGTCAGGATGAGGACGCTGCCCTCATCGTCGACGGCGCGCCGCGCTCGACGGATCATCCGAGTCCCCACACGCGGGACACCTTCTGCACGGCCGTCGCTTCGATCGGGATGCGCGCGGCGCGGTCGAGGCCGAGGACCGGTGGGACGAGCGGCAGCGTGACGGCCGTGCGCAGCGTCACGGTGAGCGTCGCCCCTGCGGCCGGGCACCCGGCGCTCGCCGGACGGCAGGTCAGCGAGACGGCGACCTCGTCGCGGTCGAGGCCGTACTCCTCCGCGATCGAGGCGAGCACGGCCTCGGCCCGCTCCTCGGCGTGGTCGACGTCGTCTGCCGTGACGATCGCCCGCGCGATGTGCCGCGCGCCCGCCTCGGCGCCGAGCGACTGGCCCTGGATCGAGGCGAGCGCGGCGATCAGGTACAGGATCGGCACGAGCATCAGCAGGCCGACCACGATGAACTCGAGTGCCGCCGAGCCGCGCTCTCCTGCGCACACGGCTTCGGGATCCCCGGTCGAGATCTCAGTCGAACGATTCCACGGGTGCATGGGCCGTCACCTCCAGCGTCCGGGGCGCGCCCAGGAGCCCGACGAGCGGAAGCACGGTCTGCACGCTGACCTCGACGACCGGATGCCCCAGGCGGTCGGACTCGCGCACCTCGACCTCCACGGCATAGCCGGCGCCGACGGTTCGCGCCACGATCTCCTTCGTGCGTTCGGCGCCGTCCGCGAGCGACGTGTCGGCGAGAGCCGCGTGGTACGCGCCCTCGACCGCCGCATCGTGGACCACGTTTCTGACATAGACCGCGAGGCCGAGTTGCAGTACGCCCAGAGTGAGGACGGTGAGGAGGGCTCCGACGAGAACGAACTCGACCGGACTCGAGCCTTCGTCGTCAGCGAGGGCCTGCCTCAGGAACGACCGCATGCCGAGCACGGCCTAGAAGCCGGACACCCGCGCGATGGCCTGCTCGAACAGCGTCGTGAGCGCAGGCCCGGCGAGCGCCCAGATGACCACCACCAGGCCGGCCGTCATGAGCGTGATGAGAACCCAGCCGGGGACGTCTCCGCGCTCGTCGTCGTGAAGGGCGCGGCCGACGTGGCGCAGTCGGGCCACGGTGCGATCGAGGTGTCGACGGATCATTTTCTCTCCTTCAGGGATGCGCTCAGCCGAGGCCGAGTCTGAGCATGAAGATTCCCGGGAACACGGCGAAGAGCACGCTCAGCGGGAGGATGAGGAACACGAGCGGCACGAGCATGTAGATCTCCTTGCGGCCGGCGCGCTCGATGAGCGTGCGCTTGGCTTCCTCCCGCGCGTCCAGCGCCTGCGCGTGCAGCACATGGGCGAGTGGAGCCCCCCGATCGATCGCAGCCACGAGCTGGTCGACGGTACGGGAGAGCGCGGGGATGTGCAGCCGGTCGGAGAGCTTCGCCAGCGCCTCGGGCAACGGGGACCCGGTGCCGACGGCGACGACCACTTCACCCAGCTCGGCCGTGAGCTCGCCCGCCCCGATATCGCTCACCCGCCGCAGGGAATCGAGGATGCCCTCACCCGCCGAAAGGCACAGTGCGAGGAATTCGAGCACCGTGGGCAGCTCGTCCTGGATGCGCGCGACCCGCGCCCGCGCCCGGTGCGTCAGCCAGGCGTCCTGCATCAGCGTGGCGACCACCGCGAACAGCGGCGGAAGAAGCGCGAGGGCGGTCGAGCCGCGGCCGAGCAGCACGGCGGCGACGACGACGAGCCCGCCGACGGCGAGACCGGCGATTCCTCCCGCGAGCTGGCGCCCTCGGAAGGCCGCCGCGTCCCTCCGCGACCCCGCTTGACGCAATCGCCGCCGGAGGGATTCGTCGCCGCCCAGCAGGCCGGCGAAGCGGCGCTGCGCGGCGTGCCACACCAGCGAGACGTCGTGCGGCGCGACCGTCGGCATGAGGCCGGTCCCCCGCGGATCGGTGACGTCACGGATGTACGGCGCGATGCGCCGAGCGAGCGACGGCGCACCCCAGCGCGGCGCCGTCGACAACGCGAGGCACACACCGCCGCCGAGGGCGCAGCCGAGCACGACCGCGGACGCGACGTCGTCGAGACGGACCGGGATCACCCGAACCACCGCCGAGGCTCCGGCAGCCGACCCAGTCGCAGCATGATGCGGAAGGCGACGAACGAGACGATCGCGCCCGCGAGGATCAGCACGATGCCCTCCGGGCTGCCGTACGCGCTGGCGCCTTCGGGCCGCATGGCGAGCAGAGCGAGGATCACCCACGGTGCCGCGACCCCCAGCACAGCGGCACCGCGGATCCACGACTGCCGGGACTCCACTTCGGCGCGCAGCGCGGCATCCGCCCGCACCGACGCCGCGAGCGCCCGCAGCACCGGCGTGAGCTCTGTGCCCCCGACCTGCCGCGCCATGCGCAGTGTCTCGACGATCCGATCCGCCACCGGATCGGAGAGAGCGATCTTCAACCGCTTCGAGCTCGAATCGAAGTGACCGGATGCCGCGAAGTCGCGTGCGAACGCGGAGAAGGCCGGGCGCAGATCGGCGGGCGCGGACTCGGAGAGACTCGCCACGGCGTCGGGGAGCGACATCCCCGCCCGCACCGAAGCGATCAACAGGTCGCACACGTCGGGCCACAGTGCGCGACGCGTACGGAGGAGGCGTGAGCGCCGCGCGCGCAGCCACACGAACGGCACCGACGCGCCCGCTACCGCCGCAACGAGGCTCAGCGCGGCGACCTGCGCCACGAGCCACGCAGTCGCGGCGGCGACCAGCGCGCAGCAGAGGGCGACGATCACGACGGAGCCCGGTGAGAGCCTGGCCAGCCCGGCAGCCTCGAGGAGGCGTGCGAGGCGGCCGGGCTCCTCCGCGCGGCGTGCGGACGGTCGCGGCGGCCACACCCACGGCGAGATGGCGAGCAGGATCCCCGCGGCGAGCACCGCTCCCCACACGAACGTCACGCCGTGCCCCCAGACAGGGTGCGTGCGGTGATCACGCCGTTCTCGACGCCGGTGGGGGCGACGATCTCGGCGACGCGGCGCGCCCCGGAGGCATCGCGTTCGCAGTGCACGACGAGGTCGACGGATGCCGCGACCGCCGGCAGCACGAACGCCGCATCGATGTTGCGCCCGGCGAGGAGCGGAAGCGCCGCGAGCTTGCCCAATGCCTCCCGCGCGGAGTTCGCGTGGATCGTGCCGGCACCGGGCACCCCGGTGTTCAGCGCCAGGACGAGATCGAGCGCCTCGGCATCGCGCACCTCCCCCACCACGAGCCGGTCGGGACGCATGCGGAGAGCCTCTTTCACGAGCCGTCGCAGCGTCACCTCGCCGGTGCCCTCGAGGCTGGGCTGGCGGCCTTGCAGAGAGACGATATCCGTCGACTCGACGGCGAGCTCGAACGTCTCCTCGACCGTGACGATGCGGTGGTCGGGCGGGCAGGCCGCGATGAGCGCGCCGAGCAGCGTGGTCTTCCCGGCGTGGGTCGCACCGGACACGAGTACCGACGCGCCGTGCGCCATCGCCTCGCGGAGGAGCTCGGCGGCACCGCGCGTGAGCGAACCCACCGCGACGAGCCGTTCGAGGTCGCGGAACGCCGGCAGGAACTTCCGGACGTTGACCGCCCAGTGCCGCCGTGTGATGTCGGGGATCACGACGTGCAGTCGCGAGCCGTCCGGCAGCGATGCGTCGACGAAGGGCTGACTCAGATCGACGCGCCGCCCCGTGGACTGCAGCATCCGCTCGACGAGGTCGCGCACGGCCGAGTCCGACAGGGTGAGCGGCGTGCGCTCGGGTACCCCGCCGCGCGCCACGAAGATGCGATCGGGCGCGTTGATCCACAGCTCCTCGACCGTGGGATCGTCGAGATACGGCTGGAGCGGACCGTAGCCCGCGACAGACGCCAGCACCTCGCGCACGCACGCCGCCTCGTCGTCGACCGGCGTGAGACCGCGGGCGAGCGCGAAGTCGTTGTGACGACGAACCTCGGTCCGGGCGATATGGGCGGCGAACTCCGGATCGCGGGCCGGATCGGCACGTTCGGCCCGCAGGCGCTCCCGCACGCGCTCTGCGACGAGAGCGACGGGGGCGGTGGAACCGGACACGCAAGCATCCTCGCAAGTCGGGCAAGCGTCATCCCGAAGTTATCCACAGGTGCGGAAGGCTCCCGTGCGAGGCAGGATGGGGAGGAGCAGCTGACACCAACGAGCGCGGAGGCATGATGGCAGGCGACAAGAAGGAACTTCCCGCGGCGGGCAAGGCGGTGTTCGGACTGATCGGCCTCGTGCAGGTCGCGTTCGCCTTCCTCGCGTTCTGGGATCTCGCCCACCGCGACCCCGACGAGGTGCGCGGACCGAAGCCGGTGTGGATCCCGGCGATCCTCGTCAACTGGGTCGGACCGGCCAGCTACTTCCTCTTCGGCATCCGCCGCTGACCGGGTCAGCCCCACAGCGACCGCCCAGACCCGTCAGTAGACTGAACCCACCCGCGGGAGTGGTGAAACTGGCAGACACGCAGGATTTAGGTTCCTGTGCCTCCGGGCGTGTGGGTTCAAGTCCCACCTTCCGCACGAGGCATCCATCGCGCTGACTCCTCGCCGACCGCTCCGACCGACGGGAACGACCCCTTGCACTCCATCGCCCTCATCCCCTGGCTCGACCCTGCCGCGATCATCGAATGGGCCGGTCCCTGGGCACTCCTGGTGGTGTGCTTCATCGTGTTCGCCGAGACCGGGCTGCTGGTCGGCTTCCTGCTCCCCGGCGACACCCTGCTCGTCATCTCTGGGCTGCTGACGCACACCAGCAACATCTTCGGCGTCAACATCTGGCTGGTCTCGCTGCTGATCGGGCTCTCGGCCTTCATCGGCGGCGAGGTCGGGTACTACATCGGCCACAAGGGCGGCCCGTCCGTCTTCGAGAAGAAGGAATCCGGCGTCTTCAGCGTCAAGAACGTCGAGCGCACGAACGCGTTCTTCGAGCGCTTCGGCGGCCTGACGATCATCCTCGCCCGCTTCGTCCCGATCGTGCGCACGTTCGCCCCCGTCGCCGCCGGGGTCGGTCACATGAACAAGTGGAAGTACACGCTCTACAACTTCATCGGCGCCGTGCTGTGGGGCTTCGGACTCACGATGTTCGGCTACCTGCTCGGATTCATCCCGCCGGTCGCCCACTTCGTCGAGAACTATATCGACCTGATCCTGCTGGTCGCCGTCGGCGGCACCGCCCTCGTCACGCTGTGGCACTACCTCCGCGAGCGCAGCAAGGCCAAGAAGGCCGCCGCAGCGGGCAAGGACGTCGTCACCGACCACCAGGAGGCCGAAGCCCTCGTGCTCGATGCCGACGTGTTCGACCGCGGCCCGGAGCACGGTCACCACGAGGGCGACGCGCCCCGCGTCTGACCGACCGCGTCAGGAGGCCTTCGCGGTCTTCTTGGCCGCGGGCTTCTTCGCGGCCGGCTTCTTCGCAGCGGGCTTCTTTGCCGCGCTCGCGCCCGATGACGTCGCGGCGGATTTCTTCGCCGCCGGCTTGTCGGCGGGCGCAGCATCCGTCCCCTTGCCCTCGCGCGCGGCGCGCGAGCGCTCGACACTCGCCCGGAGCGCGGCCATGAGGTCGATGACCTCGCCGCCGGACTCCTCCTCCTCGCGATCGCCGAACGTCTCGGAGGTGTCGAGGGCGTCGCCCTTCTCGAGCTTCGCGTCGATGAGGATGCGCAGCTCCTCCTGGTACTCGTCGGCGAACTCGGTCGGGTCGAAGTCGCTCGCGAAGCTCTCGACGAGGGATGCCGACAGCTCGAGCTCCTTCGCCGAGATCCGCACCGTCTCATCCAGCGACGGGAACGCGGCTTCTCGCACCTCGTCGGCCCACAGCAGCGTCTGCAGCACGAGCACGTCCCCGCGCACGCGCAGGGCGGCGAGGCGCGTCTTCTGGCGCAGCGAGAACCGGACGATCGCGGTGCGATCGGTCTGCTCGAGGGTCTTGCGCAGCAGCACGTAGGCCTTCGGCGAGGCCGAGTCCGGTTCGAGGTAGTAGGCCTTGTCGAGCGTGAGCAGGTCGACCTGCTCGCTGGGCACGAACTCCACGACGTCGATCTCGCGGCTCTTCTCCGACGGCAGGGACGCGAGGTCCTCCTTCGTCAGCACGACGGTCTTGTCACCGTCGTCGTACGCCTTGTCGATGTCCTGGAAGGGCACGACCTCGCCGTCGATCTCGCAGATGCGCTGATACCGGATGCGCCCACCGTCCGCGGCGTGCACCTGGTGCAGCGACACGTCATGGTCCTCGGTCGCCGAATACACCTTGACCGGCACGTTGACCAGTCCGAAGGTCAGCGCACCCTTCCAGATCGCTCTCATCACACCAGTACACACCGGCCACGCCCGTCACGGCTAGCCTGAACCCATGTCCGGCGGCCCCAGCATGGTGAGCGTCGGCGGCCGGCGTCTGCGCATCACCAACCTCGACAAGGTGCTGTACCCCGAGACGGGGACCACGAAGGGCGAGGTGATCGACTACTACACGCGCATCGCGCCGCTGCTGATCCCGCATGTCATCGGCCGGCCCGTGACACGCAAGCGCTGGCCCGAGGGCGTCGGCACCGACGACGACCCCGGCATGGTGTTCTTCGCGAAGGATCTCGAGCGCGGCGCTCCGTCGTGGGTGAAGCGGATGCCGATCCCGCACTCGACCGGCACCAAGGAGTATCCGCTGGTGGGCGACATCCCCACCCTCGTCTACCTGGCGCAGGTCGCCAGCCTCGAGCTGCACGTGCCGCAATGGCGCTTCACGCCGGCGGGAGAGCGCGGATTCGCCGATCGTCTGGTGCTCGATCTCGATCCCGGACCGGGCGCCGGCCTGGCCGAGTGCGCCGTCGTCGCCGGATGGGCGCGGACCCTGCTGACCGACATGGGGCTCGAACCGTTCCCCGTGACCAGCGGGAGCAAGGGCATCCACCTCTACACGGCGCTTCCGGACGGGCAGACGACCGAGCAGGCGTCGGCGATCGCGAAGGAGCTGGCGCGCGCCATCGAAGCCGATCACCCGGATCTCGTCGTCAGCAGCATGAAGAAGGCCGAGCGACACGGCAGAGTGCTCATCGACTGGAGCCAGAACAACGGCGCGAAGACGACGATCGCGCCCTACTCGCTGCGCGGCCGGATGCAGCCGACCGTGGCCGCACCCAGGGACTGGGACGAGCTCGACGATCCGGACCTGCGGCATCTGCGATTCGACGAGGTGCTGGAGCGAGCGGAGCAGCTCGGCGACCCGATGGCGCCGCTCGGATTCCATGCCGGCGGACGCGACGCGGAAGCCGGCCCGCTCTCGGCGTACATCGCCAAGCGCACCGCGTCGAAGACCCCCGAGCCCGTACCCGCGAACCCGCTCGGGGCGCAGCCGCACGGCGAACGTCCGACGTTCGTCATCCAGGAGCATCACGCCAGCCGGCTGCACTGGGACTTCCGCCTCGAACGGGACGGCGTGCTCGTGAGCTGGGCCGTCCCTCGCGGCGTCCCGCACAGCTACACGCGCAACAATCTCGCGGTGATGACCGAGGACCATCCGATGGAGTACGCCTCCTTCGAGGGCACGATCCCCGCCGCCGAGTATGGCGGCGGCACGGTCACGATCTGGGACGACGGCCGCTACGACCTCGAGAAGTGGCGGGACGACGAGATCATCGCGACCCTCGAAGGCCGGCCCGGCGGTCCGCTCGGGCGCGTGCGCCTCGCGCTGATCCGCACCGAGGGCGAGGGCGAGAAGTCGTCGTGGCTCCTCCATCGCATGAAGACGGATGCCGCGGGCCGGCCGCAGCCCGACGGAGACCCCGTCGAGCCGAGTCCGCAGGCCGATCGTGAGCCGGCTCGTGACGCGTCCGAGCTCGATCCCTCGCCGAAAGCGCATGTGAGTTCGGGCTCACACAGCAGCGCCGCACCACGCCAGGGTCGTGTGAGCGCGTATTCACACGAGAGATCGGACGGCACTGCGCAGGCGGCGACCGGCGACGTGCACGACCTCCGCCCCATGCTCTCGACGACGGCGACCCCGGCACTCGCACGCCAGGCCGCGGCACGGTGGCGCACACCCTGGGTCGAAGGCAAGTGGGACGGCATCCGGGCCGTCGGCGTGTGGGACGGCGCGCGCCTGCGCCTGTACGCGCGCAGCGGCAACGACATCACGCATCGCTACCCGGAGCTCACCGGCATCGACGCCGGCCTCGGCCCCGAACCCGCGGTCGTGGACGGCGAGCTGGTCGCGCTCGAGCCGGACGGGCGTCCGAGCTTCCCGCTCCTCCAGAGCCGCATGAACCTCGAGAAGCCGGGCGAGATCGCCCGCGAAGCACGCCGCATCCCCGTGCGGTACTACCTGTTCGACATCATCTCCCACGGCGGCCGCGACGTGGCCGGTCTGCCGCTGAGCGAGCGGCGCAGCATCCTGGAGACGGTTGCCTGCGATGCGATCGCGCCGATCTCGGTTCCGCCGGTCTTCGACGACGTCGATGCCGCACTCGACGCGAGCGAGAAGCTGCGGCTCGAGGGCGTCGTCGTGAAGGATCCGGCATCGCGCTACGTGCGCGGCGCCCGCTCGGAGTCCTGGCTGAAGGTGAAGCACACACGCACGCAGGAAGTCGTGATCGCCGGCATCCGTCCCGGCAAAGGCGGGCGCAGCGATACGTTCGGGTCGCTGCTCCTCGGCATCCCGACGAACGATGGGCTGCAGTACGCCGGCCGCGTCGGCAGCGGCTTCAGCGACAAGACTCTCGCGTCGCTCCTGCGCACGCTGACCCCCTTGCGCATCGATGAGAACCCCCTCGTCGGCGTTCCCGCGCTCGATGCGCGCGACGCCCTGTGGGTGCGGCCCGAACTCGTCGGCGAGGTCGAGTACGGCGAGTTCACACCCGGCGGGATCCTCCGCCATCCGCGCTGGCGGGGACTGCGCCCCGACAAGAGCCCTGCCGAGGTGCAGCGCGAGGACTGACCCGCGCTAGGCGTGTGCGTCGTGCTCGACGTGACCCGCCGGCTCGAGCTGGAAGGTCGAGTGCTCGACGTCGAAATGCTGCGAGAGGCACGACTGGAGCTGGCTCAGGATGCTGCTCGCCCGCCCGTCCGCCATCGCTGCTCCATCCACCACGACATGGGCGGTGAAGACGGGCGCTCCGCGCGTGAGCTGCCAGACATGGATGTCGTGCACGTCGACGACGCCGGGAGTCTGCAGGATGTGCTCGCGGATGTCGTGAACGTGCGTGCCGACCGGGACCGACTCGGACAGGACCGACACCACTTCGCGCAGCAGCCCGACGGCGCGTGGCACGATCATGGCTGCGATCAGCAGCGAGGCGACCGCGTCGGCCTGCACCCAGCCCGTCGTCACGATCACGATGGCCGCCACGATCACGGCCGCCGATCCGATCAGGTCTCCCAGGACCTCCAGGTAGGCGCCCCGGACATTCATGCTGCGGCGCTGCGCCGAGCTCAGCAGCCACATCGCCGCGCCGTTCGCCACCAGCCCGACCACGGCGACCACGAGCATGAGCCCGCCCGCCACCTCGACCTCGCCGGGATTCAGCAGCCGCTGCACGCCTTCGATCGCGATCCACACGGAGAGCGCGATGAGGATGACACCGTTCACCAGCGCCCCGAACACCTCGGCGCGCTGGTAGCCGAAGGTGCGGCGGTCGTTCGCCGGCCGGGCGGCGACGGCGGCAGCGATGAGCGCGATGACCAGGCCCGCGGCATCCGTGAACATGTGCACCGCGTCCGCGAGGAGCGCGAGCGACCCCGACAGGAGCGCCCCGACGACCTGCACGATCATCACGACACTCGTGATCGCGAGCGAGATCGCGAGCAGCCGTCGGCTGCTCGCTCCGCGAATGCCGCCAGCGGGCGCGTGGTCGTGCATGAGCCCAGGCTAGGCCCGGATTCCCGGCTGAGGTCTTCTATCCCGCTAGTCGGGAATGAGTCTGATTCTCAGTTGCCCGGGTGGCCGCGGCGACGAGAGGCGACGAGGGCTAGAGCGTCTCGAGCAGCGGCACGAGCGAGCGGAACGCCCGGGAACGGTGGGATGCCGCGTTCTTCTCGTGCGCCGTCCACTCCCCCACGGTGCGCTCCGCGTCGGGCTCCTGACCGTCGGGGACGAAGATCGGGTCGTAGCCGAAGCCGCCGCCGCCGGACGCGGCGGCAGCGAGCCGCCCCGGCCACACACCCTCCACGACGCTCTCCCGCGATGCGTCGCCGGGGACGACCAGCGCGATCGTGGAGACGAACTGGGCGGTGCGATGCGGATCGCGGACGTCGGACAGCTGATCGAGGAGGAGGGTCAGGTTGGCCGCGGCATCCTTCGCGTGGCCCGCCCAATAGGCCGAGAACACCCCCGGCGCTCCGCCGAGCACGTCGACGCAGATGCCGGAGTCGTCGGCGAGAGCAGGGAGCCCCGTGTGCGCGGCGGCAGCGCGCGCCTTGATGAGCGCGTTCTCCGCGAAGGTCACGCCGTCCTCGACGGGCTCGGGTCCGTCGTACGCCACCACCTGAAGGTCGGGCCGGGTCTCAGCGACGATCGCCTGGAACTCCTCGACCTTGTGCGGATTGTGAGTCGCCAGGACGATCTTGCGCAGCGCGTCCGTCACGGAGCGGGCACTTCCGCGGGGGCGAGCACGGCGAGCTGCGCGGCGCGCAGCGAAGCGCAGCCGGCGACACCGAGCTCGAGCAGAGCATCGAGCTCCCGCTTGTCGAACGGAGCCCCCTCGGCGGTTCCCTGCACCTCGACGAACAGGCCGCGTCCGGTGACGACGACATTCATGTCGGTCTCGGCGCGCACGTCCTCGACGTAGGCGAGATCGAGCAGCGGCTCGCCGTCGACGATACCGACCGAGATCGCGGCCACGGAGTCGAGCAGCACCTGCGACCGCTGGGCGATGAACTTCTTCTCCCTGCCCCACTCGATCGCGTCCGCGAGGGCGACGTAGGCGCCGGTGATCGCCGCGGTGCGCGTGCCGCCGTCGGCCTGGAGCACGTCGCAGTCGATCACGATGGTGTTCTCGCCGAGGGCCTTGGTGTCCACGACCGCGCGCAGCGCGCGGCCGATGAGCCGCGAGATCTCGTGCGTGCGTCCGCCGACGCGGCCCTTGATGCTCTCGCGGTCGTTGCGGCTGTTGGTCGCACGCGGCAGCATCGCGTACTCCGCGGTGACCCAGCCCTTGCCCTTGCCGGTGAGCCAGCGCGGCACGCCGTTGGTGAACGATGCCGTGCACAGCACCTTGGTGCCGCCGAACGAGATGAGCGCCGAGCCCTCGGCCTGGCTGCTCCACCCCCGCTCGATGGTGACGGGACGCAGCTGGTCGGCGGATCGGCCGTCTGCGCGGACGAGTTCGGTCATCGAGGGTGCTCCTCAGTTCGGGTGGGAAGGTCTATCGCGCCGGTCTGCACGAGACGGACGTCGGTCACCTCGCGCCCCATCAGGCGGTGCGCGAGTCGCAGGAAGTCGTCGGCGGAATCGCCGGTGGCCTCGTAGACGTGGCGGGAGGCGGCATCCGGGCCCGCCAGAAGGTCACGGGAGACCAGCTGACGGTAGACGTCCTTCGCGGTCTCGGTGTCGCTCGAGACGAGCGACACCTCGGGTCCCATGACGTAGCTGATGGCGCCTTCGAGGAACGGGTAGTGCGTGCACCCCAGCACGAGCGTGTCGACGGCCGCGTGCCGCAGCGGCGCGAGATACTCCTCGGCGATCGCGAGCACTTCGGGGGAATCGGTCACCCCGGCCTCGACGAACTCCACGAATCGCGGGCACTCCTGCGCGAAGACGGTGAGACGCTCGTTCACCTCGAGCATGTCCTGGTACGCGCCCGACGAGATGGTGCCCGCGGTGCCGATGACGCCGATGCGTCCGTTGCGGGTCGTCGACATCGCGGTGCGCACGGCCGGGCCGATCACCTCGACGACCGGCACGTCGTAGCGCTCCCGCGCGTCGCGCAGCATCGCCGCCGAAGCCGTGTTGCACGCGATCACGAGCATCTTCACACCCTGGTCGACGAGCGTGTCGAGGATCTCGAGCGAATACCGCCGCACGTCGGCGATCGGCTTCGGGCCGTACGGCGAGCGGGCGGTGTCGCCGATGTAGAGGATCGATTCGCGCGGCAGCTGGGCCGAGACGGCGCGGGCCACGGTGAGTCCGCCGACACCGGAGTCGAAGATTCCGATCGGCAAGTCGGCGCCGCCCTGAGCCTGTCGAAGGGTCACGATCGTCCAGCCTACGCCAGGGCGCATCCCGTCACGCCCGTCACTAGGCTGACCCGCATGAGCGACCTCCGGAGCACCGCACTGCACACCGATCGTTACGAGCTCACGATGCTCGACGCCGCGCTGCGCGACGGCACCGCCGACCGGCGCTGCGAGTTCGAGCTGTTCGGCCGCCGTCTCTCCGGCGGAAGGCGCTTCGGCGTCGTCGCCGGCACCGGCCGCCTGCTGGGTCTGATCCGCGACTTCCGCTTCGGGCACGACGAGCTGCGCTGGCTGCGTGACGAGAAGGTGGTGGATGCCGCGACCCTCGACTTCCTCGAGGAATACCGGTTCACGGGCACGATCACGGGCTACCGCGAAGGCGAACTGTACTTCCCGGGTTCGCCGATCCTCACCGTCGAGGGGAGTTTCGCGGAGGCGGTCGTCCTCGAGACCCTCGCGCTCAGTGTCCTCAACCACGACTCGGCCATCGCGACGGCCGCCGCCCGCATGAGCGTCGCGGCGGGAGATCGACCGCTCGCCGAGATGGGATCCCGGCGCGCGGGCGAAGGCTCCGCGGTCGCCGCCGCGCGTGCGGCGTACATCGCGGGATTCGGCGCGACCTCGAACCTGGAGGCCGGCCGCCGCTGGGGCATCCCGACGATGGGCACGGCGGCGCACGCCTGGACGCTGCTGCACGACACCGAGGAGGACGCCTTCCGGTCGCAGATCGAAGCGCTGGGCGTGGACACGACCCTCCTCGTCGACACATACGACACGCGCGCGGGCGTCGAGACGGCCGTGCGCGTCGCCGGTACCGGCCTCGGCGGGGTCCGCATCGACTCCGGCGACCTGCCGTCGGTCGCCGCGGAGGTGCGCGCCCAGCTCGACGAACTCGGTGCGACGGCGACCAGGATCACCGTGACGAGCGACCTCGACGAGTACGCGATCGCGGCTCTCGCGGCATCCCCCGTCGACGCCTACGGCGTGGGAACCTCTCTCGTCACTGGTTCCGGGACCCCGACAGCCGGAATGGTCTACAAGCTCGTCGCGCGCCAGGACGCCGGCGGCGGCTGGGTCGCGGTGGCGAAGGCCTCCACCGACAAGGGCTCGAAGGGGGGCCGCAAAGCGGCGTTCCGCACCCTCGACCGCGGGACCGCGACCAGCGAGCTGATCGTGGTGTCCGACGGCTTCGAGGACGTCGACACCGCGGCTGCGCATCCCGACGCACGCGCTCTCCAGGTGACGCTCGTCACCGACGGCATTCCGGATGCCGCCTTCGAGGGACATGCGGGCGTCGAGGCCGCGCGGGAGCACCACGCCTACGCTCGGGAGGAACTCCCCGTGCGCGGTCTGGCGCTCAGCAAGTCCGATCCGGCGATCCCGACGGTCTACCGGGACGCGCGGTAGCGGTCACTGCAGGGAGTCGTAGATCTCCTTGCACGTGGGGCACACCGGGAACTTCTCGGGGTCGCGCCCCGGAGTCCACTTCTTGCCGCACAGCGCACGCACCGGCTTGCCGGTGAGGGCAGATTCGAGGATCTTGTCCTTCTTGACGTAGTGCGAGAAGCGCTCGTGGTCGCCCGGTTCGATGTTCTCTTCACGGATGAGCTCTTCGAGCTCTCGGTCGAGGGTGGCCAGACCGCCCTGGTCCGGGCCTTCGAGAGGGGTGCTCATGGTGAGTCAGTTTAGCCCGCGGATCGGATGCCGGCACCGGCGTCAGGTCGACTCGGCGAACTCCATCAGCCGTCCTCCGCGACGGGTGAAGATCATCGACCCCGCCGTGACGCCCACCAGGAGCACACCGATCCCCGCAGCGAGGCCGGCCCACAGCGCCGGCATGGCGGCGTCGATGTCGGTCGTCAGCGCGATCCACGCGCACCACAGCGCGGGCGCGCTCACCACGACCGCCCCGAGCATCACCAGACCCTGCGAGATCGCACCTCCCGCACCGGTGCGCTGCGGCTGCTGGAACGGACTCTCTCCCGGGCGGGAGACCGCGTAGGGCGCGACGACGGACGACACGCTCGACAGCCCCAGGCCGGCGAAGAACAGCGACGCGCACACACCGACCATCGCCGGCAGGAGAGCCCACGGCCGTGGAACGAGATCGCGACGGGCACCGCGACGGCGAGCAGCGGGATGCCGATGAGCAGCACCGGCACGAGGCGGCCGACGCGGTCGGACACGCCGCGCATCCCGCTGGCGATGTGCATCCAGACGGCGGTGGAGTCGTAGGCGAGATCGTTGTGCGGCAGCCAGCCCAGCAGCAGCGCGGCGAACGGCACGGGGACGAGTGCGGCGAGTTCGAGCGGCACTCCGGCGATGATGAGGGGCACGACAGTGACGACGGCCGCGATCGGGATCACGAGCACGTTCACGACGTAGCGGCGATCGCGGAACCAGTAGACGAGGCTGCGGGCTGCCACTGCGCCCCCGGGGGTGCCGGGGGCGACGGCGAACCAGCCGAGCCCGGCGCGCTCGCGGACCGAGGCCGGACGCTCGGTCGTCGTGAGCAGACGCTTGACCACCCAGGTCCACAGCAGGCCGAGCACGGCAAGCGTGCCGATCGCGACGAGCAGCGAGATCCACGCGCGGTCGTCCCCGAGTGCGAAGAGTCCGGGGAACGCCCACGCCGCGCCGACGGGCGTGAGCGAGAGAGCGGACACCGCCTCGGCGAGCTGCGTCGGCACCGTCCCCTTCCATTCGAGCGACGCGAGGAACACCCCGACAGGGACGACGACCACGAGGATGCCGAGCAGGAAGAGGCCGGACAGCTCGCGGGACCGCCGCTCGCGCAGGAACAGCGACGCGACGGCCATGCACACGCGCGCCAGCAGCGCGCACGTGAGGACGCCGAGAAGGACTCCGGCCGCCCCTGCGGGCCAGCCGACCCCGTGCTCGCCCCACACGATCGCGTCGGTGATCGCGATGGCCAGGAGCGCGAAGATCGGCACGCTGATCAGCCCGGCGACCGCCAGAACGGCGGTCAGCGGCAACCGCGGCAAGGCGAGCAGCGCGAACCGCCGAGGATCGAGGGGGTCGTTCGCCGCGCCGATCAGGGGCGCGAGGGCGAACCCCAGCGTGACCGCCGAGCCGCCGAGCACGGTCACGGCGAGCACGACGCCGGTGTCGGCATCCGCCAGCGTCAGCAGCGCCCAGCACGCCGCGACGGTCGCCGCCGCGACGCCGACGAGCGCGAGGGTGGTGCGCACGACCTGTCCACGGTCACCGCGGAGGGCGCCGAACAGCAGCGCGATCCTCAGTCGGAGAACGTGTGCAGCCACTCGAGACCCTCCACGTCGCTGAGTCCGCCCGCCAGCTCGATGAACCGCTGCTCGAGGCTCAGCTCGCCGCGCACCTCATCGACGGTCCCCTCGGCGAGCACCTGGCCCGCGACGATGACCGCGACCCGCGTGCACACGCGCTCGACCAGCTCCATGCCGTGGCTGGACAGGATCACCGTGCCGCCGTGGGCGACATAGGTGGAGAGGATGTCGAGGATGATCGCGCTCGAGACTGGATCGACCGCCTCGAAGGGCTCGTCGAGCACCAGCACGCGCGGAGAGTGGATGAGCGCACCGGCGAGCATGACCTTCTTGGCCATGCCGGCGGAGTAGTCGGAGACGACGCGCCCGAGGGCGTCCGTGAGGTCGAACGCCCGCGCGAGGTCGGCCGTGCGGCTCTCGACGACGGCGGGCGCGAGGCCGCGCAGCACGCCGTAGTAGTAGAGCAGCTGGCGGCCGGTCAGTCGATCGAACGTGCGGAGCCGATCCGGCAGCACTCCCATGAGGCGCTTCGCGCCGACGGGATCGGATGCCGCATCCACCCCGCCCACGCTGATCGACCCGCGGTCGGGCTCGAGGAGACCCGCGATCATCGAGAGCGTCGTCGTCTTGCCGGCGCCATTGGGTCCGACCAGGCCGTAGAAGGTGCCTGCGGGGACGGTGAGGTCGATGCCGTCCACGGCATGGGTGTCACCGAAGCGCTTGGACACCCCGCGAAGCACGAGCACGTTGCCCGAGCCGGCCGGCGCGGCCAGGACCGCGGGCACCTCGATCGGGTGCTCCTGTTCGGGCTCGAGGGCGGCCTCCGTCTCTGCGACGGCGACGGCGGTGTCGATGTCGGGGCTCGCGGGCGCGGTCTGAGCGTCCGCGGTGTCCTCGGGCGCGGACTCCTCGGCCGGCGCGGGCGCGTCCTCGACTGGCGGGGTGGGAGCGACCCCGTCGGGAAGCGGGGGCGCGGGCGGAGCCTCCTCGGGAAGCGCCGGCAGGGCGTCGTCGGGAAGCGGAGGCTTCGGCGGGATGACCAGGTCGGCGGCGGCGCGCTCCGCGGTCTCGAGATCGGACCGCGCTGCGGTCTCGGCCTCCGTCGGGTCGCCGGACTCCGGTGCGGGGGGCTCCGGATCGGCCGTCTTCTCGGGTGCCGTCGCGGCCGTGGGCGCGGTTTTCGGCTCCGGCTTCTTGCGCGCCGGCGCCTTGCGGGCCGGGGGCTTGCGGGCGGCGGGCTTGCGCGCGGGAGTCTTGGCGGCAACCGGGGCATCAGGGCTCGACGGCAACGCCACGACGGACGCACCCTCGTGACGGTCCGGCTCTTCCGGATCGATGTCGTTCGGCACCGGGAGGGAGGCTGTCACTGATCCAAGGTATCAAGCGCCCGCCGAAGCGTGGCACTCAGGAGACGCCGAGTCTCGACATCCGGGCGCCGATTCCGCACCCTCCTCTGCGGAGCGACGATGCGAGCGGTTTGTCACGAATCGACAACGTCGGCGCCGCCCCAGGCACGTTCCCAGGTGCCATCGCTACCATGGTCCCGGCACGAAGGGGTGTCGAGTCGGTGAACCGACAGTGAATCACGCACTTCAGGAGCAGACCTTTGACCCTTCAAACCGTCATTCTCGCAGCAGGAATGGGCTCGCGGCTCGGCCGCAGCCTTCCCAAGCCGTTGACTGAACTCAGCGACGGCCGCAGCATCATGCAGCAGCAGCACGACAACATTCGCGCGGCCTTCGGCGCCGAGGCGAAGATCACGACGGTCGTCGGCTACCGCGCCGAGACGATCGTCGAGGCCTTCCCCGCTGTCGACTACGTCTACAACGACCGGTACGACCAGACGAACACGTCCAAGAGCCTGCTGCGCGCTCTGGCCAAGACCGGCAAGGCCGGTGTCCTCTGGATGAACGGCGACGTCGTCTTCGACCCGCGGGTGCTCGGCCGTGCGATCGAGGCCATCGAGCGCGATCAGTCGTTCGTGGCCGTCAATACGTCGAAGGTGAGTGACGAAGAGGTCAAGTACACCGTCACCGCTGAGGGCTTCATCAAGGAACTCTCCAAGACGGTCAAGCGCGGCATCGGCGAAGCCGTCGGCATCAACTACATCTCGAGCCGCGACAAGAAGGCGTTCATGCGCCACCTCACGCGCGTGGACGACCAGGACTACTTCGAGCGAGGTCTCGAACTCGCGATCGCCGAAGACGGCGTGCTGATCGAGCCGCTCGACATCTCCGACCTGTACGCGGTCGAGGTCGACTTCGCCGAAGACCTCGAGCGGGCCAACCTCTTCGTCTGACTCTCGCCGAGCGCTCTGTCAACCCGGAGCGCTCGTTCAGGGTCACCCGAATAGGATCGGCCCGATGGTCGAGAAGGTTCACCGCATCCACTCGCTGCCCGGGGACTCCCCGTGGCAGGGCGGCCTGCCGCCCGCAGGCTCCGACGAGCACCCCCGTTCCGTCCGGACGCTCGACCGCGTCCTCGCGATCCAGCGTCCTGTCGTGCTCGCGCATCTGCGCAGCATCCGCCTACGGCACCCGGATGCCTCGTCCGCCGACATCGTGCGGATCCTCGAGCGCCGCTACCTCGCCGCGGTCACCACGGGCGGCGCCGCGGTCGGCGCGACGGCCGTCGTGCCGGGAATCGGCACCGGCATCACCCTCGCGCTCAGCGGAGTCGAGACCGTGGCATTCCTCGAGGCGACCACGCTCTTCGCCCAGTCCGTGACCGAGGTCCACGGCATCCCGGTGGCCGACCCCGACCGCGCCCGCGCACTCGTGCTCACGCTCATGCTCGGCAAGGAGGGCGTCGACCTGGTCTCGCAGCTCGCGGGGCAGGCGGTGGGGCGCGGGCCGACCCGGGACCGCTACTGGGGCGAGCTCGTGACCAAGACGATCCCCCGCGCCGCGATGGGGCCGATCGTCGACCGGCTCAAGACGACGTTCATCCACCAGTTCGCGGCGCGCGGCGGCGCATCGTGGATCGGCAAAGCCCTCCCCTTCGGCATCGGAGCGGCCATCGGCGGCGCCGGCAACAACATCCTCGGACGCCGCGTGCTCGTGAACTCCCGTCGTGCGTTCGGTCCCCCGCCGACCGCACTTCCCCCCGAACTCGAGCCCCGACCGGGCGCCACCCCGCTCGAGCGGGCCGCGACCCGCACCATCCGACGCGCCGGCAACGCCATCGCCGGCGGCGTCGCACGCGGGTCCTCCGCCGTCGGCGGCGCCGCCCGCCGCGTCGGCGGTCGGCGAAAGGCCCTCGACCCCGCGCCGCCCAGCGATCCGGACGACCTCGGCGACGACTGAACGCCGGCGTCATCCCTCGGCGCGTATCAGCGCACCGCCGTCATCGCTCTCTCTAGTGCACCGACGAGGCACGGGAGTACCCTCGCGGCCAGGAGAGAGTCGAGGGTGTCATGGCGTCCGACGACGAGCGTGACGACAAGGTTCCGCGGGAGTTCCCCGCCGTCGAGCCCGAGGCCGCACTGGACCCCGACGCACCGAAGCCCATGCCGCAGGGCGAGAAGCCTGCGCCGGGGGGCTACGGCGGCTCTCCCGCCTTCTCCCTCCCGGGCATGCCCCGGACCGTCTCACTGGTCACCGATTCGGTGATCACGCGCCCCCTCGCCGAGCGCATGGCCTCGGCAGAGCCGGACACGCTCATCGGGATCGTGATCGAACTGCGCACCGACAGCGGCGTACCGCTGTCGACCGCTGTGGCGGAGCTCACGCTGGGTGTGATCTTCGCCGTGTCGGACTCCGAGGACGGGGCATCCCGAGCTGAAGATCCCCAGCTGGTCCGCAGCACGGGCAGCTACGTCTTCGCGTCGCTCACGGCCGCCGAGATCCTCCGCCTCGTGAGCTGGGACAGCGACAAGGGCGCACGCCCCACCGGCGGGCGCCAGGAGGCCAAGTCCGCCCCCCGCAGCCTCATCAACCGCGTGTGGCCGAACTTCGAGGTCACCGCGACGATCCATCGCTCCGTCATCACGACGAAGGCCGACGCCGCCGTACGGGCGTTCGATGCCACCGGCGAGGGGATCGTGTGGGCCGTGCTCGACACCGGCATCGACGCCGAGCACAAGCACTTCGCGACCTACGGCACCCTCGCGCTGCCGAGCAATCTGATGCCGAAGTCGTTCGTCCGCGGCACCGAAGACGCCGACGCCCTGCGCGATCCCAACGGCCACGGCACGCACGTGGCGGGAATCATCGCCGGCGGTCAGACGGCGACGCCGCGGAAACGCATCTCCGCAGCGACGTGGTACCGCACGGCGGAGGGCGCGACCGGCGTCGAGCGGGTCCAGCTGGACCGCATCAGCGGCATGGCGCCCGAGACGAAGATTCTTCCGATCAAGGTCCTGGCCGATGACCGCACCGGAGACCTCGAGACGCTGCTGGCCGCGCTGGAGCACATCCAGGAGCTCAACCGCTGGGGACGCGAGCTCAACGTGCACGGCGTGAACCTCTCGCTCGGGTACGCGTTCGACCCGTCGTGGTTCGCCACGGGCCTGTCCCCCGTCTGCCGCGAGGTCGACCGGCTCGTCGCGAACGGCGTGTGCGTCGTCGTGTCGGCGGGAAACACCGGCTACGGCGCCGCGCTGGACACCGTCGGGCGCGAGATGCGCCTGGGCTTCGGGATGACCATCAACGACCCGGGCAACGCCGCACGCGCGATCACCGTCGGTTCGACGTCCCTGAAGCCGTACTCGACGGGCGTGTCGTACTTCTCGTCGAAGGGGCCGACCGGCGACGGACGACTCAAGCCCGATCTGGTCGCGCCCGGTGAGCGCGTGGTCAGTGCCGGCGCCGGCGAGCTGCTCGCCAAGGCGCGTGACACCGTGCAGCTCAAGGCCGGCGAGAAGGCATCGGACATCACCTACGTCGAGGACTCGGGCACGTCGATGTCGGCACCGCACGTGTCGGGGGTCGCGGCGGCCTTCCTCTCGGTGCACCGGGAGTTCATCGGCAAACCCGACGAGGTCAAGCGCGTGCTCATGGACACCGCGAGCGACCTCGCTCGCGACCCGACGTTCCAGGGCCGTGGACTCGTCGACGCGATGCGGGCCATCCAGAGCGTGTGAGCGCCCCCTGCGGGCGGAAGGAGACGGGGTCATGAAGCTGCCCTACACCGAAGTGGCATTCGACGAGAAGGGCGCGTACGTGGCGCGCGAGCAGCTCGGCGAACTCGACCAGATGCTCGCCGACAAGCGGCCCACCGACGTCATCGTCATGACGCACGGCTGGAACAACACCGAGGGCCAGGCGCGCGCACTGTACGAGCGTCTGACCGAATCGATCGTCGCGGTGCGTCCGCGGGTCGACGGCGCCCGCGATCGCCGATTCGCCGTCGTCGGAGTCCTCTGGCCCTCGATCCAGTGGGCGGAGGCTGAGAGCTCCGGCGCCGGCGCCGGAGTCGCTGACGATCTCGCGGTGCTCGAGGCGGACATCGCGCTGCGCATCGAGGATCCCGGCATCCGGAGCCGCCTGCTCGCGCTCGCGCCGCGCCTCGAAGGATCCTCGGCAGCGCAGGAGGAGTTCGTCGAGGTGCTCCGCGAGGCGCTGCCCGCCGCGTCGAAGGGCGAGGATTCCGCGGGATTCGACGCGCTGAAGGAGGCACCGGCCGCCGAAGTGCTGGATGCCGCACGCGGCGGAGGAGCGCTGGATGCCGCGCCCGCCGCCGCCGGCGGTGCGGCCTCGATCGATCCGGCAGGGCTCGCGCCGCTCGGCGCCGGCGGCGGCGCTGGCTTCCTCGACAGCATCGTCGGAGCCGCACGCAATCTCGTGAACGTCACGACCTACTACACGATGAAGGAGCGGTCGGGAGTGGTCGGACGCAAGGGCATCGCGGACCTCCTCGAACGGATCCACGCCGAAGCCGCCGACGCCCGGCTGCACCTGGTCGGGCACTCGTTCGGCGGTCGCGCGGTGACGGCGGCCACGGTCGCGACATCCGCCCCCATCTCGTCGCTGTCGCTCCTGCAGGCGGCGTACAGCCACTTCGGCATGGCGAAGGGCTGGGACGGCGCGGACAGGAACGGCCTGTTCGCGAAAGCGCCGGCCACCGTGCGCGGCCCGATCATCATCACCCACACCCGCAACGACAAGGCGGTGGGGCTCGCCTATCCGATCGCCTCGCGTCTCGCGCGCCAGATCGGCGTCGGTCTGGGCGACGCGAACGATCCCTACGGCGGCATCGGACGCAACGGTGCGCTCAAGACCCCGGGCGGCGTCAGCGGCACGCTCCTCGATGTCGGGGGCACCTACGACTTCGCCGACCACGACGTTTGGTCCCTCAATGCGGACACCTTCGTCTCCGGCCACGGCGATGTGACCGGGAAGCAGGTCGCCTACGCCGTGCTCTCTGCCGTGATGAGCACCTGATCTGCTCTCGTCGGCGGCACAATGGTCGGATGGGACTGTTCACGCAACGACCCGAGCACAACGAGGAATGGGCGGGACTGCCCTCGGAGCCGGCGCGACCGGACTCCGAGGCGGAGCGCCTGGCCGACGCGGCCGCCGCCGTCGATGCCGTCGGACTCGGATCCGTCGAGTCGATCGTGATCCCGATCGCTCCCGTCGTGGAGGTGGCGCGCTCCGCGTCATCCGCCACCGACCCGGAAACCGACCACGACGCCTGATCGACACGTCGGCGCGCGCAGGCATACGCTCAGTCCCATGGACAGCACCCTGGCGTGCCTGGCGGCGTGGATGCCCCGGCAGCGGTGGTACGCCGCGAAGGGGCGACCACCGAGCCTGCGACTGGTCTCCTGGTGGGATCTGCCCCCGGCCACCGAGGCGGACGCCGGCGCCCGCATCCGCACCTACCTCGTCGCCGACGAAGGTGCCCTCCCCGCCGTGCTCTACCAGCTTCCCGTGGTGTCCCGCGCGACGGAGGACGTGGATGCCTCGCCCGATCACATCATCGGCAGTCCAGAGCCGGGCACGACCTTCATCGACGGCCCTCACGACCCGGCGTACACGCGGGCGCTGTTCGACCTGGTGACGAGCGGTGGTCGCGGCGTGGGACCGCAGACGGTCGCGACGGGGCACCCCGGACCTCGTGTGCGCACTCCGGACGCCCCGAGCGCCACCGTCATGAGCGGCGAGCAGTCCAACACCTCGCTCATCTACCGCTCCAGCGGTATGCCCGTGATCTGCAAGGTCTACCGCCAGCTGCATGCCGGACTCAATCCCGATATCGAACTCCCCACCGCTCTGGCCGCATCGGGATCGGTGCACGTTCCGCGCGCGATCGGATGGGTCGAGGGGACCTGGCCGGATCTCGCGACCGCCCGGGGCACCGTGACCGGCTCGCTCGCGTCCGCGCAGGAGTTCCTGCCCGAGGTGGAGGACGCCTGGCGCGTGGCGCTGCGAGCCGCGGCCCGCGGCGACGACTTCCGCTCCTCCGCCCGCGCGCTCGGCGCGGCGACCGCCGAGGTCCACGTCTCACTCGCCGACCTGTTCCCCACTCGCGAGACCTCGGCGGACGACCGCGCCGCCACCGTCGCCTCCTGGCGCCGCCGCCTGACCATCGCGATCGCTGAGGTTCCCGAGATCGCCGAACGCCGAGACGCCATCGAGAGCGTCTACGAGCGCGCCGCGGCGGCGCCGTGGCCGGATCAGCAGCGCATTCACGGCGACTATCACCTCGGCCAGGTGATGCACGTCCCCGGTCGCGGCTGGGTGCTGCTGGACTTCGAGGGGGAACCGCTGAGACCCATGGTCGAGCGGACGCAGGCAGACCTGGCCCTGCGCGACGTCGCGGGCATGCTGCGTTCCTTCGACTACGTCGCCGGCTCGATCCGTCTCGACGACCCCGACCGATCCCCCGAAGCCGTTCGGGATTGGGCGCGCGCGGCCCGCGCGGCCTTCCTCGACGGCTACGCCATGGCCTCCGGCGCGGATCTCGATGCCGACGGGGCGGTCCTGGCCGCTCTGGAACTCGACAAGGCCGTGTACGAGGCGATCTACGAGGCCCGCAACCGCCCGACGTGGGTCACCATCCCGCTGCGGGCGATCGCGCGTCTGGTCGAGAAGCCCGCAACCGTCGGCTGAGCCGCGGTCAGGCGTCCTCGCCGTCGTCCAGCTCGGCCTCGTCGGGCTCGTCTTCGTCCTCGACCGAACGGGAGTACCAGCCGTCCCACTCGTCCATGAGGTGACGGATCGCCGCGTGGAATCGGGAGGTCGCCGCACCGGGCGCGGCGTCGCCGAAGTAGTGCTGCACCCACGTCTCCAGCCGCGCGACCGCATCCGGGTCGCCGAGCACGCGCTCGGTCTCCGCGACGATCGCGCCGGCGGCCGAGGCATCCAGCCACTCGCATGCCGACAGATAGCCGTGGGTGTCGATCGCCGCCGCCGGATCGGCGGGACGGGTGATCATGAGCGGCTTGTCCGCCGCCAGCCGGTCGTAGACCATCGCCGAGATGTCGACGACGGCCATGTCTGCAGCGGAGAGCTGCCATCCCAGGTCGGGCTGGTCGTCGTACACATGGCGGGCTGCCGGGTCGGCGGCGTTGGCTGCGGCGATCGCGGCGATGATGCGACGGTTGGCGGCGCCGTACTCGGGGTTCACCACACCCGAACGCGGATGCGGCCGGTAGATGAGGCGGTGACGCCCGGACGCGAGGAGCGCGGCGGCCAGCGCCTCGCCGTGCGAGGCGACGGATCCGTAGTGCGCCGACGGACGGTCGCCCTCCCACGTCGGCGCGTACAGCACCACGGTCCGGTCGTCGGGCGTGTACGGGAGCGTGCCGGAGTAGTGGTCCGCCTGCGGACGGCCGATCGGGATCGTGCGCCGGTCGATGTCATAATCCCACAGCACCCGCGAGAGGCGCTCGCGCGCGGCATCCCCCGCGATCAGGGCGTAGTCGTACGCCTTGTACTGGTTGGTGGTCATGTACATCTTGTCGGACTCGCCGTGGTTGATGAACACGTGCCAGCGGCGCCCGTACCGGAACATCTGGAAGTTGCGGGTGTTCTGGTTGACGTACAGGACGATGCGGATGTCCTGCGAGGCGATGAACCGCTCGAGATCCCGCACCGTCGGCACGAACGCGACCGGCGGGGAGTCCTCGGCCAGCAGCGCGCGGGCTCCTGTCGCGGCGCGACTGAGCACGACGACGGGCCAGATCTTGGACAGCTCGGCCAGCGGCTTGTACCACTGCCGCATCTGATACATGTTCACGGCACCGTCGGCGAAGTACACCGCGACGCGATAGTGGAAACGCGGATGCTGCGGCAGCGTCGCGAGCGTGCGCCGGACGTCGATCACCGCACGGCGGTTCCTGACCGCCTTGCGGACCAGCGCGACCGCTTTCTTCCCATCGGAGACCAGAGCCACTCGTCCAGACTACCCAGGCGACACGTGACATGATCGACCCGTGCAGGTCGAGCAGCGCGGGCGCAGGGACGCGCCGGAGGTCCCTCCCGGCGCCGGGGTCACCTTCGTCATGCCCGTGCTGAACGAGGTCGACTATCTGCAGCGGGCCGTCGAGACGGTGCTCGCCCAGGACGTGGGGGGCCCGACCGAGCTCATCCTGGCCCTCGCACCCTCGACCGATGGCACCGACGAGCTCGCGTCGCGACTCGCAGCCGCTGACGACCGCATCGTCCTGATCGCCAACCCCGACGCCGACATCCCCGTCGGGCTCAACCTCGCGATCCGCGCCGGACGGTATCCGACGATCGTCCGCGTCGATGCCCACTCCGAGCTGGAGCCCGACTACACGCGCCGCGCCCTCGCCACACTCGATCGCGTGCGAGCGGCCAATCTCGGCGGGGTGATGCGCGCCGACGGACGATCGCCCTTCCAGCGCGCCGTCGCCCGCGCGTACAACTCCCCCATCGGCCTCGGCGGCGGCGCGTACCACGGTGGCACGCAGGAGGGTGAAGCGGAGTCCGCGTACCTCGGTGTCATGCGCCGGTCCGTGCTCGACGAGGTCGGGCTCTTCGACGAGTCGATCAGGCGGGGCGAGGACTGGGAGCTCAACCTCCGCATCCGCCGCGCCGGATATCGCGTGTGGTTCGACCCCGCGTTGTCGGTGACCTACTGGCCGCGCGAGAGCTGGACGCGCCTCGTCCGGCAGTTCTCCGCGACGGGGCGCTGGCGGGGAGAGCTCGTGCGGCGCTTCGGCCGCGGCAACTCCCTCCGCTTCTTCGCCCCGCCGCTGCTCGTCGTGGACCTCGTGCTCGCGGTCGTCGTCGGACTGCTGCAGGCGACCGGCGTCCTCACGGGATGGTGGTCGGTCGCGGCATCCGTCGTCTACCTGCCGATCGTCGCGTACGCACTCCTCATCCTCGTCGTCGCGATCGGTCCAGGCGGCGGCCACGGGTGGCGCGACAAGCTGTGGACCGCGGCCGTGCTCCCCACGATGCACCTGTCATGGGGCTGGGGTTTCGTCGTCGGTCTCGTTCGCGGTGCGCACGACACGGTCGACACCTCGCGGCTCGGCTCGCGCAACACGCCGCTGCCCTAGCCCGGCGGCGAGCGTCATTCCCGGTCGATGAAGCCCTGGTCGAAGATGCGCGCCACGACCCGCTCCGCGGCCCGGCCGTCATCGCGCGCGTTGAACTTCTGCCGCCACTCGGCGTAGCGCCCGGCGTGCACGCCCGGGTCATCGCCGAGCGCGGCGACGAGCTCGTCCTGCGTCCGCACGACAGGGCCTGGCGCGTGCGCCGCGAGATCGAAGTAGAAGCCCCGCAGCTCGCCGCGGTAGTGCTCCATGTCGGGGACGAGGAAGTACATCGGCTTGCCGGTCACCGAGAAGTCGAACATCACCGACGAGTAGTCCGTGATGAGAGCATCCGCGGCGAGGAGCAGCAGCGACGTGTCGGGGAAGCCCGTCACATCGACGACTCGCGGCCCTTCGGCATCCTTGCCCGGCTGCAGCGTGCGGGAGTGCCCCCGCACCAGCACCACGGCATCCGCCGCCGCGGCGAGCGTCACCGGATCGACGAAGTCGACCATCTCGGAGCGGTCGTCGCGCCACGTGGGCGCGTACAGCAGCACACGCTCGTCGGGGCGGATGCCGAGCGACGCCCTCGTCGCGGCTCCGTCCCCGGTCACGAGCACGTCGTTTCGCGGATATCCCTCCACCCAGACGGGGCGCGAGAGGAACGCGTACGCCTTGCCGAGGATGCGCGCCGCATAGGGATTCTGCGCGAGAAGCACGTTCCAGCGACGCGACTCGCGTACGACGGCGGCCATCCGGCGCGGGTCGAAGCCCGGACGGTGCAGGGCGAGACGCTTGAGAGGCGTGCCGTGCCATGTCTGCAGCACCACCTGCCCGCCACGGCGGGAGAAGCGCCGGCGAAGCCAGTCGTTCACGACGAGCAGCCGCGCGGAGCCCCGGGCACGCCACCACTCCGGGCTGCCCTCGACGATCGCGATCGCTCCCTCCGGGACGGCCACGGAGAGATCGACGACGCTCCAGTAGCGGGTCACGCCCGGTGCCCTGCGAGCGATCTCCCGGTCGATCGCGAGCGGATTGCAGCTCGCGTTGCGCCCGTAGAAGCTCTCGAAGAAGACGGCGTTCTCGGGGCGCGCCGAGCGGTGCGCGTAGCGGCGTTCGAGAGCGTCCTGTCCTTCGCCGGAGTCGTACGCGGGGTCGATCGGCGGACCGATCCGCAGCGTCCATCCCGACAGCTCGGCGCGCAGCGTGCCGAGCTGTGCGAGCCCGAGCGCCGGCGGTTCGTCGATGCGGACGCCGTCGGCTTCCGCGACCCGTACGTCGTACTCGCCGCTGGGAAGCGGCAGCACCGGCCCGTCCCAGCGACTCGCGCGCAGCGGCAGCACCGCCTTCCACGTCTTGCCACGCCCGGTGAGTGCGGCGGTGACCCGTGCTCGACGGCCGACGAGCTCGACGGATGCCGGGCGAGGGCCGTCCCCGGAGAGCACGAGGGCCGCACCGCCATCGGCGGTGAAGCGGGCGTCGGTCATCGTCGTCCTTTCTTGGCGGCGCCGGCCGCGCTGGTCGATCCGGCCAGGATCGCACGGTACACCCGCTCAGAGCTCGCGCCGTCCCGGAACGCGTGCACGCGCGCGCTGAGGGCTCGCGCGCGCGACACGCGCCGTTCCCGCTCCGCGGCGTCGTCGAGAACCGCCGCGAGCTGCGCGAGCGCCTGCGTCCAGTCCGTCGCCCAGTCCTCGCCCGCGACGTCGGCGTACCGGCCGTAGAAGCCGCGGCGCCGAGCATAGTCCGCCACGTCGGGCGCGAGGAACACGACCGGCAGCGGCACGAGGGCGGAGTCGTAGGCCAGCGAGGAGTAGTCGGTCACGAGCACGTCGATGCCGGGCAGCAGCGGCGTCACGTCCTGCGCGAGATCGCTCCCGAGCTCCCTCACGCGATCGCTCGGGAGCGGCGGCCGGTACTCGCCCGCGCCGAGGGGATGCGATCGGACCAGCAGCACGGCGTCCAGACGCTCGAGCATCGAGACCAGCGCGGTCCACTCGGCCGGAGACGGGACTGCGGGGTCCGGCGCGCCGTCCCGCCACGTCGGCGCATAGAGCACCAGCCTCGCCGCAGGCCCGATGCTCCCGGCGGCGCGCTCGATCGCGGCGCGCGCCAGCGTGCGGCGATCCGCGGCGGAACCGCGCGAGAGCACGTCCACGCGCGGCTCCCCGGTGACGGGAACGCGATCGTCGGGCAGCGCGAACGCCGACTCGAGGCGGCCGCGCACGGCGTGCGACGCGGCCGGGAGGATCCTGATGCGGTGCGCGGCCCCGCGGAACATCCGGCCGAGCAGCGTCCGCAGCGCGCGTGCGCCGCGCGTTCCCGCGAGAGGCCCCGGGAGCCGCAGCGTCTCGGGCGAGTCCAGTCCGATGCGCTTGAGGGGGATTCCGTGCCACAGCTGAACGACGAAGGCACCGGAGACGGCGTAGCGATTGACGTCGCCGAACCCGTGGGTGACGACGATCACCCTGGCGCGGGCCGTGCGCCACAGGCCGCGCAGCGAAGACTTCCGAAGGGTCCGGATGCCGCGAGCGGCGGCATCCGTCGCCTCACGTCTCGAGCCGGTCAGCCACACCGCCTCCCGGCCGTCGGCGGCCGCGACCTCCCACAGCGCGAGCGCGCCGTCGCCGATGCCGGCGCCGCAGCCGAAGACCCACTCGTCGTGCGATCTCGGCACCAGGAGGGTGATCATGCGTCCCACGGCATAGAGCGGGAGGGCGGCGAGTTTTCGCGCGTTCCCCGCACCGAACGAGAAGGACGCCATCCCGCGAGCCTATCGCCCGCGTCTGCGGATCAGGCTGGTGGGATGGCGTCCTCGCGTTCGGACCGGCGGTCGCCGTTCGCGGGTTACGGCTCGAGCGTGCCCAGGGTCACATCGACCGTCTTCGTCTCACCGTCGCGGACGAAGGTGACGGTGGCGTCGCTCCCCGCGGCTGCGGCGCGCACCTGTGCGGTGAGGTCGACCGAGTCGGTGACCGGCACGCCGTTGAAGGCGGTGACGATGTCGCCCTTGCGCAGGCCCGCGGCTGCGGCGGCGCCGCCGTCCGTGGTCGCGTCGATGTAGGCGCCCGTGATGGTCGAGCCCTCGACCTGCGCGGCAGAGATCACGTTGGCGCCGAGCAGACCGTGGGTCGCCTCGCCGTTCTCGATGATCTCGCCGGTGACGCGCTGGGCGATGTCGGACGGGATCGCGAAGCCGACGCCGATCGAGCCTGCTCCGCCCGACGAGCCGCCGGCGGTCGCGATGGCGACGTTGATGCCGATGAGCTTTCCCTCGGAGTCGACGAGCGCGCCGCCCGAGTTGCCGGGGTTGATCGCCGCGTCGGTCTGGATGACGGCGATCTTGATCGACTCGCTCGGCGTCTGCTGGGACTGGCCCTGGCCGAAGTCGAACTGGAACGGGCTGCCCTGCTCCTGCTGCTGCTGCGGGTCCTGCTCCTCCGGCTGCTGCTCGTCGGCGTCGCCGGACTCGGGTGCGGCAGACGAGGCGATCTCGATGGAGCGGTTGAGTGCGCTCACGATGCCCGTGGTGACGGTGTTCGCCAGGCCGAGGGGGGCGCCGACGGCGATGGTGGCGTCGCCGACGTTGAGGTCGGACGACGAGGCGAACTCGATGGGCGTGAGGTCCTCGGCATCCTGCAGCTTGATGACGGCGAGATCGTACGTGGGGTCGGTGCCGACGACCTCGGCGTCGTAGACGCGGCCGTCCGACGTGGTCACGCGGATGGTCGCGTCACCCGTGGCACCGTCGAGGGTGACCACGTGCGTGTTGGTGACCACGTAGCCGTCCTCCGAGAGGACGACGCCTGAACCGGTGCCGCTGCCGGCGTCGCTCGTCGCCGCGATCGTCACGACGCTCGGCACGACCTTGGCCGCGATGGCGGTGGTCTGGTTGACGGAGTCGGTGTCGTTGACCGTGACCGTCGAGGGGCCCGCCGCGGGCACCGTGCCGGTCGGCGAGAAGAGGTTGACGCCGGCGTATGCGCCGCCGAGGCCGGCCGCGCCGCCCACGATGGCGGCGGCCACGATGAGACCGACGACCTTGCCCGCGCCGGATGCCTTCTTCGGCTTGCGCGGCGCGGCGACGGTCGGGGTGGTGCCGGTCGCCGCGGGGCCGAAGGCGGCGCCCTGGTTCTTCGGCTGGCCGGCGTAGGCCTGCGGGTACGGCGCCGTCTGGCCGGCGTAGCCCTGGGGGCGTGCGTAAGCCTGCGCGTGGGTCGGGTAGCCCGCCGGCGGAACCGGCTGGGTGCCCTGGGGCGCCCGCTGCTGGGGCGCCTGCTGCGCCGCCTGCCAGGCCGCCGTCGTGGGCGGGGCCGGCGCGACGGGCACGGTCGGCGCGGTCGCCGCGGGGGCGGTCGGCTCGTGCACGGGCGGGGCGGTGTTCTCGGTCCGGGGCGCGACGTCGGGCGTGCTCGCGGTCGCGTCCGCGGGAATGTGGTCTGCGGGGCCGTTGCCCTGGTTGTCGCTCATGATTGCTCCTTCTGCCAAGCACTCACCACATTGCCCACCGATGCTGTGCGTTTCTTATGCCGTGAATGGGACTCGACTATGCAATCCGCCTGAGCAGGTCGAGTACCGTGATCCGATGCGAGACATCCCCGGAGCGTGGCACCGTACGGCGGCGGGAGCAGGACTCGTCAGCGCGGACGGGTCCATCCACCCCACCATCTTCGCCGAGATGTCGGCCCTGGCGGCCGAAACCGGAGCGATCAACCTCGGGCAGGGCTTTCCGGACGAGGACGCACCGGCCGAGATCCTCGATGCCGCGCGCTGGGCGATCTCGCACGGGATGAACCAGTACCCGCCGGGGCGCGGCATCCCGGATCTCCTCTCGGCGATCGCCGAGCACCAGGAGCGGTTCTACGGGCTGCGGCTCGACCCCGCGCGCGAAGTCCTCGTCACCGCCGGCGCCACGGAGGCCCTCGCGGCGACCCTCCTCGCACTCATCGACGATCCCGACGACGAGGTCGTCGTCTTCGAGCCGTACTACGACTCGTACGCGGCCGTCGTCGCCCTCGCAGGTGCCCGCCTGGTCACCGTGCCGCTGCGCTGGCCCGGTTTCCAGCCCGATCTCGACGATCTGCGCCGTGCGGTCGGCGACCGCACGCGGGCGATCCTGGTCAATGATCCGCACAATCCGACCGGCGCGGTCTTCTCGGCAGAGGTACGCGACGAGGTGGTGCGTCTCGCCGAACGGCACGACGCGCTGATCGTCACCGACGAGGTGTACGAGCACCTCGTCTTCGACGCCCCGCACGTGCCCATCGCGACGCTGCCCGGAGCCGCCGAGCGCACCCTCACGATCTCGTCGGGCGGCAAGACGTTCTCCGCCACGGGCTGGAAGATCGGATGGGTGTCGGGACCCGCCGACCTCGTGAGCGCTGTTCTCGCGGTCAAGCAGTTCCTGACCTATGTCAACGGGAGTGCGTTCCAGCCTGCGATCGCGGCCGGCCTGCGCCTCGGCGACTCGTACTTCCACGGCATCGCCCACACGCTGCGCGTCAAGCGCGACCTCCTCGGTGACGGACTGCGGGCCGCCGGCTTCGACGTGTCGATCCCGGCCGGGTCGTACTTCACCGTCGCCGACGCGCGGGCACTCGGGGCGACGGATGCCGCATCCTTCTGCCGCGAACTCCCCCGGCGCGCGGGCGTGGTGGCCATACCGCTCACCGCGTTCGCAACGCCCGATCGACGGCAGGATTACGCCACGCTGGTCCGGTTCGCCGCGTGCAAGCGGGTCGAGGTGCTGGAGGACGCGGCGGCCCGACTCGCCGCAGCGCACCAGGGCTGAATCAGCCCTCGAGGGGCGTGACGCCGAATCGACGCAAGCGCAGCGCAGGGTTCACCCGGCGCACGCGCCCGACGACCGACGGGTCGAGGAACGCGACGGCGACATCGGTCGCGGTGCCGACAGCCGCCAGTTCGACTCCCTGCGGGTCGACCACCATCGAGCAGCCCACTCCGAGGGGCGGCGGATGGTCGGCTGCCGCCACGAACACCGTGTTCTCGATCGCACGGGCGTGCAGGAGAGTGCGCCAGTGGTGCTCCTTGAGGGGGCCGCGCACCCACTCCGCCGGGACCACGAACACGTCGGCGCCGGCATCCACGAGGGTTCTGCCCACCTCGGGGAATCTCAGGTCGTAGCAGGTCATGAGCCCGAACGCGACGCCCTCGATCGTGAAGGTCTCGGGCGGTGAGATCGTGCCGGGCTCGACCCAGTCGGACTCGCGCTGACCGAATGCGTCGTACAGATGGAGCTTGCGGTAGCGCGCCAGCAGCCCCGAGGCGTCCACCGCGACGACCGTGTTGCGCACCCGGCGCTCGTCCGCCGCCTGTTCGAGCAGCCCGGCGACGACATGCACGTCGAACTCGGCGGCGATCTGCCTGAGGGCTCGCGTGAAGGCGCCGTCGATCTCCTGCGCGTTCTCGACGAGCGATGCGTCGAACGGGTCCACGAAATAGCTCGAGTACTCCGGGAACACCACCAGACGCGCCCCGCGGGCGGATGCCGCGGCCGTCAGCTGCCGGATCGTGTGGAGGTTGGCGGCCGTATCGGCCGTCGGCGCGAACTGCGCGACCCCGATCCCGATCGCATCCGATGCCGTCATCGTGCTCCTCCCATCCGCACGCGTGCCCGGAGAATCGCGGGGACCACCAACCACAGCACGACGATGACCACCGCCAGGATGGCGAGCGCCCACCATGCCGCGGCATCCCCCACGACGACGTCGAAGACGAAGGCGACGACGCCCACGATGAGCACCGAGACGGTGAAGAGCGCGGTGATGAGGGCCGCGTGCCCGTACGAGACGACCTCGGCCTTGGCGCGCTGCTGGAAGAGCACGCGGTGAAGGGCGACGGGAGCGAGCGCGATGATCGCGCTCAGTGCCGACACCACGACGAGGAGGAGGTAGATCGAGCGCTGCCCTGCGGTGAGGTCGGCGAACGCCGGCTGGAACGCGAGCGCGAGGAGGAATCCGGTGAGGATCTGCGTGCCGGTCTGCAGGACGCGCAGCTCCTGCAGGACTTCGTTCCAGTTGCGGTCGGCGCGCTCGGTCGGCGTCTCGTCGCGCCCGTCCACGCGGTCGTCGAGAGGGTCGCGATCGCGCTCTTCCGGCATACGTTCATCCTCGCGCGGGCCCGGACCCGGGAGCAAGCGAAGGCGCACCTCGGCGCGACCCCCGTCGAAAGCGTGCTAGGCTAACTTCTTGTGCCGCGGGGTGGAGCAGCTCGGTAGCTCGCTGGGCTCATAACCCAGAGGTCGCAGGTTCAAATCCTGTCCCCGCAACAAAAAGAAGAGGGTCCCCGCATCGCGGGGGCCCTCTTCTCATTACCCGAGCACGTCTCCCAGCTCGCTCAGGAACCGTGCGATCGCGGCCAGTTCGTCGTCGCTGTACCGGTCCGCCACGCCGCGCATGGCCTGGAGGCGCTCGCCGAAGTGCTGGAAGAAGGTCTGCCGGGATCGCGGCGTGAGCGCGATGACGCGTGCGCGGCGATCCGTGGGATGCGGGCGCCGCTCGACGTGCCCGGCGGCGGCCAGACGGTCGAGCAGCTTCGTCGTCGATGCCGTGGAGATCCGCAGGTGGTGCGCGAGGTCGTGCGGGCTGACCACTTCACCGCGCTGTTCGCGCATGATGAGCATGCGCAGAGCCGAGAGGTCGGAGGCGTTCATGTCCATGTCGCCCTTCATGTCCCCGTGCATGCGGTCCATCGAGTCGCTGAACGCGCGCACGGCCAGCAGCACCTGCATGACCGCGTGGTCGTGAGGTGTGGCGGGCGACCAAGGCCTGACCATTGTGGACACTCCCTCCCTACCCTTGTATCATCGGACGCACCATATCGCTAGCTAAACTAGCGATTAGCCGGGAGGAAGCCGATGACTGATGCCGACCACGTGGTCCTCCTCGATGACGAGGGACGGGCGATCGGCACGGCCCCGAAGAGCAGCGTCCACGGCACCGACACCGCGCTGCATCTCGCCTTCTCCTGCCACGTCGTGAACGAGGACGGCCAGGTGCTCGTCACCCGCCGCGCCCTCGACAAGAAGACCTGGCCGGGCGTCTGGAGCAACTCGTTCTGCGGTCATCCCAAGCCCGCTGAGCCGGTACTCACCGCCGTGCACCGCCGTGCCGAGTTCGAGCTCGGCCTCACGTTGGAGGACATCGAGCTGGCGCTCCCTCTCTTCCGCTACCGCGCGACCGACGCCAATGGCATCGTGGAGCACGAGGTCTGCCCCGTGTACACCGCCCTCACCCGCGACGAGCCGGTGCTCAACCCGCTCGAGGTCGTCGACGCCCGCTGGGTGGACCCCGCCGAACTCGCCGCCTCGCTCCAGACCACGCCGTGGGCGTTCAGTCCGTGGCTCGTGCTCCAGGCCGAGCAGCTGCACCTGTTCGACACGGTCGCACAGCGACGGCGGGCGTCGTGATCGCCCTCCCCGCCTCTCCCGGCGTCGATGCGGCCATCGACGATGCGGTCTCGCGCGTCGTCGCGCGCGCGGCCCGGCTCGGGCCGGGCTTCGGCGCTCTCGGCCAGGCTCTCGCCCGCGCCACGCGCGGGGGCAAGCGGTTCCGGCCGGCGCTGGTGGAGGCATCCTTCCGCGCGTTCGGAGGCGACGCACGCGCCACCCCCGGCCTCTACCCCGTCGCTGCCGCGTTCGAACTGCTGCACACCGCGTTCGTCGTGCACGACGACGTGATCGACCACGACACCGAACGGCGCGGCGTACCCAATGTCGCGGGCGAGTTCCGACAGCGCGCCACAGCCCGGGGTGCGGATGCCGCGGGCGCGGCCCTCCTCGGAGATGCGGCCGGCATCCTCGCCGGCGACCTGCTGCTGCACGAGGCCCTGCGCCTCGTCGCGTTCGCCGAGGTCGACCCGGTCGCTCGCGAGCGCCTCTACGCGCTCGTCGACGATGCCGTGTACGTGTCCGCCGCCGGAGAGCTCGCCGATGTCGAGAACAGCATCGGGGCGCCCGAGACCTCGGCCGAGGACGTGTTCGACACCGCGCACAACAAGACGGCCGTGTACTCGTTCGGCGCGCCGCTCCAGGCCGGCGCGGTGCTCGCCGGCGCATCCGACGCGGCGATCGAGATCCTCGCCACGGCGGGCGGACGCCTCGGCCTCGCCTTCCAGCTCGTGGACGATCTCATCGGCACCTTCGGCACCGCCGCCCAGGCGGGGCGCGAGAGCGGCGGCGACCTGCGCGAGGCCAAGCGCACGCCGTTGGTCGCCCTCGCAAGCCAGACGCCGTCGTGGAGTCGCGTGAGCGACGCGCTCGCGGCCGCGCACACCGGCCCCATCGCCGTGCGCGAGGCCCAGGTCGCCCTCGAGGAGAGCGGCGCCCCGGTGCGCCTGCGCGCCTTCATCGAGGACACTCTCGACGATGTGCGCACGGCCGCTCAGGAGCCGTCGTTGACACCCGCCGCCGGCGCCCTGCTGCGCGACCTCGCGGACGGCATGGAGAGGCGGATCCCGTGAAGGACGGTCCGCGCGACCGCGTGGCGACAGGGCTCGCGCTCTACGATCAGACGGCCCAGGATGCCGCCGCCACCGTCATCGCACGGTACTCGACGTCGTTCGGACTGGCCTGCCGCCTGCTCGGATCCCGCCCCCGGCCCCACGTGAGGGTGATCTACGCGCTCGTGCGGGTCGCCGACGAGATCGTGGACGGTCCGGGTGCCGCCGCCGGCCTCTCCGCAGACGACGCCCGCGACGTGCTGGACGGCCTCGAGACCGAGACGCTCGTCGCCGTGGACCGCGGCTTCAGCGCCAACCTCATCGTCCATGCCTTCGCGCGGACCGCGCGCGAGTGCGGGATCGGCGAGGACCTCATCCGGCCGTTCTTCGCCTCCATGCGCACCGATCTCTCGACCCAGCGGCATGACGACGCCTCGCACGACGCCTACGTGTACGGGTCGGCGGAAGTGGTCGGACTGATGTGCCTGCAGGTCTTCGTCAACGCCGGTGCGCAGCATCCGCAGGCGCCCGCTCCGGATCTCATCGACGGCGCCCGCCGCCTCGGCGCCGCCTTCCAGGACGTCAACTTCCTCCGCGATCTCGACCACGACGACACCGCACTCGGCCGCGACTACCTCGGGCTCACCTCGGGCGCCACGACCCGGGAAGGCGTGCTCGATCGCATCGACGCCGATCTCGCGGCGGCGGCGGCCGTCATTCCCCGGTTGCCTGCGGACTGCCGGCGCGCGGTGACCGCCGCCCACGACCTCTTCGGCGAGCTCGCTGCACGGCTGCGCGCGACGCCGGAGCCGGCGCAGCGCGTGCGGGTGCCCGATCGCGTGAAGGCCGTGCTCGCCGCCCGCGCGCTGCTCGGACTGGCCCCCAAGGACGCGCGGGCATGACCGCCGCACCTCCACGCGCCGCCGGGCGCGCGGTGATCGTCGGCGGAGGAATCGCCGGGCTCGCCACCGCCGCGCTCCTCGGCCACGACGGCTGGTCGGTCACGGTGCTCGAGGCTCGCGAGGAGATCGGCGGCCGCGCCGGATCGTGGGAACGCGAAGGCTTCCGCTTCGACACCGGCCCGAGCTGGTACCTCATGCCGGAGGTGTTCGACCACTTCTTCCGCCTCCTCGGCACCACCTCCGCGGAGCAGCTCGACCTCGTGCGTCTCGATCCGGCGTACCGCGTCTACTCGGACCCGGCGACGAAGCGTGCGCCGCTCGATGTGAGATCGGGACGGGATGCCGCGACCGCGCTGTTCGAGTCGGTCGAGCCCGGAGCGGGCGCACGGCTGTCGGCGTACCTGGACTCGGCGGGCGACGCCTACGACCTCGCCGTGACACGGTTCCTCTACGACACGTACGAGTCGACCGCGGGGCTGCGCGATCCCGCGCTCCTGCGCCGCGTGCCGCAGCTCGCGCCGCTGCTGACCCGCAGTCTCGCCTCGCACGTCGACCGCCGCTTCGACGACCCGCGGCTGCGGCAGATCCTGGGGTACCCGGCGGTCTTCCTCGGCGGATCGCCGTACGGCGTGCCGAGCCTGTACCACCTCATGAGCCACCTCGATCTCGACGACGGCGTTCTCTACCCCCGCGGCGGGTTCACCGAGATCATCCGCGCGATCGCGCGCCTGGCCGAGGCATCCGGCGCCCGCATCGAGACCGGGGCGCGCGTCGCGTCGATCTCGACCGCCGGGCGCGTCGCGACGGGTGTGACCCTGGTCGACGGCCGCCATGTCGAAGCCGACCTCGTCGTGTCCACGGCCGACCTTCACCACACCGAGACGACGCTGCTCCCCCGCGAGCAGCAGACCTACCCCGAGGAGTGGTGGGCGAAGCGGTCCCCGAGCCCGGGCGCGCTCCTCCTCCTGCTCGGCGTCGAGGGAGAGCTGCCGCAGCTCGCGCACCACACGCTCCTGTTCACCGAGGACTGGCGATCCAACTTCGACGAGATCTTCGGCCCGAGCCCCCGCATCTCCGACCCGGCCTCGCTGTACGTGTGCCGGCCCAGCGCCACCGACACCGGCGTCGCCCCCGCCGGGCACGAGAACGTGTTCGTCCTGGTGCCGGTCCCCGCCGACCCGGGGCTCGGCCGGGGCGGGGTCGACGGGGGCGGCGACGCCGCGATCGAGGCGGCGGCCGATCGTGTGATCGCGCAGATCTCCGCGTGGTGCGACGTGCCCGACCTCGCGGAGCGGATCGTCGTGCGCCGCACGATCGCCCCCGGCGACTTCGCCGCGGACCTCGGCGCGTGGCGGGGGAACGCTCTGGGACTCGCTCACACCCTCCGTCAGAGCGCGATGTTCCGGCCACGGAACGCGTCACGCAAGGTCGACGGCCTCTCCTACGCCGGCGGATCCACCCTGCCCGGCATCGGCCTGCCCATGTGCCTCATCTCGGCCGAGCTCGTCCTCAAGCGGCTCCGCGGCGATCGCTCACCCGGCCCGCTCGCCGAGCCGGCGAGGGTGTGACGTGCCCGGCCTCTACCTCGCCGCGATCCTCGTCTCGGCGGCCGGAATCACGCTTCTCGACCGCCGGTGGCACCTGGCGGCCTGGGGAGCCCCCGGCCGAACCGCCGCCGCCGTCGCGATCGGCACGGCGGTCTTCCTCGCGTGGGACGCCGTCGGCATCGCGACCGGTGTGTTCGTCAAGGGAGAGAGCGTGCTCCTGATCGGCGTCGACCTCGCGCCGCATCTCCCGATCGAGGAGCCGTTCTTCCTCGCGTTCCTCAGCTATCTCGCACTCGTGACCTGGGGTGGGGCACGGCGCCTCCTGACGCCGCGGACAGAGGTGCATGCTCCGTGACCTACGCTCTCATCGTGGTGCCGTTCGCCCTGCTGACCCTGATCGTGGTGCTTGCGACGCTGCCCCGGCCCGAGTTCGGGCGCCGCATGGCCGCATCGGGCATCGCCACGGCCGTCCTCGTCGGCCTCACCGCGGTGTTCGACAACCTGATGATCGCCGCCGGCTTGTTCACCTACCCCGAGGAGCACCTCAGCGGCGTGCGGATCGGACTCGCGCCCATCGAGGACTTCTCCTACGCGGTGTGCGCCGCGTTCCTGATTCCCGCGGTCTACGTGCTGCTGACGCCGCGCCACCCGATCGAGGCCGCCGCATGAGCGACGCCGCCCCGCTCCGCGCGGGCACGGTGGTGCGACAGCTCGTGCTGTCGTCGCGACCGGTGAGCTGGATCAACACCGCTTACCCGTTCGCGGCGGCGTATCTGCTGACCGTCCGCGAGGTCGACGCGACGCTGATCGTCGGCACCCTGTTCTTCCTCATCCCCTACAACCTCGCCATGTACGGCATCAACGACGTGTTCGACTACGAATCCGACCTGCGCAATCCGCGAAAAGGCGGCGCGCACGGTGCGATCCTCGACCGCCGCCTGCACACGGCCACGCTGTGGGCCGCGGCGATCTCGTGCGCGCCGTTCGTCGTGTACCTCGTGCTGGCCGGCTCGCCGGTGTCGTTGGTCGTGCTCGCTGCGAGCCTGTTCTTCGTCGTCTTCTACAGCGCGCCCCCGCTGCGCCTGAAGGAGGTCCCGTTCGCGGACTCGGCGACCAGCAGCATCCACTTCTTCTCCCCCGCCGTGTACGGACTCGTGCTGGCGGGCGCGGTGTGGACGTGGCAGCTCGCCGCCGTCATCGCGGCGTTCGCGCTGTGGGGCGTCGCCTCGCATGCCTTCGGTGCCGTGCAGGATGTCGCGGCCGACCGCGAGGCGGGCATCGCCTCGATCGCCACCGCGCGCGGAGCCCGCTGGACCGTGCGGTTCGCGCTCGCCTGCTACGCCGCGGCCGGTCTGGTGATGCTGGCGACCGCGTGGCCCGGGCCGCTCGCCGCGCTCGTCGCCGTGCCGTACCTGCTGACCGTGTGGCCGTACCGCGGCATCACCGATGAGACGGCCACCGACGCGACCCGCGGGTGGGATCGGTTCCTGTGGCTCAACCAGCTCGCCGGGTTCATGGTCACCCTGCTGCTGATCTGGTACTGGTTCCTCACGAGCTGATCCCGGCCCCTCGAGAGGGACCGGGATCAGACTCCGCGGGGCTTACGGCTGCGCGCCGAGCTCGATCAGCTTCTCGACGGCGGCCGTCAGAGCGTCATCCGCCTCGGCGAACGCGGTGAGGTCGCCGGCCTTGAGAGCGGCATCGCGCGCGATCATGGCCTCCTGAGCCTCCTGCAGCGCCGCCTGGTACTCATCGGACGGCACCGTCGGCTCGTCGGGCTCCGTGGGCGTCGGCGTGGGCGTCGCGCCCGGCGTCGGCTCCACGTCGTCGTCGCCGGCGCTCGCACCGGAGTCGCCGCCGAACAGCGTGTCGAGGGCTTCGTTCAGCGTGTCCTCGAAGGCGATGTCGTCGCCGAAGGCGACCAGCACCTTCTGCAGCTTCGGCAGCTTGGTCGCGCCCGACGACTGCACGAACACCGGCTGCACGTAGAGCAGCCCGCCGCCGACCGGGAGCGTCAGCAGGTTGCCGTTCTGCACCTCGGACTGCCCCTGTTTGAGCAGGTTGATCTGCGAGGAGACCTGCTGATCGGAGTTGAAGGTGTTCTGCACCTGACCGGGACCGGGCACCGTCGTATCGGCGTCGATCACCAGCATCCGGAGCTTGCCGTAGTCCTTGCGTTTCTCGCCCGCCTCGCTGCCCGCGTTGGAGTCGACCGCGAGGTAGCCCATGAGCACGTTGCGCGCGTTGCCCGTCGTCGAGGACGGGATGAACGACGTGAACATCGAGTAGGACGGTGAGTCCTGACCCGGCATCTGCATCGTGAGGTAGTACGGCGGCTGAAGCTGCGTGTCGGCCTGCGGGTCGTTCGGCGTCTGCCAGCGGTTGTCGCTCTGGTAGAACGAATTGGCGTCGTCGACGTGGTAGATACCGAGCACCGTGCGCTGCACCTTGAACAGGTCGGTCGGGTAGCGCACGTGGCTCATGAGCTCGCCCGACATCTCGCTGATCGGCAGGACGGTGGAGGGGTAGACGTTCTGCCACGCCTGCAGCAGCGGGTCCTCCTCGTCCCAGGCGTACAGCTTCACCGATCCGTCGTACGCGTCGACCGTGGCCTTCACCGAGTTGCGGATGTAGTTGATGTCGTCGAGCGCGAAACGCGGCGCGGGGTTGCTCGAGTCCGAGATCGCCGACGCGAGGCTCACGGTCGACGAGTACGGGTAGTTCGCACTGAGGGTGTAGCCGTCGATGATCCACACGACGCGTCCATCGACGACGCTCGGGTACGGGTCGCTGTCGAGCGTGAGGTACGGCGCCACCTTCTGCACGCGGGCACTCGGGTCGCGGTCGTAGAGGATCTGCGAGTCCTCGTTGACGTAGTCCGAGAACAGGATCTGCTCGGCCTGGAACTTCAGCGCGTAGATCAGGCGGTTGAAAACGCTGCCGAGGCTCGGCCCGCCGTCGCCCTCGAACGTCGTCTTCGTCTCGCTGCCGCCGTCGCCGCCGACCGGGTAATCGAGCTCGACCGGGTCGGTGCCCTCGGGGGCGCCGACGATGGAGTACGTCGGCGAGTACTCACCGAAGTAGACGCGCGGCTGGAAGTCCTCGGAGTCCGACAGGAAGCCCGATGCCGGGATGCCGCGCTCGAGGAAGACCGGGTCGCCGTCGCCGGTGCGGTCGTTGCCCTTGGCGACGACGAGGCCGTAGCCGTGGGTGTAGACGACGGCGGTGTTCTGCCAGTCGGCCGCGGCACCGAGCTCGTCGAGGTCGAGCTCGCGCACCGACACGACGGTGTCCTGTGAGATGCCGTCGATGTCGTAGCGATCCACGTCCAGCGGATCGGCGAACTGGTAGTACCCGCGGAACTGCTCCAGCTGCCGCACGTTGGGCGAGATGATCGCGGGGTCCATGATGCGCACCTGCGCGGTCGTGGCCGCGTCCTCGCGCAGCTGGCCGGCCTCGGCATCCGTCACCGCCTGGAAGTCCTGCTTCTCCAGGCCGTCGACGCCGTAGGCCTCGTGGGTCATGTCGACGTTGCGCTGGTAATACGGCTGCTCGAGCGCGAAGCGGTTCGGCTGCACCTGGAACGTGTTGACGACCCACGGGTAGCCGATCCCGAGCACGATCGCCGAGACGACGAGGAGCGCCGTTCCGATGAGCGGGAAGCGCCAGCGGCCGATCACCGCGGTGACGAAGAACAGGATGGCCACCACGACGGCGGCGAGCGCGAGGATCGTCTGCCCGGGGATGATCGCGTTCACGCCGGTGTAGCCGGGACCCGTGATGCGGTCACCCGGCTCGACGAGCGTCTTGTAGCGGTCCAGCCACAGGCTCGCGCCCTGCACCAGCAGGTAGAGGGCCGCGATCACGGCGAGCTGGATGCGCGCCGACTTCGAGATGCGCAGCTCGCGCTGCCCGATGCGCACCGAGCCGTAGAGGTAGGACACCAGCGCCGTGACCAGCAGGCACACCAGCAGCACCGCCGACAGGAAGCCGACCAGTGCGCTGTAGAACGGCATCGCGAAGAGGTAGAAGCCGGTGTCGAGACCGAACTCGGGATCGACGGTCGAGGTGGCGACGCCGTTGAACCACAGCCACGTGGTCTCCCACTGCGCCGACGCGGCGAACCCGGCGAAGAAGCCGAAGAAGATGGGGATGCCCCACATCGCGAGGCGGCGGAGCGGCTCGACGACCTCCTGGTAGCGGTCGAGCTGCGAGCTCAGTCGCGCATAGACCGGGCGGAGCCGGTAGGCGAGCTGGATCGCGAGCCACACCGGCACGGCCATGCCGAGGAAGCCGACCACGAACATCACCACACGGGCGATCCACTGCGTGAGCAGCACGGAGTCGAAGCCCAGCTGGTCGTACCAGAGGAAGTCCGCGTACAGGTTCGCGAACACGAAGAACGCAGCCACCAGGGCTGCGATGATCGCGAGCGAGATCGCTATGACGCGTCGAGAGCGGGAGGGTGTGGCCGGGGTCGGCGCGGAGGTCGTGGTCACCGTTCCATCCTAGGTGCGCGGTTCTGAGCGCCCGCCGAGTCCGCGCTGGGCGAAATCCAAGAGAAATCCGGGCTCGGACTCAGCTCGCCGCCGTGCACGTGGGGAGCGCATCGACATCGCCGCCCTCGCGCACGACCGCGAGAGCGGCGAGCGCGTCGTCGAGCGTCTCGACCGAGAACACCTGGAGGCCGTCGGGCACATGGTCGACGACCTCGTCGCAGTTGGCCTCGGGCGCGAGGAACCAGTCGGCGCCGGCATCCTTCGCGCCCCACAGCTTCTGACGGATGCCGCCGATCGGCCCCACCGTGCCGTCGGCCGTGATCGTGCCGGTGCCGGCCACGTTCTCGCCGCCGTTGAGCTCCTCCGGCGTGAGGGTGTCGATGATCCCGAGCGCGAACATCATGCCCGCACTCGGACCGCCGACGTTGTTCAGCTGGATGGTGACGTCGATCGGGAAGTCGTACGCCGTCATGAGCGTCACGCCGAGCAGAAGCGTCGGCTCGCCGTCGACCTCGACCTCCTTCGGGGTGACCGACACGGTCGCCTGCTCCCCCTCGCGCTCGATGAGCAGCTCGATGGGATCGCCGCCGCCCTCGTTGACGATCTCGCGGAGGGTGGCGGCATCGGTCACGGGCGTGCCGTTCGCGGCGAGGATGGCGTCCCCTTCGACGAGCACGCCTTCGGCGGCGGAGTCGTCGACGAGCGAGTGCACGGTGAGCGTCGCCCCGACGTCGTAGCCGAGCTCGGTGAGCGCCGCCGCGGTGGCCTCCTGCTGGGAGTCGACCATCATGGCCGCACTGTCGGCGTTTCGCTCCTCGGTGGTCGTCCCCTCGGGGAAGATGACGTCGATGGGCAGGACGGCCTTGGTGGGGTCGAACCAGGCCATCGCGAGTTCGAACCACGACGGCGTGCGCTCGCGGTTGCCGACCACCTGCACGGTCAGCAGGTCGAGCGCTCCGTCGGTCGGGTAGGTCTCCGCTCCCTCGACCGAGATGAGCGGCACCTGCTCCCCCTCGGCGGACGTCGCCGTGCCGAGGGTGTTGTACACCGGCCCCGGGCGCTGGATCACATACGAGGTCGGCAGGAAGGTGATGATCAGCAGCACGACCAGCGCGACGGCGAGCGCCCACACGCCGATCAGCGCTCCTCGCGACATGCGTCGCCGAGGCGCGGGCGTGATGGTGACGTTCTCGTCGAACAGGGCCACGCGGGACCTCTCTCTGCCTGGTCGTTCGCGACCGGCGTAAGGAGTTCGGGGGCTCTGCCGGGAAGTGCGATGGATGCTGGGACTAGCGTAGAACGCACTCCCATGAACCGGCTGAAAGGCGGCAGAAGTGGCAGACGACGACCGCAGTCCCGAAGACGAGTTCCAGGAGCTGATCCGCCAGCTCTTCGGCGGCAGCGCGGGCGACATCGACCCGGAGCAGCTCTCACGCCTGTCGGGCATGAACATCGACCCGGCCATGATGCGGACCGTGATGCAGCATCTGCAGGGAGCATTCGCGGGCGGGTCGGACGGCGGGATCTCGTGGGAGCTCGCGCAGCGTCAGGCGCTGCACATCGCCAACCAGGACGGCCTGGGCGTCACCACCGGCCAGCGCACCGACCTCGACCAGGCGTTCGGACTGGCGACGCTGTGGCTGAGCGAGGCGACCACGATCTCCGAGCTGCCGAGCCCACCGAAGACGCTGACGCGCGGCGGCTGGGTGGAGGCGACGCTGCCGGTGTGGCAGCAGCTCGCCGAGCCCGTCGCCACCAGCATCGCCGACGCGCTCACGTCCGCACTCAGCGAGCAGGCGCCCGAAGACATGCAGGGACTCGTGCAGGGCGCCGGCCGACTGATGCGCACCGTCGGCGGCTCGCTCTTCGCGTCGCAGCTGGGTCAGGTCGTCGGGAACCTGTCGAAGGAGGTCGTCAGCGGCGGCGATGTCGGCATCCCGCTGATGCCCGATGGCGAGGCGGCGATCCTGCCGCAGAACTTCGCTGATTTCGGGCGCGACCTCGAGGTGCCCGAGGACCAGCTCGCGCTCTACGTCGCCACGCGCGAGCTCGCCCACGCACGACTGTTCCGTCACGCACGGTGGCTGCGCCTGCACGTGATCTCGCAGGTCACCGACTTCGCGCGCGGGGTGCACGTCGACACCGACGCGCTCGAGGAGCTCGCGTCGCGCTTCGATCCGTCAGAGCCGGAAGAGCTGCGAACGGCTCTCGAGTCCGGGGCGCTGCTGCCGGCACGATCCGAGGCGCAGAACGCCGCGCTCGCCCGCCTCGAGAACCTGCTCGCGACGATCGAGGGGTGGGTCGATGTCGTCACGGCTGACGCCACCTCGCGGCTGCCCTCCGCCGATCGCATCGCCGAGGCGGTCCGCCGTCGCCGCGCGGTCGGCGGTCCCGCCGAGCGCGCGCTCGGATCGCTCGTGGGCCTCGAGATTCGGCCGCGACGCATGCGCGAGGCGGCCGCCATGTGGCGGGCGGTGACGGATGCCGTCGGCCCGGCAGCGCGCGACGCGCTGTGGGACTACCCCGATCTCATGCCCGGCGCCGACGACATCGACGACCCCGCGGCGCTCGTCGCCCGGCTCGAGGCACGCGCGCGCGGCGAGGAGCCGGCGCGCGACGAGTTCGACGACGCCCTCGCGAAGCTGCTCGCCGGCGACGAGCCCGGGGAGGGCGGGACCGAAGCGCCCGGCGATCCGGACGACGGCAGCACCCCCGACGACCACCGACCGGTCTAGCCTCCTCCCCAGCGCGCGACGCCGTCCCGTCGACGGCCCTCGGGCTGTGGAGAACCGCGCGCGCCGCCGGAATCCGGTGAGACTCGGGCCATGCTGCGCATCGATCCCGCTCACCCGCCGCTGTGGCGCACGGCGACGTCCCTCCAGTTCGGCATCGATGCCGTCGCCGTGGTCCCCGACCCGACCCGGTGGCAGCAGCGACTCGTTCGCGAACTCGAGCACGGCCTTCCCGAAGCGGCCGCCGTTCCCTTCGCGGTCGCGGTCGGCGCGTCCGCTCGTGCCGCCGAGGCCTTCCTGCAGCTCATCGACCCGGCGCTCGCCCACCCCGGCTCATCCGAGCTGGAAGTGGTGCTTCAGGCCGCCGGCGAGGTCCCGGCGCAGCAGCTCGACGTCGTCGCGAGTGCGCTGGCCTCGGCGGGGTGTGCGGTCGCGCACGCGCATCCGTTCGACGCGCCCGGCGGAGCGATGCCGGATGCCGCTCCCGTCGTCGTCGTCGCGCACCGCGTCGTGCCGCCGGCCTTCGCGCGCGCGCTGATGGCGAGCGACCGACCCCACCTGCCCCTCGCGCTCGGGCCCGGCACCGCCGAGGTCGGACCCCTCATCACGCCCGGAGAGACCGCCTGCCTGTCGTGTCTGGCCGCGACCCAGCGCGACGCCGACCCCGCGTGGCCGGCCCTGGCCGCGCAGCTGGTCGGGCGCGTCGTCGACGAGGTGGATCCGTCGGTGCTGTGGGAGGCGGGCATCGTCGCCGGCCGCATGCTCACCGCGAACGCGCGCCATCCTGCGGTGCACGGCCACTCGCTGACCCTGCGCGCCGGCTCGCTCCACCGGGCGCTGCGGACGCACCGACCGCACGCAGACTGCCGTTGCCGATCTCTCGAAGGAATCGCGACGGCTGACGCTCCCGCACACCTCGAGCCCACGATGCCGAGAGAGTACGCGCGGCCCGCGTGATGCCGACGTAAGCCAGTCGGCGCTCCTCGTCCACTTGCTCGAACGTCGTCGCATACGCGATCGGGAGCAGCCCCTCGGCGACGCCGACGAGGTGCACGTGGTCCCACTCCAGTCCCTTCGCCGCGTGGATCGTCGCGAGCGTCACGGTGCGCAGAGCCGGCTCGTGGTGCGATTTCGCCCGCGCGGTGAGCTCGTCGGCGAACGTGCGAAGCGTGGTTCCGGGGGGCGCCTCTTCGGCGAGGCGCAGGAGCGCGGCGCGCAGCTCCCACGCGTCGCGGAGGGCTCCCCCGGCCTGGGGCGGCTCATCGGTCAGTCCGAGCGAGCGCAGCACGTCGCGGACGGTGTCGACGAAACCGCTGTCGATGGGGGCCACCGATGCCGCGCGCAACGCCATGATCCCCTGGCGCACCTCGGGTAGATCGAAGAAGCGCTTCCCGCCGAGCACGGTCGACGCGATTCCCGCGTCCGCGAGCGCGCGGACGAACTCGGCCGATTGAGCGTGAGCGCGATACAGGACGGCGATGCGCCGAGGGTCGACGCCCCCGGCGATCTGCGCCGAGATGCGGGCCGCGACGCCGCGCGCCTCCGCCTGGTCGTCCTCATAGGCCGTGACGGTGGGGGTCTCGTCTGCCGCGCGACGCCGTGGCTCGGCGAGGAGGTGGAGCGCGCCCGGCCGATTGCGCATCAGCTGGTTCGCGACGTCGAGGATCGCGGCATCCGATCGGTAGTTCGTCTCGAGACGCACGACCTTCGCGTCATCATGGCGTCCCTCGAACTCCAGCAGGTAGCGGGCGTCGGCGCCGGCGAACGAGTAGATCGTCTGGCTCGCATCGCCCACCACGCACAGATCACGACGATCGCCGAGCCACAGCTCCAGAAGGCGGTGCTGGAGCGGCGAGACGTCCTGGAACTCGTCCACCGTGAAGTGCCGGTACTGCTCGTGCACGGCGCGCGCGACGTGCGCCTCCGCCTCGAGCATGCCCGCGCACGCGAGCAGGACGTCCTCGAAATCGAGCTGGCGGCGCTCGTCCTTGAGCTTCTCGTAGGCCCGCTGCAGATCCACGACCCGCTCGATCGAGAGGCGGCCGATCCCGCCGGGCCGCGCCGCGGCGTACGCGTCGACGCTGAGCATCGAGACCTTGCGCCACTCGATCCCGCTCGCGACGTCGCGCAGGGTCGCGACATCCGGATCGAGCCCGATCCCGTCGGCGGCATGCGCGAGCAGCCGCACCTTGTTGTCGACGATGCCGGGCGCGGTGTCACCGGCCAGTGTCGGCCAGAAGTAGTTGAGCTGAGCCAGCGCCGCCGCGTGGAAGGTGCGCGCGGACACCCCGTCCACGCCCAGCGCGCGCAGCCGCCCTCGCATCTCGCCCGCCGCCTTCGCGGTGAAGGTCACCGCCATGACGCGCCCCGGAGAATACGCGCCGGTGTCGACGCCGTGGGCGATGCGGTGCGTGATCACGCGGGTCTTGCCCGTCCCGGCACCCGCGAGCACGGCCACGGGTCCGCGCAGGGCCTGCACCGCCTCGAGCTGCCGCTCGTCGAGGCCGTCGAGTGCACGCCCGCTCACGCGCGCCCCTCGTACCAGTCGCTGATGAGCCGGTGCGCGATCGACGCCGCACCCGGAAGACGCAGATCGCCCTCGCCCGCCAGTCCCGCACCGATCTCGTCGCGCGTGAACCACCGCACGGCCACGATCTCGTCGCCGTCGGGTCGCGCGGCCGCGTCGTCGACCGCCGTCGCGAGGAATCCCAGCATCAGCGATCGCGGGTACGGCCACGCCTGCGAGCCGCGATAGCGTACGTCGGCGACCTGGATGCCGGCCTCCTCGGCGACCTCGCGGACCACCGTCGCCTCGAGTGACTCGCCGGCCTCCACGAAACCCGCGAAGCACGAGAATCGGTGCGCGCCCCACAGCGCGTTCGAGCCCAGGAGCAGTCTGTCGGGATCCACGGCGCTCGTGATCGCGACGATCACCGCGGGATCGGTGCGCGGGAAGTGCTGGCGCCCGCACGATGGGCAGCGCCGTGACCAGCCCGCATCGCCGAGCGTCGTGAGCGCTCCGCACGCCGGGCAGTACGGCGCGTCGAGCAGCCACCCGGCGAGGCTCAGCGCCTCGACGAAGGCGGCGGCATCCGTCTCGGAGAGCCCGCCTCCGACCGAACGCAGTCCTCCCCAGCCTCCCGGCGCCTCGAACAGATCGGGCTCGGCAGCCTCGAACACGGCGGCGAGGAGGGCGTGACCGGACGCGTGGCGTCCGAGGAACGCCCACTCCGCGTCGGCGGGTACGGCGTCGGGAGCCACCCAGTGCAGGGCAGAAGCGGTGGCCAGCGGTGCACGGTCACCGGCGACGAGGAGCACGCGGGCCGAAGGATCGGCGCGCGCCGTGTCGAGGATCCCCGGATGTGCTCGCTCCTCGGCCGCACGATCGACACCCACTCCGGCAAGCGGGGGGAACCGCGTGCTGTCGGGCGCCGTCATCGAGGATCTCCGCTTTCTCCGAGAGGGCGAGCCAGGGCGTGGCGCGGGGGTGGACGAGCGACGCCGACCTACCCTGGGCACATGGCACGCTCACCCTTCACTCTAGCCGCGTCGGTCACGTCGGCTCTCCCCCGGGTCGGCGTCGTCGGAGTCGGCGCGCTCACCGAAGGCATCGCCGGTCGCTACGACTCGGCCGTCGCCGAGCTCGACGACGGCCGTCGTGTGGTCGTGCGCGTCCCCGCAGACTCCGCCGTGCTTCCCGAGCTCGCCGCCGAGGTGCGGGCGCTGCGCGCCCTGACCCCGGGTGTCCGCGGCCTCCTCCCCTTCCGTGCGCCCGAACTGCTCGGCGAGGCCGGCCTCGGCGACACCCGCGCTGTGGTGCTCGACTTCCTCCCCGGCTACCGGGTCGACCCTGCCCACCTCCCACCCGGTCGCGGCGCAGCAACCTCGGTGGGCGCGGCTCTCGCAGCCCTGCACGCGTTGCCCCTCTCGATCGTGCGCACCGAGGGACTCCCCGTTCGCACGCCGCAGCAGGTGCGCACCGACGCGGCACGCCTGCTGGAGCGCGCGACCGCCACGAAGCGGGTCCCGGTCGCACTCCTGTCGCGGTGGCGTCGCGCTCTCGACACCGACGAACTGTGGCGCTTCGAATCGGCCGTCGTGCTCGGCGGGGCCGGTGCGGCATCCTTCCTCTTCGAAGACGTCGACGGCGCCCCCGCCGTGACCGGCCTGCTCGACTGGCACGGGCTCTCGGTCGGCGATCCCGCGACGGACCTGCAGTGGCTCGCGTCCGCTCCGGCCGCCGCCGACGACGTGTACGCCGCGTACGTCGCCGGGAGCGGCCGCGCCCCCGACGCGCGCGCCCGCGAGCGCGCGCGCCTGTACGCCGAGCTCGAATTCGCCTCGTGGCTCGTCCACGGTCACGAGACCGGTCGCGCCGATGTGGTCGACGACGCCGTGGGTCTGCTCGAGACGCTCGCCGCCGGGGTCGCAGACGACGACATCGTCATGGATGCCCCGCTCGACGTCTCGGATGCGATCGCGCTCCTCGACCGCATGCCTGCGGCCTCTGCCGTCGACGTCGACACCTCGATGCAGACCGACGCCTACGACCCCGAGGAACTGTCTCAGTGGGTGGCGGCGGACGAAGACGACCCCGTCGACCCCACGACACAGGACACCGCCGAGATCGATCTCGCCGACCTCCCGTCGCCGATCGACTTCGCCGCCGCGCGCGCGACGGCCGACGCCGTTTCCGCTTCCGCTTCCGACCAGATGCCCGTGCCCGCGCGGCGCGACGGCGAGGCGGAGGACGAGCACGACGGCGACGCGGTCGCTGATGCGGAGCGCGCATCCGAGGCGGCACTGCGCCGCTGGCTCGCCGAGTAGATCGAGGATCAGCCGGCCGGGCGCCGTCCGTACCCGATCAGCCGCGGAGGATGAGGTCCTCGGCGACGTAGTAGAGCGCGACGTCGATCTCGTCCAGAGCGACGCCGTGCTTGGCGTGATACGCGCGACGGTAGAGCTCGAGCTGCAGCATCCGCTCTTCGCGTTCGGCCGCGGTGCGAGGTGCGGCGCCGGTCTTCCAGTCCACGATCTCGATGCGTCCGCCCCGGTCGTCGCGCCGGTAGACGGCATCGAGCTTGCAGATGACGACGTGCGGACGCCCGTCGAGGTCGGTGAGGGTGAAGTCGATCTCGGTCTCGACCTCGAGGGGGCGCAGGGGCGCCCACTCGGAGGCGAGGAAGCGGGCGCGCAGCGCATCCAAGGACGCGGCGTCTTCGGCAGACGACGTCGAGCCGGGGGCGTCCTCGTCGCTCTCCCACAGCGCATCGTCGATCGATCCGCCCAGCCCCGGACGCCCCGCACGCTGCTCGACCCACGCGTGGAAGAGCGTGCCCAGGCGCGTCTGACGGAACGGCCGCTCGGGCAGCGGACGCGCGATCGCGGCCACCGTGCCGGCGTAGTCCGAGACGAACTCCTTGTAGCGCGACGCCGCGATGCGCGTCGGCGCCGCATGCTCAGGCGCGGCTCGCCGCGCCTGACGCTCCGCCAGCAGCAGCGCCAGGTCCCGCTCGGGCTCTGCACGCGGAGCATCGATCGCCTCGGCGGCGATCGACGCCGCGCGCTCGACCGTGTCGCGCCGCGAACCGAGCGGGTCGATCGGCCATTGCAGTACCCGACGCTCGCCGAGGTACGGGTTCTCCCCCGCGTCGAGCTCCGGTTCGACGACGCCGAGGGCGTCGGTGATCTCGCCGTAGAACGGGCTGCGCTCGCGAGGCCGCTTGGTTCCCGACCAGCTCGATCCGGTCAGCAGCAGATGATCCCGCGCGCGAGTCACCGCCACGTAAGCGAGCCGGCGATCCTCCTCGAGCTGTCGCGCGCGGTTCGCGGCGATGAAGTCGTCGAGGGCCGCCTTGAGTTCCTGCTGCGTCTGCGCCGAACGCCACGCCAGCGTGGGGAGCCACGCGGCGTCGCCCCGGAACGCGTACGGAAGCACACCGAATCCCAGCCACGCCTTGGTGTCGCGAGGCGCACTGGGCAGCTCGTCCTTCACGAGCCGCACGACAGCGACGGCATCCCACTCGAGACCCTTCGAGCCGTGGATCGTGAGGAGCTGCACCACGTCGTCCTCGGGGGGCTCGGTGCGGGGAGCGAACTCGTCCAGCTGCTCCGCATGGTCGAGCCAGGCCAGCAGGCTCGACAGCGACCCCGTCTCATCGGCGGCGAGGAACGCGTGAAGCTCGTCGACGAATGCGCGGAGCTGCGCCGACGCGATCCGCGATGGCCCGCGCGCCTCATTCGCCGCGAGTTCGACGTCGAGACGGAGCTCCCCCTCGATGAGCCGGACCAGCTCGGGGACGGGCATCCCGACCGCCTGCCGGAGCCCCGCGAACACGGCGCCCGCCTCGCGCAGCCGCTCGCGCGCCCCCGCGGTGAAGCCCGAGAGCCAGCCGTGATCGACCGGATGCCGCAGCACGAAGTCGAGCGCGTCCACCAGCGAGCCGTCGTCATCGCCGGCCCCCGACCGGATCTGCTCGACCACCTCGGGCGCCAGCGGCTGGAGCGCAGCATCGTGTCGCGCGATACGGCGCGCGAGCGCGGCCAGCTCGCGAAGGTCGGGGAGTCCGATGGCCCAGCGCGGCCCGGACAGAAGCCGGATGAGGGCGGAGCCCGCGCTCGGGTCGCTCACCACGCGCAGCGCGCTGACGACATCCACCACTTCGGGCGTGGACAGCAGACCGCCCAGGCCGAGGATGCGATGAGGGATGCCGCGTCGGCCGAGGGCGTCGCCGAAGCGCACCATGTGCTTCTTGCTGCGGAAGAGGATCGCGCCGGTGGTGGTGAGCCCCGCGTGCCGACGCTCGGCACGCACCGTCTCGAACCACGCCGCGACGCGATCGGTCTCGATGTCGAGGTCGGCGTCGAAGGCGCACTCGATCACCCCCGCGGGGGCACCGGGGCGCGCCCGGAGCTCCTGCACCGGGACGGCAGCGGATGCCGCGAGCGGCGCGAGCACGGCGTTGGCGGCGGTCAGCACACCGGCACTGTTGCGCCAGCTCGTGAGGAGCGTGTACTCGGCGCAGTCCCGCTCCCCCGCGAAGGCACGGGGGAATCCGCCGAGGTTGCCGGCACTCGCGCCGCGCCAGCCGTAGATCGCCTGATGGGGGTCGCCGACGGCCATCACCCCGGTTCCGGCGAACAGCATCGCCAGCAGATCGGTCTGCACGACGGACGTGTCCTGGTACTCGTCCAGGAGCACGACGCGATACCGGTCGCGAAGGTCTTCGGCGACCACCCCGTGGCTTCGCACGACGTCGAGCGCACCGGCGACCTGATCGGAGAAGTCGATCACGCCGATGCGGCGCTTCTCGGCGGCGTATGCCCTCGCGAGGTCGGCAAGCATCGACAGGGCGCCCACCTTCTCGGACGCCTCCGCGACGTCGGCGTAGACGACGGTGCGCGCGTTGGTGGACGGCAGCTCGAGCACCCGCTCGAACGCGTCGGGGAAGGCCGCGAGCTCGTCGAGGTCGACGAGATTGTCGACCCCGTCGCGCGCGATCCGGAGTGCCCCGTCGATGATGGTGCGCACCGCCTCGACGCGCCCCTCGAGGCGGGGATCGTCGGACGCGAACACGACACGGCGCATCAGCAGCCACGCCGCGGACTCCGAGAGCACGGCGGCCTCGGCATCCCGTCCGATGCGCACAGCGTGCTCGCGCACGATCTGGTCCGCGAAGCTGTTGTAGGTCGACACGGTCGGACGGTGCAGGAGCGCATCGTCGTCGGCGTCCTGAGGTGCGGCCCCGACCGACCGCGCCAGCGCATCCAAGGCCTCGCTGCGCGCGACCGCGGTGCGCGTGCCGTCGCCCCCCGCGCGCTCGAGCTCGCCGAACACGGCGAGCCGGCCGCTCTCGTGCATGCCCGGCAGCGCGGGCACGAGCCCTCGTCGCTCGAACTCGGCGAGTCGCGCGAGGCGGCGCTGGATCCGCTCGGCCAGCTCTCCCGCGGCCTTGCGGGTGAAGGTGAGTCCGAGCACCTGGTCGCGACGCACCAGCCCGTTCGCGACGAGCCACACCACACGCGACGCCATCGTCTCGGTCTTGCCGCTCCCCGCTCCCGCCACGACGAGCGCGGGGGCGAGCGGGGCCTCGATCACGGCAGCCTGCTCGTCGGTGGGCGGGAACTGTCCGAGCGCGGCGGCGATGACCCGCGCCGACAGCAGCACGGGAGGAGCGGACACGGTCATGAGGCGCTCACCGCGCCGATCGTATGGATTCGGCACAGGCCGTACGAGTGGTCGTCGCGGCAGTGCTCCTCGTAGGGGGCGCTGAAGGAGACACCGCGCATGATCGTGACGGCGGAGCGGATGCGCGCGAGGAACGCGTCTCGGCGCACGTCGTCGAACGGCGGCTGCCACGGGGTGACGTAGTCGGACCGCGTCGCGGTCGGCCGCAGCACCAGGAGCTTCGCGCCGCCAGCCGGATGACCGCCCGCTTCGGGGATCGCGCCGGCTTCGAACGCGAGCTGGTAGGCGCCGAGCTGAGGATTGTCGACCACCTTCGCGTCGGTCTGCGGCTCACGCTTGCCCGTCTTGAGATCCATGATGACGACGGCGCCCTCGGGCGTGAGCTCGACGCGGTCGATGTACCCCGACAGGATCGCGCCGTGCTCGAAGGCCTCAGCATCGTCGAGCGGGATCGCGACCTCGAAATGCGGTTCGGCGCCGATGAGCTTCCCGCCCGCATCGTCGAAGCGTCTGAGATACAGGTGCAGGCGGCGGACCAGGTCGCGCGCCCGGGTCTTCTCGGCGCGCTCTCGCCAATCGGCCTCGAAGGTCAGCTCGCCCCAGCGGGCGTCGACCTGAGCCCACAGCGACTCCTCGCTGGGGTCGTCGGCGTGCTCGAGCGCGGCGTGGATGATCGTGCCGAGCCCTGCCGTCGTTCCGCCCGGATCACCGCCGAGGTCGCCGATGACCCAGTTGAGCTCGCACTCCTCCAGTGTGTGGAGCCGCGACGGCGAGACGCGCACGTCTTCTTTCGCCAGGTCGCGCAGTGGTCCTGCAGAGGTCGGTGCGGGCACTCCGTACCACTGCGACGGCGCTGCTCCCGCGATACCGGCGTCGGCCAGCAGCGCGAGCTGTGCGGCCGCGTGCGCCGCCGCGGGCGACCCGGCGCGGCCGCGCTCGGTCAGCCTGCGTCGGTGGCGCGCCACCAGGCCGCGCAGCGAGAGAGGGTGGTCGACGGTATAGCGCTCGGGGTCGGGGAAGAACTCGAAGAAGACGCTCGGCCCGGTGTCGTCGTCATCGACGGCGGTCACGACGATGCGCTCGGCGCCGCGTGACAGGGCGCGGGCGAGGAGTCGCAGCTCATCGTGCATGGCGGAACGGCGACGGTCGAAGACCCCCGGCGCATCGCCGGCGACGCGGGACGCGGCATCCGCCAGCCGCCAGGTCTCGAGGAGACTCCCCCGCAGCCGCGTGTTCGGCCACACGCCCTCCTGCACGCCCGCGATGACGACGGTGTCGAACTCGAGGCCGAGCGCACCGGCGGGGGTGAGAATCTGCACGGTGTCGTTGCGCACCGGCGCCGTGAGGCGGTCCTCGGCGACGTCGGAATCCAGGATGCCGCGCACGAACACGCGCGGATCCGCGTCGATCGAGCGCTCCACGAATCGCTTCGCCGCCTGGAAGAGCGCGACGAGGGCGTCGAGGTCGCGGTTCGCCTGCTCCGCCAGCGGCCCGTGACCGCGCGCCGACTCCGACCACACGCGCTCGAGTCCGCTCCGGTCCCACGCCGCCCAGAGCAGTTCGTGGGCGGTCGCGCCGCGAGCGAGCTCGTCGCCCAGGAACGCGAGTGTGCGCGCGAGTTGGGCGGCACGGCGCGCCTCGCGGGTATCGATGAGATCGAACTCGAGCGGCTGACGCATCGCGGACAGCAGCAGCTCTTTGCCCGGGCGTTCTCCCCCGGCCGCGAGCTCGGTGTGGCGCATCGTGGAACGAAGGCGGCGCAGCTCGATCGGATCCAACCGCCCGTACGTGCCCAGGAGCGCGCGCGACACGTCGTCGAACTCCCACTCCTCTCGCGCCGCGAGATCGACGAGCCGCAGCAGATCGCCCACCGGTCGCAGCACGCCGAGCGCGCGTCCCGGACCGCTGGAGCGCGCGGGCACCTCTCGAGCGGCGAGCTCGGTCTCGAGCGCCGCGACCTGCCGCGTGTCATGCGCGATCACGGCGCAGCGCCCCCAGGGCACGCCGTCGTGCACGTGGCGCTCGCGCAGGATGCGCGCCACCGCGTCGTACTCCTCTGCGGCCGAGCGCAGCAGCAGCGCCCGCACCGAGTCGTCGGGCTCTGCTCCCGAGCCCGAGCCGCGGTGCGCGACGACCCCGACCGCACCTATCCGCTGGGTGACGCGCCGCACCAGCTCGGCCTGCCAGGCCGTTCCGCGATGCCGCTCGCCGAGGACGTGCACCTGGCCGAGGGATGCCGCGAGGCGCGCGAAGTTCTCGGGCGTCGCGCCGCGGAACGCTCCGGAGCCGACGTCGGGGTCGCCGAACGCCAGGACCGGGATGGCACGGCCCCGCGCGGCCTCGAGCAGCTCGACGCCGCCGAGTGTGAGCTCCTGCGCGTCGTCGACGAGGATCACCCTGACGCGATCGAGCGCCTCGATGCCGTCGCCCAGCGTGCGGACGAGGCCGACAGCCTCGCGCACGAGCCCCGCCGCATCACGGTGAGCGCCGCGCATGTCGGCCCGGACATCGAGATACTCCTCGAAGAACGAGGCCAGCGAGGTCCAGGCGGGCCGCTCGTCACGCTGCCCGAGCGCGCGCAGCCGGTCGGGGCCGATGCCGAGCGTGGTGCACTCGGCGAAGAACGTGCGCACCTCCGTGCGGAACCCCGCCGTCCCTCGGATCCCCGGCGCCAGCCACTCCGGCCATCGAGAGGGCTCCGATGCCTCGTCTTCGGCGTCGCCTTCGAGCAGATCGTGGATCAGCTGGTCCTCGTCGCCGCCGGTGAGCAGCTGCGGCGGCTCGGCGTCGATGGCGACCGCGTGCGCCCGCACCAGCTGGAACGCGAACGAGGCGACCGAACGTGCGAGCGGACCGGACGTCGCGCGGTCGACCGCGATGGCGAGCCGATCGCGCAGAGCGGTCGCGGTCTGCCGTGAGGGGGTCAGCACGAGCACCCCGTCGGGGTCGACTCCGCCCTCGACCAGCGCCGCGACGCGGGCCACGAGGGCCGTCGTCTTGCCCGTTCCCGGCGCACCGACCACGACTCCGGAGGCGGTCGACGCGAGGTCGACGACGGCGCGCTGAGAGTCGTCGAGCGCGGCCGCTGCTTCGGATCCGTCCCGCGACACCATGCCCTCGACCGTAGCGCGAGCGGCCGACAATCCCGTTCGCCGAGAGCGTGCGCCGCGCGGCCTGGCCGCCGGTGCCCGTGTCGTAGAGTTGCCATGCGTCCGGCAACCGGCGCGCAGAGCAGGAAAGAGGCAGTCACGTGGAGATCCGCATCGGCATCGCGAACACCGGACGCGAGCTCAGCTTCGAGACCAACGAGCCCGCGGCCGACGTCAAGAAGTCGATCGCGACCGCGCTCGACGCCGGCGCGACCCACGTCACGTTCAGCGACGTCAAGGGGAACAACTACATCGTTCCCACGTCGGGGCTGGCCTACATCGAGCTCGGGACCGAGGAGTCCCGCCGCGTCGGCTTCGTCGCCTGACAGCGATGCAGATCCTCATCGCGCTCATCGTCGGCGCCGTCCTCGGCGTCGCGGTGCACTTCCACATCGGCGACCGCAGCACGCGCGGCGTCGTGATCGCCCCGATCGTCGGCGCGTTCGCCGCCGGGCTGGCGTGGATGATCCTCACGTGGGCGGGCGTCGGGATCGACAGCATCTGGCTGTGGCTCTCGATGTTCGTGGCGCCGCTGGTCGTCACCTACCCGGTCGTGATCCTGCTGACCCGCGCTCGCGTCGCACATGACGCCGCCGAGCGCGCGCGCCTCAAGATCGGCTGACCGGCCGCCGCGTTCGTCAGCACGGTTCAGGCCGCGAGGGCCATCGCGTCCATCCGCTTCGAGTGAGCGGACATCAGCTCGGTGAACACCGGCTCGACCTTCGCCTCGTCCACGGCGCCGAGCGTGGCGGGGCGCAGCGCCGCGCGTGCGATGAGCAGCGTGTCGCCGACGAGCCTTCGGCCCCACAACGCCAGCAGCGAGGCCCATTCGGGGTCGCCGTCGATCGTGCGGAGGATGATCTCGACGATCCCGGCGCGGTCGTCGTCCGCCTGCAGGATCAGCGCGACGCGCCGACCGGTCTCGCCGTAGCTGGCCGACAGCGCGAGGTAGAAGTCGTCGAGCATCCCCGCGGTGATGTGCACCGAGAGCAGCGTCTCCTGCGGGCGCACGCCGTGCGTCGCCGCTCGGAACGAGTCGAGGGGCTCGCGGAAGGGCAGCATCAGGTCGGTGGGGTCGTCCCCGCGTTCGCGGATGAGCGCGACCAGCGCCTCGTGCTTGGTGAGCGCGGCTCCCGCCGCGCGGGAGAGCGCCTCTTTGTCGGACAGCCCCGGAGTGAGGGCGATGAGTTCGCTGAGCGTCTCGAAGTACCCGAGCTGCAGATAGGCAGCCTGGCCGAGATACGTGTCGATCGCGGGCGCGAGCTCCTCGAAGTCGACGCGCGTGGCGTCGCCGAGGTCTTCCCGTGAGCGCAGTTGCAGCTTCCGCCCGGGTTCACGTCGCTGCCAGAACCACTTGACCACGGGCTACAGCCTAGAGTCGCGCGAGGTGCGGCGCGGCATCCGCTCTCGAAATGCGGCGCGCGACGCTCCCTCCGGTATCGTGGACGCGTCCCCGGCGTCGGATCGGGGCTCCCGCGCCTGTGGCTGAGAGAGGGCGTGGATCGCACTTCCGCCCGCGCAACGACATCGTCGGCATCGCGCCAGGGCACGGACCAGGCAGCATCTCACTGCCGGACAGGCACTCATCGTGACGACCTTCGCCGAACTCGGCGTGGACCAGGACATCGTCGACGCGCTCTCCGCCAAGGGGATCGTCGACGCCTTCCCGATCCAGGAGCAGACCATCCCCCTCGGCCTTCCCGGCCAGGACATCATCGGACAGGCCAAGACGGGCACCGGCAAGACCTTCGGCTTCGGCATCCCCGTCGTTCAGCGGCTCGGGCTCGACCCGGCACCGGGTGTGAAAGCGCTCATCGTCGTGCCGACGCGCGAACTCTGCGTTCAGGTCTACGAGGACATGGACATGCTGACGTCCAATCGCTCGACCAGCGTCGTCGCCATCTACGGCGGCAAGGCGTACGAGGGCCAGATCGACCAGCTCAAGGCGGGCGCGCAGATCGTCGTGGGCACCCCCGGTCGCCTCATCGACCTCAACAACCAGCGTCTGCTCGACCTGTCTAACGCGACGCAGGTCGTGCTCGACGAGGCCGACAAGATGCTGGACCTGGGCTTCCTCGCCGACATCGAGAAGATCTTCTCCAAGGTCCCCCCGGTGCGGCACACTCAGCTCTTCTCGGCGACGATGCCCGGCCCGATCGTCGCGCTCGCGCGTCGGTTCATGACCAACCCCATCCACATCCGCGCCACCGACCCGGACGAGGGGCTCACGCAGGCCAACATCAAGCACCTGGTGTACCGCGCGCACTCGCTCGACAAGGACGAGGTCATCGCCCGCATCCTGCAGGCGGAGGGTCGTGGCAAGAGCGTCATCTTCACGCGCACCAAGCGCGCCGCGCAGAAGCTCGTGGACGAGCTCGGCGACCGCGGTTTCAACGCCGCCGCCGTGCACGGCGACATGAGCCAGGAGGCCCGCGAGCGTTCGATGGCCGCGTTCAAGGCCGGCAAGCGCGACGTGCTGATCGCGACCGACGTCGCGGCGCGCGGCATCGACGTCGACGACGTCACCCACGTCATCAATCACACCATCCCCGATGATGAGAAGACCTACCTGCACCGCGCGGGCCGCACCGGCCGCGCGGGCAAGACCGGCATCGCCGTGACGTTCGTGGACTGGGACGACCTGCACAAGTGGGCGCTCATCAACCGGGCGCTCGAGTTCGGTCAGCCCGAGCCCGTCGAGACGTACTCCTCGAGCCCGCACCTCTACACCGACCTCGACATCCCCGCCGGCACCAAGGGCCGCATCGCGACGGCGCCGAAGACGCAGACGGTGCGGACGACGGATGCCGCCACCCGCGACGGCGGCTCCTCCGACGATGCTCAGCGCCGGCGCCGGCGCCGTTCGGGCGGCAGCGCCGCGGGCGAGAGCGGTGCCGTGGAGCGTCCGGCGACAGGATCCGCAGAGCGCACGGCCGGCGGCGGTGGCACGCACGACGGCGGAGGCAAGGAGCACCACGACGGCAAGCCCGCGCCTCGTCGCCGGCGCCGCCGTCGCGGTGGCTCGGGCGGCTCCGCGGGCGCGCCGACGATCGGGGCCTGACCCCGCGAGGCGTCGCACGGCGACATACGGGCGAAATCCCGCGATTCCCGCCCGAGCGAGCGCTATCTTGATCGCAGGCGGTGCACGTCGCGTCGCCCCCTCGCATAAGAAAGGCACGCATCGTGCGATTCATCGACGCCGTCACCACGAGTTACGAGTACCAGGGCTTCTGGGGTTCCCTCGGAGACATCATCTGGTGGTTCCTGTGGGCCTTCGTCTTCGTCGCCTACCTCTTCGCGCTGTTCGCCGTGATCGGCGACCTGTTCCGCGACCACGAGCTCAGCGGCTGGTGGAAGGCCGTGTGGATCATCTTCCTGATCTTCGTCCCCTTCCTCACGCTGCTGGTCTACCTGATCGCCCGGGGCAACGGCATGGCCAAGCGCGGCGCGGCCGAGGCACGTCAGCTGCAGTCGGCGCAGGACGCCTACATCAAGCAGGTCGCCAGCGCCTCGAGCCCGTCGGACGAGATCGCCAAGGCCAAGACGCTGCTGGACGCCGGGACCATCAGCCAGGCCGAGTACGACGCCATTAAGGCGAAGGCTCTCAGCTGAGGCATCCGCTCCACGCGTGAAGCGCCCTCGTCCGCCTACGGGTAGACGGGGGCGCTTCCCGTTGCGCGCTCGATGATGCGCGCGAGCATCGCGTCCGACGTCGTGTTCTCGCCGGGCTGATTCGGCTTTCCCAGTCCGTGGTAGTCGCTCGACCCGGTCACGATGAGGTCGCGCTCCTCGCACAGGGTACGAAGCGTGCGGATGCCGGACCCGAGGTTCTCGCGGTGACCCAGCTCGAACCCGGCGAGGCCGGCACGCAGCATCCGCTCCATCAACGGCATCGGCAGGAGCCCCGCACGTCCCGCGGGGTGAGCGATCACAGGGACTCCCCCCGCCGCGACGACGAGTTCGACCGCCGTCACCGGATCGGGTGCGTACAGTGCGACGTAGTAGTCGCCTCCCGGGCTCAGGATGCTCGAGAACGCCTCGGTGCGGTCGCGCACGAGTCCGCGCGCGACGAGGGCGTCGGCGATGTGCGGGCGGCCGATCGTCGCTCCCTCGGACGTCTGGGCGACGATGTCGTCCCACACCAAGTCGTAGTCGCGAGAGATGCGATCCGCCATCAGGCGGGCGCGGTCCAGCCGCGACGAGCGGATGCGCTCCGTCATCGCACGGAGGCCGGGGTCGTCCGGGTCTACGAGATATGCCAGCACGTGCACGCTGCGCCATTCGTGACGGGCGGACAGCTCCATTCCGGGGATGAACGTCATGCCCAGGGAGGCGGTCGCCTCGGCGGCCTCCGCCCACCCCGAGGTCGTGTCGTGGTCGGTGAGCGCGGCGGTGCGCAGCCCGTGACGGTGGGCGGCGGCCATCACCTGCGCCGGCGACTCCGTGCCGTCGGAGAGGACCGAATGCAGGTGCAGATCGCTCGGCCCCTCGAAGCGTTGCGAAGCCGGCATCCTTCGAGATTACCGCGGCGACATGCGGGACTGCGCTGACGGATCTCCCAGACTGCTCGCATAGAGTCGCCGTCGTGCTGCGCCTTCTGGGGATTCTCGTGACCGTGCTCTGCGCGATTGCGGCCGCGGTCCTCACGTGGCCGTCGTTCTTCCATGTCGAGCGCCTCTACCCGGTGGCGCAGATCGTGTCCTTCCGCGGACTGCTCGCGCTCGCCTTCGCGGCGGCCGCCGTCGTGTGCCTCCTCCTGTCGATCGCACGCCCCATCCGGGGGCTGGCGCTCGCACTCGCGTGCGTCACGGGGGCGGCGGCGATCGCGAGCGGCGTGATCCTCGCGGGTCGCGGCGGCACCGGGACGGACGCCCTCCCCGCGAAGACGGAGACGGCGATCCGCGTCATGACGTGGAACACCGCAGGTCCCGCGACGCCGCCCGCCACCATCGCCAAGATCGCGGTCGCGATGGACGCCGACATCGTCGCGCTTCCCGAGACGACGATCGAGACCGGCGAGCAGGTCGCGATCGCGATGCGAGAGCTCGGACACCGCATGTGGGCGCACCACGCCGAAGATCCGTCGACGGAGTGGGACGCCGGATCGACCACGCTGCTGATCTCCCCCGATCTCGGCGACTACGCCGTCATCGAGTCGTCGCGCGACGGGACGAGCAACACCTCCACCGTGCCGAGCGCCGTGGCCATGCCGACCAGCGGTGACGGGCCGATCGTCGTCGCCGCTCACGCCGTCGCCCCCCGCCCGAGCTACATGCAGGAATGGCGCGACGATCTCCAGTGGCTGGCCGACCAGTGCGGCACCGCGAACGTGATCATGGCCGGCGACTTCAACGCGACCGTCGACCACATGGCCGAGCTCGGGATCGACGGCGGAGATCTCGGCCTGTGCCGCGACACCGCGGTGGCGACGGGCAACGGCGCGGTGGGCACGTGGTCGGCCGCGATGCCGGCCCTGCTGGGCACGCCGATCGACCACGTGATGACCTCCCCTCACTGGGAGGCGACGGGGTCTCTCGTGCTTCGATCGATGGACGACTCGGGCTCGGATCACCGCCCTTTCATCGTTCAGCTCGAGCCGGTCGACTGACCGGGCGTACGTCCGCGGCCCGTGCCAGACTGGATGCATGAGCACCACAGGCGAGAGCGACACGATCGCAACCTCCGACTCCGAGGCCCCCGCAACCACGAGCACCAACCGTCGTCAGCCGTACGGCCAGGGGTTCCTCGACACCATCTCCCAGGGCTGGGCCGAGCGGCCTGACACGTCTCCTCCCGCCCGGGCCCAGTCCGCGTACGCGGTCGCACGCCGCGACGCGGTGTCCGCGGCGTTCCCGGGCAAGCGACTGGTGATCCCCGCCGGTGACCTCAAGCAGCGCAGCAACGACACCGACTATCCGTTCCGCGCGCACTCGGCCTTCTCGCACCTGACCGGCTGGGCGTCGGATGCCGAGCCCGGCTCGGTGCTCGTGTTCGAGCCTCGCGCCGACGAGGGCCACGATGTGCTGCTCTACTTCCGTGAGCGCGCCGACCGCACGACGGCGGAGTTCTACTCCGACGCCTCGATCGGCGAGTTCTGGATCGGCCCGCGTCCGGCGCTTTCTGGCGTCGCCGCCGACCTGGGCCTGACGACTGCGCACATCGACGGCCTCGAGCGTCACGACGACGATCTGGTGCTCGACGAGGACGACGAACTCACGCGCTTCGTGTCGGAGCTCCGTCTGATCAAGGACGACTACGAGATCGGGCAGATGAAGCTGGCGGTCGATGTCACGGCCGCCGGGTTCGACGACATTGTCGCGCACCTTCCCGAGATCGTGGCGCACCCTCGAGGCGAGCGCATCGTCGAAGGCGTGTTCCACCAGCGGGCGCGCAGCGACGGCAACGCCGTCGGCTACGACACGATCGCGGCATCCGGTCCTCACGCCTGCTACCTGCACTGGACGCGCAACGACGGCACCGTCGTGCCCGGCGACCTCATCCTCATCGACGCGGGCGCCGAGGTCGACAGCCTGTACACCGCAGACATCACACGCACCCTTCCCGTGAGCGGCCGCTTCACCGATATCCAGCGGCGCATCTACGAGACCGTCCGCGAGGCGGCAGACGCCGCGTTCGAGGCCGCGAAGCCCGGCGTGAAGTTCCGATCGGTCCACGAAGCGGCCATGAAGGTGATCGCGACGCGCGTCGCCGAGTGGGGGCTCCTCCCGGTCACAGCGCAAGAGGCGCTCGACGCCGACACGGGCGGTCACCACCGTCGGTACATGGTCCACGGCACGAGTCACCACCTCGGCATCGACGTGCACGACTGCGCGCAGGCGCGCCGCGACATGTACTACGACGGTCTGCTCGAGGCGGGCATGGTCTTCACGATCGAGCCGGGGCTGTACTTCCAGATCGACGACGTGACGGTCCCCGAGGAATACCGCGGCATCGGCGTGCGCATCGAGGACGACATCCTCATGACCGCTGACGGCCCGGTCAACCTGTCGGCCGGCATTCCGCGCACGGCAGACGAGGTCGAGGCCTGGATCGCCCGGCACTCCGCGTGACCTACACGCCGCCACCGGACTTCACCACCCGACCGACGCTGTCGGGCACGTTCGGCATGTCGGCGTCGACGCACTGGCTCGCCACCGCGACGGCGCAGTCGGTGCTCGAGCGCGGCGGCAACGCGTTCGACGCGTCGGTGGCGGCGGCGTTCGTGCTCCATGTCGTCGAGCCCCACCTGAACGGGCCGGGCGGCGATCTGGTGGGCATCTTCCAAACGGCGGATGCCTCCTCCCCGACGGTGCTCATGGGCCAGGGGCCGGCTCCGGACGGGGCGACGATCGCGCACTACCGCGCCGAGGGCCTCGATCTTGTTCCGGGCTCGGGAGCCCTCGCGGCCGCCGTGCCCGGCGCGGTCGACGCCTGGCTGCTGCTCCTGCGGGACCACGGGACGTGGGAGTTGACCGACGTCCTCGCGTACGCGATCGGGTACGCGCGCGACGGGCACCCGCTGATCCCGCAGGCCGCCGCCACCATCGCCCGTGTGGCGGGCCTGTTCCGCGACGAGTGGACCACCTCGGGTGATCTGTGGATGCCGGGTGGCGTGCCTCCCGCGGCGGGCGACGTCGTACGCAATCCCGCCTACGCCGCCGTGCTGGACGGACTGGTCCACGCCTCGTGCACCGTCCGCGACGACGGACCGGTCGGGCGCGCCGCGCGCGTCGACGCCGCGCGCCGCGAGTGGCGCATGGGCCAGGTGGCGCAGGAGGCGGCGGCCTTCGCCGCGCAGCCGCACCGGCACTCCGCGGGCGGGCGCCACGCGGGCGTCATCACGGTCGAGGATTTCGCGGGCTTCGAAGCCGGCTACGAGCCCGCGACCACGCGCACGTTCCGCGGGCGCACGATCGCCAAGGCGGGCGCGTGGACACAGGGCCCGGCGCTTCTGCAGGCGCTGGCGCTGCTCGAGCCGCTCGACGACGACCTCCTCGACCCGTCGACGGAGGCGGGCGCGCACACGCTCCTCGAGGTCCAGAAGCTGGCGCTGGCCGATCGCGATGCGTGGTTCGGCGACGACGACGTCGACCTCGAGGCGCTCCTCGCCGACGACTACCTGGCTGAGCGCCGCGAGCTCATCGGCGACAGCGCGTCCGCCGACTTCCGGCCGGGCCGGCTTCGCGGCCGTGAGCCGTTCGTGCCCCCGCTGCGCACGGATTCCGGAGCCGACGAAGCATCCACGGGCGAACCCACCGTCTCACCCTCCGGCCGGACGCGCGGCGACACGTGCCATCTGGATGTGGTCGATCGGTGGGGCAACATCGTGTCGGCGACGCCCTCGGGCGGCTGGCTGCAGTCCTCGCCGACCATCCCCGCACTGGGCTTCTGCCTGGGGACGCGCCTGCAGATGACATGGCTCGAGCCGGGTACGCCGTCGTCCCTCACCCCGGGCAGGCGTCCACGTACGACACTCACCCCGACGCTGGTGCTCCGCGGCGACGAGCCCGAGTTCGCGATCGGCACGCCGGGCGGGGATCAGCAGGACCAGTGGCAGCTTCCCGTCCTGCTGCGCATGATCGTGGGCGGCTACAGCGCGCAGGAGGCGATCGACTCCCCCACTCTGCACACGACCGCTATGCCCGAGTCGTTCTGGCCGCGCACGTGGACACCCGCAGGCGCGGTCGTCGAGGACCGCCTCGGCGACGCCGTCATCGGCGGTCTCGAGCGACGCGGCCACCGTGTCACCCGTGCCGGCGACTGGTCGCTCGGGAGGGTGTCCGCGGTCGGACGACGCACGTCCGACGGCACGCTGTGGGCCGCGGCGAATCCGCGCGGAATGCAGGGCTACGCGGCCGGGCGCTGACTCCGGCGGCGGATCCATTCGACGACGGGTGCGGCGATGCTCGCGCCGACCTCGTCGGCGGAGCGTTTGCGGCCCTTCACCTCGAACGAGTGGCCGCCGCCCTCGATCCACGCGATCTCGGCATCTCGACACGACGCGACGGCGCGCGCGAACTGATCGTGCGGATCGATGAACGGGTCGTTCGATCCCTCGACGAACAGCTGCGGCTGAGCGATGTCGGGAAGGTGGGCGGTGCGGGCCTTGTCCGGGTTTCCGGGCGGATGCAGCGGATAGCCGAGGTAGACGAGGCCGGCAGGCGAGATCGCCGACTCCGCTGCCGCCATCGAGGCCATGCGCCCGCCGTAGGACTTGCCCGCCGCCCAGAAGGGCAGTGCTGCCGCCTGCGCCTCTGCCACAGCCTCGACCGCGGACCACGTCGCGATCGCGTGAGCCGCCGGCCCCGGCATCCGTCGCCCTGCCTCGAGATACGGGAAGGTGAACCGCAGGGCGGCGACGCCCTCCTCGTGAAGCGCGCCGACGAATCCGGAGAGGAACGGATGCCGCATGCCGGCCCCGGCGCCGTGCGCCACCGCGACGAGCGCCCACGCGCCGTCGGGGATCGCACACGCCGCAGACACCTCGACCTCGCCGGCCGGAAGGTGCACCGGGATGCGAAGGTCGGTCTCGCGCACGGGTCAGCGTTCCGCGGGAGGCTGCTCGACGGACTCGGGCTCGGAATCGCCGTCGGCCTCGGATGCGGACGCCTCAGGCGCGGACGCAGCGGCCGCGGAGGCCTCAGGTGCGGGCGCAGCGGACGCTGACTGATCCGCGGACACGCGCTCGCCGTACCGCGGCGGCTCGTCGGGCGCGACCCGCTCCTCGGCGACCGGACCCGCGGTCGGAGGTTCCGGCGCTGCCTGCGGTCCGAGGATCTGTCGCGCGCGGTGCACGCCGGCGGCGGTGACGGTCACCTCGTAGTGATCGGCGACGACCTGCATGACCGACGCGTAGTCGCGGCGACGACGAACGAACGAGTACGTGATGATGCTCAGCAGCATGCCGATCGCGATGCCCACGAACAGCACGCCCACGAACGCCTGCATCGGCACCGAGGGCGATCCGATCACGAGGATCGCCGAGAACAGCAGCCCCAGCAGCACGCCGTTGATGGCACCCGACCTGGCCGCAGACGCATACCCGAGTCGGCCGGTGATCCGCTCGACGGAGCGGAGCCCCTGACCCACGATCGCGATGTCGCGCGCTGGGACCTCGCCGGCGATCAGCGACGAGACCGCCTTCTGGGCAGCCTCGTAGGTGGGGAAGCTCGCGACCGTCTGACCGACGTCGTCCGAACCCTGCGGAAAGCGTCCGCCCATCATGGTCATCTCCCCATCCTCCCATGGTGTCCGGGCTACGCTGGGACGCGTGAGCACGCAGAGGGTATTCGTCGCGCGCCTGTCCGGGTGCTTCGTCTTCGACCCCGCCGGCGACCGTCTCGGCAAGGTACGAGACGTCGTCGTCATCTACCGAAAAGATGATCCCCCGCGCGTGATCGGACTCGTCGTGGAGATCCCCGGACGCCGGCATGTGTTCGTGTCGATCGGCCGAGTCACCTCGATCGCCACCGGACAGGTCATCACGACCGGACTCATCAACGTCCGCCGCTTCCAGCCGCGCGGCGGCGAGGTGCGCGTCATGGCCGAGCTGCTCGGCCGCAAGGTCTACCTCAACGACGGGTCCGGCACGGCGGTCATCGAGGACGTCGCGATCGAGCGCAACCGTCTCGGCGAGTGGGATGTCGGGCAGCTCTTCCTTCGTCGTCCGCGCACGAGCGCCTCGCCGTTCGCGAAGGGGCCGACGACGTTCGCGAGCTGGCCCGAGGTGCGCGAGCAGCAGAACCCCGGCGAGGCCCAGTCCGCCGAGCAGCTCGTCGCCACGTACTCCGACCTGAAGCCCGCAGACCTCGCCAACACGCTCCTCGATCTACCCGAGGACCGCCTGATCGAAGTCGCCGAGGAACTCCCCGACGACCGACTCGCCGACGCGCTCGAAGAGATGCCGGAAGAGGAGCAGGTGCACATCCTCGAGGCGCTCGGCGACGAGCGGGCGGCAGACATCCTCGACGCGATGGAGCCCGACGACGCGGCCGACCTCCTGGGCCAGATGCCCGAAGAGCGCTCCGAGGAGCTGCTCGATCTCATGGAGCCCGAAGAGGCCGAGGACGTCCGCGCTCTCTTGCAGTACGGTCCCGACACCGCCGGCGGGCTCATGACGAGCGAGCCGATCGTGCTCTCGGCCGACGCGACCGTCGCCGAGGCGCTCGCGCTGATCCGGCGCCACGAGCTGCATCCGGCACTGGCCGCGGCGGTGTTCATCACACTCCCGCCGTACGAGACCCCGACGGGGCGGCTCCTCGGCACCGTGCACTTCCAGCGGATGCTGCGCTATCCGCCGCACGAACGGCTCGGCGCCATCATCGACGACACACTCGACCCCATGCCCGCATCGGCGTCGGCCGCGGAGGTCGCCCGTCTACTCGCCAGCTACAACCTGGTGTCGGTCCCGGTCGTCGACCAGGCCCACCGACTGGTCGGCGCGGTCAGCATCGACGACGTCCTCGACTACCTGCTCCCCGACGACTGGCGCTCGCACGACAGCGATGAAGGATCGGATGCCGCGCGCGCGGCATCGGTCTCCACCGCCACCGCCGGAATCCCGCGGAGGCGCTGATGGCCCGGCAGACACGCACGACGCCGCTCGACGCGCCCCGCGGGCGCGGAGGGATGCTCCAGCGAACCCCGCAGCCCTCGCGCGATCGCTTCGGCCGGTTCTCGGAGTCCTTCGCCCGCGGAATGGGCACCTCGACCTTCCTCGTCGGCATGACGATCTTCGTGCTCGTGTGGCTCAGCTGGAACATCTGGGCGCCGCCCCAGCTCCAGTTCGATCCGGCAGCGACGAACTTCACCCTGTTGACGCTGATCCTGTCGCTGCAGGCCTCCTACGCCGCCCCCCTGATCCTGCTCGCACAGAATCGCCAGGATGACCGTGACCGGGTCCAGATCGAGCAGGACCGCCAGCGCGCCGAGCGCAATCTGGCGGACACCGAGTACCTGGCGCGCGAGGTCGTGGCGCTGCGGATGGCGGTCAACGACTTCTCCGAAGAGGTCGTGACGCGTGAGGTTCTCCGCGCCGAGCTCCGCGTGCTGCTCGAGAAGCTCGAACCGCGCGACCCGCAGGAGGGCGCGTCTCGATGAGCGACGCGACCGCCGAGGCGGTTCGGCGTGCGGTCTCCGCGGTGGTCGATCCCGAGCTGCGGCGTCCGATCGGTGAGCTCGACATGGTGCGGGAGATCACCGTCGACGCCGGCGTCGCCCACGTCGGCATCGCGCTGACGATCGTCGGATGTCCCGCCGCCGACCGCATCTCCTCCGACGTCCGGTCTGCTGCGGCATCCGTTGCGGGCATCACGGATGTCGCGCTCGACGTCGGCGTCATGTCGCCGCTCGAGCGCGAGGCGCTGACCGAGCGCCTGCGCGGCGGCCGCGCCGCGCGCGAGATGCCGTTCGGTCCCGAGACCCTCACGCGCGTGATCGCGGTCACGAGCGGGAAGGGCGGCGTCGGGAAGTCGAGCATCACCGCCAATCTCGCGGTCGCCCTCGCGGCTCGCGGACTCGCGGTCGGACTCGTCGACGCCGACGTCCACGGATTCTCGATCCCGCCTCTGCTCGGGCTGGTCGGACCGGACGGCACGGTGCCTCAGCCGACGCGGATCGACGATCTCATGCTTCCGCCGGTCGCCTACGGCGTGAAGGTCATCTCGATCGGGATGTTCCTGCGCCGCGGTGCCGACGACGCACCGCTCGGCGCCGTGGCGTGGCGCGGTCCCATGCTCCATCGCACCGTGCAGCAGTTCCTCACCGACGTGTACTTCGGCGACCTCGACGTCCTGCTGCTCGATATGCCTCCCGGCACCGGAGACGTCGCGATCTCGGTGGGGCAGCTGCTCCCCCACTCCGACGTGCTCGTGGTCACGACACCGCAGTCCGCCGCGTCGGACGTCGCCGTGCGGAGCGGCCTCGTCGCACGCCAGACCGGCCAGCGCGTGATCGGCGTCGTCGAGAACATGGGCGCGATGATCCTGCCCGACGGCACCTCGTTCGAACTGTTCGGCTCGGGCGGAGGCGCGGCCGTGGCGGCCGCGCTCACGGGCGAGGACGCTCCGGTGCCGCTCCTGGCCTCCGTGCCCCTCAGCCCCACGCTGCGCGCCGATGCGGATGCCGGCATCCCGGCCGTCGTGGCACATCCTGACGATCCGGCATCCGTCGCCATCACCGGCGTCGCGGCGGCGATCGCCTCTGAACCACGCGGGCTCTCGGGACGTTCGCTGCCCCTTCGACCCCGCTGAATCAGGTCGCCTCGGAGTCGAACGGAGTCGGCAGGTCCTCGGGTCCGCGGAACGGCGACTTCACCGGCGGCGCGGGCGGTCCGCCGGTAGAGGCGACCGCCGCGCCGGCCTGCGCGGCGCGAACGGTCGGCACCGGCGCGTCGTCGAGGAGCGCCTCGCGGATAATGCGCCGCGGGTCGTACTGGCGCGGGTCGAGGGTGCGCCAGTCGACGTCATCGAAATCCTCGCCCATCTCATCGCGCACGCGGGTTCGCGCGTTCGACACCCAGTCGCGGGCGCGACGCGTGAAGGTCGCGAGCGCCTCCGCGTATCGAGGGAGCCGTTCGGGACCGACGATCAGCGCTGCGATCACACCGATCAGCAGCAGCTTCTCGATCGTGAGGCCGAAGAACATGAGATCAGATTACCGCCGCGCCTGAGCAGTGCGCGCACGCCGCCCGCGTAGGCTTTGGCCTGGAGGCACGGCATGGGTGAGCAGAGCGCGAATCAGCGGTTCGCAGCTGAGGTGACGATCGAACCGGACCACATCGGTCGCGCGCGCGCACACGCCCTGGAGCTCGGTGCGGCGCCGATCAGCGCCGCCGTCGGAGCGCAGTGCGCGGTGATAGCCGCAGCCTCGCAGGCTCTCAACATCGTCGAGATCGGCACCGGCGCCGGCGTCTCCGGATTGTGGCTCCTCCACGGGTCGCCTCGGGCGACGCTCACCACGATCGACAAAGAGCCCGAGCACCTCGGGGCGGCACGCCAGGCCTTCGCGGACGCACGGATCCCGCCCGCTCGTGCGCGCTTCATCACCGGACGCGCGGCCGAGGTGCTCCCGCGCATGAACGAAGCCTCGTACGACATCGTGCTCGTGGATGCCGATCCCGAGGGCGTCATCGAGTACGTCGAGCACGGACTGCGGCTCGTGCGCGCGGGCGGCACGGTGCTCGTGCCACGGGTGATGGCGGGTGGCGCGGTCGCCGACCCGGTGCGACGCGACAGCGTCACCTCGGCCTACCGCTCACTGATCCAGGAGACGCAGGCATCGCCCGCCGTCATCGGGGCGCTGTCCATCGTCGCCGAGGGGCTGCTGCAGCTCACGACCGTCAACCAGGACTAGCGGACCCACGCGGAGAACGTCGAACGGCCGGTCTCGCGACCGGCCGTTCAGCGGAACGAATGTGCCTCAGGCGGCTGCGACGACCCCACCCAGAACGTCGTACAGCTCCTTCGCCTCTGCGTCGTTGACGGAGACGACGAGACGACCGCCACCTTCGAGCGGCACGCGCACGATGATGAGTCGACCCTCCTTCACGGCCTCCATCGGCCCGTCTCCGGTTCGCGGCTTCATGGCTGCCATTGCGGCTCCCTTTCATCGATGGTCTGCGAAGACAAGTTTATCGTGAGGCTGGGACGCCGCGTCCCATCCTGGGGATTACGTCATCCGGGCGATTCGTCACGGGATCTGCCAGATCGCATTCCCGAGCGCGTACATGTTGTAGATCCACCACCACTGCCCCGCGAGACACAGAGCCAGAACCGAGACGCGCCACACGGCGGAACGTGGTGCGGCGACGGCGCCCCACAGCGGCGACAGGGGCACGAGGAGACGGAAGATGCTCGACTGCGGGAAGAACACGAGGAGCAGGTAGACAAGATAGCTGGCGCTCCACAGGCGCACCTCGACGCTCAGCCGCTTCACCTGCGGAACGAAGAGCAGGATCGCTGCGACGGCGAAGACGGATGCCGCGAGCACGACGTAGCCGAGCTCTGCACCCAGCCCCCACACCGATCCGAACCAGAACGCGCTCGCACTGAGGAACCCGTCGAACGGCAGGAAGACCGCGTCGCCGGGGATCCAGTTGCGGCGCCACGCGAGCTCCGTGGCGAGGTACGCGCCGCTGTCGCCCGTCACCCATCCCGCGAGAAGCTGCCAAGAGAAGCCGACGACCACGGCGAGGACTCCGAGCGCGACGATGTGCACCACTTCCCGCACGTGCAGCGGCTCACGCGCCCTCGTGAAGAATCGCCGCACGCCGAACAGCGCGAGGAACAGGGCGAACGCGAGGATCCCAGGGCGCGTGAAGCCCATGAGTGGGATGAGCAGGTACAGCCACGGATAGCGTCGGCGCACGACGCACCACAGCGCGAGGAACAGCCAGAGCAGGAACAGCGACTCCGCGTACCCCACCTGGAACAGAGCGGCGAGCGGCCCGGCGGCGAAGAACGCGACCGCCCACATCGCCGCGACCGCATCGATCCGCTCACGCAGCAGATAGTAGAGGGCGACGGATGCTCCGTACCCGGCGACGATCGAGACGATGAAGGCCCCGACCACCCATTGACCGAAGGGGATCGCGACGAGCTTCGCCAGGTATGCGTAGATCGGCATGAACGCCCACTGGTTCTCCCCCACAGCACCGGATTCGGTGCGAGGGAGCTCCGACGGGTAGCCCGTCTCGGCCACGATCCAGTACCAGCGCGAGTCCCAGCCGAGAACGAGATCAGCGAGGCTCGCGTCCGGGCCGAAGCGGGAGTCGACGCCGGAGAGTTCCGCAGCGACGACGAGGAAGATCGTCGTGAGGACCCGGGCTGCGATGTAGATCAGCGCGATGCGGAGAGCGACGGTGGCGAAGCGCTCCCGCGCGGGCGCGTCCGTCAGCGGCTGCTGCTGAGCCACGCGCGCAGGCCCCGCTCGACCGCATCGATCTGAGCGATGGGAACACGCTCCTCGTCATGATGCGCGAGGTGCGGATCGCCGGGCCCGTAGTTGACGGCCGGAACGCCGAGAGCGCTGAAGCGCGCGACATCCGTCCACCCGTACTTGGGTCGCGGCTCGGCTCCCACGGCCGCGACGAATTCCTGCGCGAGTGGCGCATCGAGCCCGGGACGCGCACCGACGGCGATGTCGATGATGTCGACCTCGAACCCCGAGAACACGTCGCGCACGTGACGCTCGGCTTCGTCCGCGTCCCTGCTCGGAGCGAAGCGGTAGTTGACCTCGACCTCGCAGAGATCCGGGATGACGTTGCCCGCGACCCCGCCGCCGATACGCACGGCGTTGAGGCCCTCGCGATAGACGAGGCCTTCGACGGCGATGTCTCGCGGACGGTACTCGGCGAGGCGGGTCAGAACGGGAGCGGCCTTGTGGATCGCGTTCTCGCCGATCCATGCACGGGCGGAGTGCGATCGCACGCCGTGCGTTCGCACGATCACGCGCATGTTTCCGTTGCACCCGCCTTCGACCTCCCCGTTGGAGGGTTCCCCCAGGATGGCGAAGTCCGCGGCGAACAGATCGGGACGCGTGGCGGTGAGACGTGTCAGACCGTTGAGGTCGGCGTCGACCTCTTCATGGTCGTACCACATCCACGTGATGTCGACGCGAGGGTCGGTGAGCTCGGCGGCCAGCTTCAGCTGCACCGCGACGCCCGCCTTCATGTCGACGGTGCCGCGGCCCCAGATGTACGGCTCGCCCTCGATCTCGATGTCGCGCGTGGGCACGTTCCCGTTGATCGGCACGGTGTCGATGTGACCCGCGATCGCCACGCGTTGCGCGCGGCCGCCGTTGGTGCGGGCGACGATCGTGTCACCGTCGCGGAAGACCTCGAGATGCGGCAGCGCCGACACGGCTTCATGGATGAGGTCGGCGAGCCGCGTCTCGTCGTCGGACACGCTCGAGATGTCGCAGATGGTCCGAGTCAGGTCCGCGGATGTCGCGGTGAGGTCGAGCGCCGGCATCCCTCGAGTCTACCGAGGGATGCCGAGGGCTCGTCGCCCCCGCGTGTGTGGGTGTTAACGCGAAATGGCCACCCGTCGTTGGGTGGCCATTTCGGTAATGGAAGTCCGGCGGTGTCCTACTCTCCCACAGGGTCCCCCCTGCAGTACCATCGGCGCTGAGAGGCTTAGCTTCCGGGTTCG